>JAZPYL010000062.1:0-69236 GCA_045544175.1 Acutalibacteraceae bacterium | reverse complement strand
TGGTAATATAGCTATGATACTTAAGATTTAGTTTAACGATTTAAGGTAACGGTAGTCGAACCGTACAAGGTTTAATGGGGCATATTTTCCCTGTAGTATCGTTAAAAGCCTCGGAAATACACAAGTATTCCCTTCACCTTTTGCCTTGCTACAAGAAAAATCTTCACCCATTAAACTCGAAGACCGTAAATGTCCGAGTTTTGGTGCATTTGGGATTTTCTTCGACGAAACAATACTCGCGTATTGCGAGGAGAAAAAATTACAAAGGTGCCGGAAATCGGACATTTTGGCTTGTTCGGTTCGATTACCGTTACCTTAAGGTGATAAGATTGAAAGGATTTGGATATTCATGATTCAGTTTGAAGAATTAAGATTAAGACTTGTGGAAAGCGAAAAGCCTCTCGGTGAGCTTGCTTCTGCTCTCGGTCTTGACGAAATGGCAAAGGAAGTTGCTGCTCTTGAAGAAGAGTCTGCAAAGGAGGATTTCTGGGGCGACCTTGCGAATTCACAGAAGGTGCTTCAGAGAATAGCTACCCTTAAGGGCAAAATCAAAGCCTATGAGGATTTACAGACAGCCTATGAGGATGCTCTTGTTATGATAGAGCTTTCCGATGAAGAAGGCGATCTTGATTTGCTGGAAGAATGTCAGAACAGTGTTGAAGCAGTTGAGGCTGAGCTTGAAAAGCAGACACTTGCTACTCTTCTTTCAGGCGAATATGACGGCAAAAATGCAATTCTCACCTTCCACGCAGGTGCCGGCGGAACCGAAGCTCAGGACTGGTGCCAGATGCTCTTCAGAATGTACGGCCAGTGGGCAACCAAGCACGGCTTCAAGTTTACAACCGTTGACTTCCTTGACGGTGACGAAGCAGGACTTAAGTCTGCAACCGTTGTTATCGAAGGCGAAAACGCTTACGGTTATCTGAAGAGTGAAATGGGTGTTCACAGACTTGTCCGTGTATCTCCCTTTGATTCATCGGGAAGAAGACATACATCCTTCGCTTCACTTGAAGTTATGCCCGAAATTGATGACACCATCGAGGTTGATATCAGAGAAGAAGATATCACAATGGAGGTTTACCGTGCATCAGGTGCCGGCGGACAGAAGGTTAATAAGACCTCATCTGCTGTTCGTCTTATTCATAATCCCACAGGCATTGTTGTCTGCTGTCAGGTTGAAAGAAGCCAGCATCAGAACAGAGAGGTCTGTATGAGAATGCTCAAATCAAAGCTCATTGAGATTAAGGAAAGAGAGCATCTTGAAAAAATCGAGGACATCAAGGGCGAACAGAAGGAAATTGGCTGGGGCAGTCAGATACGTTCCTATGTATTTATGCCTTACACACTTGCAAAGGACCACAGAACAGGCTTTGAAATGGGTAATATCAACGCTGTTATGGACGGTGACATTGACGGCTTTATTAATGCTTACCTTAAAAAGCAGAGTCTTGATGCACTTGCAGGAGAATAATATATATTATAATGTAATAGCAAAAAGCGAGGTTTATAAAAGAGCCTCGTTTTTTATATGTATGGCGGGCAGATTTACACATAATACAGTAATTGACAAAAATTTACATTTATGGTATAACTTTTTAAGATATTCTCTGAATGAAAAAATTCTAAATCTGTAAAGAGGGAGGGATAGTTGTTGATAAGCAAAGAAGAAATGGACAAAATTTGTGAGGAACACTATTCCTATATTCTGAAATTTTGCAGATCCAGACTGAAAAGCAAAGAGGATGCCGAGGATGTTGCGCAGGAAACCTTTTTACTGCTTGCCGAAAAGGCGCATATAATAGAAGACCGGCACCTGAAGGCGTGGCTTTCTTCCGTAGCGGCCAAAAAGATTATCAGTATGCAGGCAAAGCGCAAAAAGGAGCTTGAAAGGTTTACAACCTTTGAGGAAGAGATGCAGGGTCTTGAAGAAAGAGCCACTACCCTTCAGTCAACCATAGCAACAGAGTACGCAGAGAAATTTATAAATACCGCATACAGCAGGCTTACCGATAAAGAGAAAATTCTTTTTGATCTGGTTTCGGACGGAATGAAAAAAGAAGGCGAGATAGCTGAAGAGCTTGGCATTGCCGACCATGCCTGCTATATGAGAAAAAACAGACTGATAGCCAAGGTCAAGGAAAATATCAGGGAGCTTTTATTTTATTAAAAAATTTTTTGTTAGGTTTCGGTTCTTTATGAAATACATTTATGAAGAGCGATACTTACCAAAAGGAAGGGTGGTTTGTTTTGGAAGACGAAAGCCGAGTTTTCGGTCAGGATGCCGAAAGCTCCGAAGATAACAAGAATGAAAATATAAAAAATACAAAAATTTCAGTTTCTGACCATTCTGATAAGGAAGATATAACAAAAACAAATGCAGATAAGGCAATCGAAGACTTTCTGTCCTATGTGGACGGGCTTATTGAAAACGAACCTGAGCCCTCAGAAGAGGAGGTAAGGTCGGGTATAGATAAAATACTTGCCAAGGCCTATCCCGAAAAGAACAAAAAGAAAAAAGTTACTGTAAAAAAGGTGCTCTTGTTAGTAGCTTTGCTTGCGATATTGTCGGGATTGAGTGCTTATGTTGCAGCCAATTATCGTAACATCAGCACAGAGAACGGCTTCCTGACCCGTGATAACGGTACTATTCAGATTACATTCTTCGGCGAAGACGAGGAAGAGTATATTTCTGTTGATACCCTGCTTGCAGATTTAGCAGAGCACGGTTATGAAGACATAATGTTCCCTGAGGCATTTTTGTTTGATGATAAGTGTAAAGTTAGTGTACCGAGGTATTCAATATCGGATGAGATTGAGCAGGCTTCATTTGATGTTTACAAGAATGATATTAGATATACTTTTTGTATAAACAATGATAGTGGAAAACGAACAGTCAATTTTCATAATTTAGATAATGCGAAAACCATCGTTATAAACGATACATATCTTTATGTTTTTGATTATGGAAGTGAAGATTCATCTATAAATTTTGTCAACGAAGAGTACAGATACTATATAACAGCTTCTATTCCTTATACAGAGATGGTTACTATTGCTGAAACCATAAAATAATGGAGTATATTTATGAAAAGAATAATATCTATTTTTCTTTGTGCAGTTTTAATTGTGTCATCTGTTACCTTCAATATATGTGCAGTAGATGACGATTCTGAGACTCCTGTTCTTGAATTTGATTTATCGGCGAATGTTATAATAGATGAAGAAATACAAACGCGAGCAAGTGGACTTATTACAGCCACCGCTTTATCTATTTCAAAAAGTGGAACAAAACTTACAATTGACGGGTTGACTTATTGCGTTTCTTCTGTTGTTCGATGTGGATTTAAAAACCTTACAGTTGAAAGAAGGGCAAACAGCTCCAGCTCATGGGAAGATTACTATGAATATGGAAATGTGTATATTGATGAGTGTGCCGCCAATCTTTCCACCAGCCTTACTGTTGAATCCGGCTACCAGTACAGAGTAACAACAAAGCATTACGCAAAGAAGAGTCTTCTTGTCACTCAGACAATAAGCAACGAATCGAATATAATTCAGTTTTAAACAGAATTAACAATTTACCCGTCGTTCACCGTGAACGGCGGGTATTTTTTATTATACTTTTCCTGCTGTTGTGTGTATCTGAGAATTAAACCACAATACCTTGTAAAGCATATTTTTGCCTATTCTCCATTTTGCACAAAGGAATAACTTTATTTTCGTCACAAGACACAATTTTTTAACATTTGAAAAAGTTTTCTCACAGTCAACTTGACTTTGTTGACTCTTCGGTGATATACTGTTACTGACTAATAGTGTCTAACTGTACCTTTTTGCGCCCTTTTTGCCGCAGGTGGCCGGGTCAGAGGTCGGGCTGAAAAGCAAGCAGAGGATACGGTGAGTCACATAATGTTTCGTTACTGCGGAAAACATTTCTTCGCAGTAAGACGGTTAATTTTTATTAAGGAGGAAATCTTAATGAAAAAGCAATTAAAAAAATCAATATCTTTATTTTTAGCAGTGCTTATGGTACTGTCCTGCTGGGTGTGGGTTGCACCTACAGAAGCAGAGGCTGCTACAGACACAGACTGTTCAGCGGTTACACCTGCGGATAATTACAAGGTTACAATCGGATATACGGTTAATGACCGATTAAACAAAAGTGGTTCATATTTTGAAATGAAAATATGGTATATTCCAGCTAACGGCACCGGAACTGCAACTACAGGTGATACTTATGAATACAAACAAGATACTCAGCTAACTGTTGAGACAGGTACTTATGAGTTCACTATGGATGTTCCCGGTTTCCCTTACTATTTTGAAGGTGCTGTATATAACAAGGCGACAAGCGTTTTGGGGCTTGGCGGGGAACCTCATGAAACGGTTTGGGATACGATTAAAATCGGAAACAGTAATGACCTGTTAACAGATCAATATACGTTTTCTAATAAGGGTGGCTGGTCGGATGCGAAGGCTTTTTTACTGTCAGGATATTCCAGCCCGGGCGGAAATAATGCGGATGCGACGGGTGCGGTGAGTTATGAAAAGCCCGCTATCGTAGGCTTCGACAGCGCTACCTGTGTTGATATAGGTACTACAGCCAAGCCCTTTACCATTAATAAAATCGGCGGCGCTGATATATCAGAGAATGTATCTATTTCTTACGGCAACTACTTTGACCAGTACGGTGTAAAGTGGACAGCAAGCACCACTACTTTACACAGCAGTGTTGTTCTCGGCACCCCTTATATTTCTACCTCAGCAGGCGGTGATGCCCTTTCAGGTGAAGTTGCTGACGACATTTATTATAATGACGAAGACGGTAAGGTTTATGCCAAGGCTAACCTGCAGGTAAGTGCACCTGACCCTAACAACGGTAAATATACAGGTTATGTTGTACAGAAGGCAACAGCTAAGCTGGCCAATGGCGGTGATGTAACCTCAACTATTTCAGGTAACCTTACTGTTACTTATCCTAAGTATACAGTAAAGGTAGACGGTGCCGGCTCAATCTCAGGTCTTGATTATACCCTTGGGCTTACTGACGGAACTACCACAAGTGCTGAATGGACGAAGGAAGGTTACTACAGTGCTTCGATAGGCACCATGCCCAACGGTACGGGTAGTGCATCCGGCTACACCTTCAAGGGTATCTGGACAGAGAAGCAGCCCGACACAGGTAACGCTTCCTATAACGCTCTCGAAGCTGACTTTGCAACACCTATCAGCAGTGAAAAGTTTGCTGAATACCAGGCAGACGGCGGTACTGTAGACGGCAAGTTCATTACATATAACGATGTGCTCTACTACAATGCAGGCACAGAATGGTCAACCAACAACAAGACCATCAGCACTGACGTAACATACTACGGTTGGTGGGTTTCTAAGGATATTACCGTTAAGTTCTATGACATCGACGGTAAATACCTTGGTACAGAGACCGTAAAATACGGCCAGACCCAGGCAGATATCACATGGCCTACACCTACAGAAAGCTATGTGAGCGGTCCGTATACATATAATAACTTCAACGGTACATGGGTTGACATCAACGGTGACACAGTATCACAGAGTGGATGCACCTTCACTAAGGATCTTATCCTTACTCCCAAGTATGACACAGTAGGTTTTGATAAGACATATACCGTAAAATTTATCAATGAAGCTGACGGCACAAACCTTACAGGCAGTGCTGACTATGCATACAGAACAGACCTTTCTAACCCAAATGTTATTCCTGCTGACAGAACTGTTCTTCCTACAGGCATCAGAAACGACCTTCAGTATAGCTATACCTTCGAAGGCTGGTCAGCTCAGACACCCTCAAGCGGCAACTACCACATTCTTCTCGAAGACGGCAACTTCAATGAAGCCGGCACAGCAATTGCAGTTAAGACTGCTGAGAGTGATTGGATTGTAAGAAGCGATGTTACATACTATCCTGTTTACAGAAGACATTTAAGAACATATGCTGTTAATTTCTGGTACAAGGACAGCACAGGTACTGAAATTCCAAGAAAAGTAAATATCAAATACGGCGAAACACTTTCTGCTCCTATAGATTATGTTCCTTATACATACGCACAGGAAGGTTATGGTTACACCTTTAAGAACTGGGTATATAACAATGCATCCGGCGAAGAAGCAACTTTCGGCTATAATAATTCAATTGTATTCACAAAGGAAAACATCGCCTTCGGTCTTGGTGCAGTTGAAGACGGCACAGAAAATGTTAAGCCCGTTGGTATCAGAGCTGCATACGGTGATCCTCAGCCTACTCCTTACACCGTAACATTCAATTACAAGAATGATAAGGGTGAAGATCAGACAATCACAGCAGAAGTTAACCACGGTACATTAATTACAGAAGATACAGTCGGTACTCTTGCACCTACCGCCGAATATGATGATGGCGAAGCTTTGGTTCACTTTACAAATACCTGGAAGCTTGTTGAAGGTGCAGGTAAAATAGGTGATGTTGTTGTAGCAACAGACTCAGAACTCAGTACTGATGAGTTGCTTACCTTCTCACCCACATCACACGTAACATTTGAAGCAGTTTACGGTAATCCCGAACCCTTCTACACCGTAACATATATTGACGGTGCAAACACATTCAGCGAAAGAGTTCTTCAGGATTCAGATCTTCCCGCATGGACAACAAAGGTAATCAACGACAACGGAACTCCCGACGATCCGGATGACGATACAACAGAAGACGTTGAATATGTTCCTTCAATGGAAGCCACAGCTCAGGGCTACTACACATTCCTTGGCTGGTACGACGAACAGCAGACAGATACAACCTATGCCGTAGCAAACGGTAATAAGTACGGTGGCGAGGATGGAATCAAGAAGGTTACATCAAATGTAACACTCTATCCTCAGTTCGAGTTCAGCCCCTATACTTATGAAATTAAGTTTATGAGCTTCGACGGTAAGACTCAGCTTGCTGCAGGTAAGTACGAATACGGCCAGAATATTGAAATGCTTATCGCTGAGGCTAACCGAGCTGCTCAGGTAAGAGAACAGGACGATACTTATACCTACTCCTTCATCGGTTGGGATAAGACAGTTCCTACCTTCTGTGAAGGTAAGGATATGACCTTCATTGCACAGTATAAGCCTATTTACAGATACTACAATGTTAAGTGGTACAACTCTGTTCTTGACGGTGAAAACTGGGTAGCAGATAAATCAACAACGACAGAAGGCGATAATACTGTTGAAACCGGTCTTCTTGCTACCACTAAGCACACATATAATTCAAAATTAAATGCTCCTTCAGTTAAGGCTACATGCACAGTAACACCTCCCGACGGCCAGAGCTATGTATTTGCAGGCTGGTATTACAATGATGCAGAAGGCAATGCACAGCCTTATGTACGTGGTATGGCTATCACAGGCGAGATGGAATTCTATGCAACCTATAAGCTCACCGATAAGCTCTACACTGTAACAACAGATATTGACGGCGAAACCACTGAATATGAAGTTGCAGCCAATGAAAAGGCTGAAGCTGTTCCCACACCTAACGCAGGCTGGGTTGATGATGAAAAGCACAATAAATTCGATGGTTGGGTAACAAAGGACGAAAACGGCACAGAAACTGCATTTGACATTGCAAATACCGCAATCACAGCTGACATCACAATTTATGCTAAGTTCACAGAATCAGCTCATGAATATGACAACGAAGAACTTGTAACAGCACCCACCTATTATGCAAAGGGTGAAAAGAAGACCTGGTGTTCATGCGATGCAAAGCTCACAGAAAAAACAGTTGAAATCGCTATGCTCACTGATACTGTTAAGCCTACAGGTACAATCTACCTCGGCACACAGGGCAGCTGGAGCTCAACAGGCACACCCGCATATGAAACTGACAACCAGCCCGTAAGCCTCTTCGCTAATGCAGATACAGACCTTATTATTACCGCTAATGATACAGGTGACATTGATCCTCTTTACAATGCAAGCGGTATAGGTAAGGGTATAGCAAACATCAAAGCATTTGTATTCCCCGGTGAAACTGCACTTACAGCTGACAATTACGGTGCAGCAACTCAGATTGCAGTAACCGTATTTGAAGATGATTCAGAAGAACTTAACAACACAGCTAACTATGTTATTAAGCTTGGTGAAGTTTTTGTTGCTGACCTTGATGAAAACGGAGCTCCTCAGTATGATGAAAACGACCAAGTAAAATACAAGAGCCTTGAAGACGGTGAAACCTACATTGTTTATTACTATGTAACCGATAAGGCCGGCAACCGTCTTGACAGACTTGTTAGAACAGCTAAGTTTATCTATGATAACACAGCTCCCGTATTCACCGTTGAAGGCGACAGCAACAAAGACGAAGTAGCAGGCACACCCACATACTGTAAGACGGCAACAGTTACAGGCGTTGAGGTTGCTGCAACTCTTACTGTTAACGGTGAGGCTGTCGAACTCACAACAACATCAGCTGCCGGTACAGGCTCATATACAATTACTGAAGCAGGTAACTATCTTGTTACAGTAACAGATAAGGCAGGCAACAAGACATCTAAGAAGTTTAGGGTTGCTGCTGACCATAGCTATGATGTTAAGGAAGTTCATTCAACCTGTTTTGCAGACGGCTACAAGACAGAGGTTTGTATCGTCTGCGGTGACGAAAAGGCTAAGGTTGTTTATCCGACAACAGGTCATGACTGGACAATTACACATGTACCCGCTACCTGTACAGAAAACGGATACACATATAAGGTTTGCCCGATTTGCGGTACTGAAGAAAAGATTTATGAAGTAGACGGTGAGCTTATCGATCCTGCTCATGATCATATCTACGATATGGCTGACGGTGAAATCGTTTACACACTTGTAACTGCAGCAACCTGTAAGACAAAGGGTAAGGAAATTGCTACCTGTAAGGCTTGCGGAGAAACAATTACACGCGAAATCGCAATCGATGAAGATGCTCACAGCTGGGGCGCAACAAAGACACTTAAGGCAACCTGTACAGAAGCAGGCAAGACATATCATACATGTAAGCTTTGCTACACATCAGAAGACCTTACTACTATTCCTGCAACAGGCCACGTTGAAACCCAGTGGGTTGAAACAAAAGCAGCAACCTGCGGTGAAGCAGGTGTCGAAACACTTCAGTGTAAGAAGTGTAAGGTTTATGTTGACAGTGATGACGAAGATACAGAAATCGATACAAGAGAAATTCCTGCAACCGGCAGACATATCCTTGCTGTAAGCGAAGATCCCACAAAGACCTACGAAGCAACAGCAGACAAGGAAGGCCAGATCACCCGTTACTGTACACAGTGCGGTCAGGAATGGACTGAAAAGGTTGACAAGATTAAGAAGTACACCGTTAAGTTCGTTGACGAAGACGGTACTACTGAAATCAAGACAATCGCTGATGTTGTATCCGGTACAACAATCGAAAAGACAGCTGTAACTGAGCCCACTAAGGCAAACAGTGCAGACGGTAAGTATAAGTACACCTTCGCAGGCTGGAAGGATGCAGACGGCAATGCAGTTACTCTTCCCATTGACGTAACAGAAAATATTACACTCAAGGCATCTTATACTCAGTCAACAATCATCTATACACATCAGTTTATGGTTCCCAACACATGGGTTCAGCCTCTTGATGCTACAGACGGCTATGATGAGTTTGCAGTAATGATGGGTGCTATGGGTGACAGCAGAGTTCCTGTTGCAGAGCCCACATTCAGCCTCGCTGACAAGGACGCAGATGCTGAGCTTAAGAAGCTTTATACATTCAAGTTCCTCGGCTGGTCAACAACCGGTGCGAAGGGTGATATCGTAACTGATTTCACAATTGCTGGTGACGCAACTTTCTATGCAGTATTTGAAGCAGAAGCTATTGCATACCAGGTTATCTATTACAACGGCACAGAATATGTATGGGATACAACAGTTGACGGCGGTGAAACCGTAGAATTCGGTGGCACAGAGCCTACTAAGGCTCCCGATGCTGACAATCATTATACATTCAATGGTTGGTACACAGATGCGACTCTTAAGAATGCATTTGACGAAGACACAGCAATTACTGCTCTTACAAGACTTTATGCAGGCTTTACATCAGCAACGCATAACTGGGTAAAGGATGCTGAGTCTGATAAGAATAAGGCGGCAACATGCACATCTGCTGCAGAGGTAGCATATAAGTGTACAGCTTGTGAAGCAACAAAGGTCGACGTTGAAGGCGAAAAGCTCAATCATACACCTGCAGATGCTGTTCAGGAGACAGTAGACGGCGTAACTTATAGCGTAGTTTACTGTTCAGTTTGCGGTACTGAAATCAGCAGAACAAAGACATCTGTAACAATAGCATTCAAAAACTGGAACGGACTTAGACTTGATACACTTAACCTTGGTATAGGTGCTGCTATTGACGAGGAATCAATTCCGACAGCTACAAGAGCAGCAGACAATCAGTACACCTATGAGTTCATCGGTTGGTTCGTTGAAGGCGATACAACGGAAACTGTTGTTAAAATTACAACTGCAACTGCAGATGCAGTATATGTTGCTAAGTTTAAACAAACACCCCGTAAGTTCCTTGTAACCTATGCTGATGCAAACAATAAAGAAATCTATTCAGTTGAGCTTTCATACGGTGAAGAAATTCCCGCATTCAATAAAGCTGATTATGATGAACCTGCAAAGGCATACGATGATTTCAACCACTATACATTCGCAGGTTGGTCTGTTGAAGCCGGCACTGAAGTAACAGCTGACACAATTATTCAGCCCGTATATACAGCTGAAAAGCATACTTGCGTTGAAACCGGAGTTCTTGTTGATGCAACATGTACTGAAAAGGGCGGAAAAGAATTTGGTTGTACAGTCTGCGACTACACCTATAATAAGGAAGGTCTGACACCGGCTCTCGGTCATAATTTTGTAGAAACAAAGCGTGTTGAGCCCAACTATGCTACAGAAACTGACGGTTATGTAGAGTATAAGTGCAGCAGATGCGAAGAGACAAAGACAGAAGTTCTTTCAATCGAATATATCACAGTATCAGTTACCGTTAAGGACACTGACGGTGTAGCCCGTGAGGGTGTATCTGTTGTTCTCTACAAGGCAGGAACAAACGAGCAGGTAGGAACAGCTAAGACAAACGGAAGCGGTGTAGCAACATTCAGAGTTGTACCCGGCAAGTATCAGGCAATCGTTGCAGGTAGCGGCGAAACGACAGATATTACAGTATCCGACAACGGTGCTGTATCCGGCGGCGAGATTAAGGTGCAGGCAGAAGCAAAGTGCACATGTAGCTGCCATAAAACAAGCTTCTGGGGAATCTTATTCAGACTCTTCCATAAGTTCATTAAGCTCTTCACAGGCAAGTATATTTGCTGTAACGATCCTTCAGATATGTATTGATACGATCTGAACAGCAAGTGATTTGAATCAATTAAAGTGACGGCGAAAGCCGTCACTTTTTGTTTGCGCTCAATAATAATGATGTTTAAGAAAAATTGCAATATATTGTATAAAAAACTGTATCTGTCACAAGATACAGTTTTTTGTTTATTTTCGCAAAAATAGGCGCATTTTTTTGTTCAATGTTCATATAAGTAAAACTCAACAAAATAAACTTTCCTTATCTATGCAATATGTAGAATTCAAAATTTTTTAATAAAACAATTGAAAAACTTGATTTTAAATGATATACTACATATAGTTATAGGTGTCTCTATGGGCATTTTGCACCCTTTTTTAGGTTAAAACGCTCGGTATTATTATAGGGAATCCTATTTGTAATATATACATTCTTTCATTTTTAAGGAGGAAAAAATTATGAAAGTTGGTAAAAAAGTACTAAGTTGCGTACTCGCTATCATGATGATAGTAACCAGCGTGTCGGTGTGCTTCACCTCTCTCGGTGCGGACAACACTATCGACAACCTGATGAGCCGTATTGAGCTTCATCACGGTACTCTCGCTGACTATATCCTTGCAGCTGAGTCTGATAAGGCTACTGCTGAGGATAAGAAAAAAGTACCGCAACAGGTAAACGCAAATGAATGGAAGGTTGAGCTTGACTCGTCAACATCTTCATGGCATTGGGTTGCAGCTGCTTATTCGGAAGCGGCTAAGGTTGTTGCGTCTTCAGTGCACACCTACTATGGCATTTACGATGCTATTCTCGACAAGGTTGAGGCAGGTATGAACGGCAGAACCACTGCCCTTGTTTCACTCAGCCAGTATGACGAGATTCTTAAGTATTTTGCCTTTGGTGAAACCTCAGACAGCGGATATTACGGCACAGCAAAGCCGATAACACTTTATATCGGCGCTGGCTTTGACATTCTTCAGTGGGCTCCGGAATATACTGATATTCCCGAAACTGAGAGTGATCTTCAGCTTTATACTGCTACTGTTGCTTTTACAACAGAAGCTGTAACATCCGGTCAGGGAATCACAGCCAATACAATCAAATTCACCAATACTCAGGCTGACTCTAAGGCTACAGCAGCAGCTATGGCTCAGGTTAAGCAGCAGGTAGCTGAATTTATCGACCTTGCTGACGAGTGGTTTACAACCGATTACGGCTCACTTGCTACTGACGTGCTCAACGAAAAGGTTGTTGCTATTTCTGAGAATATCGTTAAGTACGAAGATGCTATCAACATTTCCGGTGTCGGTAATGCTGAAGATATCTGGAATGCTTATGTTTCACCCAAGATTACAGGTAACAGAACATGGGCAGAGGTTAAGCAGTGGTATAAGACCAACATCGTTGACTATATCGCATCTGCTTATGCGACTGACTTCCAAAATGATATTGAAGCGCTCTTCACAAGAGCTGCAGGCGAAACTGTAGGTGCTGATCTCGAAACTACATATAAAGAGATTGAAGCTGTTCTCGCCGAGCTTGACGATACTGATGCTTTCGACGGTGAAACAACAGTAAATATCACAGACAAGATCATCGCAGCTTTTACGGGCAAAGATGGTCTTAAAGGTGCTGCCTATTATAACAATGTTGAAGAACGTCACCTTGAACTCGGTTACCTTGTAGCTCAGACATGGGCCAACGAGAATTACGATGAATACGTAAGACTCTTCAAGCTCGTTGTTGACACAGATCACTCAGATCCCGTTATCAAGACACCTGCAGAATCAGCTGCAATCGGTCACGTATGGGAAGAATGCGACGGTACTTGCGGCATAACATGTAACGCAGCTAACGCTTCTGTAGAACAGGCTGACGGCACAACTGCATACGTATGTGATCGTGAAGGTGAACACTGCATTCATATTGACTATATCGAGGCAGAACAGTTCTATACAGATGCAGCTAAGGTTGTAACAGCATTTGAAGATCATGTATTCCCCTATCTTACAAATACAGCAGGCATCGTAAACTATGACCAGCTTATTCAGGTTGGTAAAGACAGCACTCTTCCTGAAGCTGAAAGAATTACCTTCACTGAAGGTAACTGGAATAAGTTCTATGCACAGTACGGTGCTGTTAACCTTAACATCCACGGTTCAACATACATTGAATATAAAGAGCAGATGGATAGCTTCATGGATTCAGCTATCCTTACAGGTAGTATGTCTTATCCTGCAATCAAGGGTATGTATGACGAAATGATTGCAAGAGGTTACGACCAGTGTAAGAAGCTTTCTACAGTTGAAGCTTCTAAGGAAATGTTCGACAAGATCTTCACAGACGGTTTCGACGCTTATGATGAGTTCATGAACGACCTTAAGAGACGTGCAGTAAACCGTGTATACGACCTTGTTGACCAGGTTTACTTCTACTATGAAGAAGGCGGTGAAGAGGTTCATTACTACAACTTTGAATCCATCCTTTCTTCATATAATGCTATAACAGCAGAAGCAGTTCCCGGTACCCTTCTTAAGTTCCTCAATGAAGGTACTCCCTATGATCCCGATGCTTTTGCTGAGCAGGTTGCAGAAAATCCCGATTATGCACGTACCTTTGATGAAGTATCAGCTTATTATGATACTATCACATCAGGTTCTCCCTCAATCGTTGACAAGGCTATCCAATACAGAGATATGCTCAAGACTCTCCGTGACTCCACCAGCGGTGACGGAGCAGATACTCAGATTCGTCATATGCTCTTCGATAAGTACAACAATAGTAATAACTATAACGGTTCAACCGGTTATTATGAGTTTATCTGGGCTAAAGGCGCAGGCACACTTGACCATAGCTTAATTCAGGAAATTATTGATGCTGTTGGTCTTAATACAAGCAAAGATGCCGAAGCTCTTCTTGAACAGGCTATTGAAGACATCGATAATATTATCCTTTCTGAAGATATGGGTTCACTTCTTGCCAATGTTCTTCTTACAAACAAGGAAAACGGCCAGGTTTATAAGAATCAGAAAAATGATGACGGTACAACAACAAAGCTCTTCAGCTATGTGGGTAAATCAGGTTCAAGCACAGAAGTATTCTGGCTTGAAAACAAGAATGCCACATCCATTTCATATAACAATGCAACTTACACCCTCACTAAGGTTACAAATTCTCTTGGTGCATGGGAAGTTAACTACACTTATCAGAACGGTGACGGAACTACAACAACCGTTTTAAAGGGTGATAATGTTAAGAACCTTAAGGAATATCTTATCAACTTCATTATGACCTTCCTCTACAGCGGTGAGCTTCAGACTATGCTCTTCAAGCTTCTTAATGAGCTTGTCGGTGAGCTTATCTATAACCTTGCCGGCCGTATTGATATGAACTATTTTATCATTACACTTAACGGTACACAGGCAAAGCTCTTCCCTGCATTCCTTCGTTGTACCCTTGCAACCATGCCTCAGTGGTACACAGAAAACTGGTCCGGCAACAGCCATGACCTCGGTCAGGACGGCGTTGGTTACCACAAGTGGTTCGACGGTTCAATCTGGGGTGTAAAATACGAAGAAATTCTCGAACTTTGTGATACTGCTCCCCGTTATAAGGAAGATTCACGTACTCTTCTTACCGGTACTCAGAGCGGTGACGCATTTACAAGATCTTACTGGAAGGAAGAAACCGTTCTTCCCAACTATACTGAAGTAGCTAGCTCCACAGAAAACCCCCTGCGCGGTATTTCTCCCGCAACATGGGAAGCACTTGACAGCAAGGCAGCCTGGAAGATTACAAACTGGGATACATTCTATAAGGCACTCGCTTCCGCAGTTTGCGGCTATCAGCCTATCCTCGGCGGTCTTATAGGTGACTTCACAGAGCCCTATGAACTTAAGGCTTCAGTTAAGCTCTTTGGTAGCGACACTAACCTCGGCGGTGATATCAGATTCTCATCAGGCGGACCCTGTATCTATGACACAGTTCTTCTTCCTCTTTATGAGCTTCTCGGTATTCCTCAGACAACAAATGACGGCGCTGACAAGGGTTATCCCACAGCAGATATGATTGTTAAAGCAACATCAATTGAAGGCTACGAAAACGAATTTACAGCATATATTACAAACCACGGTTATGACCTCTGGAGCTATCTCCTTGCTCCTATCTTCAACTGGCTCGAGAATGATTTCTTTGCTAACCCTGTAGGTACAATTCTTGACCTTCTTCCCAATCTTCTTGCAGCTATTGAATACAATCAGCTTCTTCCCAAGATTCAGACTCTTCAGCTCACATATCAGTATGATGTTAAGGTTGTTGGCATTAATGCAGCTAACGGTAAAGATAATATGAATCTTTACAAGGATATGATTTCAGGTCTTCTTACAGATAACAACCTTGAACTTACAAAGGGCTTCACAGGCCTTCTTCAGAGCCTTACTCAGGTTGAAAAGACGGAATGGGGTCCGACATATGCGCTGAATGATGACGGTTCACAGGCATGGAATTATTACACTAACTTCTTGCTGGAGGATGAAAAAGACGCGGACGGTAATGTCATCTACTATGACTATAATGCAGATGCATCCTCCTATCATGCAAAATATACCAACGGTTCTCCAGAGCAGAATGCAGACGGAACCAAGGTAACGAAGAAGGTTGCATATTATAACGCAACCGAAAAGAGATATTACCTTGCTCAGGGTGTTCTTTCTCAGACACTCTTCGGTCTTGCCGGTGCAAATCTGTTTGATGCTTACTCATGGTCCAAGAATATAGGCGGACTCAGCATAGTCATACCTGTAAACAGAGTTATGGCAATGTGTAACTGCACATACCATACCAGAGACGGTATTAATATACCTACTCACCATATCTACCACCTTACTGCAGACCGAAGCGACGTGCTCCTCGTTCTTCTCCGTTGGATTATGAACGACGGTCTTCTGACCACTCTCGGACAGCTCCTCGGTACTGAGGGTATCCTTGGTACAATTCTTGGCGCTCTTCAGGGTCAGGCTGACGCTATCGCTGGTATCCTTATCTCACTTCTTAATGAATACGAGGTTGATACCTTCGCCTACGCTAATTCCGCTTCTGACGGTAAGCTTACCTGGAAAGACAAGCAGAACGGTGATACTCTTACATCTGATTCAGCTCAGTTTGTAATCGGTGAGTATCTCGGTGATTCTCTTGCCGATATGGCAACAGAAGATGTAAATACAACAGACGAAGCAAAATTAAACAAGGTTAACACAGCTATCAACAATGTTGACAAGCTCATTAACCTTCTTGTACCCACAATTGTTGACCTTCTCGGTGATACCCTTGACGGTTTCCTCGGCAAGCCTCTCAATCTTATGGGACAGGAAATCAGCCTCGGCTTCATCCAGGATGTACTCAACAACATTGACTCAACATCAGAAACACCTCTTGCTGATGCTGTAGCAGACATCATTTCCTCTAACGAACTTATCAACATCCTTGTTGGTCTTCTCTTCGGCGAAACAGGTCTGCTTAGCACTGCCCTCAGCAGTGAAGGAATCCAGAAGTTCCTTCCCGTTCTCGCTGACCTTAAGATCGACATCCGTCCCGGTGCATTCTATGATGCAACTAAGGGTAACTTCAAAAACGAAGGTCTTGCTAACTGGCTTTCAGCAGCATACACCAATGCAGTCAACACTGAAACAGATCCTGCTGTTAAGGCAGCTCTTCAGTCTGATTATATGAACCTCACATGGGCTCAGGTTGCCAAGTATGCAATTCCTGAAAACTACAACTGGTATCAGGGACTTACCCTTGATACAAACGAAAAGAAGGTAGATGCATTCTTCGAACTTATCACAGACCTTCTTTCACCCCTCAACCCCGTATTCTCACTCATCCTTGGCGGTGAAGATCTCAGATTCTTCGATGAACTCTATCTCCAGGGCGGTGAAGGTTACTCTAACGGTCTTGTGCTGATTATTGAGGCTCTCGGTGTTGGCGATGTTACTATTCCCGGCACAAGCTACAAAGCTTCAATGTCTGCTTCTGATTACAGCAACTATGTATATAATCAGAGTTCTGTAGGTTCCAAGTATCCCACAGATACAGATTACAAGGCAGGTTACAGAGTTTGGGAATCAATCAACTCACCCCTTACTCCGCTCCTCGTAGCTCTCCGTGCACTTCTCATAGGTGACGGCGACAACTTCACAGGTCTTCTTGAAAGTCCTCTTACAGTACTCCTCGAAGCTCTTCCCAACCTCGCATACTTTATGTATACATATGATACAGGTGAAGTTGACGAAACAGGAGCACCTATCAGAACATCTAACCTTGCAGAATCCATCAAGAACCTTATCGCTCCCGTTCTTGAGATTCTTGCAATCGTTGATCCTGTTCTTTCAAAGATTCTTGAACTTGACGTAGCAGCACTTCTCAGCGAGTACCTTGACATCGAAACAATGCTCAACAATCTCCTTTCAAGTGCATTTGCCGAAAAGGACATTCAGGGCAACTATACAATTTCCTCATTCATCGACCTCGGCTCAATTGCTGTTCTCGGCGGTGACGAAGAAATTTATGATTCCAATATTAACGATGCTGTAGCACCCAACAATATTGCAAAAATGCACCGCTTCAACGGTCATGCAGGTAAGACCTTCATTACACTTGTACGTTCAGTTCTTAACGAGGATCTGTTTGCCGTATTCGGCGGCCTCTTCGAGAGCTGGTTTGCAGGCGGCGGTCTTAACGGCGAGCTTCCCACACCTGAAGAAACCGAACGTGTTACAAATATCGTTAACGGACTTATTAACCGTGCTAAGACTGAAAATATCACAAACGGTAAGTTCAACGGTAACACAATCGATATCGTTATCGGTATCCTTGTTGACCTTCTTACTGACTATATTCCCGGAACAAGTATCCCCATGTTCTATGAGAACCTCGGTGAGGCTCTTGACGGTGCACTTGATAATGCAGAAGCAATTATCGCTAAGTACGGTATTGAAAGCACCGGATATACAGGCTGGCAGCTCGATGGCGATAATAAGGTTGTAAAGGATGAAGAGGGTAACATTCTCTTCACACAGGCAGAGGTTAACGAAACAATGGATAGCCTTGATATCGTTATCCAGAAGGCTCTTCCCGACATTCTTAACATCCTCACAAAGACAGGTACACTCGACCTTTCATCACTCGGCATTGAGCTTGACACAACAAGCGAAGACGGCAGTGCAGTATCTCTCTTTGACATCGTTGCAAGTCTTGTTGGTGATTTCGTATTCAATGACTCAATGATGACCACCATCTATGACCTTCTTATGGGCATCTTCGGCGGCGGTATCGGTGACTTCCGTGACGTTGCTAAGGAAGCAGGCTTCGACTTCACAGCTAAGACACTTTATCTCAGCGATGAAACAGAAGCAGGCCTTAAGGCATACATGGACTACAACCTTAACATCGATGCAAACGGCCAGGTTAACGGCGAAGACCTCACATGGCAGATGATTAAGGAAGCTCATGAAATCACAAGCTATAAGTATGACGAAAACGGTAATGTTGTACTTAATGCTGACGGCACAGCTAAGGAAGCCTATGCTCAGATTCATGCTACAGATGCTGACGGCAAGTACATTTACGTTGATGCCAGCGGTACTGAATATGTTGATGAAGCAAGCAACCTTACAGAATTTGTGGTTGGAGATATCTCTATTCCCGTTGAACCCAAGATGGTTGACGACCTTGACAATCCTGTTACTGAATATGTTTCAGTTTACACTCAGAAGACTAACGATGCAGGCGAATATCTCTACACTTACACCAACGCAGACGGTGAAACTGTTGAGTATACCTCCACAATTGCAAACCTTAAGTCCTATGCAGTAAAGACAGGTACAAAGGAAGTTGAAAACGAAGACGGCAGCACAGAAACCGTTGACGTTTATGCAAAATACACTCTTACACCTACTTATGTCGAAAGCTCAGCTAAGTGGACATTCGGTTTCCAGGAAGGAAACGACCACTTCTATACCAACATCAGCGTATTCGTTGGCGCACTCTGGGATTTCATCGCTCAGTTTGAGGACATCCTTGTAGCTCTCTTCTTCGGTGAAACAACAAATACAGCAGTTAAGGCATTCGATATTCTCAACATTGAAGGTCAGGACACCTATGAAAATACAATTCTTCCGCTTCTTCGCGGCTTAGGTCTTGACGCTATACTTACGTACCTTGACACTAACTATGTTCTTGATGAGAACGGTGATGCAACAAATACGACCTATCTTGCAGCACTTAATGCAAAGCGTGCAAATAAGTACGGTCAAAGCCAGATTCCTAACAGACTTATTAAGAACAATGCCGGCATGCTCCAGGCAATGGGCGGCGACTACAACATGGAGAAATTCCTCACAGTTGTTGTGAACTATGTATTCTTCTTCGTTGAAGTTCTTGCTGAATATCCCATCGCTACTCTTGCAAATATGCTTCCCACTCTTGCATATTTCATCACCGGTGACGGTCTTAACGAAATTCTCTCCAACCTTCTTACCTTCGTAATGGTATTCATCGACAGACTTGATCCTCTCCTTGATATCGACGTCAACGATCTCGGTGCAGGTCTTATCGATATGCTTGGTACAAATACATGGACATCATTCCAGGAAATCTTCCTGAACTATGCAACCAAGACCGAATTTGAATATGACGGTAAGACATATCCCGCAGGTACAAAGGCTTACGACGTAATTACCTATGATGAAAACGGTAAGCCCGTTGTAACAACATATCCCGCAGAAGTAAAGAACATCTCCTTCACTGAAGCTCTTGTTTCCTTCCTTGCTAACATCAAGATTGATATGGCAGGCATTTACAAGTATGACCAGCCCTATTACAGAACAATTACAGCCTTCATTGATGCAGATGTTGAAAATGCAGCTTGGGATATTATCAACGCTAACACTGTAAACGGTGTTACAGATGAAGAAAAGCTCGAAGAAGCTAGACAGATGCGTTCTGCAGCTGTATCTGCATGGCTCGAATCTGTAGCTGCTCTCGCTGATCCCTTCGGCGCAAGCTACACTGATGCTGACGGTGAAACCCATAACATTCCTTCTGCATATCAGAATCTTGTTAAGGTTGACGCAGCTAACGGCCAGCTTACAGTTTCTAAGGCTGACGTGCTTATGTTCCTTCTCGACTTCCTCTTCGCAAACACAACTCTTAAGGAAGTTCTCGGCTCCGTTCTCGGCTATGACATCACAGACGAAAACGGTACTGATGCAGAAATGCTTGATGAACTTCTCACAGGCGTATTCAAGAATCCTGATCAGGTAGTTGACCTTATCGTAACTCTCTTCACAGACTATACTGTAGCTGCATCAAGCGATGTAAAACTTATGGCTATCGAAGAGTATCACTACAATTTCTACGACGATAACGGTTACACCTATGAAGATGTAACAGCAGATGACTGGAACGGCTCAATTATTGCCCGTACAAAGACATCTTATGCTATTGATAACCTTGACAAGCTTGTAGGTACAGTTCTTAACCTCTTTAAGGCTGACCTTACAAAGGAAGGCGCTCTCCTTGACGGTATCCTCGATGCAGACGCTGACCTCACACTTGCAAACCTTGTTAACACTCTTCTTGAAGATATGCTCTTCACCGACGATATGATCAACGACCTTCTCGGTATGCTTGTAGGCTTACTCGGTTCAGAAAGCGTTGACAACATCCTCGGTATGATCGGTGATCTTCTTAAGAACGCAGCAGGCTTAGATATTTCTCCTGCAGCATTCAAGAACAACCCGACACTTGAAAGCCTCATCGGTGATGCTAAGTCATGGAGCGAGGTTGCCGAGGAACACAGTCAGTATGAGTACACATATGAAGTAACCGATGAAGACGGTGAAGTTGTACTCGTTGACGGTAAGGCTAAGACAGAAAAGTGGTACAGCGAAACTGAAGGCCTTACAACAGCTGATATCGACACTAACGGTGACGATACAGTTGAAACAGGTGTTACTATTACTCCCGTTTACAACCAGAAGCAGCTTGTTGAAGACGACAAGTATGTATACTACTACAACACAATCGTTGACGGTGAAACTGTTGAAAATCTTGTTTCATTTGCTGAAGCAGGTAAGACAGAATTCACAACAACAGAAACTGATGAAGAAGGCAACGCAATTGTACAGCCTATCTCTGCTAAGATGGTTGACGATACAACCAGCCAGAAGACAGCAGTTAAGTTCGATGCTCAGTGGAACATCGTTGTTGAAGTTGCAGACGATGCTGACGAAGCAACAATTGAAGCTGCAAGAAAGACTTCAAGAACTAACTTTGTAACAGTTCTCTGGGATATTCTTGAACCTCTTTCAATCGTTCTCGAAGTATTCCTTACCGGTCAGGACCTTACAATTTATGACGAAATCAGAATTAAGGGCTTTGACGGTTATGAAGGCGTAATTCTTCCCATTATTGAAGCTCTCGGTGTGCCCGTTCTTAAGGATAATGACGGCGTTGCATATCTCAAGACCTTCTATAAGGATCAGGAAGCTTATGAGCTTGCAGTATACGGCGGTACAGGTGAAGATGACCTCGGTCTTCCCGTAACCTACACAGGTGACAAGCAGATTCTCCTTCAGTCAATCCTCGATGCAGTTCTTGCACTCGTTGATTCACTTTGCGAGAGACCAGTTTCCACACTTGCAACAGTTCTTCCCTACCTTGCTCGTTTCCTTGAAAGTGGCGGTATCGACATCATTCTCCGTAACCTCCTTTCACCGGTAACAGCTATTACAGACCTTATCAAGAACATCTACGATCTTGATCTTATAGGTATGATTAAGGGTATTCTCTATAACCTTGCTAACAGTGCCGAAAGCTCTGAAGCAGAAAAGGATACAGCAGAATATCTTGACCAGCAGATTGATGCAGCTCAGGATGCTAATGCAGCCGCAGGTATTGCAGTTGTAGACAACACTGAAGATCCTGAAATCAGCATCGAAGACAATACAGGTATCGACTTCGATAAGCTTACATTTATGGATATCCTCTGGGATCTTATCCTCGGTATTTCCTTCGAAATCGGTGAAGAAGGCGACAAGACAAAGATTGCCCTCTCCGACATCCTTAACGACCAGCTCTTCGTAACTCTCGCATCCTGCGCATGGTACGACAGTGATGAAGATAACAAGGTAATAATTAAGGCACCTGAATTTGACAACGCGAACCTTGACAACAGCTATGTAGAAAATAAAGACGTAGCTGACACAGAATATTATGTTGACCGTGAAACTGTTCTTCTTACAGTTCTCGAAACAATCGTATTCCAGCCCGGTGTACGTGATCTCCTCGCTAAGTTCCTCAAGAACCTTAACTTCACTAACGAGTATCTTAAGGATGCAGAAGTATTTGACGAAGAAGGCAATATGAACACTGACGCTCTTCTCAGCACACTTATTTACGGTGTATTTGAAGATCCTCAGGCTATTGAAGCTCTTCTTATCAACCTTCTCTCCTGGTACAACATTGTTTACGAGGATCCCAGAGTAGCTGCAGCTGACAGCACTCTTCCCGAGGTTGACTGGAATGCAACAGGCCTCAACGAGGCTGAGCTTGAAAAGCTTCCCGAACAGCTTGATGCACTCATCACAGCTATTCTTCCTCTCGTAGGCGAGCTTCTTCCCGCACTCGGTGTTAACCTTGAGCTCAACCTTCAGGGCGACACAGTTGAAGAAGTTGTTGAAAATCTTCTTGCTTCACTCTTCATTGATACAGAAGATAAGGCAGGTCTTGCTACAACTATCTTCACAGCACTTGTAAATCTCTTAGGTAAGGGCAAGCTTGACAGCATCCTTGATATGGTTTACGAACTTACAGGCGGTGCTGACGGCGGCGTTAACCTTACACTTAAGTACTTCAAGGCTCAGAACACTAAGGTTGCAGACGTATTTGACGGTTGCGACACTTGGGAAGATGCATACAATAAGTTCTACACAGTTGACGCATTTGATGCAGACGTTCACTTCACATATGATGTAGACGACGAATCAACAACAGACGTTGACGAAAGCAAGAACAAGATTTATGCACTCAACAACGGTACAAATCTTCTTGCTACAACTCAGGTTGAAGACGGCGTAGACGGTGAAGGCAACAAGACATATAAGACTGTTCCCGTAATTGAACTTGCTAAGGATGCTGAGGGTAACCTTATCCCTGCAGCAGCTGACGCAGAAAAGCTCACTGATGCTTACGGTACAGAATATTATGCAACTGCAGCAGCTGAAGACGCTGAAACTCTTAAGGATGCAGCAGGCAACACTGTTTATATCGCTAAGGTAGAAGACGGTGAGGTTGTATACGCTGAACAGTATTCAACAAAGCTTGGTGACACTGACTCCTTCGGTATTACCGATTATGAAGGCGTACTCGCTCTTCTTGAAGATATCGTAGTTCCCTTCGTTCCCGTACTCAGACTTCTCCTTGTTGAAAACGGCGACCTTGTACTCCTTGACGGTATTACAATCTCAGCCGGTGACGGTTATGACAGATTCTTTATCCCCGTACTTGAAATGCTCGGTGTTACAGTTACAAAGGATAAGAACGAAGTAGCTGAACTCGGTGATGAAGCCTTTGCTAAGTATGTAATCGAAATTATCGAAAGCATTCTCCATACAGTTCTTGCAGCTCCCGTAGGTACAATCATTGACCTTCTTCCCAGCCTTGCATTCTTCATTACATCTAATGGACTTGCACAGGCAGTAGAACAGCTCCTTGCTCCTGTTATCACTCTCGTTGACATGGTTAACGAAGTAACAGCTAAGGAACTTACAATTGAAGGCAGAGATGAACCTCTCGTAGCTCTCAATGTTTACGAATTCCTTGTAAATCTCCTTAAGGATGTAATTGACCTTGGAGATGCAAAAACAGTAAACGAAATTATTACTAACCTTCTTACAGAAGAAGGCCTTATCAATCTCATTAAGGGCTTCGTTAAGGATAAGGATCTCAGCTTCCTTGACGGTATCTTCACAAAGATCGTTGAAAAGACAGTAGCAGTAGGCAACGTTGAAACAATGCGTTACTACGGCGCTACAACTATCGGTTCAACAAGATATGTTAAGGGTGTAACAGCTGAAAGAGCTAACACAATCCTTCAGATTATCTCTGAACTCGTTCTCGCTGAAAACGGTCTTGTATTCGATATTCTTAATGTTGCAGGCGTAGACCTTAACGATCCTAAGAACGAAACAATCAAGACAGTAATCGAAGGTATTACAGGCGACAACAGATATTGTGTACTTGAAGTTCTCCTTAACTACTTCAACCACTATGATGTTGAAAACGAACTCCTTGAGTATCTCTCATTTGACGAATTAACTTACGATTATGAAGCATACTCAGTAGATTCCAACCTTACAGCACGTAAGGTAAGAAGAGCAATCAAGAAGCTTGATAAGGCTATCCTTGCTCTCATTCCCGAACTTCTTCCCATGCTTGAAGAAGTAGAATTCCTCAAGGGTGCACTTGCATCTGTTAAGGATGAGACTAACGGCTACACCGGCGTAACTCTCGCTGATGTTGTTGAAGCTATCCTCACAGACCTTGCATTCAAGGATGAAATGATGGATACAATCGTTGGCGCTATCGTTGGTGCTATCGGCGGTCTTGATATCCTCGATACTATCCTTCCGCTCCTTGACGAACTCCTTGACATTAACTTCACACCTGCAGGTGTAATTGCAACATCTGATAACACAGCTCTCGATACATTCTTACAGACTGCTATCGATGCTACAGATCTCAGAGTTGTAGACACTAAGGGTACAGAAGACACAGCTGATGACGAATACGTTCTTGACGAAAACGGTCAGCAGACATATCGTGCAGCAACATGGGCTGACATCAAGGCTTACTACTCTGACAATGTATATTACTATGTTGACACAGTCGTAACAGAAGATGACGAAGCTACAACTGACGTTGATGAATCTAAGACAGAATATGTTGTTGCTAAGTACATTGACAATGCCGCAATTGAAGACGGTACAGAAACTACAATCACACTCGACGACGGTACAACTAAGACTGTAACCCTCTATGCTTATGAAATCGTTGTAGCTGATAAGACTAAGAACGAATTCACATATAAGACAGAAGAAGGCAAGACAGATAAGATTGCTGCAGGTACAGCAATGGTAGTTGACTACGACTGGGGTATCGATGCTAAGGCAGACTTCGAAGATAAGAAGGACGAATTCCTTGACATCATCTGGGCTCTTGTTGCAGAGCTTGAACCCGTTCTCAACTTCCTCTTCAGAGGCGAAGACATCGCTATCACATCAACTGACAGC
This sequence comes from Acutalibacteraceae bacterium, assembly GCA_045544175.1. GTDB lineage: Bacteria > Bacillota > Clostridia > Oscillospirales > Acutalibacteraceae > UBA6857. Next base: position 43,511 of record JAZPYL010000062.1, on the reverse strand, counting down.
GACGGTAAGACTCAGAAGGTTATCGAAATCAAGGGTGGCGAAGGCTACGAATATGCAGTTCTTCCTCTCCTTAAGGGTCTTGCAGCTGACCAGTTCGGCTCATTAATGGAAGCTGGCGAATATATGAACAAGAAGGGCGATGCAGCTACTCTTACAGCTATCACAGACGGCGTATTCAACGTTGTTGACGCTCTCTGCGCAGGTCCTGTTGAGTACATCCTCACACTCGTACCTTCACTTGCATACTTCATCGAGTCCAACGGTGTTGAAATGTTTGTTACAAACCTCCTTTCACCCGTATTCGCACTCCTTGATGTTGCAGAACCCGCAGTAGGCGATCTCCTTAACGATCTCCTTGGTGGCGTACTCGGCGGTCTCCTTGGCGACTATATGCCCGATGGCACAGGTACAAAGGAAACAAACGATAAGGGCGAAGAAGTTGTAACATTCACTCTTGATGAAATCGTTGCTAACATCGGCACAAGCGAGAACCTTACAAATATCATCAACAACCTTGTTGGCGGTCTCCTTGTTAAGACTGAAGAAGGCGACACAGTTGAACCTATCCAGCTTCTCGCTGCAAACTTCTTCTCAGAATATGTACAGTATGCAGTAAATATCGGCAATACAACCAATAAGACATACTTCGACGCAAAAGTTATTGCAGACGATGGCGCATTCGGCGGTAAGACCGGCGATACAATCTCCATCCCGTCCGATAAGTATGATGCAGCAGCACACGGTACTTACTACGAGCTTACAGGTACAGTACGTAACGTTGTTGAAACCTTCAGCGTTGATATTGCTGACTCCTTCGTATACCTTCTTGACAATGTTCTTTCAGAAGAGCTTCTCGATGCTCTCCTTCCCGCAGACAAGAGAGTAGACGAAAAGGGTGACCAGAACCTTGTTGGTATGATTATTGAAAACCTCATCGCTCTTATTAACGGTGACGTTGGCGGTCTTACAATCACAGATGTTCTTGTATCCCTCTTCGAAGGTTACGAAATCTTCTATTCAGATTTCTCCAACATCTATATCGATATCGACCATACAGGCGATACCGCTGCAGAAAATCTTCCCGGCAAGCTTGATACAATTATCAATGAAGCTCTTCCCCTTGTTCTCACTCTCCTTGTTAAGGGTGAACAGGAAGAAGGCTCAATCATGGATATTATCCTTGATTCAGTTAAGGACACACTTCCTGCTGATACAACAAGAATTGAAAAGCTCGTTGACGATATTATTAACGGCTTCGTAATCGAGGGTGACCTTGATGTTATGAACCTTATCGTTAATGCTCTTGTAAATATTCTTGGCGGCACACCCGGTAAGGATAACATCATTGACACGATCCTTGACATTCTCGTAATCGGCGGTAAGAAGCTTACAGCTGAAGATTACCTTGCATCTATCGAAGCTCACTTCGCAGGCAAGGCTGACTATGCTAAGGCAGTTGCAGCCGTTAAGGGTATCATCGGTAATGCTAAGACATGGGCAGAGGTTAAGGCTGCTGCTCCTGTTGACGGTGATAAGCTTGCTATCGATGCAGACTGGGGCGTAACAGACCTTGATTCACTCATCAATGCGATCATGGTTGTAGCTCAGCCTGTAACACCTGTTCTTCAGGTTCTCCTTCAGGGCAAGACTCTTACTCTCCTTGAATCTGCTAACGGCGAATATGTAGGCGACTTTGATACAGACGTTCCCGATGCTAAGGATAATGACGACAGAGCTGAAGAGACCGCTGCTGGCGTAACTCTCGGCACAGGTTATCTCGAAATCCGTGGCTCTAAGGGCTACGAAGAAGGTATCCTCGGTCTTGTAGATGCACTCTGCCTTGTTGACAAGGGTCTTGCAACAGCAGATACAGCTGACGATATCCCGACACCCGCTGTATACAACGCTTATACAGATATCGAAGACATCCTCGGTACAATCCTTGATATCATCCTTGGTATCGTTGACGGTATCGCAGGCGGTCCCGTAGAGTACATTGCAGACAACCTTGCAGGTCTCCTCTACTTCCTTGTAAGTGACAACCTTGCAGTTCTTGTTGACAACGTACTTGCACTCGTATGGGGTCTCCTCGAAGTAGTTGAACCCATTACAGGCGAAAAGGATGCTCTTATCCAGAGTCTCCTCAAGGTTGACCTTGACAGCTATGTAACAATCGACGGTCTCCTCAACCTCATCAACGGTCTCATCGAAGGCAATAAGGACTTCGAGCTTACCGAAGTTAAGGACGAAAACGATGTAGTTACAGGTTACACCTATACGAACGGCGACAAGACAGTTGACGTTGCTCTTGATGCTGAAGGCATTAAGGAAGCTGACGGCAAGAAGTACATCACAGTTAAGACAGGCACTCTTGACCTTGTAATCACTGTAGATATGCTCAAGGCACTTATCGCTGAAATCGGTGAATATACAATCACAACATCTTACAGAACAGATGCTAATACATCTCTTGTTAACGGTAACGAGCTCGTTGACAAGGACGGCAACTCCGTACTTGATGATGAAGGTAAGGTTGACTCAACTAAGGTTGAAACAGGTAAGATTGCAACCGTAACAGGTTCTAAGACTTACTTTGTAAACGGTCTCCTTACATTCGCAATTGACGAAATTCTTCCGATGCTCGCTGACGAAGAAAACGAAGACGCTATCATCAACCAGGTAATCAATTACCTCAACGAAGACGGCGCAGTTAAGGGTGTAATTGACTTCCTTAACAACCTTACAACTAAGTATGTTGTAGAATTCTTCGCAATCGAAGAACCCGAAGTAGCTCTTCAGAAGCTTGCAGTTGAATATGCATCAGTAACAGGTCACTCTGTAACTAAGGCAGAAACTGAAAAGGCTCTCGAGAACCTTGATAAACTCCTCGTTGAAATTCTTCCCATGGTTGGTCTTCTTGAAGAAGGCGAAACACTCGTTGACCTCGTATCCGGTCTCCTTCTCACCGACGATATGCTCAACACAGTAGTTGGCGCACTCGCAGGTATCTTCGGCGGTCTCAATGCTGACATTATGGACATCATTGAAATCGTTGCTGACGCACTCGGTGAAGAAATCGACATCACTGTTGAGACCTATAAGAAGGATGCAGATATCGCAGGCTTCTTCGGTGAAGCAACAACTTGGGCAGAAGTAATTGAAGCTTATACAGAACACGTATACACATATGAAACCCTTGATGATAAGGGCGAAGTAGTAATGAAGGACGGCAAGGCTGTTCTCGGTGAATACACAGGCGCTGCAGGTCTCACATCAGCTCTTATTGACGCTGACGGTGACGGCGACGAAGAAGAAACAGCTATCACAGCTGTATATGCAGACGTTCACAAGTCAGAAACAACCGGCGAAGGCGATGCAGCTGTAACTAAGTATGCTTACACCTACGGCGAAGACAAGACAGAAGTTCTTCTCGAAGCTAAGGATGTAACAACTGAAGGCGACAAGCTCTACGCAACTATCGACGGTGCTAAGGTTGAACTTACCAAGGTTATTGTTAAGGCAACCGAACAGTCAACCAAGCCTGTTTACGACTACGCATGGGGTCTTGACGCAATGGTTGACGATGATCCCGATGATGAAACATCACTTGCCGAACTTAAGATCGACAAGTTCATCGCAGTTCTCACCTCATTCCTCGCTCCTCTTGATTTCGTGCTTGAAGTTCTTCTCGCAGGCGGTACCAATACCGGTAACGCAGCAGATGCTGACTCCATCAGCGCATTCAAGGAAATCAACATCATGGGCGGCAGCGGCTATAACTACGCTATCATTCCTCTTATGGAAGCTCTCGGCGTACCCGCTGACTCTATTAAGAATCAGACTGAATACGAAGCAACCTTTGCAACTCAGGGCACACTCGGCTACATCCTTGAGACAGTTCTCAATTATGTTGTCGATGGTCTTGAAGGCGGCGCAGTAAACTTCGTACTCGGACTTATCGCTAACCTTGCATACACAATCAGCAAGGACGGCCTTACAACAATCGTTGGTAACCTTATCGCTCCCGTAAGCGCAATCATCAAGTCAATTGAAGGCGTTCTTCCCGTAGCTATCGTTATTGATATTAACGCAGCTCTCGATGACAGCGACGATACAGCACTCCTCAACTTCAAGCTTGGTGACGACGTTGCAGCAGCAGGTTACAACGTAGGTCTCACTCTGGACCTTAACGGCACAACTCTTGAAGCTCTTATCGATACAGTTATCGCTAAGTTTGCTTCAGACCTTGGCCTGAACCTTGAAATCAGCTTCCGTGATATCGCAGCAGGTGCTGCAGCGGTTGATGCGGACGGCAACATAATTTATACAGATTCTAAGGTTAACTCTGACCTTACAGCTCCTGCAGTCTGGGATATTCTCAACGGCACATGGGGCAAGAACATCAGCGGTGATAATGCAGATACAATTATCACTCTCCTTGATATGATTCTTACAACAGAAACTATCAACGGTGTTCTCGGCGCAGTTCTTAAGGATAAGACTCTTGATGAAGTACTTGACGGTCTCGGCGAAAACTTCGCAGTTCTCAAGACAGTTGTTAACGATGCTATCAATGATCCGACAGCTCTGGTTGACACAGTAATCAAGGTTCTTGCAGCTACTGATTACACAGTAGAAGACATTAAGGTTCTCTTCGATGCAATCGCATCTGAAGAGTACGAATACAATGACGACGTTGCTTCTAAGGCACAGGTTGAACTTGCACTCAACAAGCTCGACAAGGTTATCAACAATGCAATTGACGATGTATTCGCAATTCTTGGCGACCTTGAAAATATGCCTGAATTCCTTACAAGCATTCCTGCAGACGCTACAGTAAGCATTGAAGCTCTCGTTGACTATCTCCTCGGCGATATGGTATTCACTGACGATATCATTAATATGATCCTCGGTGCACTCGTTGGTATCTTCGCAGGTATGGACGACGAAACCTTCAACACTGTAAACGACCTTCTTAACGAAATCCTCGGTGTGAAGCTTGACCTTGCTGCATTCGTAAATACAGGTCTTGTTGACACAACATATCTTAAGGACTTCGTAGGCACAGCAAAGACATGGAAGGAACTTGGCGACGCTAATACTAAGTATGCATTCACATATACAGTAACAGTTGACGGCAAGGAAGAAACTAAGACGGTTTACCTTGCTAAGGATGCAACAATCTATACAGACGAAGACAACATCACTCATACCGTAACTGCTAAGAACGGCGAAGACGGCAAGCAGGAAACAAAGGTTGTTATCGACAACAACTGGGGCTTTGATACAGCAGATGATAAGGCAGCTCTCTTCGTAGATATCCTTCTCGAAATCGTAGCTCCCTTCAATAAGGTTCTTGAATTCCTCTTCAGAGGCGAAGACCTTACAATCCTCATTGACGATCTTGCTCTCCAGGGCGGCAACGGCTGGGATAACGTAATCGTTCCTCTCGGCGCAGCTCTTGGCGAAGATATCGCAGTAACAGATGCAGATGCTACTGCAGTTGACTGCGTAGAAGCTCTTCTCGACGGTGTTCTCAATATCGTTGACAGAGTTGCAGCAGCTCCCATCAACACAATCATTGATGTAGTAGCAGGTCTCTCCTACTTCCTTGCATCTGACGGTGTTGAAGAAGCAGTTGAAGGCATCCTTGCACCTATCACAGGATTCCTCTCACTCCTCAGTGAAATCATCACAATCGACGATGTAAACGAGCTTCTTAAGGGTCTCATTAAGATGGATCTCAACGATATCGCTGACATCGCAGGTGACTACGGTGAAGATCTCGTTGCTATGATTAACGACCTCATCGGCGGCGTTGAAATCACTGACAACGTAACAGGTGAAACATATACAGCAAACCTTCTTCCTGAAGACTTCTTCCTGAAGATTGCACAGTATGCAGTTGATTATAAGTCTGACGATGTTGTAACACTTACTTCAACTGAAACCGGTTATGATTATCAGCCTGAACACAAGCATGTAACTAAGTTCACAGTTGACGGCGCAGACGGCCTTATGTATGTCCTTTCAACAGTATGCTCAACCGACTTCCTCAAGACTCTTGCAACAAAGCTCGGTAAGGATGTAAATTCACCTGATATGGTAGCTGATATCATCCTTGGCCTTGCAGGCAAGCAGGATAACATTGTTGACATCCTTGTAACTCTCCTTACTGAGTACACAGTAAGCTATTCAGAGTACAACCGTCCCGGCATTGACAAGATTGATGTTGAGCACAATGCTCCGATGAATGATGATAACCTTGAAGATGCTCTCGCAGCTCTTGATCCCATCATCGCAGCAGTTATCCCGATGTTCCTTAAGGATAAGGACGGAAATAAGGTAGAAAGCCTTGAAGCTCTTCTTACCGGTCTCGTTGCAGATCTTGATGTTGCAGATCTCATTATGGAACTTCTTGTTCCTGTGCTTGCAGGTCTTGACATTGACGATATCCTTGGTTATGTTAAGGATCTTACTAACCTTGACCTTGATATAGCACCTCAGGCATTCGTTCAGAACGCTCAGTTCGGTTCAGAGCTTGCAACCTTCATTGGTACAGCTGAGACATGGGCTGACGTTCGTAATGCACGCTTCACAAAGGGCACTGACGACGAAGGCAAGGATAAGTATACAATCAACGAATTCGACTGGAACCTCCAGCTTGATAAGGGCTTTGACGGTCTTGTAAGTCTTGTTTGTGACCTTCTTATGCCTCTTGATATCGTTCTCGAGCTTCTTCTTACAGGTGAACAGGTAATCGTAATTCCTGACATTAAGGAAGACGGCTCACGTGGCGACGACATCCGTATCAACGGTGGCGAAGGCTACAACTACGCAATTATCCCGCTTCTTGAGGCTCTCGGTATTGAGGCACTCTCTGAAGCAGAATATATCGCAGAAGCAGAGACAAACGGACATCTCTACCCGATTCTCACAGCTATAATCGGCAAGGTAGAAACTCTTCTTGATGCTCCTATTGAAACTCTTCTTCCGATGCTTGCAAACATCTTCTACTTCATCGGTACAGACGGTATCAACAATATCGCAGAAAACCTTCTTGCATTCGCAAATGTTCTTCTTACTAAGATTGATCCTATATTCCATATCGGTGTTAAGGTTGACCTTGGTGCAGAAAAGATCTTCGAGTATGAGCTCGGTGACGAAGAAGGCAAGAACGTTCCCGCAGGTGTAAACATTAATGTTGATCCTGATGACCTTATTGCACTTGTAAATGATCTTCTTGCAGGTCTTAAGGTAGTTGACGTTGACGGCGACGGCGAAAAGGATCCTCTCGGTATCAGCCTTGATATCAATTGGCTTGACATCGCAGCTAAGATGGCTCGTGAAGAAAAGGCTTATACTGCAAAGGTCGGCAATGTTGATCTTAAGCTCTACTTCGGTGATGACGAAGTAACAGTTGCTGAAGACGGCACAGTCACAACAAAGATGACTGTCAACGGTACAGACGAAGTCATTACACTTACTCCCGTTGAAAACGATACTATTGTAAGACAGATCCCGACAGCACAGGTTAAGGCTGACGGTACTGCAGCAGCATGGTACAACATCATCGGTGATGCAGAAGACACATTCACAACACTTATTAATACAATCCTCACAGAGGAAAACACATATGCAATTGCTCAGCTTGTTGAGGGTCTCCTCGGTGACGCTCTTGACAGCATGGACGGCGTTGATGAAAACGGCGTAGCAAACGATGAGCTCAACCTTAAGGGCCTTATCTATGACATCATTTATGAACAGAATGGCATTAAGGAACTCCTCTCTGCAGTTGTTCTTCTCCTTGCAGGTCAGTACGACATCAAGACATATGACGTAGTTTATAAGTTCCTTGGCGTACTCACTTACTTCGATGGTGAAGATGCAGGTAAGCAGACAACTCTCAACAGTGCTATCGAAAAGCTCGATGCAATTATCACACGTGAAGTTGTTGACCTTCTTCCGATGTTCGTTAAGGAAGATGCAACAGGTATCCTTGGTGATATCCGCACCGCAGCAGTTGAATCAACAGACCTGAGCGGTATGATTGATTACCTTCTCAATACTCTCCTCTTCACAGAAGAGAACTACGACAAGTTAATCGCAATAATCGTTAAGGCTATCTCCGGTGCATTAACAGCAGATCTCTGCGGTACACTCAACGAACTCCTTGGCATCGATCTTGCTCCTAAGGCATTTGCTGAAGCAACAGAAAACGATGCAATCATAGCTTATGTAGGTACATCTGAAACATGGGCAGACGTATGGGCAGCACATAGTGATGCAGACGGCAACGCTATCGTATATGACTGGAACCTTGCTGGTACAGATGATAAGCTCAGCTCTGATGAATTTATCACAGCAGTGCTTGATCTCCTCAAGCCGCTTAACCCCGTACTTGACTTCATCCTTGCCGGTGGCGCAATTACGCTTCTTCCCAGCGAAGACGGTGAGGCTGCAGTAACTCTTCCCGGCGGTAACGCTTATAATACAGCACTTGTACCTCTCTTCAAGGCTCTTGGTGTAGATCTTGCAGCTGCAACATCTTCAACAGAAGCTCTTGATAAGCTCGTCAACGGTCTTCTCGGTGACAATACTAACTTTGAAGCAGACGGCCTTGTTGAAAAGCTTGGCGCAGCACCTCTTAAGACAATTCTTGAACTTGTTGCAGGACTTTCATATCTCCTTGCAAACAACAACCTTGAACCTCTTATAAAGAACCTTCTTGCTCCTGTATTCTCAATTCTTGAACTCCTTGAGCCCGTAATCTCAAGAGAGCAGCTTGATACAATTCTCAAATCAGTTATTGTAATCGGCGAAGGTGAGGATGCTAAGAGATACGGCCTGACTGACATTATTGAAATCGGTAACAACGGCGGTGCAAACCTTGTTGCAATGCTCAATAGTCTCATCGGTGGCCTCGAAGTTAAGGATGGCGAAGGTAATGTAATTGATACAATTAACCTTCTTCCCGAAAACTTCTTCGTAGAACTTTCCAAGTATGCAGTTGATGTATACGTAATCGATAAGGATAAGGAAGGCAATGCTCTTGAACCTGCTGTTGAAGCAGACAAGGATGACGAAGACAAATATGTAGCAGGCGGTATCACAGACAAGACATACGTAGACTACTATGCACAGACATGGTCATACGATGCAGCAGAAGCTCTTATGTATATCCTTGATACAGTTCTCAGTGATACATTCCTTGAGGTTCTTGCTAATGCAATTAATCCGGATGCAGCTGAAGGCGACACATTAACAACAATCCTTACAGGTCTTGCTGATAAGGAAATGGCAGTCGTTGAACTCATCCTTATGCTCCTTGAAAACTACACAGTTTCTTACAACAAGATTCCTCAGAGAGATCTCGATGAAGATACAGTAGCTGACTACGACGCATTTGCTGATAACGCAGATGAAATCAAAGAAGCACTTCCCGATGCTATTACAGCGCTTGATGCACTTCTCGGTACAGTTCTCGGTCTCCTCGGTCAGGACAGCGATCTCGGTGCTCTTGTTGACGGACTCGTTGCAGGTGCAAATCTCGGCGATCTTATTATGGGCGCTCTCGTTCCCGTACTTGCAGGTCTTGATATTGACGAAATCATCGGTTATGTAAATGACCTTACTAACCTTGATCTCCACATCGATCCTCAGACCTTCGCAACATCTGCTAAGTTCGGTTCTAAGCTTGCTGAATTCATCGGCGATGCAGAAACATGGGCAGATGTACTTAACGCACACTTCGACGTAACATATAAGGAAGACGGTAAGACAATTGATAAGGCAACTCTCAAGACAGTGACAGAAATAGTTGACGGTAAGGAAGAAATCAAGCCGGCATTCGATTTCGGTCTTGCAACTCTTGAAGACGTTGTTAATTTCGCAGCTGACCTTCTTATGCCGCTTGATATCGTATTCCAGGTACTCCTTTGCGGCGAACAGATTATCGCTCTTGAAGATGACGATACAAATCGTCGTGCGGACATCAGAATCAATGGCGGTTACGGTTACAACTACGCAATCATTCCGCTTCTTGAAGCTCTTGGTGTTGAAGCACTCAGCCAGGCTGACTACGAAGTTCAGGCTAAGGCAGATGGCTCATCACTCAAGTATGTTCTTGATGCAATCGTAGGCAGAGTTGATACAATCCTTGCAGCTCCCATCAGTGAAGTTCTCGGTCTTGTAGCTAACCTCTTCTACTTCATCGGTTCAGAAGGTATCAACACAATCGTTGCTAACCTTGTAGCTCCTGTAGTTGAACTCCTTGATGCTGTATGTGAAGTATATCCCATCAGCGTATTCGTTGGTCTTGATGAAAACGATGCATTCAAGTTCGACTTCGATATCAAGAACGAAAAGGGTCTTGAACCCGGATTCGTATTCGATCTCAGTGCAGCTGATCTCAACGCTCTTATTGGCGGTCTCCTTGCAGATATCGAGCTTGATCTCGACAAGGATGGCGTAAAAGAGCCTCTCGGTCTCACTCTTAACCTTGATTGGCTTGAGCTTGCAGCAGCTATGGCTGTAAGAAAAGACGGTGCTATTGATTACACCGAATCTGCAATGGATTACGCTATTGCTGATACAGAAGGCGAAGGCAACGATCCTTACAAGAACATCACAGGTGATCCCTCTGATACGCTTGTAACACTTCTTAACGCAATCCTCACAGATGATAACGTTAAGGTAATTAAGAACCTTGTTCTCGGTCTCCTTGGTGATACAGAACTTGACCCGACTCTTGAAGGTCTCATCAATGATCTCCTCGGTGATTCAGACGGACTTGTTAACCTCATCGGTACAGTCGTACTTGTTCTTACAGGCGAATATGAAGTTGTACCTCTCAGCATGATCTTCAAGTACCTTGGTGAAATCAACTACAATGTTGATAATGCAGATAAGGCTATCGAAACTCTTGACAGACTTATCGGTAAGGCCGTTCCCGTTGTTCTTCCTCTCATTGCAGGCGAAGACATTGAAGAAGGCTCACTTATGGATACTATCGTTGATGCAGCAGCAAATGTTCCCGAAGGTACACCTGTTCTTACACACATCATCGATACACTCCTTGCTGATATGGTATTCACTCAGGATATGATGAACACCGTAACTGACCTTGTTGTCGGTACAATCGGCGGTGCTTTAAGCGAATCACTCTGCGGTACACTCAATGACCTTCTTGGCATTGACCTTTCACCTGCAGGCTTCGCTGCAGCAGCAGACAATGACGAATTCACTGCATATATCGAATCTGCAGTAGCAGCTTATAACGCTGCACACGCAGCTGACGAAGGCTTCACTGCAGTAACAGCAGATACAATCAGCTGGGCAGCTATTAAGGACGTTAAGGCTGTAACAACAGGCGAAGGCGAAGAAGCTAAGACAACCTACGGTACAATCTTTGCCGGTGTTGATACTAAGGACGAATTCCTTAACAACATCTTCGATGTACTCCAGGTAGCAGAACCTGTTCTTGCATTCTTACTCACAGGTGGCGACCTTGAAATTGCTGAAGGCTACGATGTTGAAAACATCAAGCTCCTCGGTAACGAAGGCTATGCAAACGCTATCTACTATCTCTTCAAGGGTCTCGGCCTCGAAGAAATGGGTGCTGAATGGAAGGCACTTAAGGCAGACGACGACGCAATCGACGCTCTCAGATATACTGTAGACTATGTATTCACTCTTGTTGAAACACTCGGCGAGAAGCCCGTTGATACTATCATCGTACTTCTCGGTAACATCAGCTATCTGATTGCAAACGACGGTGTTGAAGTTGTTCTCAGCAATCTTCTCTCACCCGTACTTTCACTCCTTGATGCACTTGAAGGTACAATCTCCAGAGCTGAACTTGACGCTCTTATTGAAACACTCGTTAAGGTTGAACTTCCCGGCGGAAAGAAACTTAACATCACTAACATTCTTACAATCGCAGGTGAAAACGGAAAGATTCTTGTTGACCTCATCAACGGTCTCCTTCCCGACATCAAGATTTACAGCAAGAATGATTACAATGCAGACGGCACACTTAAGGAAGGCGCTGAACCTATCCAGGTAATCAAGGCTCTTCCCGACACCTTCTTCGCAGACTTTGCTAAGGCTGCTATTGAAGTTGATAAGTTTACTGATGAAACCAAGACTGAAATTGGTGATGCAGTTGATAAGTGGCACGTAGACACTGGCGACGCTCTTATGTTCGTACTCAAGACAGTTCTTACAGATGACTTCTTAGAGATTCTCTGTGATGCACTCAACCTTGAACCTAAGGACGACAAGGGTAACGACAATATGGTTTACGGTATTGTTACAAGCCTTGCAGGTAAGGACGAAGCAGTTCTTGAGCTCTTACTCTCACTTCTTACTAAGTATCTTGTTGAATACAAGGCATATAAGCAGGATGCAATTACTAAGGTAGAAGTAGTTGCTGCAGAAGACAAGCAGAATTTCACTTCAATCGTAAACAACATCGATGCACTCATCCCGACAATTCTTGGCCTTGTAGGTCTTAAGGATAGCGCAGGTAATGCTGTAACAGGTCTTGAAGACCTTGTAAACGGCTTACTTACTGACGATATCGCAGATATGCTTGTTGGTATGATAACCGAGCTTCTTGCAGGTCTTCCCAGTGAAACAATCGATATGATTCTCGGTTATGTAACAGAGCTTACAAACCTTGAACTTGATATCACTCCCGCTGCATTTGCTAACGCAGACTTCGGCTCACAGGTTAAGGCATTCTTTGAAGCAACAGCTACCAAGACAGGTACTAAGCTTGAAGATCTTACATGGGCTCAGGTTTGGGAAGCAAACAGCACTGAAGCTGACGATCCCGCAACAGCTGACAAGGCAGAACGCAAGTTTAACGGCTTTGATTGGGGCATTGCAGGTCTCGGCGATCTCGTAAATCTCCTCTGCGACTTTATCCAGCCTCTTGATCCTGTTCTCGCTCTTATCCTTATGGGCGGTCAGGTTGAAGCAGACTTCTTCGCAAGCGGTGAAACATCCGTAGGTCTCTCACTCTCAGTTCTTGACGAAGTTCATGTAATGGGTGGTATGGGTTACAACTACTCAATCATCCCGCTTCTTGAACTCCTCGGCATTGACGCTATGAGCCAGAGTGCATACGATGATGAAGTTGCAGCAAACTATGGCAGCACACTTTATCCGATCCTCAGCCAGATAGTCGACAAGCTTTACGGTGATGACGGTGTTCTTGCTAACCCGATCAGCTGGCTTGCAGACATTCTTGCAAATCTCACTTATGTTCTCGGCAACGATGACATTACAACAATCATTGATAATCTCATCGCTCCCGTTAATATGCTCATTGAAAAGATTGATCCTATCGTTCCTGTTGCAATTGATATCGATATTTCAGATATCAATCACGAGACAGAAAACAACAAGGTAGTTGACCTTTACATCGGTAAGGCACATCCTGGCGTTGAAGCAGGTATCCATGTCAATGTTACCGGTGCAGCTGTTTCAACTCTCATTACTGACCTCGTTAACGGTCTCGATATTGAGATTAACGGCGCAAAGCTTGCAATTAACCTTGCTGACCTCAACTGGCTTGAACTTGCAGCAAAGGCCGGTGTAGATGCAAACGGTGACGGCACTGTAGATTTCACATCAACAAAGCTTGATCCTAAGTATGATATCTACGAAGGCACATCTTACAGAACTCTTAAAGGTGATGCAGCTGATACATTTATGACTGTTATCACAACAGTTCTTGATGCAGTTGATATTGATGCAATTATTGACGGTCTCGGACTTGATCCTGCTATCAAGGATCTTATCGAAGATATCATTGAAGATCCGACTAAGATAGTTGAAATTCTTGGTGACCTCTTCGGCGGCGCTGCTAACTATCAGCCTGTACAGAACAGACCCGTTGATGTAACAGGTATGAACTACACAAGCTATCTGACATTCACAGAAGAAAATGCTGACCTTATCGCAAATAATATCGACCAGCTTATCGTTGATATTATCAAGACTGCAGGTCTCGGCAATTCAATTAAGGATCTCATCGCAGGCTTCATCACAAATGATACCATTAACTCACTTATGGATACTATCGTTGGTCTCCTTGCAGGCGACTCCGTAGCACCTATCCTTGATACAGTTAAGGGACTTGAGTTCAAGATTAAGAACTCTGCTGATGATGAAGGCACACCTCTCGTTCTTGACCTTACAGTTGAAGGCTTCAGAGCATCTATCAACGAGCTTAAGGCACAGGGCGCATTTGCAGAAAACTATATGGATGGCTTCCTCAAGCACATCGAAGGTGCTGCAACATGGGCAGATGTAGCTAAGTTCAAGGATGCAAAGGTTGACTGGAAGGTAACAGCAGGCGATCTCGGTGACTTCTTAAGAGTATTCGCAGGCGTACTTACACCTCTCAACGATGTTCTCGGACTTCTCCTCTATGGTGAAGGCAGATACCTCAACGTACTCGGTCTTGTTGACATCGCAGGCGGCAACGGTTATGACTACGCAATTATCCCGCTTCTCGAAGCATTCGGTCTCACCGCTGCACAGGTTAAGACATTACCTGCATACAGAAACGCTGTTGTAGCAAATGAAAGCATGACTCTCGGTTACATCCTTGACAGAGTAGCATTCTTTGCAAACAACCTTCTTGCAAAACCGGTAGATGGACTTCTTACCATCCTTCCGAACCTTGCATACTTCTTCTCAAATGAAGGTCTCCTTCTCACTGTTAAGAACCTTCTCGCTCCTGTTTACGGTATCCTTGATCTTGTATTACCGCTTCTCGGTATCAAGCTTGAAGATTATCTCCACCTTGAAGATCTTCTCCATAACCTTGACTTAGGTATCGTACTCTTCAACAATAAGTTCGACTTCAAGATTCCTGTAATCAATTGGGTAGAGCTTGTTGAACAGGGCGGAGCTAAGGAACAGCAGGTAGCAACCTCCAGATCTAACCCGGGCAACGACTCAACAGGTCCTTGGGCTAACTCCTTCAAGAAGGAAATGGAAGCAAGCTATTATGCAACATATGTAAACGGTAAGGATATTACAGATGCAAGTCTTTACAAGAACACTCAGACAGCTATTGTTGCTGACAAGGGTGACACTC
This sequence comes from Acutalibacteraceae bacterium, assembly GCA_045544175.1. Classification (GTDB taxonomy): domain Bacteria; phylum Bacillota; class Clostridia; order Oscillospirales; family Acutalibacteraceae; genus UBA6857. The sequence continues at coordinate 28,393 of JAZPYL010000062.1, read as the reverse complement.
TCACCTACGTATTCACATGGCTCCTTAAGATGTTCGAAGATGAACACAACCAGGAAGCTCTTGTACAGTGGCTTGTTGAATTCTTCGAGCTTAAGAACGGCGCTGAGCAGACTGTAAGATATGCAATCAATCAGATCTTTGTAAATGCAAACCATTACAATGTAGCTGATATCGCTGTAAGTGCACTCTTCCACGCACTTGGTATGGGCATCTTCCTTGAAACTGCAATCATGGGCGACGTTGCAAGATTCCAGCAGCTCTATAAGGATCTCTTCGGAGCTATTGGTGACAACAGCACATGCGCATATGGTAATCTCGCAAGAGTAATGGAAGACCTGACAGGCGTATGGGAAGAAACTGTAGGTTCTGACGAAGAACACGAAGAAGCAGTTGGCGAAGCAGAAGAATCACTTAACTGGTTCCAGAGAATCATTAAGAAGATTAAGGAATTCTTCGCAAAGCTCTTCAGCATCTTCAAGTAATTAACCCGTCAGCTTTGACGATTAATTGAAACAGTACCCCACCTCGTAATGAGGTGGGGTTGTTTTCATTATTTGAGGTGTATAATATCTTGATAAACATATAAATTTGTGCTAAAATGAACAGGTAAATTTCTTTCAGAAAGGAAATCATTATGAGCGTTACAAAAACACATTTCGATTTTATGCCTGACGGCAGAGAGGTACATCTTTTTACAATCACAAACAACAACGAGGTAAGCGCAGGCATTATTACAAGAGGTGCAACCCTTCAGTCTTTTGTCTGCCCTGACAGAGACGGCAATATGGGAGATATAATTATGGGCTTCGATAATATTGAAGCGCACATTGCTTCGGGTACATATACAGGTAATGTTATCGGCCAGTATGCAAACCGTATCTGCGGCGGCAAGTTTAAAGTGGCAGATAAAGAATATCAGGTTACACAGAATGAAAAAGGCAAGACCTGTCTTCACGGCGGCGGAGAATACAACAGTGCAATCTGGAATGCAATTATTATTGATGACAATGCAGTTGAATTTTCTTATAAGAGTGCTGACGGTAACGAAGGCTTCCCCGGTAATGTCGATGTAACAGTTGTTTACAGACTTACGGACAGAAATGAGCTTGAAATTCACTACTGTGCAGTACCTGACTGTGATACAATTATCAATATGACTAACCACGCCTATTTCAATCTTGGCACAACTAAAAACGGAGATGTTCTTGACCATGAGCTTACACTCCACTGTGACTATTACACACCGACAGATGCGGATAGTATTCCTACAGGTGAGCTGAGAAGTGTTGAAGGCACAGCCTTCGATTTCAGAACACCAAAGAAAATCGGAAAGAATATAAAGGCTGACGATGAACAGCTTATTATGTGCAGAGGCTATGACCATAATTTCTGCGTTAACGGACCTGTCGGCAAGGTTCGTCCCGTTGCAAAAGTAACAGACGCAAAGAGTGGCAGGAAGCTTGAGGTTATGAGTGACCTTCCCGGTGTACAGCTTTACACAGGTAATTTCATTGACGGCACTGAAATGGGTAAAGACGGAATTATGCTGCAGCAGCACTATGGCTTCTGCCTTGAAACCCAGTATTATCCCGATACACCCAATCAGCCCGATTTCCCGCAGTGCACATTCAAAAAAGGTGAGGCATTCAAGAGCCTTACAATATTTAAGGTGTAAAAATGTTTCCCGGATATGTTTCTCAGATTCTCTTTGAAGGGGAGATAGAAAGAGATTTATACCTTAAGGACATACCGGCCGTAAGATATCTTATGGAAAAGAGAAAGCTGAATTTCACTAAGAACGTAACATTCCTTGTAGGTGAAAACGGTACGGGAAAGTCAACTCTCCTTGAAGCTATTGCTGTGGCGTACGGCTTTAACGCTGAGGGAGGAACGGTGAATTTCAATTTTTCAACCAACAGTACCCATTCGGAGCTTTACCGCAACATAAGAATAGGTAAAAAGAGCTATGCAAAGGACGGATTTTTCCTCAGGGCTGAAAGTGTGTATAATGTAGCTACAAATATTGAAAAATTATTTGAAAAAGAGCTGCAAAACAGAATGGAAACACCGTACGGCGAAAAATCTCTTCATGAGCAATCCCATGGCGAAAGCTTTATGGCAATAGTCAAGAACCGTTTCGGCGGTAACGGCTTGTATATTCTTGACGAACCTGAAGCGGCACTTTCTCCTATGAGAATAATGGAGCTGATAGTTGCAATAAACGAGCTTGTGAAAAAGGACTCTCAGTTTATAATTTCAACCCATTCACCTATACTTATGGCTTTTCCCGATGCAGATATTTTTGAGCTTTCAGATACGGGCATAGAAAAGGTCGATTACCGACAGACAGAACACTATAAAATTACAAAAGACTTTTTAGACAGACCTGAAAGAATGCTCAGGTATTTATTGGAAGAGTAAAGATAAAGGCATCTCATTTTTTGTGAGGCGCCTTTCTTAATGTAACCTTTTACCTGTTTTCATAGCAAAACGTTTAAGCTTTTTCTTTTCGTGAGCAAGATAAAGGAGCTTTGCGGGAGGACACAAAGCGGAAAGCTGTTCTGCAATAGCAAAGAGGGGATAAGGGTATATGGTTTTCTTTTCTTTTTCTATGCCGTATACGATTTTCTTGGCAGATGCTTTTATATCCTGCACAGGCGACGGTATTTCAAAGCTCACTCTGCTTGCTCGGTTATAAAAGTCAGTATCACTTATACAGACGGGACAAAGAAAAGTGAACTTAATATTCTTCGGCAGTTCACACTTTATACTTCTCTGAAAGCCGTCAAGAGCAAACTTTGTGGAAGAATAAAGGGCATAACCGGGAAGAGCAAGTCTGCCGATAGCAGAGCCCGTGAGAATGAAGTGCCCGTCTCTGCCGTTAAGATGCTTACGGTATTTCTGATAGGAATAAATGGGAGAAAAAACATTTGTCCTGAAGATTTTTTCGGTTCGTTCCCAATCCGTATAGTCCATAATTTCATAGTAGCCAAAGCCTGCGTTGGCAAAAAATATATCAATCTTATCAAAAACACTTTCGGCTTTTTCAAAAATCTTGTCTGTGGCTTCTTTTGAAGAAATATCGCACTTATAAGGGATTACGTTGTCGCAGAAAAGGTGCATTTTGCTTTCGTTCATATCGACGGCAAGGATTCTGTTGGATCTGTCTGCGGCAAGAATTTTAAGGACGGCATAGCCTATACCGCTGTCAGCACCGGTGAGCACAATGTTTTTAGATGTGAGCATATTTGTCTCCTTTTAATAAATTAAACTGTTGCCTTTTTGATTAAAAAATGTTACTATAAAAAAAGAATGGCGACAGTGGTATTATGCCCAATATTTTCATCGCTCAACACAAAAGGAGGACTTTTCGTGAAAAACATACTTGTTACAGGCGGTGCAGGCTTTATCGGCTCCAACTTTATTTACTATATGCTTGAAAAACATCCTGACTACAGAATAGTCTGCATTGATAAGCTCACTTATGCGGGAAATCTCGAAACACTCCGTAAGGCAGAGGATAATGAAAACTTCCGTTTTGTAAAAGCAGATATTACCGACAGAAAAGCTGTGTATGCCCTTTTTGAAGAGGAAAGCTTTACGGCAGTTGTAAACTTTGCAGCAGAAAGTCACGTTGACCGTTCAATTGAAGAGCCTGAGATTTTCCTTAAAACCAACATTCTCGGCACACAGGTCCTTCTTGATGCCTGCAGAAAGTACGGAGATATCAGATATCATCAGGTGTCTACCGATGAGGTTTACGGTGACTTACCTCTTGACCGTCCCGATCTTTTCTTTACGGAAGAGACGCCTATTCACACCTCTTCACCCTATTCGGCAAGTAAGGCTTCAGCTGACCTTCTCGTAATGGCATATCACCGTACCTACGGTCTGCCCGTTACAATCAGCCGTTGCAGTAATAACTACGGGCCTTATCATTTCCCCGAAAAGCTTATACCTCTTATGATTATCAATGCCCTCAGCGGCAAGGAGCTTCCCGTTTACGGTGAAGGTCTCAATGTAAGAGACTGGCTTTATGTTAAGGATCACTGTAAAGCAATTGATATGATTCTCGAAAAGGGTAGAATCGGTGAGGTTTATAATATCGGCGGTCATAACGAGAGAACGAATATTGATGTTGTAAAGACAGTTATTAAAATTCTCGGCAGAGACGAAAGCCTTATTAAATATGTAAAGGACAGACCCGGTCACGACTTAAGATATGCAATTGACCCGACAAAGATTAAGAACGAGCTTGGATGGTATCCCGAAACCACCTTTGAAGAGGGCATACAGCTCACGGTCAAATGGTATCTTTCTAACCGTCATTGGTGGGAGAGTATTATAAGCGGTGAGTATATGGAATACTACGATAAAATGTACAGCGGAAGATAAGGAAGAAAAATATGAAAATAGTTGTAAGAATAAAAAAGCTTCGTGAAAATGCAGTTATTCCCACCTACGGCAGTGACTTTTCAGCGGGTGCAGACCTTTATGCAGCCCTTGATGAGCCCGTTACAATAAATCCCGGTGAGACAAAGTTTATACCTACGGGACTTGCCTTTGAAATTCCTGAGGGCTATGTGGGCCTTGTTTATGCAAGAAGCGGACTTGCTTCAAAGAAGGGACTTGCCCCTGCAAATAAAGTCGGTGTTATTGACAGCGACTACAGAGGAGAGGTTCTCAACGCAATTCACAATCACGGCACTGAGCCTCAGACTATTGAGCCGGGAGACAGAACAACACAGATGGTAATAGCCCCCTATATTACAGCCAACTATATTCTTTCGGATTCTCTTGATGATACAGAGAGAGGCGAGGGCGGCTTCGGTTCAACGGGAAGGAAGTAAGGTGCGCTTATGCTTTACGGTATGCCGACCTTAATAGAGACAAAAGGCATTGAAGAATGTGCAAGTCTTTGTAAAGAGTTAGAACTTGATTTTATAGAGCTTAATATGAATCTGCCACAGTATCAGATTGATAAAATCAGTGTATGCCAATTAAAAACAATAGCTGAAAAATACGGTATATTTTATACTATTCATCTTGATGAAAATCTTAATATCAGTGATTTTAATCCCTATGTAGCAGAAGCTTATATCCGAACTGTAAAAGAAACAATTGAACTCGCGAAGAATTTGAGAATTCCCGTTATAAATATGCACATGGCTAAGGGCGTATATTTTACCTTGCCTGACAGAAGAGTTTATTTGTTTTCTGAGTACAAGGAACAGTATCTGAAAAGCTTAACTGCCTTCAAAGATATTTGCGAAGAAGCTATCGGTGACAGCAATATAATGATATGTATTGAAAACTGCGACGGATATACAGATTATCAAAAGGAAGCAATCAGCTTACTGCTTCAATCAAAGAAGTTCGGACTGACTTTTGATGTAGGCCACAATCACGGCTGTGCAGGGGCTGACGAAGGATATATCATTGAAAATAAAGAACGTCTGTGTCATATGCATCTACACGATGCTGAGGGCAGAAGAAATCATCTGGCACTCGGAACAGGTGAGCTGGATATTCAAAAGTATTTGTCTTTAGCAGAAGAGCGTAATTGTCGCATTGTGCTGGAGACCAAAACAATTGACGGTCTGAAAGACTCTGTAAAATATCTTAGACGATAAAAACAAGGGTATGCGAAATAACGCATACCCTTTAAGTTTGTTCTTTTTACCCGATACTGTCAATATATTCTACAGCTTTAGTAGCAGCTACCGTACCGTCAGCCGCAGCAGTTGTAAGCTGACGTATATCCTTTTGTCTGCAGTCGCCGCAGACATATACTCCGTCTTTTACAGTACAGTTTTCGTCTGCTTTAACATAACCGTAATCATCAAGCGGAAGAATATTATTGAATTCATTTGTAAGAGGAGTCTGACCTATTGCAAGGAAAAGACCGTTTACCGCAATATCCTTTGTTTCTTTTGTGACAGTGTTTTCTATGGTGACGCTGTTTAAAAGGGGAGAAGCTGTTGCTGAAAGGAGAATACTGTTTAAAACAAGCTCAATGCTTTCTCTCTCTTTCACCTTTTCTGCAAGGCTCTTTTCTCCTCTGAAAGTATCACGGCGGTGCATAAGATATACCTTTTCGCATATATCACTTAAATACAGGGCATCCTGAAGAGCTGTATTTCCTCCGCCGACAACCATAACGGTTTTCTTTCTGAAAAAGTTGCCGTCACAGGTTGCACAGTAGGAAAGGCCTCTGCCCACAAGAGAGTCTTCATTGGGCATACCCGATTTCTTCGGTGCGGCACCGAGGGCGAATATAACAGCCTTTGATTCGTGCTCTTCCTTTGCTTTTACTGTGAAGATACCGTCCTTTTCTGAGACGGAATGCACCTTTTCCATTCTGAACTCAGTGCCGAAGGCTTCAGCCTGTTTTTTAAGATTCATTGAATATTCAAAGCCGCTGATTTCACTGATTCCCGGATAGTTTTCAACCTTGTGACTTTTACTTATCTGACCGCCGTAAGACTTTTCTTCAAAGAGAAGAACATTTTTACCGCTTCTTGATGCATATATTGCAGCAGTGAGACCGGCAGGACCTCCGCCGATAATAATTATATCTTTCATAAAAAGTCTCCTTTATCTTCGTGTTTTGTCTATTTTAACACAAAGAGGGGAAGATTACTACAGAACTTATTATTTTTTTATAAAATTCGGATAAATATCAATTAGAGGTGGAAATTATTGTTTTCTTGTGATATAATTATCTTAATTATGTGTATAAGCTACCCTACCTATTGAAAGGACGGATTGATTTTGAACAAAACCGTTAAGGGATTGAATATAAATTATATAGAAGAGGGTGAAGGCGACCTTGTTGTGCTTCTTCACGGCTGGGGGTCAAATATAACTCTCTTTAATGCAAGCGTTGAGCTTTTAAGTAAGGGCTATAAGGTCATTACTATGGATATGCCCGGCTTCGGCGAAAGCGAAGAACCGAAAGAGCCTTGGTGCGTAGATGATTATGTTGACTTTGTGCTTGAATTCTTAAAGGACTATGAGTTCGACAAGGTTACTCTTTTAGGCCACTCTTTCGGAGGCAGAGTTATAATAAAGCTCTGCTCAAGGGAATTGCCCTTTGAGGTACACAAGGTTATTCTTGTTGATGCGGCGGGAGTCAAGCCGAAGAAAACCCTCAAGCAGAAAATCAAGCAGAGAATCTACAAAATGACAAAGTGGATTTTCTCTCTTAAAATAGTTCTTATGCTTTTTCCTGATGCTCTTGAAAAATTAAGAAAAAGAAACGGCTCAGCCGATTACAATTCTGCAACACCCATTATGAGACAGACTCTCGTAAAGGTGGTCAATGAGGATTTAACTCACCTTATGCCTAACGTAAAAGCCCCGACACTTTTAATATGGGGTACGGCAGACGATGCAACACCTCTTTCCGATGCACATATAATGGAAAAGCTTATGCCTGAAGCCGGTCTTGTAACCTTTGAAGGCGCAGGTCATTATTCCTTCCTTGAAAGACAGGGACAGTACCTGAGAGTGCTTGCATCTTTTATGAAAATTGAAATGTAAAGGAGAATATTATGCTTTTTACAGTTTCACTTGTTATCTGTTCAGTGCTTTTTGCAATAAGCTTCATAATGTGTCTTATTGATTCGATGCACTTTTTCCAGCTTAATTCTTACCGTTTTGACACTCATACAAAATGGATGAAGGAGAACATCAAAAAGTATTTCCACCACGGAACAGCTTCCGTTCTTGCTCTTCTTGCAGTGTGTCTTGAGATTCCCGGTGAATATAAGACTATTGCCTGTGCGGTGATTTTCGCTTTTGGCTGTATTATCGAAAAACCGAAAAAGGCAAAGAAGCCTCTTGTTTATACACCGAGAGTAAAAAGAATGCTTGCGACTACGGCTGTTGTTACTCTGGCGCTTATAGGTGCAGGTATTCCCTTTGCAAATATTAAGAGGGTAACTGTATATCTTCTTATACTCTCTCTCCTTTATCTTCTTGCTCCCGCAGCTGTTCTTCTCGCAAATCTCATCAACAAGCCCATGGAGCTTTCAATAAATAATGGCTATATCAAGGACGCAAAGAGAATTCTCGCTTCCTGCCCCGATCTTAAAATTATAGGCATTACGGGCTCCTACGGAAAAACAAGCGTAAAGTATTATCTGACAACACTTTTAAGAGCGAAGTACAATGTGCTTATGACTCCCGAAAGCTACAACACACCTATGGGCGTTGTAAAGACCATAAGAGGCTCACTTAAGGCTACCGATGAAATCTTCGTATGTGAAATGGGTGCAAAGTGGGTAGGGGATATCAAGGAGCTTTGCGATATTGTTCATCCGCATCACGGTGTTATTACATCAATTGGTCCTCAGCATCTTGAATCCTTCAAGACTCTTGATGCCGTTAAAAACACAAAGTTTGAGCTCGCTGATTCTCTCCCCGAAGGCGGCATACTTTTCCTTAACGCCGACGACGAAAACATCAGGGCTCACGGCTCAGACAGACCTTATATCTCCTACAGTGTAGAGGGCGAGGCTGATTATGTTGCTTATGACATCTCCGTCAGCGACAGAGGTACAACCTTCTCTGTAAAGGCTCCCGACGGCGAAAGTGCAGAGTTTTCAACAAAGCTTATCGGAAGACACAATGTTCTCAATATTACCGGTGCTATTGCTATCAGTCATAAAATGGGCATCGCACTTAAAGACTTAAGAGGTCAGGTCCGCAGACTTGAGGGTGTTCCCCACCGTTTACAGCTTACGGACAGAGGCGATATGACAATCATTGACGATGCATATAACTCTAATCCCAGCGGCACGAAGGCTGCCCTTGAGGCTCTCAGTCTCTTCGGCGGATATAAGATTCTCGTAACTCCCGGTATGGTTGAGCTCGGCCCGAAGCAGAATGAGCTTAACCGTGAATTCGGCAGAAATGCCGCAGAGGTATGCGACTATGTAGTTCTCGTCGGTGCCAAGCAGGCAGTGCCTATAAAGGCAGGTCTTCTTGACAAGAATTACGATGAAAACAAAATCTATGTTGCAGATACAATTGAAGAAGCACTCGGTCACGTTTATGCTCTCAGCGGTGAAGGCAGAAAGAAGATAGTTCTTCTTGAAAACGACCTTCCCGATAACTATTGATACATTCACAAAGAAAGGTGATAAACAATGAAAACAAAGGTAGGCGTATTTTTCGGCGGTAAAACTACCGAGCACGAAATCTCAGTAATCTCTGCCATTCAGGCAATAGGCTACCTTGACAGAGAAAAGTATGATGTTATTCCTGTCTACCTAACAAAGAATAACGAATTCTATGTAGGCGAGAACATCGGTAAGATTGAATATTACACAGATATTCCTGCTCTTTTAAAGGAAAGTCAGCGTGTAATTATGGTAAACGATGAGGGCAAGGCTAAGCTTATAAAGTATCCTCAGAAGATGTTCGGCAAGCCTTTATATGATTACATCGACATTGCATTCCCCGTAGTTCACGGCACAAATGTTGAAGACGGTACTCTTCAGGGCTTTCTTCAGATGATGGGTATTCCCTATGTGGGCTGTGACGTGCTTTCTTCTGCAGTGGGTATGGATAAGTATGTAATGAAGACCGTACTTAAGGATAACGGTATTCCCGTTCTCGACTGTAAGTGCTACACGGGTAATCAGTACGATGACGATGTGGATAAGATGATTGAGGAAATCGAAAAAGCAATCGGTTATCCCGTAATCGTTAAGCCCGTAAACCTCGGTTCATCAATCGGTATTTCAAAGGCTGACAACAGAGATGAGCTTTACGATTCACTTGAGACTGCCTTCCATTATGCTTCAAAGGTGCTTGTAGAAAGAGCTGTTCAGAATCTTAAGGAAATCAACTGCTCCGTTCTCGGTGACTACGAAAGTGCAGAGGCTTCCGAATGTGAAGAGCCCGTTTCATCAGACAAGATTCTCACCTTTGCCGAAAAATATATCGGTGACGGCAGCAGCAAGGGTGCCAAGGGTGCAAAGGGCGGCGTTAAATCCTCACCCTCAGGCAGCAAGGGTATGGCAACGCTTAAGAGAAAAATTCCTGCAGACATCACCGACGAGCAGAGAACAAAGATTCGTACAATGGCAGTTGATGCTTTCAAGTGCCTCGGCTGCGGCGGCGTTTCAAGAATCGACTTTATGATGGACACTGCAACGGGTGAAATCTGGCTCAACGAAATCAACACCATTCCCGGTTCACTTTCTTTCTATCTCTGGGAGCCCATAGGTGTTAAGTATACGGAGCTTCTTGATAAAATGATTTCTCTTGCTCTTAAGAGAGAGCGTGAAAAGGAAAACATCACCTTCTCATTTGATTCCAATGTGCTTCAGGGCGTAAAGCTCGGCGGCGGTGCAAAGGGTGCTAAGGGAACAAAGGGTTGATGCATTTTGTCAGGGCCAAGGGCCGAGGACGATATACAGAGCAGTCAAAGGAAGATTGTTCCTACCAAATAAAGTTTAACAAAAAGACATACATTTTTGCGGGGCAGGGTGCCCCGCTTTTTTTGTTGAGGTGTTGATTTTTGCTTGAAAAAAGTGGTAAACTGTGTCTGTCATATGAATTTCATATATAATCTTTTCGCTTGGGGACACTATTGGTAAAAATGTGTCTCTGTTTGCCTATATCCCAAGCGGAATAAGAGTGAAATTTGTGTGACAACAAATGAGATGCATTTTTTGTGCGTCTCTTTGGGGCGCACTTTTTTTGCCTCAGCTGAAAAAGATGCCCATATATTCTTGTTAAAGGAGGAATAACAATGACAAACTTTTTAGCAACACTTATAGCGTTTATCACTGTAGCGGTTTCTCTGCTTTCAGGCGGAGAGCTGGCGGATGAGATGAACAAAAAAGGCGATATTTCGGGATTTGCACAAACCGTTAATGTGCAAAAGGAGCTCCCTGACCTTTTTGCTGACGGAAACGGTGATTTTACGGTGCTTCAGTTCAGTGATACGCACTTTACCACAGGTGTTACACTGTCTGATATGCTTGTTCTGGAAAAGATTGAAAACATTACCGACAAATACGACCCCGACCTTGTTGTGATTTCGGGGGATATGATTGATGACGGTAATGACGGAGATTTCAACAAAGCTTATGTTCTGCGTACGGTTGCCGGAATTTTTGAAGAGTCAGATCAGTATTGGTCATACATACCCGGTAATAACGACGGCATAAACTACGGCACATCGGCAGATGTAGTGGCATATTTGTCTCAGTATGAGCACTGTCTTGTTGCTGATGTTCCTGAAATTTCAGGCGGCTGCCAATACAGCATTGATATTATCAGCGACGGAGAAATGACTCATTCTATGATTTTTATTGATACAATGGATTATGACAACGAGGACCCTGACCATATCTACGGATATGTACATGAAGATCAGGTAAACTGGTGCAAAGATGAGATAAACAAAAAGAAACAGGAAAACAAAGATGTTTATATAAGTATGTTTCTTCACGAGAATACGCCTGACTTTTTCCGTGCAGCACGCAAGGGCAAGCCGTATAAATTCGGTTACCCCACTTTAGGACTCAGAGCCGAAAAATACAATATTCCTAAAAATCAGCCTCTTGATGATGTTCTGAATGCAAGCGGTTGTGTAGGACTTCTTTCAATGGGTCATAATCATCCTCTGTACGATCAGTGCAGTTTCTATAATAGTACATATTATCATGTGTCTCCGCAGGCTAAGATTGCAGGTACGCTGATAACTATTCATACCAAGGAAGACAATACAAAAGAAATGTATGACTTCCGACCGATTTACAGTTAATTCAGTAATATAATAAGGGGCTGCCGTATCGGAATAGCCCCTTATTATTCTGTAAATTGCCTTTTTCACACTCACCCAAGTGTTTGCTGTCACTTTAAACGGGTGAAACGGCACGGAAAACAAACTATATTTGGTGCTGAAAACACCCTAAAACACTACATTTTGACGGCGTTTTAAGCCTTCAAAAAAATCTGCATTTTTCACAAACTTTTTTTCAAAAAATCGTTGACAATTACTAATATATATGATATCATAGTCGAGCATGTGAAGTGGGTTTGGGTATAACTATGTCTTCACATAACATCTAAGATATGCGATGATGCGGGAGGTGGCTGCCCTTGAGGCAGGAAATTTCCGCGGAGTATGTCCGATTTAAAACCGGGCGATCTATATTTCATCTTCAACGCTGTTATCTTGCGTTAAGTGTCGGCAGGGGGTTCTCTGTTCGGACTTAAACAGCGTATAGGGGTGAACTGTGCTTTTTTAAGCCTAGACCGGAAATAATAAAGATTTCCGGCTTTTTTAAAGGGTGGGCAACAAACACCCGGAAAGGTATTAAAAACAGCATGCCCGCTAATTCTTAATTAGGAGGCAAACGAAAATGGCAGTAAAGGAAAAGATCAGAATCAGACTCAAGGGTTATGACCACAACCTTGTTGACAAGGCAGCAGAGATGATCGTTGAAGCAGCAAAGCGTACAAATGCAACTGTTTCAGGTCCCATCCCTCTTCCCACAGAAAAGGAAGTAGTTACAATCCTTCGCGCTGTTCATAAGTATAAGGACAGCCGTGAACAGTTTGAGCAGAGAACTCACAAGAGACTCATCGACATTATCAGACCTACACCTAAGACCGTAGAAGCTCTGACAAGTCTTGAGATTCCGGCAAGTGTTGAAATCGAAATCAAGAGATAACAAGAACTGATTTCTATACCCGATCAACATAAGACGGACATAAGGTCAAGTTGCCAAAGGCAACCAATAACCAAAGGAGGATAAACAAAATGAAAAAAGGTCTTATCGGCAGAAAGCTCGGCATGACTCAGGTTTTCGACGAGAAGGGTAACGTAATTCCCGTAACAGTTGTAGAACTTGGTCCTTGCGCAGTAGTTCAGAAGAAGACAGTTGAAAATGACGGTTACAACGCAGTTCAGCTCGGCTTCGAAGACAAGAAGGTAACAAGAACAAACAAGCCTATGAAGGGTCACTTCGACAAGGCAAACGTTGCTCCCAAGAAGGTACTCAGAGAGTTCAGACTTGAGGATGACAGCGCAATCAATGTTGGTGACATTCTTAAGGCAGACATCTTTGCAGCAGGCGAAAAGGTTGACGTAGTCGGCACAAGCAAGGGTAAGGGTACAGCAGGCGTAATTAAGAGATGGAACTTCTCCAGACTTAAGGAAACCCACGGTACAGGCCCCGTTGCAAGACACGCAGGTTCACTCGGCGTTATCGACCCCGCCAGAATCTTCAAAGGCAAGAAGATGGCAGGTCACCTCGGTGCAGAGAGAGTTACAGTTCAGAATTTAGACGTTGTTAAGGTTGATGCAGAAAACAATCTCATCGCTATCAAGGGTGCAATCCCCGGTCCCAAGAAGGGTATCGTAGTTGTAACCAACAGCGTTAAGAAAGCGTAAGAAAGGAGCCGGAATAAATGCCTAACGTATCAGTATTTGACGTAAACGGAAAAAAGGTTTCAGATATTGACCTTGCTGACGGCATCTTCGGTATCGAACCGAACACATCAGCAATGCATCTTGTAGTTGTCAACTATCTTGCAAACCAGCGTCAGGGCACACAGTCAACCCTGACACGTGCAGAAGTTAGCGGCGGCGGCAAGAAGCCCTGGAGACAGAAGGGCACAGGCCGCGCAAGACAGGGCTCAACAAGATCACCCCAGTGGTACCACGGCGGTATTGCTCACGGTCCCAAGCCTCGCGAATATGGCTTCTCAATTAACAAGAAGGTAAGAAGACTTGCTATGAAGTCTGCTCTTTCTTCAAAGGTTGCAGCTGATGAGATGATCGTTCTCGATTCACTCTCACTTGACGCAATCAAGACTAAGGAAGTTGTTAAGGTTCTTTCAAACCTCGAAACAGGCAAGAAGGTTCTCCTTGTTCTTCCTGAAAAGAATGACATCATCTACAGAAGTGCAAGAAACATTGCAGGCTGCAAGGTTTCTCTCGTAAACACTCTCAACGTATATGATATTCTCAATTGCAACAGCATCGTTGTTCTTAAGGACGCAGTTGCAAAGATCGAGGAGGTATATGCATAATGAAATTAGCACATGACATCATCCTCAAGCCCGTTATCACAGAAGAAAGCATGATGGGTACAGCATTCAAGAAGTACACCTTCAAGGTTGCTAAGGATGCTAACAAGGCAGAAATCGCTGCAGCAGTTGAAGAAATCTTCGGCGTTAAGGTTCAGAAGGTTAACACAATGAACTGCAAGGGTCACCTCAGAAGATACGGCCGCTACGAAGGTTATACTCCTTCATGGAAAAAGGCTATCGTAACTCTCACTGAAGATTCAGACACAATCGATTTCTTTGACGGTCTTCTTTAATAGATAACCGAAAATAAAACAAACAACCATTCAAATCCAATGGCAATGTATGGAGGTTATGACAATCCTCCGCTAAACCAATTAGGAGTGTGAACAAAATGTCAATTCGTGTATTAAAGCCTGTAACAAACGGCACACGTAATATGTCAGTTACAGACTATTCAGCACTTTCAAAGTGCGGTCCTGAGAGAAGCCTTCTTGCTCCTCTCAACAAGAAGAGTGGCCGTAACAGCTACGGTCGCATCACTGTTCGTCATCGCGGTGGCGGAAACAGAAGAAAGTATCGTATCATCGATTTCAAGAGAGACAAGTTTGACGTAAAGGCAACAGTTGCTACTCTTGAATACGATCCCAACAGATCAGCTCATATCGCTCTTCTCCAGTACGAAGACGGCGAAAAGAGATACATCATTGCTCCTCAGGGACTTAAGATCGGCGATGTTGTTGAAGCAGGTCCTTCAGCAGACATCAAGGCCGGTAACGCTCTTCCCCTTGTCAACATCCCCACAGGTACTGTTGTACACAACGTTGAGCTTTATCCCGGCAGAGGCGGTCAGTTAGCAAGAGCTGCAGGTAACTCTGCACAGCTTATGGCTAAGGAAGGCGGCTACGCACTTCTCAGACTTCCCTCAGGCGAACTTCGTAAAGTTCCCGAAGCATGTATGGCAACAGTAGGCGTTGTAGGTAACGAAGACCATGAAAACGTTAAGATCGGTAAGGCCGGTCGTACACGTCACATGGGTATCAGACCGACAGTCCGCGGTTCAGTTATGAACCCCTGCGACCATCCTCACGGTGGTGGTGAAGGTAAATCACCCATCGGTCGTCCCGGCCCTGTTACACCTTGGGGCAAGCCTGCTCTTGGCTACAAGACTCGTGCTAAGAAGAATCGTTCAGACAAGCTTATTGTTAAGCGTCGTAACGACAAATAAGGTCGATGAAAGGAGCTAAGAATAATGAGCAGAAGCACTAAAAAAGGACCTTTCGTGCAAGAAAAGCTTTACGAAAGAGTCGTTAAGATGAATGAAAAGGGCGAAAAAATCGTTCTTAAAACATGGAGCCGCAGCAGCACAATCTTCCCTGATTTTGTTGGACACACCTTCGCAGTACATGACGGCCGTAAGCACGTTCCCGTATATGTAACAGAAGATATGGTAGGTCACAAGCTCGGCGAATTTGCTCCGACAAGAACCTACAGAGGTCATGCCGGTTCAAAAACCTCAAACAACGGTAAATAAGTCGAAAGGAGTGTATTTAAATGGAAGCAACAGCAAAAGTTACTTTTGTGCGTATTGCACCGCGTAAGGTTAAGATCGTTCTCGACCTTATCAGAAATCAGCCTGCTGAAAAAGCAATGGCAATTCTCAAATACACGCCTAAGGCTGCGTGTGAGGTTGTTGCAAAGCTTTTAAAGTCAGCAATGGCTAATGCAGAAAACAAGGATATGGACGTTTCAAGACTCTATGTAGCAGAGTGCTACGTAGGTCAGGGCCCCACACTCAAGAGAATCAGACCCAGAGCACAGGGCAGAGCATTCCGTATCAACAAAAAGACATCTCATATCACCCTTGTACTCAAGGAAATGGAATAAGTTAGGAGGAGGTAAAACATGGGCCAGAAAATTAATCCCACCGGTCTGAGAATCGGCGTAATTAAAGATTGGGAATCTCGCTGGTACGCTAAGAAGAGCGATTTCGGCGATACCCTTGTAGAAGACTATGAACTTCGTGAATATCTCCTTGAAACACTTGCTCCTGCAGGAGTACCCAAGGTTGAGATCGAACGTACAGCAAAGCGCGTTCGCGTAAATATTCACGTTGCAAAGCCCGGTATGGTAATCGGCCGCGGCGGCGCAGAAATTGAGAAGCTTAAGGCTACAATCGAAAAGAAGCTTGGCAAAGAAGTTTCTCTCAACATTATTGAAGTTAAGAATCCTGACGTAAATGCTCAGCTCGTAGCTGAAAGCATTGCTTCACAGCTTGAAAGAAGAATTTCTTTCCGTCGTGCTCTCAAGCAGGCTATCGGCCGTGCAATGAAGCTTGGCGCAAAGGGTATCAAGTGTCAGGTATCAGGCCGTCTCGGCGGTGCTGAAATCGCAAGAAGCGAAACTTACAAAGAGGGTACAATTCCCCTTCAGACAATCCGTGCTGACATTGACTACGGTTTCGCAGAAGCAAAAACAACTTACGGCCGTATCGGCGTAAAAGTATGGATCTACACAGGCGAAGTTCTTCAGGTTTCCAACAACGAGAGACGTGAAAGACCCGCTCGTCGCAGACCCCGCAGAGATAACAGAGAAGGAGGAGCTAAATAATGTTATTACCTAAGCGTGTTAAAAGACGTAAGGTTCAGCGTGGCCGTCTTAAGGGCACAGCTCATAAGGGCAACAAAGTAACTTACGGTGATTTCGGTCTTGTGGCTCTCGAACCTTCTTGGATTACTTCAAGACAAATCGAAGCAGCCCGTATTGCTATGACTCGTTACATTAAGCGTGGCGGTCAGGTTTGGATCAAGATTTTCCCCGACAAGCCTATCACAGCAAAGCCTGCTGAAACCCGAATGGGTTCCGGTAAAGGTTCACCCGAATATTGGGTAGCTGTTGTTAAGCCGGGCAGAGTTATGTTCGAAATTAAGGGCGTTGATGAGGAAGTTGCTCGTGAGGCTATGCGTCTTGCAGCTAACAAGCTCCCCATCAAGTGCAAATTCGTTACTAAAGCAGAACAGGAAAAGGACGGTGTACAGTAATGAAAGCAAGTGAAATCAGAAAACTGTCCGCCGCAGAGATGGACGCTAAGCTCGCTGAGCTCAAGAAGGAACTTTTCAACCTTCGTTTCCAGCAGGCTGTCAATCAGCTTGACAACCCCATGAGAATCAGCGCTGTTAAAAAGGATATCGCAAGAATCAAGACTGTTCAGCGTGATATCGAGCTTCACGGCGCAAATTCTTAAGAAAGGGAGGACTGAATAATGGAAAGAAATCTCAGAAAGACTCAGGTCGGCATCGTATCCAGCGATAAGATGGACAAGACAGTAGTCGTTACAATTAAGGATAAGGTAAGACATCCTCTTTACAAGAAGATCGTTAACCGTACCGTTAAAGTAAAGGCACACGACGAAAAGAATGAGTGCGGCATCGGTGACCGTGTTCTCATTATGGAAACCCGCCCTCTTTCAAAGGATAAGAGATGGCGCGTAGTAGAAATTATCGAAAAAGCCAAATAATTGGTGCAGCTAAAGGAGGCCAAACACAATGATTCAGCAGCAGACTTATCTTAAAGTTGCTGATAACACAGGTGCTAAAGAAATTATGTGCATTCGTGTTCTCGGCGGCACAGGTAGAAGATATGCTAATATCGGTGACGTCATTGTTGCTTCTGTTAAGAAAGCAGCACCGGGCGGAATCGTTAAGAAGGGCGACGTTGTTAAGGCAGTAGTTGTACGTACTGCAACAGGCGTTCGCCGTGATGACGGCACATACATTCGTTTCGACGAAAACGCAGCTGTTATCATCAAAGAAGATAAAAATCCCAGAGGTACACGTATCTTTGGACCGGTAGCAAGAGAACTTCGTGATAAGGATTATCTTAAGATTCTTTCACTTGCTCCCGAAGTACTTTAAGGAGGTGTCACGATGAGTAAAGTTCATGTTAAAACAGGCGACACAGTCGTTGTTATCAACGGTAAAGATCGTGGCGCAAGAGGTAAGGTATTAGAAGTAAGCCCCTCAGAAGGCAAGGTAATTGTTGAGAAGATTAACGTTGTTAAGAAGCACGTTAAGCCTCGTAAGATGGGCGAAGCAGGCGGCATTATCGAAGCAGAAAGCGCACTTTACGCATGTAAGGTTCAGCTCGTTTGCCCCAAGTGTGGCAGACCTACAAGAGTAAGCCACGTAGTAAACGCTAAGGGTAAGAAGGTTCGTGCTTGTAAGCACAGCGACTGCCTTGCTCAGTTTGAATAATAAGGGAGGAACATGACAATGGCAAGATTAAAAGAACTCTATGTCAATGAGGTTGCACCTCAGATGATGAAAAAGTTCGGTTACAAGAGCGTTATGCAAATCCCTAAGCTTGACAAAGTTGTTATCAACGTAGCTTGCGGTGAAGCAATTGCAAACTCAAAGGTTCTTGACGCTGTAGTTTCCGATCTCAGACAGATCACAGGTCAGCAGCCTGTACTTTGCAAAGCAAAGAAATCAGTAGCTAACTTCAAACTCCGTGAAGGTATGGTTATCGGTGCCAAGGTTACACTCAGAGGCGAAAAGATGTATGAATTTATCGACAGATTCTTCAATCTCGCACTTCCCAGAGTTCGTGACTTCAGAGGTATCAACCCCAATGCTTTTGACGGCAGAGGTAACTACTCAGTCGGCATCAAGGAACAGCTTATTTTCCCTGAAATCGACTACGATAAGATCGACAAGGTTCGTGGTATGGATATCTGCTTCGTTACCACAGCTAATACAGACGAAGAAGCAAGAGAGCTCCTCACACTTATGGGCGCTCCCTTCGAGAAATAATTAAGGAGGTAAGTTAAAATGGCAAAGACTTCAATGAAAGTTAAGCAGCAGAGAAAAGCTAAGTACTCAACAAGAGCATACAACAGATGCAAAATCTGCGGCAGACCTCATGCTTATCTCCGCAAGTACGGTGTATGCCGTATCTGCTTCAGAGAATTAGCACACGCAGGTCAGATTCCCGGCGTTAAGAAAGCAAGCTGGTAAGCAATTGCAAATTTTAAGGAGGTAAAGGAATAATGCAAGTAACAGACGCTATCGCTGATATGCTTACAAGAATTCGTAATGCTAGCTCAGCAAAACACGATTCAGTTAAAATTCCTGCATCCAACATGAAGAAGGCAATTGCTCAGATTCTTGTTGATGAAGGTTATATCAAGAGCTTCACCGTTGAAGAAGACGGTAAGCAGGGTATTATGGAAGTACAGCTTAAGTACGGTCCCAACAAGTCACCGGTTATCTCAGGTCTCAGAAGAGTATCTAAGCCCGGTTTAAGAATTTACACAAACTGTGAAGACATGCCTAAGGTAATGAAGGGTCTCGGTATCGCTATCCTTTCAACACCCAAGGGTGTTATGACAGACAAGGACGCTCGCAAGGCTAACGTAGGCGGCGAAGTTCTTGCATTCGTTTGGTAAGGAGGTGCTGATATGTCAAGAATAGGTAGAGCTCCCATTACAATTCCCGCAGGAGTTGAAGTTAAGGTTGACGGCAGCACAGTTACAGCTAAGGGCCCCAAGGGCACACTTACCAAGACTATGCACAGCAACATGACAATCGCTATGGAAGGTAACGTAATCACTGTTACCCGTCCTAACGATGACAAAGAAAACAGATCACTTCACGGTCTTACTCGTACACTTATCGCCAACATGGTTGAAGGTGTTGCTAACGGTTACAAGAAAGAGCTTGAAATCAACGGTATCGGTTACCGTGCTGAAAAGAAGGGCAAGGACCTTGTAATGAAGATCGGTTACTCACATGACGTTATCATGACTGAGCCCGAAGGCGTTACAGTTGAAGTTCCCTCTCCCAACAAGGTCATTGTTACCGGTGCAGACAAAGAAACAGTTGGTCAGTTTGCAGCAGAAATTCGTGAAAAGAGACTTCCTGAACCCTATAAGGGCAAGGGCATCAAGTACGTTGACGAATATATCCGCCGCAAAGAAGGTAAAGCCGGTAAGGGTAAATAAGATTGGTAAAGGAGTGACAATTCAATGGTCAATAGACAAGACAGCAATAAAGCAAGACAGAAGAGACAGAAGAGAGTACGTGCTAAGATCAGCGGTACTGCAGCATGTCCCCGTCTTAATGTTTACCGTTCACTCAGCCACATCTACGCTCAGTTAATCGATGACGTTAACGGTGTTACACTTGCGTCAGCTTCAACTGTAGAAAAGGAATTTACAGAGTACGGCGGTAACAAAGAAGCAGCTCACAAGGTGGGCGAAACATTAGCAAAACGCGCTTTAGAGAAGGGCATTGAAGAATGCGTATTCGACAGAGGCGGTTACATCTATCACGGTCGTGTACAAGAGCTTGCAGAAGGCGCTCGTGCCGGCGGCCTGAAGTTCTAAGCAAGGAGGAAATTAATTATGACTAAAATTGACGCATCAGCTTATGAACTTACAGAACGTGTTGTAGCCATCAACCGTGTATCAAAGACTGTTAAGGGTGGTAGAATTTTCAAGTTCGCAGCTCTTGTAGTTGTTGGTGACGGTAATGGCATCATCGGATTCGGTCTTGGCAAGTCAGGTGAAGTTCCTGACGCTATCCGTAAGGGTATCGACGACGCTAAGAAGAATCTTATTAAGGTTTCTCTTAAGGGCACAACAATCCCTCATGAGATTATCGGTAAGTTCGGTGCAGGCGTAGTTCTTCTTAAGCCTGCTGCTCCCGGTACCGGTGTTATCGCAGGCGGCCCCGTTCGTGCCGTTGTTGAAACAGTTGGTATTAAGGATATTCGTACAAAGGCTCTCCGTTCAAACAACCCCTGTAACGTTGTAAGAGCTACAATTGACGGTCTTTCAAAGCTTCGCAATGCTGAAGAGGTTGCAGAAGTTCGCGGTAAGACTGCAAAAGAAATCTTAGGTTAAGGAGGACTTTGACAATGGCAGACATTAAGATTACTCTCAAAAGAAGCCTCATCGGTTGCAAGAAAGATCAGATTGCAACAGTTAAGTCTCTCGGCCTTAAGAAAATCGGGGATGTTGCGGTACAGCCCAACAATCCTCAGACTCAGGGTAAGGTGAAGAAAATCGCACACCTTATCGAGACCACCGAAGCTTAATAGAGGAGGTGCGCAGACATGAAATTACATGAACTTTCACCTGTTGCAGGTTCAACTAAAGAGCGCAAGCGTATCGGTCGTGGTCCTGCTTCCGGTCAGGGTAAAACCGCCGGTAAGGGTCACAAGGGCCAGAAGGCTCGTGCAGGCAGAGGCATGCGTGCAGGTTTTGAAGGCGGTCAGATGCCCCTTCAGAGAAGATTACCCAAAAGAGGTTTTGTAAACATCTTTGGTACAGAGATGGCAATTGTTAACATTGCTGCACTTGATAAGGCTTACGAAGCAGGTGAGACAGTAACAATTGAATCACTTATCGAAAAGGGCCTCGTTAAGAAGGTTCTTGACGGTGTAAAGGTTCTCGGTCACGGTGAGCTTTCAAAGGCTCTCACAGTTCAGGCTAACGCATTCAGCGAATCTGCAAAGCAGAAGATTGAGGCAGCAGGCGGAAAGACCGAGGTGATCTGACATGATTAGTACTTTTATAAATGCATGGAAGGTTGCTGAACTTCGTAAGAAGATTCTCTTCACTGCACTTATTGTACTGATTTTCAGAATCGGTGCTGCAATCCCGGTACCGTTTACAAACATTACCGGCGACGGTATCGTTGATCCCACAGGCGAAACATTTATGAACTATCTGAGTATGATGACAGGTGAAGCTTTTGCTTACGGTACAATCTTTGCACTGTCCATCACACCCTATATCAACAGTTCAATTATCATTCAGCTCCTTTCTGTTGCTATTCCCTACCTTGAGAAGCTCTCAAAGGAAGGCGAAGAAGGCAGAAAGAAGATTGCAACAATTACAAGATATACAACTATCGCACTCGCTCTTTTACAGAGTACTGCATACTTTATCTACCTCAGAGCTCAGGGCTATGTAGTAACAGACGCTAACGGCGAGCTGTTCACAGGTATCTCAGCTGTTCTTCAGGGCTTAGTAGTTATCCTTTGCCTTACAGCAGGTTCCTCATTTGTTATGTGGCTCGGTGAACAGGTTAATGATAAGGGTATCGGCAACGGTATCTCAATCATCCTCTTCGCAGGTATCGTTTCAAGAATGCCTACTCTCATTTATATGATGTATGCTTACATCCTTCAGGGTGGCGCATATTATGCACTTGTTCCCATTATGGTTGTTTGCCTTCTTGCTATGATCGCATTCATCGTATGGATGGACAATGCAGAGAGAAGAATTCCTGTACAGTATGCAAAAAGAGTTGTAGGCCGTAAGATGTACGGCGGTCAGAGCACACATATTCCCATCAAGGTTAATATGTCAGGTGTTCTCCCCGTTATCTTCGCTTCTTCAATTCTTTCACTTCCGCCCACAGTTGAAATGTTCCTTGATACTGACAATCTCAGCAAGGGCTGGCAGACATTCTTCGGACTGTTCTCCACAAGCCACTGGTTCTATTCAATTCTCTATTTCTTCCTCATTCTTTTCTTTGCTTACTTCTATGCAAGCATTCAGTACAATCCGGTTGAAATGGCTAACAACATCAGAAAGAACAGCGGTATGATCCCCGGACTTCGTCCCGGTAAGCCCACAGCTGATTATATCAAGAAGATTCTCAGCAGAATTACACTTCTCGGCGCATTACTCCTTTCAGTAGTTGCTCTTTTCCCGAACGTTGTAACTCTGTTCACAAACCTCATCGGTTCACCGATGACACTTTCACTCGGCGGTACTTCACTTATCATCGTTGTTGGTGTTGCTCTTGAAACAGTTAAGCAGCTCGAAAGCCAGATGATGATGAGACACTACAAAGGCTTCCTTGACTAATTAAACAAAAAAGGAGAGATACATCATGAAGTTAATTCTTTTAGGTGCTCCCGGTGCAGGTAAGGGTACACAGGCAGAATTTATCTGCGGTAAGCTTGCCATACCGACAATCTCAACAGGAAACATCATCCGTGCAGCTCTCAAGGCTCAGACGGAGATGGGTTTAAAAGCCAAGGAATTCATAGACAACGGTCAGCTCGTTCCCGATGATGTTGTAATAGGCATCATTAAGGAACGTCTCGCCGAGGACGATTGCAAAAACGGCTTCATCCTCGACGGCTTCCCCAGAACAATTCCTCAGGCAGAAGCACTCGATGAAATGGGTATAGAAATTGATAAGGTTATTGATATTGAAGTACCCGATGAAAAAATCGTGGCAAGAATGTCCGGCAGAAGAGTATGTCCTAAATGCGGTAACTCATATCACCTCATTTATAAGAAGCCTTCTAAGGAAAACACTTGTGATGCTTGCGGTGAAGAGCTGGTGTTAAGAGCTGACGACCATCCTGATACGGTCAAGGAAAGACTTGATGTATATCACAGTCAGACCGAACCCTTAAAGGATTTCTATGAAAAGAAGAACAAGCTTTTCATAGTTGAGGGCCAGGAAGAAGTGGCTGACACTTCTGCACTTGTTCTCAAAGCTCTGGAGGAATAAGCATGATAGTGCTCAAGACCACTCGTGAGCTTGCTCTTATGAGAGAGGCCTGCAGAATTTCGGCAGGAGCACTGAGAGTGGCCGGTGAGGCAGTCAGACCCGGTATCAGTACGGGGGAGATTGACAAGATAGCCTATGACTATATTATCAGTCAGGGTGCGGAGCCTAATTTCCTGCACCTCTACGGTTTTCCGGCTACTGCGTGCATTTCCATAAATGATGAGGTCATTCATGGAATACCAAGCGACAAGCGTATCCTTAAGGACGGAGACATCGTCTCCATCGACTTGGGTGCGAAGAAAAACGGCTATAACGGCGACAATGCTGCTACTTTTGCCTGCGGAACAGTAAGTGAAGAGGCAAAGCGGCTGATGGATACAACGAGAGAGAGTCTTTACGAGGCAATCAAATTCGCTGTACCCGGCGGCAAACTCGGCGATATAAGCTCAGCCGTTCAGCGATATTGCGAGGAACGGGGATACGGTGTTGTCCGTGAATACACGGGACACGGTATCGGCAAGGCATTACATGAAGATCCCAGTGTGCCTAACTATGGCACAGCCGGCCGAGGCGTACGCCTGTTACCGGGCATGACAATCGCTATTGAGCCGATGATTAACCAAGGAACTGCAAGAGTCAAAGTCCTTCCTGACGGATGGACAGTAAAAACCCTTGACTCAAAGCTGTCCGCCCATTTTGAACATACGGTGGCTATCACCAAGGACGGCCCCGTAATTCTCACAAGAGAGTAAGGTTACAATATGGAACTTAAAGAAGGACAGGTAGTCCGTTCGCTGAGAGGTCACGATAAAGGTGAGCTTTTTGCGGTGGCGGGCATTGCAAACAAAAAAGTCTTTCTGTGTGACGGTAAAAGCCGTAAGCTTGAAAAGCCCAAGGAAAAGAATGTTAAACACGTTGCTTTAACAGAGGTCACACTTGACAAGGACTCAATGGCAACAAATCGAAAGCTTAGAAAAACACTGAACAAAATAGCGAACCCAGGGGGGTAAGGTTATGTCAAAACAGGATATGATTGAAATCGAAGGTACTGTTGTTGAGGCTCTGCCTAACGCAACATTCCAAGTCGAACTCGAAAACGGTCATAAAATTTTAGCACACATTTCCGGTAAGCTCAGAATGAATTACATTCGTATCCTTCCCGGTGATAAGGTTACAGTCGAAATGTCTCCATACGACTTAACCCGTGGACGTATAACATGGAGAAGCAAATAAACCTGACATTTTTGAATTTAAAGGAGGCAATCCTATGAAAGTCAGACCTTCTGTAAAGAAAATATGTGAAAAGTGCAAGGTAATCAAGCGTAACGGCAAAATTATGGTTATCTGCGAAAATCCCAAACACAAACAGCGTCAAGGCTAATTGACGTAAACAATTTTAGGAGGTGCAACTGAAACATGGCTCGTATTTCAGGTGTTGACCTGCCAAGAGATAAGAGAGTAGAAATCGCTCTCACTTATATCTATGGTATCGGTCGTAAAACCGCAAGCGACATCATCGCTGCAACAGGTATCAATCCCGACACAAGAGTTAAGGATCTTACCGAAGACGACGTTTCAAAACTTCGTGAGTACATTGACCACAACGTAAAGGTTGAAGGTGACCTCAGAAGAGAAACAGCATTTGATATTAAAAGACTTATTGAAATTGGTTGCTATCGTGGCATTCGTCACAGAAAGGGCCTTCCCGTAAGAGGTCAGCGTTCAAAGACAAACGCTCGTACTCGTAAGGGTCCCAAGAAGACCATCGCAAATAAGAAAAAGTAATCTTAGGAGGATAAATTTATGGCAAAGGTTGCAAAGAAAGCTACCAACGTTCGCCGTCGCCGTGACAAGAAGAACATTGACCGCGGTGCGGCCCATATTCAATCCACCTTCAACAACACAATCGTTACCATCACTGACTTACAGGGTAACGCAGTGTCATGGGCAAGTGCCGGTGAAATGGGCTTCAGAGGCTCAAGAAAATCAACACCTTTTGCTGCACAGACAGCTGCTGAAACAGCTGCTAAGGCTGCAATCGAACACGGCATGAAAACCGTTGAAGTATATGTTAAGGGACCCGGTCAGGGACGTGAAGCTGCTATCAGAGCTTTACAGACAGCCGGTCTCGATGTAACTCTTATCAAGGACGTAACTCCCATTCCTCACAATGGCTGCCGTCCCCCCAAGAGAAGACGCGTATAACGGAGGTACAAACGTATGGCAAGATATACAGGTGCGGTATGTAAGATGTGCCGCCGTGAGGGTAAGAAGCTCTTTTTAAAGGGCGACAGATGCTACACAGGCAAATGTGCTATTGAGCGTCGTTCTTATGCTCCCGGTCAGCATGGCCAGAGCCGCAAAAAGAATTCTGACTATGGTCTCCAGCTTCGTGCTAAGCAGCAGGCCAGACGTTACTACGGTATTCAGGAAGGTCAGTTCCACAAGTATTTCATTATGGCTGAAAAGAAAGCCGGCGTTACCGGTGACAACCTTCTCAGAATCTGTGAGAGCCGTCTCGACAACGTAGTATATACACTTGGCTGGGCTTCTTCACGTGCTGAAGCAAGACAGCTCGTTACACATGCACACTTCACCGTTAACGGCAAGAAGGTAGACATTCCTTCATATCTCCTTAAGGCCGGTGATGTTGTTGCAATCAAAGCAAAGAGCCGTGAAAGCGTAAAGATCAAGGCTGTTCTTGAAGCTAACGCATCAAGACCTGTTCCCACATGGCTCGACCTTAACCGTGACAATTACGAAGCTAAGGTTGTTAATCTTCCCGAGCGTGAGCAGATCAGCACACCCGTTGAAGAACATCTTATCGTCGAATTCTATTCTAAGTAATAGACGGTTATTAGCGTAAAACACATCCACAAATAAGTAAGGAGGGTTTTGCATGATAGGCATTGAAAAGCCCAGAATCGAAACTGCAGAATTAGCAGCTGACGGTACCTACGGCAAGATTGTAGTTGAACCGTTAGAGCGTGGCTACGGCGTTACATTAGGTAACAGCTTAAGAAGAATTCTTCTTTCTTCTCTTCCCGGCTACGCAATCACCAGTGTAAAAATTGATGGCGTTCTTCATGAATTTTCAACAATTCAGGGCGTTAAAGAGGATGTTACAGAAATTATTCTTAACATTAAAGGCATTATTGCAAAGCTTCACAGCGACGACGTAAAGAAGGTTTACATCGAAGCTGAAGGCCCCTGCGTTGTAACTGCTGATTCTATTAAGGCCGATTCCGAGGTTGAAATTTTGAACCCCGAAATGTATATTGCAACTCTTGACGAAGGCGCAAAGCTTAATATGGAGTTTACCATCGACAAGGGCCGTGGTTACGTTCCGGCTGATCAAAACAAACCCGCACAAACTGTTGTTGGTTTCATTCCCGTTGACTCTATTTATACACCTGTTTTAAAGGCTAACTTCTCGGTTGATAACACCCGTGTTGGTAATGT
The DNA here is from genome assembly GCA_045544175.1 of Acutalibacteraceae bacterium. Taxonomy (GTDB): domain Bacteria; phylum Bacillota; class Clostridia; order Oscillospirales; family Acutalibacteraceae; genus UBA6857. Next base: position 1,331 of record JAZPYL010000062.1, on the reverse strand, counting down.
TACCGATAAGGGCAAGCTCACCCTCGAAGTTTGGACCGACGGCTCTATCAGAGCTAATGAGGCAGTTTCAATGTCTGCCAAGGTTCTTATTGAGCACTTTGAACTCTTCCTTGACCTCACCGAAGGTGCAAGCGAGGTAGAGAACTTTATGTCAGAAAAGCATGACAGTGAGAAGGAAAAGGTTCTTGACCTTACTATCGATGAACTCGACCTTTCTGTTCGTAGCTTTAACTGCTTAAAGCGTGCAGGAATCAATACCGTAGAGGATCTTATCAACAAGTCTGAAGAAGATATGATGAAGGTAAGAAACCTCGGACGTAAGTCTCTTGAAGAGGTTATTGCAAAGCTTGATTCTTTCGGCTTTACACTCAAAAAAGAGAACGACTAATGTGACAATTCGGTTGTCATACTACTAAAATCACTGTTTAAGGAGTGAATAGAAATGCCAGGTACCCGTAAACTCGGTAGAACCAGCGATCATAGAACAGCAATGCTCAGAGCTATGGTAACTTACTTACTTGAAAACGGTAAGATTGAAACAACCGTTACCAGAGCTAAAGAAGTTAGAGCTATGACTGAAAAGTATATTACACTCGCTAAGACTAATACCCTCAGCAGCAAGCGTCAGGCTTGGGCTTTCATTACTAAGGAGGATGTTGTAAAGAAACTTTACGACGAAATCGCTCCCAAGTATCAGGATGTTAACGGCGGTTACTGCCGTATAACAAAAACAGGCCCCCGTCGTGGTGACGCAGCAGAGATGGCTATTATCGAGTTAATATAACTTGATTTAGTCCTCACATTGTGACAGCGTGTATAGGATTAGAACCCAAGTTCAGCAGTCTTGCGCTGACAATGTGTGTACTAAAACCCAAAAATAAAGGAAGGTTCATTTTGAACCTTCCTTTTTCTTTTGCCGTATTTAATTAAACGGTAGGTGTAAAACCTAAATCTTCAAGTTCTGTAAGGGCTGTTTTAAGACAGTGTTCGCATCCGTCAACTGTAACAGTTTGTGTTTCAAGAGTTATGGAATATTTAATTCCTGTCTCTTTAAGAGCATTGTCGATGCGCTGTACACATTTTTCACAGTGCATATCGGGAACTTTAATTTGATGTAACATAATTTTTCTCCTTTATTTCATTAGTTTTTTTAATGTTTCTACGAGTTCATCAATAACCTCATCGTTTCCGTTTTTTATGTTTTCGGCAACGCAGGTTTTTATATGATTTGAAAGCAGTTCTTTGTTAAACCCGTCAAGGGCGGCTTTAATAGCCGAAACCTGAATCAGAATATCGGTGCAGTATGTGTCGCTATCCAACATATTTTTAAT
>JAZPYL010000061.1:0-14565 GCA_045544175.1 Acutalibacteraceae bacterium | reverse complement strand
CAATAGAATTTGAAGGGTTAAACAACGAAGATACTGTTACTGCTCTTAAAGAGGCCTATTTATGGGCTATAAAGCTAAAAGCACATTTTGAAAATGGAGATTTGCAAAATATTAATGGTTCAATTGTTTATGATGGACTTGAAGAAATCGCATATAATTTAGCACTTGCATATGTTATAAAAAAAGAATATAGATCTATTCTTGATTTATCAGATGGTTTATCATCTACTAAAGGAAAGACTATTTATGGTTTAGCTCTCCGAATGTCTGCTCACAATGAAACAGATACATATAAAGCCTATGAATATTTAATCGCATTGGAAAACAATAGAAAATACGCTATGAAAGAAATGGATTCTAGTGAAGAGTTTATATACACTTGGGCTTTGTTAATATTAGCTGAAATCTGTCGCACAAGTATAAAAAATATAAGCGCCGATACAACAAGAGCTTTTAATATTTTAAATTTTGGTCTTGTTTATATAAAAGATGCTGAAAATAGAAACTCAATACGCGAAGAATTAAATCATTATAAGAAAAAATTATTTGGCGGTTATTCCTATTCTTAAATGTGTTTATCTAATCCCTTATGAACACCCGCACCAGTTAAAAGAGATTGCTTGAGAGAGCAGTCTCTTTTTTGTTTTACAAGTGCAATAATTTCAAAACTATCTTTTCATCATAATACCTTGACACTTTACCTATAATCATTATAATAGTATACTGACAACAAAAACAGGAGGATTTATATATGTCTAAAGTTAAAGTTACAATGGAACACGGCGGAGAGTTTACAATTGAGCTCTATCCCGAATTTGCACCCGAAACCGTAGAAAACTTTATCAGCCTTGCAAAAGAAGGCTTTTACAATGGAGTGGGCTTTCACAGAATAGTTGACGGCTTTATGGCTCAGGGCGGTGACCCTGACGGTACAGGCATGGGAGGAAGCGATAAGAATATCAAAGGCGAATTCGCTGCCAACGGCTTTACTCAGAATACCTTATCACATACAAGGGGCGTAATTTCAATGGCAAGAAGCCAGAACCCCGATTCTGCTTCAAGTCAGTTCTTTATCTGCTACAGCGATGACTGCACATTCCTCGACGGTAACTATGCAGCATTCGGTAAGGTAACAGAGGGTATGGATGTTGTAGATTCATTCCTTGACATTCCAAGAACCTTTAACAGTATGGGCGAAAGGGCAAAGCCTGTAGTTCCCGTTACTATGAAAACAGTTACAGTAATCGATTGATTTTCTTCGATCAGATCATAATTTGAAAATATTACATTTTTTTGTAAAAAAATCGGAAAAAGCCCTTGACTGCAGGAGAAAGATGTGGTAAACTACTCGTACCTCTTGCAGAGGGCTTTATTTTTGTGCCCTGAAATAGAGGGAGGCCTTACTAAGTCACAGCGGAAGAAAAGTGTTGCTTTCGTTTGACTGCTAATATCCTATAATGGAGGTGCCGTTCATGAGAGTAAAAATTACTTTATCTTGCACAGAGTGCAAACAGCGCAATTACAACACAATGAAAAACAAAAAGAACAATCCTGACAGGTTGGAGATGAACAAGTATTGCAGATTCTGCAAGAAGCACACTCTCCACAAAGAAACCAAATAAAACAGGAGGTAGAATGATGGCTGACAATAATAAGAAAGTTGCTCAGAATTCGGATGTTGAAAAGGCCACAACTGAAGAAAGCGCAGCTGCTAAGGTAGCTAAAGCCGCAAAGGGTAACACTAATAAGAAAGACAAGCCAAACTTCTTCGTCCGCACAGGTAAGGGTACAAAGAAATTTTTCAAGGATTTCAAAGGTGAATGCAAGAAAATTGTATGGCCCGATGCCAAAACTGTTCTTAAGAGCACAGGTATAGTTCTTCTCGTAGTTGCAATCGTAGGTCTTATCGTATACGGTATTGACCAGGGCCTTTCAGCCGGTATCGGCGGTCTCAAGCAGCTTGCAACAGGTGAGGACACATCAGTTTCCGAAACCGTAGGAGATGAACACGATCATGACCATGACCATGATCATGAGACAGAAGAAGAAACCGCTGAATCCGATGAAACTACAGAAGATGCAGATGAATCAAAGGAAGAAGCAACTGAGGAAGCAAAAGCTGAATAATTCAGTTTTTGAGCATCAGAAAAATTATTAGCGGTTAGTTGGAGGTGTAACGATGGCTGATAACGCCAGATGGTTTGTAGTACACACCTACTCGGGTTACGAAAACAAAGTAGCCTCAAACATTTTAACGGTTGTAGAAAACCGTAAGATGCAGGATCAGATCTTTGAAGTAAGAATTCCTGTTGAAACAGTTACCGAAATCAAGGATGATAAAGTCCGTGAGATTGAACGTAAGCTTTTCCCCGGTTATGTTATGGTAAAGGTTGCCTGTATCTACAAGAAACGCGGTGAGTTTGAAGAAGAAGAGCTCTCAATGACAGATGAAGCTTGGTATGTAATCAGAAATACCCGCGGCGTTACGGGATTTGTCGGTCCCGGAAGCAAACCTGTTCCTCTCAGCGATGAAGAGGTTATAAACCTCGGCATTGAAAAGAGAACAATCGAAGTTAACTACAAGGTAGGGGACTTCGTAAACATCTTAAGCGGTCCTTTTGACGGCTACAGCGGTATTGTTGATTCAATTGACACCGTTAAGGAAGTAGTTGTTGTAATGATTTCCATGCTCGGCAGAGAAACACCTGTCGAACTCGGACTCAATCAGATTGAGGTCGCTGAATAAAAAACTAATGGTGATAATTTTCGGCTTAAGCCGTTTATTATGACGAGGGAGATTGTTCTCCCTGTGGGAGACTTGTAAATTCAGTGCAGGTCGCCATCAACCACATAAATTTGGAGGTGCAAAAAAATGGCTCAAAAGGTTGTAGGTTTAATTAAGCTCCAGATTCCTGCAGGTAAAGCTACTCCGGCACCGCCTGTTGGTCCGGCTCTCGGTCAGCACGGTGTTAACATCATGGCATTTACAAAGGAATTCAACGAGCGCACAAAGAATGACATCGGTCTTATTATCCCCGTTGTCATCACAGTTTACGCTGACCGTACATTCTCATTCATCACTAAGACACCGCCCGCAGCAGTTCTTATCAAAAAGGCATGCGGCATTGAAAGCGGTTCTGGTGTACCCAACAGAACTAAGGTCGCAACAATTACCGGTGAGCAGGTTAGAAAAATTGCTGAGCAGAAGATGCCGGACCTCAACGCTGCAAGCGTAGAAGCAGCTATGAGTATGATTGCCGGTACAGCTCGCTCAATGGGCATAGTAGTCGCTGACTAATGCTTCCGGGTGGGAGGAAAAATCCGATTTAACCACTCTATAGGAGGATGAAAGACAATGAAACATGGTAAAAAATATGTTGAGGGCGCTAAGCTCGTCGACAAAACAAATCTTTACGATCCTGCGGAAGCACTTGATTTAGCTATTAAGACTGCTACCGCAAAGTTTGATGAAACAATTGAAGCACACGTTCGCCTCGGTGTTGACTCACGTCATGCTGATCAGCAGGTTCGTGGCGCAGTTGTTCTTCCCAACGGTACAGGTAAGACTGTACGTGTTGCTGTTTTCGCTAAGGGCGAAGAAGCAAAGGCAGCTGAGGCTGCAGGCGCAGAAGTTGTAGGCGCTGAAGACCTCGTTGCAAAGATCCAGGGCGAAGGCTGGATGGATTTCGATGTTGCTATCGCACATCCCAGCATGATGGGTCTTGTAGGCCGTCTCGGTAAGGTTCTCGGTCCTCGCGGTCTTATGCCCAGCCCCAAGGCAGGTACTGTTACTCCTAACGTAGCTCAGGCTGTTACTGAAGCTAAGGCAGGTAAGATTGAGTACCGTCTTGATAAGACAAACATCATTCACTGCCCCATCGGCAAGGCTTCATTCGGTGTTGAAAAGCTCAACGAAAACTTTACAACGCTCCTTGATGCTATCATCAAGGCTAAGCCCGCAGCTGCAAAGGGTCAGTACATCCGTTCATGCGTTGTTACTGCAACAATGGGCCCCGGTGTTAAGATTAATCCTAACAAGGTTGGTTCTGCTGTTAACGCTGAATAAAAAATCAAATAATGCTTGACATTTAAATAATGTTATGGTATTATATTTAAGCTGTCCAGCCCTAAGACAGCAGGTGTAAGACTTAATGGCTTAATTGCCGCCTGCCGAGGAACGGAGCATAATTAATTTAGATTTACTCTATTTAACTATGTCACCCTTTCTCTCGGTTTGAGGGAAAGGGTTTTCTTATTTCTCACACCAAGGGTACAAATTATTACAGGAGGTGAATTCATTTGCCAAGTGCTATCGTTTTAGAACAGAAGAAACAGGTTGTTGCTGAACTCACAGAAAGACTCAATAACTCCATCGCAGGCGTTATCGTAGACTATAAGGGTATCAACGTTGCTGACGATACAGCTCTCCGTAAGGAGCTTCGTGAAGCAGGTGTAGAGTACACTGTTGTTAAGAACACACTCTTACGTCTTGCTATCGGCGGTACTGAACTTAACGGTCTTGATTCAGTCCTTGAGGGCACAACAGCTATTGCAACAAGTGCAGATGATTATGTTGCTGCAGCTCGTATTCTCAGCAAGTTTGCAGACACACACAAAGGATTCGAAATTAAGAATGGCTTTATCGACAAGGAAGTAATTGACGTTGCTAAAATCAGCGGTCTTGCTAAGCTTCCCTCACGTGAAGTACTTCTTGCAAACGTTCTCGGTGCTTTCCAGGCTCCGATCTCAGCATTCGCACGTGCTATCCAGGCTATCGTCGACAAAGACGGCGAAGCTGCTCCTGCTGAAGCTCCCGCTGAAGCATAAACAAAATTTTAAAATTACAAATTACTTGGAGGTAAACTACCATGGCATCAGAAAAAATTACTGCTATTATTGAAGAACTTAAGACTCTCACAGTTCTCGAACTCTCAGAGCTCGTACATGCTGTTGAAGATGAATTCGGCGTATCAGCTGCAGCTGCAGTTGTAGCTGCCGGCCCTGTAGCAACTGAAGCTGCTGCAGCAGAAGAAAAGACAGAATTTGACCTTGAACTCACAGAATGCGGTGCTAACAAGATCGCTGTTATCAAGGTTGTTCGTGAAATCACAGGTCTTGGCCTCAAGGAAGCTAAGGAAGCTGTTGACGGCGCTCCCAAGGTTATCAAGGAAGCTATGTCTAAGGATGACGCTGAAGCTGCTGCTAAGAAGCTCGAAGAAGCTGGCGCAAAGGCAACACTCAAATAATTTATCCTTTTGTAATTATAAAAGCCACTCTAAAAGGGTGGCTTTTGTTTTTTCAGTAAAGGAGGTTTCTATCATATAATCGAGTTGATATTTTTAAAAATATGAAACATTAATTTGCGAAAATCTATTGACAAAAAGGGTATAGTTTGATATACTATCAAAAGTCAGCTGACAGCATGGGCCATTAGCTCAGTTGGTTAGAGCAACCGGCTCATAACCGGTCGGTCCGGGGTTCGAGTCCCTGATGGCCCACCAAATTTAATATAGGGGTATAGCTCAGTTGGTAGAGCAGCGGTCTCCAAAACCGCGTGCCGAGGGTTCGAGCCCTTCTGCCCCTGCCAAAGAAAAGTCCGAAAAACCTTGATTTTACAAGGGTTTCGGGCTTTTTTCATACCTAAAATCAATTTTGCTAAAATCGCAATTTACCGTAAAATATCGTACATTTTCGAGCACTATATGTCCCCCGATATGTCCCCCGCAAAAGACCGCGAGCCCTGTTGTAATAAGGGGTTTTGAACTTTGGGTTAATTTAAAATATAGCGTTTTTTAGGGTGTTTTTTACCGCGTGCCGTAATTTTGATGTTTTTAAGACTTGTTTTATTGATATTTATAACGTAAAAAAATAGAGCAGAATGGCAATAAGATCATTCTGCTCTTAATCGTTTATGAAACCAAGGTTTCCTTTATAAATTTGTCCTGCAGCATAGCGGCATTGGTTTTGGTAGCATCATCAACATGAGTGTAAATGTTTGCAGTAACACCATACTCACTGTGTCCCATAAGCTCCTGTGCTGTTTTAATATCAACACCTGACCATTGAAGCATAGAACAGTAGGTGTGACGGAGCTGATGTGCGGTGAATTCTTCAAAGCACTCATCCGCAAAGCAGAGGTTGTTCTCATCTGCACCGTCAGCTACCCTTAACGCTTCCATATAGCTCTCGAAAAGTCGTTTCCACGCTGTTTCCGTCATTCTTCCTCCGTAAGCCTTCTGAACGACATAGGAGCCCTTAGAATGCTTTTTAGCTTCAAGAAGTAAATTGCAAAGAAAATCATTCATAGGTATTTTTCTCATACCGGCTTTGGTTTTAGTTTCCTTTAATTCGCACTGTTTGAAATCATAGGATTTATTAACATTGATGATTTTGTTCTTGAAGTCAATATCAAACCAAGTCAGAGCCGTAAGTTCACCTCGTCTGAGACCTGCAAGTAGCATTATACAAGCAGGAAGCTTTGCTCTGTGTTCAGTAGTAAGGATCAGTTGGATAGTATGCTTATTTATAGCTGTACGGGTTTTGGTGACTGAATTTTTAGGGATTTTCAAATCCTCGCAGGGATTACAGAAATTATAAGCTCTCTCTTTTCTTGCAAATTCAAACACATTAGCGAGAGCTCTGATATATCTTTGAATAGTTTTCTTCGCCGTAGTTTTGCCTGTTGACGGATTCTTCTTGTATAATTCGTTTATGGCGGGCTGAATGTGAGAAGGAAGAATATCGTTGAGCTTTGTTTTTGCAAGAAGTCCGCCTTTGTAATCTACAAAGTATTGCAATCTTGCTTTCAGAGTTTTATATTCTGACTCTTTGATATTATCACACATAACCTCACTTTCTATTGTTTCAAGATAGTGGTTAACCCATTTTATGAGGGTATCATTATTTTTCAGAATGTTAAGACCGCTGTCTATTGCGTTCTTGTATTCTCGTACTCTCTTCTCAAGCTCTTTCTCTGTCTGAGCCTTTAGCTTTTTGTATTTGGGTTTTCCGTTAGCATCTGTACCTATATAAAGTCGGGTACAGAAGCTGTTTTTTTCTACATAAATCTTATTCATTTTTTCCTCCTGAAAAAGTATTTGAGGGATGCTTTCACACCCCTCAAGTCAATATTACTGTTTTACATCATTTTCATCAAATGTGCCGAGTCCCATTTTTAGAAAATCGTCCTGACTGACACGCCATTCTCTTCCGATTTTTCGAGCCTTGATTGTACCTTTCTGACAGTATTTCTTTAACGTCTCATAATTAAATCCCGTCAGACCTGCCACCATCTCCAGAGTAAGCAAATAAGGTAAACCGTCAAGGCTTGAAATATAATTTCTTTTAATTGCATTAATCTTCAATAAACATCACCTCCTTATCTCGAATCCCTGTCTCTTTGACGGAGAAGGTATCTGTAATAGTGCTCACAAGCTTTCAGTACAAAATTTTCAAAGTCTTTATCCTTAATCTTAGGAGCAACTTTTTGCAGCTTCTCCATAGATACTTTAAACATAGGCTTCTGATTTGCCTTATCTTCCTGTATAATGGTTTCAATATCTTCATCAAAAAGATTTCCCGTCTGACTTAGTTTTTTGAAACGGACAGCCTGTGAAAGTGAGGGTGTTCTGTCTTCAACCTCAATGACACCGAGAAGTGCATACTGTTCTTCGTCGGTAAGGTATGAAAGCTCAACCGCAGGTGTGAGTGCGATTTTTTCTTCATCAACAAGGTCAAGTAATTCGGGGATGAGATAAGTCAGACGAATATAACGTTGAATTTGTCTACCACTGTCTGTATCTGAAATTTCATCCCGTGACTTGTGGCCAACTTGTCCACAAGTGATACCCTGATGCTTCATTGCTTCAAGCTTCAATTTGTAAGCAAATGCCTTCTCTGACGGGAGAATATGCTCTCTGTGCAGATTACTGTCCACAAGCATAATAGCCGCTTCATCACGGTTTATGGCATAAATAAAAGCAGGTACTGTTTCCAGCCCTGCCTTCACTGATGCTCTCAGTCTTCGATGACCTGAGATTACCTCGTATTCGTCTTTTGTGTTTTCAAGCGGTCTTACAACAACAGGGGAAATGATACCTTGTTGCTGTATGCTTTCAATGAGAAAGTTCATTTCCTCATTGTCAAGCACCTTGTAGGGATTTCCCTCAAAGGGATGAATTTTTGATACCGGGATATTTACCGGTGATTTAATTTTTTGATTAAACATAGTTTACCTCCATTAAAATTAATAATTTCTTTTATACTTTTTCTGTTCTGCTCTGATAATCTGTAAGTGTTTTCTGACAGAGTACCGAGGTGTACCCGAATACTTGGAAAAATATTCGCTTGATGACATTTCTTCTTCATAATACTCATCACTGTCAGCCTTTTTCTCTTCCTGCATTTTCTTGCATAATTCTTCAGCGTTCATAGCATCTACCTCCCTTCATAATGTTTTTCTTTGACCTGAGTTCTCTCGGGAAAGTACCATTCACGGATAAGTGCTTTCTCCGCTTCAAGGTTTTCCTCAATTCCCGGTCTGTCTTTGATGATTCTTTTTGCAATGTTAATCTTTTCACGCAGTATGCCGATTTCACACGTAAGAAAATCCCGACGGTCAATAAGGTCTTCCTTAGCCGTCGGGTCTTTGCATCTTCTGATTTGGTTGTAAATTTTGTTTCGCTGAGTTTTAAGCTCCTCCATACGAATCTCTGTTCTTGAAATGAATTTATCAACCTCGGCAAAGTCATAAAGCTTTTCGTTTATTGCAAGCTCAATCTGTTTATTCATAAATTCTATCCTCGGTGCTGAATATTTCATCTTCGGTGAGAACGGGTGCGGGTTGCAGTTATTCTTTTCAGCTATTGCTCCCACAAAGAGAAGAGCAAGAAATAAAAGAGAGATAACAGGTGCACCGAGTACGGCTCCGCCCACAATCAGCTTTGTAAAATCAGAAACAGTTCTGTTAAAAGTTTCAGGGTGACGATAATGCTCTGCTGATTCTTTAAACTCATAACCCTTGTAACAATAAATAAAAGTTTGGTTACGCAGATAATTATTTGCACGGGTATAGTTATAAAAATTTTCATCTACTTCATAAAGACTCTGATGGTTAATTCTATCCCAAAGACTTTCATAAGAGTATTCATCACCAAGGTTTGAAAGCTTAACCCCGTGCTTATCGGTACGGTAACCAATCTTTCCGTCATCAAACCAATAACCCTTCTGACTCATAATTCTGAAAAACTGTTTTATACTTCTGCTTCTCGGAATAGCGTAATCAATATCTTCACGCATATAATCATATTTTGTTTTGATACCTTTCTGCTTTGCCTTGTAAACATTGTAGGGTATTCTTTTGCCCTTCGGATTTTCAATAACAGACAAGCCGTGTTCAAGACAGATTTCATCACTCGTCTTTCTGAACAAACGGTACATCGCTCTGTCTTCATTCATCTTTCTTCCGTCAGTCATTGAAACAGAATTAATGACGATATGACAGTGAACACAATTAGCATTCAGATGGGTGGCAACAACCATCTCATAATCTTTTGCCCACATCTTACTTGCAACTTCCATTGCAACCTGCTGTGCTTCTTCGGGTGTAACCTCTCCCGGCTTGAAGGAAATATATGCGTGGTAAGCAACAATGCCTCCCGTCTTTCCATACATTTCTTTTGTATCAATCATCTGCTGTGCAGCAATGTCAGGGTCACAGTTAATGCCGTCAACAAGAAGTCGTTGTTCGTTTTCCAGATTTGTTTTGTCCTTGTCGGCGGCATAGTGAAGTGATGAAACGAGGTCAGAATATTTTGATAAGTCAGTTTTACTTTTATTAGCAGCGTAAGACACAACCTGATGAATGTTATTTTTTATTGGCCATATTCTTGTAACTGCCATTAAACAAATCTCCCTTTACCCGGTTTAAAATATTTTGCGATATCCGATTCAAGTGAACGAACCTCAGATAAAACTTCCTTGCACTCATTACGGTCAATAAAACCGATTGCATTTGCTTTAGCAGTAAGCTGATTAAGATTAGTACCGACTCTGCGAAGTTCAATGATAAATTGTTTGTAATCAACAGGCGGAGCTTCAACAAGCCTTGTACCTAAAATCATAGCTCTGATAATTTTGCTTCGATCAGTTTTCATAACCTTACAAAATTTGTTTAACACTTCATTTTCTTCTTCATTAAGATAGACATGAAAATCAATTTCTCTTTTTCTTTTTGACATAGGACTTCTCCTTTCTTTGATTTTTGTGTTGGGGTGTGGTGGTAAAAACGCTCTGTTTTTACGGATTTGAGGATACAAATCCAATGCTTGCTAAACTTCGGACCAAAATCCAAACATTAAAAGCAGGCATTGGTTTGTCCTCGTTTAATTACCTGCTGCATAAGAAAAGGCGAGCTGTTCAGGCTCGCTTTCTTCAATGGTTATTATCTTACCGGGACCAAATGGTAAGTCTTCATCTTCTGAATCTTCATCCTCATCAGTCGGTAAATTTTTGTAAAAGGTTTCCTTTGAAATGCAGATAAGCCTCTTGGGTGTACCGAACACTCTGACATTCCTTGTGCATTCTCCCTTTGAACAGATGCTGACTCCTTCATTCTTAAGAGCTTTGACTAATGCTTTCTGTGTTAACGGGAAATGCTCACCGACATCGTAACAGGATTTTATGACTGCCGCATAAGCCGCATCAGATTCAAAGTAAAAGTTTTCATCGTCATAATATCCGACAAGGTTTCTCGGCATATCAATCGGTCTTATCATACGCTCAACAAGATTTACTTTACCCACATCAATAAGACAGCGAAGCTTACGGATAAATATTTCTGTCGGCTGTTCAGTTTCTGTGAGTGCCTGCTGTGACACAGCGAGTCTCAATAAAATTCCGTCAAGCTCATTTAACATTGCTGTTTTTGTTTCTGCAGTGATGCCTTCATAGTACAAAAGAGTTTCACAGTAAAGCTCAAAGCCGATTCTTAAATTTGCAAGGTCGTCACATAATCTCGGTCTGATATGAAAATTCATTTCATCAGCTTTGGCTTTGTAAAACTTTCTGTTAGAAAGAAAACCGCTTTTGAGTTTTTCTAAAAGCTCTTTCACTCCGTTTTCTTTGTCAAGAAATTTTGCCTTCAGCATTTCAGTTGCAAGGAAAGTAAAGTGTGATAAGGTTCCTTCTTCAGCTTCCTTCTGATACTTTGTAAGGTCATTAAGGTTAATGTCGCCGGGCTTGAGCTCAAGAGAAAGGAATCTTGCCACACCGCTTTCACCCACATTGGGAAGATACTCTGCAGTCATTATCACATTACACTGCGGTCTTTTGGCCGCTCTTTGTCTTCCGCTTTTATCAAGAGTGCCTCTTGCTTCTCTGTTACAAATACCACGGATGAGAGCCTGAGTGGTTGCATCCTGTGCTGACTGTTCTCTGCCTGAGCCGGGATGATAATCGTCAATGATAACTGCACAGTCCTTAAGAGTGAAGCAATAGTTCAGAATACTCTTTGGTGTGTCACGGAAATTCATCGGGATATTATCTTCATTGAACCTGCCGAAGAGAGAATTGATTAAAAGCGATAGTGTTGTTTTCATTGAGCCTGTTTTTCCGTAAAGCATAATTACAGTTTTCGTTTCCTTGCCCGCCTTTGCCATAAAGGTGCCGAGGATACTGACTAATGTGTAAGATAGCATAGGGAACATAATCTCTTTCGGTGCAACGGAGTACGGTAAGACTTTCATCAGGTTCATTGTCTCGGTTATATCTGCATCAGTTTTAAATGAATAACCCTTTGTCTTTTCCGTCAGTTCAACCTCTGCATTGCTGTTACCGGGCATGCAGAACTGCCAGCCCGTTGCAGTTTCCCACCAGCCTGTTGTACCGTAAATAGTTTTTGCTTCTGCGTACTTTGCCGTTGACTGAATCGCCTGACGAAGATTATCACGGTTGCCGTAGCCTGATTCGATAACACAGTTGATGCCCCAATGCTCCTGAGCCCAATCAAGCTGTGCGAAGTTTTTCAGGGGTACCGTTATTTTGCGAAGGTCATTACCTTTCTCGTCTGTGCCGACAATAGAAAGAAATCTTTCGTTCTCGGCTCCGTTGGTGCAGGTAACATCCTCGGTTATCCTTGCAAGGAAATTACTGAGCTTAATGTTGACCGGCTTACCGTTTATCGTCTTTTCAATATACAGTGCATTGTTATATGCAAAGAACGGGTCTGAATAGTATAAATAGTTTTCCAAATTTTTACCTCTTTCTTGTAATGATTTTCCGAACATCCGTACAAGGCGCACACAAACCAATAGCACAAAGCTTTTATCTGTTCGGGTTTTATCCGTACAATGTGCCACAGTGTACGCTACAAATACGAACACCGCAAGGCAGTAGCATAGGGCTTTGTAATGGTTTGTTCGTTTGTTCGGGTTTTAGATTTTTGTTGTAAAATGTTTGCCAATTGTGTGTGGATGTTTTAAAATGCAATAACATAAAAGTATATTGCCTGTGTCCTTCTGCCGTTTTTAAGCCTTTATTTTGGCGGCTTCAGGACATCATAAACATCCACCCGAGACCTTTTTGCAGACATATATTCTGCATTTCTCTGTCGCTGTTTCTTCTTTGCACAGTCGGGACAGAACTTCTGATTTCTGCCTGTTCGCTCTGTTTTCTTACCGCAAAGAGAACAGACCATCATTACTACCGACTCACTTCTTAAATCTTTCAGCAACGTCTTATCGGCAGGGAGAACTGCATCAAGAAAATATCTGCAGATAATATGGCTCGGTGTTATGAGCTGAGGACAGGTGTGAGTGTCACCGTCATCAAGAAGCAGACAGTTGCCCTGATAACAGTTACAGCATTGGCTTTTAAGCATTGTCTTGATTTCTGCAAATTGCTTAAGGGTAAGGTTGATTGTTTGCATAAGGGGTACCTCCTTTCTTTAAAAATTTTGTTGTACTGCAAAAAAATGTGACGCAGTATTCATATACTCAAAATCACAATTTTAGGTATAAAAAAAGCACCTGCTACTGTTGAAGTAACAGGTGTATGTAACGGATTGAAATTTGTGATGTGGTTGTGGTATAATGAGTTCGACCAAATAAGAATTTGCTGGTGATGCTATAAATGAATACAACTTTGAAATGCAACGGCGAGCTTGTGAATGTAGATGGACATAACATTCATATATATAGGACAGGAAATATTGGCACCCCTAAGATTGTGCTTATGTCAGGTTCAGGGACGGTTGCTCCTGTATACGATTTCAAAATCCTTTATGAAAAGTTGTCCAAAAACTTCAGAGTGATTGTAATAGAAAAGTTCGGATACGGATATTCGGACATCTTTGATTCTCCTGCCGATATAGATACGATTGTTTCAACGCAAAGGAAAGCTTTGGAAGCTATGGGTGAAAATGGACCATACATTTTATTGCCACATTCTATGTCTGGTATAGAAGCATTGAGATGGGCGCAGATGTATCCCGATAATGTAATGGCAATAATCGGAAATGATATGTGTACACCTTTGACTTATAGCGCATGGACTGATGAAATGGTTGAAAAAAAGATAAGATTGATGAAGTTTGCCACAAAATATAAACTACAAGGATTGCTATGTCCGTTAAATAATCCTTGCTTAACTAAATTTGAAATTAAGCAGCACAAGCTTCTGAGAAAGAGAAACGCTTTTAATATCTGCTGTATCAATGAATCCAAAGAAATTTTAAGCAATGTACGTATTGTAGAAAAAGCTGGATATGCAAAATGTCCAGTCTTACTGTTTGCGTCAAATGGGAAGCAAACAAAAGGACATTGGTCTGATGCACAGAAAGAATTTGCATCAATTCAAAATGCCAAGTTGATTAGTTATGATTGCGGGCATTACATTCATCATTATAAAAGCAACGAAATGTGTGAGGAAATAATTAGATTTTACAATTCATTAGACAGATAAATTCCAATTTGTCGAACAGAATACTTCCAACTGCTCTCTACGTGAGGGCAGTTATTTTTATGCTCATAAAACACCTGCTGCAAGCACGTCAGATAAAGGAATCTCTTGCGAAAAACACTCTTTTCACAATCATATTTTTATATAAAGTTAGTAGGTGACAATGTTTGTCACCTACTATAAAAATCTGACACAAAACTTCCAGTGGGCCAAGATGACCCACTGGGGAATACGATATAAAATCAAAGGGTCAAAATGGACCTTTGAAGAAAATAAGAGCACAAGTGGTAGTTGGTCATTTTGACCAACTACCGAAAATCTAACGCAGTATTCATATACCCAAAATCACAATTTTAGGCATAAAAAAAGCACCTGCTACTTTTGAAGTAACAGGTGTATGTAACAGATTGAAATTTAGTGGACTTGTGTGGTATAATGATATAAACAAATTAGTTATTACGGAGATGGTTGTATGAGAAAAGAAATTGATATAAATACTTGGGAAAGAAAAGAACATTTTGAGTTTTATTCAAACATTGCAACTCCGCATTACTGCGTAGCATTTAATATTGATGTAACCAATCTGCTTGCATTTACAAGAAAAAACAA
>JAZPYL010000060.1:0-43493 GCA_045544175.1 Acutalibacteraceae bacterium | reverse complement strand
AATTGATATAAATACTTGGGAAAGAAAAGAACATTTTGAGTTTTATTCAAACATTGCAACTCCGCATTACTGCGTAGCATTTAATATTGATGTAACCAATCTGCTTGCATTTACAAGAAAAAACAAAATATCTTTCTATTATTCACTCATATATTTATGTACACAGTCAATAAATGAAACAGATGAATTTCTTCTTGAAACTGAAGATAATAAGGTATTTAAAATTGACCGCCGTGTACCTTGCTTCACCGATTTGAAAAAAGGCGCAACAAGCTTTCATATGGTATCACTTCCCTGCGACGGAGATATTATTGAATTTGCAACAAATGCACGCAAGGAAAGTGAAAACAATCCGTTATCGGTACATTCCCTCTGCGGCTTAAGAGAATCGCAGATTGTTTTTTCGTGCATCCCTTGGGCGGATATTACAATGTGTTCAAACGAGCGTGATTATACCGACCCGAAGCTGAAGGACGACACCGCACCGATCCTTGTCTGGGGTAAATATACTGAGCAAAACGGCAAGTACATTATCAATATGACTCTTGACGTAAACCACCGATTCATTGACGGTTATTTTGTCGGTCAGTTTGTTCAGAAACTTGAAGAAAAAATTGCAGAACTCAATTGAGTCTGACAGTTTTCCAATTTGTTAAGTTCAACATTTTCCAAACTGCTCTCTCTGTGAGGGCAGTTTTTGTATACTCTTCAAAAAATGTGACGCAGTATTCATATACCAAAATATTGAAATTTATGTACTGTTGTAGTATACTTGTAATAATCATTTCAGGAGGTGAAGCTATGACCGGTGTAAGATATAAAATACCCATGCTGTCCGCAAAAGCAATTCTTGCTTACGCCAAGCCTGTTGGCGAAGATATTTACTCTTTTAATCTCAACAAAGCGGAAACTGCAAGTGTATTATTGAATCACGGTGAAACATATCAGGATGATAATGCCGTTTTTTATCAGCTGATGTCAATGCTTCACAGAGACGGTTATTCGCCAAAAGGTGATGAGCTGATAATTGGCGATTTGTACGACGCAATTATCTATCTTGATTTTGCAGGTATCTTTGACCGAAGTGCAGAGTTCCCGAAAAATGCATTAAGACAGAAAAAGGCTGAATCCATGTTCCGCCCTGAAGGTATTTGTCTTGACCTTGGTGGCGGTCAGCATAAATATCTTGCCTTTGAACGTTCTGCCTCTATGAGCAGAAATGCAAAGCTCTCTTTTGTCCGTGCTGACCTTTATGATGAAATTACACGCAGAATAACCCTTAATCTAAAAATTGATGTCTGTGAGCTTTCAAAGCTCTATGCATATAACGGACTTTTGTTTTCGTCGGGTATCAGAGTTGAGCCTGATGATAAGTTCTTCCTTGAAAATGTTGCTATTGTACCTAACCCGAAGCATATTACAAAAGATGTTTCTTATGTAACGGTTAAGGATGTTACGGGTGAAGGCAGTATAAGGAAATATGAAAGAACAGAATGTTTGGGTGATATTGAAACCACACGTTTTGACGGTATGGGACTGATTTCACCTGAGTTTGCTGATGAACTTAATAAAAAGATTGGCAGTAAAAAAGAACATTCCTCTTTTCAGATTCGTATGCCATATATAAAGGGAATGGTACACAAAACCGATTTCAAAGCCTTGCTTAATGAAGCAGGCGTTGAAGCAATAACCGATATATGGGGAAGAAAGCACCAAGTTGACAGCCTTTGTATGATACTTACCGAAAGTCAGTTCAAGGGTTACAAGTGGCTGAAACAGTATAATATTTCTTGGCAGACATATGTACAGCTCTGCCGTGCTTATGAGCACACCATATACATCACAAATGTAAGCAAGACAGAAGCAGAAGATACAACCGAGCTTAATTATCAGTTCCTTAATACTGTCAAAATGCTTTCATCTGAATTCAGACCTGATGATTTACCCTTGGGATGGGAGCATTCTCCCTCTGAGGATGAAAGAATGTGGCTGACCAAGCCGACAGAGCAGAGGTATTATGAGCTTCGCCGTGATACAGATGCCCGTATAAGGTATTTTACCGAAAAGGCTGATGAATGGACATTCGGAAGAAAGAGCCGAAGTTATCATCTTGCAGAGCTGTTGAAAAGAAATCCAAAGTTCATCAATGAGCCATACTTTGTCCGTCAGCTTGACGATGCGGCAGAGAGTCTGCTTAAAGATTATTCCATAGGCCGTTTACTTGTTGACGGCGACAACCGTTTCTTTGCTGCTGATATTATGGAACTGTTCTATGAGCTTATCAGAGAAAACGGAGGAAGACCTGATATTTACGCAGATATTAGAAATGAATTCCTTGACACGAATGAGTTTTATGCTCCCGGTGCTGTATATTCAGAGCAGGATATCTATGCTCTTCTTCGCAATCCCCATATTGCAAGAAATGAAGAAGCACTTGTTAAGCCGTTAAAGAATGTAGGCACTTACAGAGAAAAGTATCTTTCAGGTCTTACGGATGTAATTATGGTAAACTCTGTTTCACTCCTTGCCGAAAGGCTTGGCGGTGCAGACTTTGACGGTGATATGATTAAAACAGTAGCCGAGCCGAAGCTCACATCTTGTATTGCAAACAACTACAGTGAGGGTGATTTATCACTCGGCGGTAATCTGCCTCTTTTAAGCATACCCTCCGCAGAGCCTATTATCGCTGATGCAAACGATTGGTACAAACGCTTTGAAACAATACGAAACACATTTTCATCCCGTGTAGGTCAGATTTCAAATGCGGCACTTGACCGAAGCATAATTGCCTATGATGAAAACACCGATGATGAAAAGAAGGAGCAATACCAAAAGGAAACGGAAGTTCTTGAAATATTAACCGGTCTTGAGATAGACTCTGCCAAAAGCGGTATAAAGCCGGATTTAACAGAATATCTTGAAACCAACAAAGCAGAAAGAACATCCTTCCTTAAATACAAGGCTCTTATCGAAAAAGCTGAAGGAAAACGCCGTTGGTATGAGCCTACCTTTGATGAACGCTTCAAGAAATTCTTTGACTGTCAGAATTGGGATGAGGTCAGCTCTAACCTTGAAAAGCTTCCGTATTTTGCAAGAGAGCTAAAAAAGAATACACCAAAGGCAGAAATTCGTCAGGCAGACGCAAGTGAGCTTTTCACTTTTGCAAAGCCCGGTTGGGAAAAGAAGCTTGACCCGAAGATTCTTGATTATGTAGGCAGAGTAATCGCAGATTATGAAGAATGCCTTAAAAGAATACGGTCAAGGCGACACGCCGCAAGCAAGCTCAAAGCAAAGCACAATGACATTAATCGTATTCTGTATATGCAGAACAAGGAAAACGATTACGAAGCAGACGAGCTTGCTGCAGTATTCATTAACCTGGCCGAAGAAAGAGTAAATGAGATATATTCTGCAGTAAGAAACGAAAATTGGCACTTTATGAAAGAGGATGAAAGATACGCCTTTCTCATAAAGCATCTGCCCGAAACAGAGTACAGAGAGTATTATGACATTTTTGCAGATTTCCGTTTCGGCGGGTACAAATTGTTGCCTGACATCATTACTGAAATCCGTAACTACAACATATCTGCAAATGCTTCAGCTATGCAGTATCCTAACGATTCCGAGGAGCTGACATTGATGGTAAAAGCCTATCTCAGAAATCCTGTAGGCAACTACCGTGAAACAGTTTCAAGGGAAGCTGCAAGAATAATTGAAACACATGTTATCTCTTTTAACGCTTCCGTAAAATACATTGTTGCACTCGGCGAGCGTGATTTTCTTTATGATGCTTACTACAGGCACATCACAAGATTTGCAAGGAAGGGAGAGAAGAGTTATGACTAACGAATGGCTTGAATTCAAGGCATATACCGATGCTCCCGTCTTCAATGCAGAAAACAAGCAATCGACTGCTTTCATAGGTAGATTTACAGTAAGAATGATTAAGCAGAACAAGGGCTTCAACCGTATATTTACCATTCTTGCAAGAGGTTATCTTTTTCATAATGCTGACGGCACACTTCGTACCGATGACCCTTATGAGAGAACAGAAGAAGCAAGGAATTTCTTATGTGCTTGGTGCAGTCTGCCTTATGAAGCAGTAACAAACAAAGCTTTGAAGTTTCACACATCATTCCCTGAACTTCACAGTGAGTTTCCAGATATTGTTGATGAAGATGGTGCAGGTTGGTATTACAGATACTTACATTCTCTTTCCGTATACATCAAGAAAAACAAAGAGGATATTACAAAAAAGCTTCACTGCTTTACCGAAAAGAAGACCTTGAAAGCTATTGAAGGCACTTGGGCTAACAAGCTGATACAGTTTCAGTATTCCATTTACAACAACCGTTCATCAGCTGATTTCCCTTTACTTTTTGATACGGCTATTGCTGATGCACTTGTTCTCGGTCCGCTTCGTACTGAGGCGGTTGTACTGCCAGATGAAGCTCTGCAAAAAATCAAGGCTTACGGTGTAAATGTGAAAACTGAAAGGCTTATGATTACACTTGCCGAATACTATATTGCAAACAAAGAGCCTGACTCTGATTGGGTTATTATACCGAGGACTAACATTTCTGCTTATCTCGGCTCGGCGACATACATGGAAAGCTATGAAGACAAGATGCCCGAAGGTTTTATGGAGAAAAAGCCTGAAATGGGCGGCGTGTCTGCGGTAAGGATTAATCTATAACGGAAAAAGCTCCCTGAATCGGTTTTGCCTAGGTAGGGAGCTTTGATATTTGTTATATATTCAAAAAATCTTTTCTGTAATTCACTCCAAAAAACTCTGCAAGCTCAACCATTTCTTCATCTTTTATTGTGTTGATTCTTGGCAGATGTGCCGTCAGCATAAAAATCTGAGCTGCCTTTTCAACGGTTTCAATGAGTCCGAAGGTTTCGTCCATTGTTTTTCCTGCGCCGTAAATTCCGTGCATTCCCCATACAACGAGTCTGACGTCTTCCATTTTCTTTGCCGTTGCCTCACCGATTTCGTTTGTACCGCAAAGCATCCAGGGAAGTACACCTACACCGTCAGGGAAAACAACAATACATTCGGTGCACATTTCCCAAAGAGTATGAGTGAATTTCTTTTCATCTAATTCGTGAACATAGTTCATAGCAAGGGTATGTGTAGGATGTGAGTGCATAACAACTCTGTTTTCGGGGTCAACCTTAAGTCTTGCCATATGGCTCATAAGATGTGCAGGAAGCTCGCTTGTAAACTTACCGCCGTCTTTATAGCCCCAGAGAAGCTCGGCTGTTGTGCCGTCCTTTTCGATACGGATAATACCGAGGTTTGTTTCGGGATCAGACTCAACATTTTTGAAATACTTGCCGGTACCTGTAACAATGAAAATCTTGCCGATAAGGTCAGTTGCATCAAAGCCCGTAGGAATTGTGCGGATAACATTGTCAAGGTCAAGATATTCTGCAACCTCATTTTTATCGAGCATATAACTGATGTTACCGCCGTTTCTTTCGTCCCAGCCGAGACGGTACATATTTGCGGTGGTCTTTTTCATTTCTTCCACAAAGGGAGCCGTCATAATATCTTTCATACTCTTTTTACCAATTCTTCCTGTTCATATTTTTTTACTTCTGCGAGATAATCCTTGGGAGTGCCTTCTCTTTGGAGATACTCGTTCCATATATCACCGAAGGGTGCAGTTTTCATTTCCTCCTGAAGATACATAATCTCCGTGAAGCTGCTCTCGTTCTGTAACTGACGGAGCTTTTCATCGGGCTGTAAAAGTGCAAAGAGCAGTGCTTTCTGTACACTTCTTACACCTGTTACCCAAGCGGAAATACGGTTGATTGACGCATCGAAATAGTCTGTAGCTATAAATACTCTGTCGAGAGCATCGTTTCTCACGATTTCCTTTGCAATCTCTTTTGTTTCATCGTCAAAGATTACTACATGGTCACTGTCCCAACGGACTGCTCTTGTAACGTGAAGGGCAATCTTTTCGTTAAAGAGGAGAAGTGAAGAAATCTTGTCGCTTACCATTTCCGTAGGATGATAATGACCGTTATCCATAAGAGGCGTGATACCCTTGTAATCGGAATAGGAAAGGCAGAATTCAGCTGAGCCTACGGTGTAGCTTTCAAGACCGATACCGAAAACCTTTGATTCAAGAGTAACATAAACCTTGCTCTTATCGTAGGGAGTGTCAAGAATCTCATCAAGGCTCTTTTTAAATCGTGCTCTGGGTGAAAGTCTGTCAGCAGGGATGTCCTTGTAGCCGTCGGGAATCCATATATTCATAACACAGGGAATGCCTGTTCCCTCGGCAAAGTATTCTGCAATTTTAAGACAGGCCTTGCCGTGATTTACCCAATATGTACGCACTTCTTCATCAGGTGAGGAAAGAGTGAGATTATCCTTTACCATAGGGTGCGAAAAGAATGTGGGGTTAAAGTCAATACCCATATTTCTTTTTTGGGCAAAGTCCACCCATTTTTTAAAGTGCTTGGGCTCAATTTTATCTCTGCCCACTGCTTCGCCTTCTTCAAAAACAGCATAAGAAGCGTGAAGGTTTAATTTCTTTTTGCCGGGCATAAGTGAAAATGCCTTGTCATAGTCTGCCATAAGCTCATCGGGTGTTCTTGCCTTGCCGGGATAGTTGCCTGTAGTCTGAATGCCTCCGGAAAGTGCCTCTTTACTGTCGAAGCCGATAACATCATCGCCTTGCCAGCAATGGACCGAAACGCACACATTTTTTAGTATTTCAAGTGCCTTTTCCGTGTCTATTCCATATCGTGCATATATTTCTTTTGCTTCATTGTATCTGTTCATAAAACTGCCTCCTTAACATCAAAGGTTGATTTTACTATTTCTCTTGCTTCGGTGAGAGTAATTTTTTTGTCACTCATAATCTGTGAAATAATATTGCCTGTTGCTGTAGCCTCTATAAGACCCGTATAAACTTTTTTGCCCGTATATTCAGCGGTGAGCCTATTGAGATATTTATCTTTGCTTCCTCCGCCAACAATGTGAATTGCCTTGATTTCCTTTCCGCTGATGCTCTCGATTTCGTCTACTGCCTTTCTGTAAGAATCTGCAAGTGAATGATAAATGCTCGAAAGCACATCAGGGAGCGACAAATCGGGTTTGCCAAGATAAATTCTCACTGACTCAAGCATATTTTCGGGAGCAACAAATTCAGGTGCGTTCGGGTCAATTTTTTCTGTGAATGTGCTTTTCATTGCAAGGTTCATCATTTCATCGTAGGTAAGCTCTTTATTTATGTTTCTGCGGATATTCTGAAGCAGCCACATACCCATAATGTTTTTGAGGAAACGGAAGCGATATTCGATTCCGCCCTCGTTGGTAAAGTTAGCTTCAAGTGCCTTTTCGGTGAGTACGGGAACAGGATTTTCTGTACCTATGAGGCTCCAGGTGCCTGATGAAATATATACACTTTCACCGTAAACGGGGCAAGCCGCAACAGCAGAAGCCGTATCGTGTGACGGGCAAAGAATAACCGTACTGTCAAATCCGATTTCAGCTTTAACTTCATCTGTGAAATTGCCAACGACTGTGCCGGGGAGAGAAAGCTCGCAGAAAATGCCTTCAGGTAAGTCGAGCTTATCAAGAATATATTTATCCCACCGCTTACTTTCAGCATTTACAAGGTTAGCAGTAGTTGCGTTGGTGTATTCGTTTCTGATTTGCCCTGAAAGCTTAAATGAAAGGTATTCAGGCATCATAAGAAAATGCTTTGCCTTTGACAGCTTACCGCTTTTCCTGTCACAATACAGCTGATAAATCGTGTTGAAGTTCTGCTTCTGTATGCCCGTGCGTGAATAAAGCTCGGCTTGTGAGATAATTGCATTAACAGCTCTTGAACTTTCCTCTGTTCTTCCGTCACGGTATGAAACGGCAGGGAGTATTTCTTTTTTGCTTTCATCAAGCAGAACATAATCAACGCCCCAGGTATCAATGGCAATTGTTTTGGGAAACTTACCGATTTCAGCGCATTTTTTTAAACCTGCTTTCACTTCTGAAAAAAGACTTTCGATATCCCACACGAGTGTGCCGTTTTCGTTTTTAATGTTGTTAGGGAATCGGTAGATTTCTTCAAGGCAGAGCCTGTCATTTTCAATATGACCTAAAATGTGTCTGCCCGAAGAAGCACCGATGTCTATAGCAAGATACATAGATACCTCCTGTTCAATAGCGCACAAAAAACACGCCTGCAAACTTGCAGACGCATTTTTACAATTACTTTGCCATAATTCCTGATGTTTTTTCAACAGAAAATGTATGTGTGCTAAAGGTGTAATTATCGCTGCCGTTGCTTCCGGCAAATGTTATTGACAACTGTCCACCTGACAAACTGACAGTAGATTTATCTGTAAGCTCAATATTTTTTAAAGCTCGTGCTGCAATTTTTACAACGCCGGATAATTGATTTACAGTTTCATCAGTACAGTTGATGATAATTTTTGTGTTAGCTAATGAAAAGCTACCCGAATTAACCGTATAGTTGCCTTTGCTCTCTACTGCAATAGGTAAAGGGTCATTTATTCCAATAGCTGAAAGATCCATATTATAAACACCGCTATGTACAAATGTTCCATCAGCATTCAAAGTAAGGGTAAATCCATTATTTTCATTAATCAAGGGGTAATTAATCGCAGGTGTTGCTGAAGTAGTGGTTTCAGTTACAGGAGGAATATATTCCGTTGTAGAGGTGGTTGATGTAGGCAGTTCGGTTGTAGTTGGTGCGGTAGTTGATGTTGAAGGCTGAGTGGTAGTAGGCGCAGTTGTTGATATTACTGGCTGAGTTGTTGTAGTAGCAGATGTTGATGGAATAGTTGTGGTATTATCCTGTTCTTCATTTTTGCTGCAACCGGTCATTACGGTTATGATAAGAATCGCTGAGATTATAATTACTGATATTCTTTTCCTATTTTTCATAATTAACATACCTTTCTTTTATATTTACGACTTATTATCCGACAGTCGCAATTCAGGAAAATCTGATATTCTGTTATTAAAATATGAATGTTGTTGCTTCTTGCTAAGTAATTCCGGAATATTCATTCGTTTATGACGGTTATATACTTATTTTGAAGTTGTAGACACCTCCTGTAAGCACCTCTTTTCTACCGCAGGGCAATGTAAGATGAGCTTTGGAGCCATGAGGAATTTCACAAAAATAAACAAAACTTTCCTCTCTTTTTTCCCACCGCGATATAATTGTGCCATATTGAGTTTTATATGTTGCTTCTGCCCATGTAAGTGATCCGCCAACAACAGGCTTTAATTCAAACTCTTTGAAGCCCGGAGCTTCAAATTTAGGACGAATACCTCCTATATACTCAAAAAAGAACTGACACACAGACCCGAAACTGTAATGATTAAAACTGTCTCTGAAAACATCGAAAGCATTCCAATTTTCAGGAATTGTTGTGGCACCTAATATTATAGGATGCAGCCATCCGGGCAAATCCTTTTGTTCCAAAATTCTAAAAGCTTCATCTGACATACCGTTATCACATAACACAGGTAAAAGATAACCCGTACTTAAAAAGCCTGTGTTCAGATGATAATTTGCGTCCTTGAGTTCTTTTTTTAGCTGTTCAATAACCAAAGGCTTTTTTTCTTTGCTTACCAAATCAAAGGCCAGAGCTCTTATGTAAGGTGCCTGATGCCCCTTTTGAATTTCTCCTGTTTCACTGATTATGTATTTGTTATACGCATCCCTGATTTTCAATGAAAGACCTGAATAGTATTTGGCATCCTTTTCATTTCCCAGGATTTTTGCAATGTGCGCTAAATTATCACAGCTTCGCTTAGTATAAGCGGTAGCAACCTCAGGCTTTCCGTTCTTTGCCATAAGAGAAACGTAATCAGCTGTTGTTCCGCCATTAGCAAATAATTTCAGAACCTCCGGTGATGGAGGCAAGGGTTCATTCCACTCGCCGTAATGAAAACGGGTGTCATATATATAATCGCCGTCTGAGTTTTTGTACCATTCACAGTCAGCATATACAGGATTTTTTTCTTTCATACACGAAAGCGAAAAGTCAAGCCATCTCTTGGATGTATCATAGTGACTTTCAAGAATACTCTTATCTCCGTACATAAGGTAGAGCTGATAAGGTATCCAGACTGCACTGTCACCCCAACCAACGCTGTCTTCGCCCATATTTCCGTTACCCGTAGGTCCCGCTAATTCCATTGCGGGATTATATTTTTTTACGTTTTTTAATTCTTCGGGGTTGTGCACACTTGATGTTGAAGGAAATGTAATTCCAAGCTTACCGCTTGCATACTGTTCTATGCGCTGATCCGCAAGCCACTTTTTAAAAAACTCCTGAACATTCATAAAATAGGCAGCTGTACGGCAATATATCATCGCATCACCTGTCCATGCATTGCGTTCACGAGTCGGACAATCTACAGCTACATCCAAAAAATTACTTTTCTGACTCCACCTTGCATTTTCAACCAGCTTATTTATGAGAGGCTCTGAGCATTTAAAATTGCCGGTCTGTTCCATATCCGAATATACCGCCACAGCAGTAAAATCAGCTTGTTCAACACCTTCAACCAAAATATAGCGAAATCCGAATACGGCAAAATGTGGTTTGTATTCCTCAATTTTTGCACCACAGCAAATATAAGTAATTTCCTGGAACTCCGGTTTTCCTGCATCACAGTTAGATGTGGAAAAATTGCCGTTAAGATCTAATCCTTCACCGTGTTTCAGATGTACTACTTGACCAGGATATGTATCAAAAAGTTTCATTTTTACATATCCTGAAATGTTTTGCCCAAAATCTATTACAAGATTACCTGAGTTATCACGAAAAGGTTTACCTTCAAACTCTTCGTGCTCCCTTATAGGTACGCCTTCAGTTGCAATTAATCTTCCCTGCGTGTTTTCGCAACAAACACAAGCTTTTTGCCATTTTTCAGGTTTAACTCTTGCATCGTACAATTCGCCCTTTTGTAAATCAGTTTTAATAACCGGACCGACAGAAACCTCAAAGTTTTCATCGCTTTCAATGATTTCAGTTGTATTTTCGTATTCGAGAATCAGCTCGCACCAAAGGGCCATAGTGTAACCGAAATTATTGTTCCAACGCCACCATCCGTCACCTACAGTAACACGAATCTCATTCATTCCTGTTTTTATCAGTTTTGAAATTTCATATTCCTGAACTTGTATACGGTGGTAATAACTTGTGAAACCGGGCGTGAATTTATTTTGTGTAACAGCAACACCATTGAGTTCAGCCTCATATAAACCATGCGAAGAAATTCTCAGTTTTGCTTCTTTAAGCTTGGGTCCTACACTGAACTTCCGTCTGAAAACCGGCACAAGTCTTGACTCTCTGTTATCCTCCGGATGACATATCCATTTAGCCATTATGATAACCTCGCTGAAATAGTAAGTATTCTTGCGGCACAGATTTCCAGATCATTCCTTTTAAGTTCACCGTTTTCAACACTGTCTGTTATGTTATTTATATCATCTGTGTTTCCGGGCATAATCAGATCGTTGCCTGCAAAAATACATTGTGAGGCACTGCTTTTTCCATAAGAGCCGAGATTAAACTTTCCGTCTGTTGTTCCCCAGTCTGTCATAACAATACCTTTAAATCCCCACTCGTTACGCAATATATCGGTTAACAGATCTCTTCTGTTAGCTGTGTGTATACCGTTAAGGAGATTATATGATGTCATAACTGATTTAGGAGCAGACTCCTTGACACATATTTCAAAAGCTTTGAGATAAATCTCTCTGAGTGCACGCTGTGACACAACACTGTTGGAACCATAACGGTTTGTCTCCTGATTATTGCAAGCAAAGTGTTTGATTGTAACAGCACACTTATCATTTTTTTGAACGCCACGCGTAACAGCAGCAGCTATTCTGCCTGAAACCAACGGATCTTCGGAATAATATTCAAAATTTCTGCCGCAAAGCGGGGAACGGTGTATATTAAGTGCAGGAGCTAACCAGACATTTGCACCAAATATCTCCATTTCCTCACCTATTATAGTCCCGCAAAGTTCACACAATTCATCATTCCAACTTTGAGCCAATGCTGTACCTATAGGGATAGCGCAAGCATAGTGATACAAGACAGTTTGAGTTTCAGCCAATTTTTTGTTTTTTTCAATCTTAGCATATATAAGCTTCTGTATTTCTTCGGGAAGAAAGCGAATTATATCAGAAAAAGCATCATCAATGCTATCCTGACCTTTTTCCGTTTCCACATATTTTGTTGCCAATCGCAGACCCGCTGGCCCGTCAGCCATTACAAGAGCACCGAATCCTTTTTCTGCCACAATGTCAGCTGTTTCGCCTGCACCTCCGGCAAGGCGCGCGGAGGAATTTCCTATCATCGCAGCCATACCTTGTGCTTTCGTGTGCTTTCCTACACATATTTCAGCCAGTTCTTCAATTGAAAAATCAGACATATCACATACCGGCAGATTATCATATTCAATCTTATTACTTATGAAATGTCCTGCTTCTTCTAACAAAGCAGTATCAACAGTTATTTCAGATAAGCTCTTATAATTCAGATGCTCAACAGGAACAACTGTATCTGCAAAAGAAGCTGTACCGCCCGAAGGACTTAACCTTTCTGTGATAACATTTTTATCAATTACTATACTTCCTACAGGTAACGAGCCAAGGCTTATGGTATATCTGCCTTTTTCAAGAATCCATAATGAATTTTTCTCTTCCCAGCTTGCCATGTTTTCTATCGGCAATTCAAGGATAACAGTTTCACATTCACCCGGCAGCAGCTCTTTTGTCTTTTTATATGCACCTAATTCACGAAGCGGCTTTACTAGTGCACCTTCAGGAGATGAATAAAAAAGCATTACCGTTTCCTTGCCCGGGAAACTTCCTGTATTCTTTACATTTGCTTTAACCGTAATTGTTTTGCCGTAAACATCAAAAGACTCGACATCAATACTGAAATCTGTATAACCTAAGCCGTATCCGAAGGGAAATAAAGGATTTGTTTTTGTGGCATCGAAATAACGATAGCCTACGAAAATACCTTCAAAATAATTTGTGTCATCATTTTGACCAAAATCCTTAATATAAGAATAGTCTTCAGCTGTTGCCCAGGTTGATGTAAGCTTTCCCGACGGATAGCTTTTTCCCAACAATACATCAGAAAAAGCCTGTCCGGTAACTGTACCAAGTTGACTTAAAAGAAGGATATTCTCAACTTGTTCCGAAACAGGACTGATATCAACCGGAGCACCAACATTCAATACAAGCATAAATTTCTTATAGGTTTCACTACATAAAAGAATATCTCGTTTTTCATCCTCAGTAATAAGAAAATCTCCCTTTGAGACAGTGCGGTCAGCACCTTCGCCTGAGTTTCGTGAAAGAACATATATGCAAACATCTGCTTCACCGTCAATAGGCAACTGATATTTCGGCTCAGGCGGAGTTTTTCCCATACCTAAAAGTATAGCCGACTTGCCCTCTTTCTTTGCCTGTGCAAGAATGGAATCGTAAAACTCTTTTTCACACTTGTTTTTTTCTTTTTTATAGTCATCTAACCATGTTTTTGTTGTTATTTCAAACCCGGCACTTTCAAGACCTTTTTCAACCGTAATGTAATTTCTGACATTTACATCACCGCTGCCGGTGCCGCCCTTAACTGTTTCCCTCGCTCCCGAACCGTAAAGAGCAATACTGCACGCCTTTTTTAAAGGAAAATCACCGTTTTTTTTAAGCAGAACCATACATTCAGGTGCAATGGCGCGAAGCGATTCGGTGTGTCTTATTTCAAAGTCCTGCACATCAGGCGTTTTAATCTTCAACATATTTATACCTCCGGAGTATTAACTATTCCATGAAGTTTCTTGTCTATTTCTACAATTTCATCGGCAGGAATCTGGCAAATCTCCATTATTTCACGCACCGTATTGTTTCCCACTGCAGCCATTAAGCCTTCTATTGAACAATTTCGTATTTTTGCGGCAACTTCAATACCGTGATACATCTTTTGCATTATTTCTCTGACATCCTGATTTTGCTTGCGGATATGATTTAATGTGCATTCTACACTCAACACAGGTGCAGCATCACCGTTCAGACAAATTGAAGTATTGGGTTGTGTAAAACCGTTACGGGTAAATTTACCCATTACTTCGCTTAGCCAGCTTATACTGTCGGGTATCCAATCAGCAACACGTTCACTCACTGAATTGGTTATGATCCATTCTTCTCCTGTTGAAAAACCGTGTCCGCCATATGAATATATGTGGCTTTCAAAAGGCACTGAATTTCTTGCAAGTGCAAGCTCCATTTCAAGCGCATTTCTTATATCTACTGTTCGGTCATCTCTTGCGGCAACGATAAAACAAGGACTTGTTTTGGCCGTTACATGCTCATTAGGATAAGGCATATCCGGCTGACATAAATCCACTATTTCTTTCAAAATGGCAGGATATACAAGAATTGCGGCAGCAGGCTTTTTTTCTGAAATCGTTGCTGCACAAGCAGCAAGATGTCCGCCGGCAGAAAATCCTACAACAGCTATTTTTGATGTATCTACATTCCATTTATCTGCATTTGAAACGATCACATCCATTGCTACTTCATAATCTTTAATAGGATTAGGCCAGCCGCCCTTGCTTTTAACAGTATAGCGCAAAATGAAAGCCTGGTAACCTGCTTTCATATAAGCTGTTGCCACGGGATCTGCCTCTCTGTCAGAGCACATAGCATAACCGCCACCCGGAATAACTATCATTGCAGGTCTCTTTGAAAAACCAAATTCACCATCGCATTCCTGAATATATGCGGTCAGTGTTACATTACG
This sequence comes from Acutalibacteraceae bacterium, assembly GCA_045544175.1. GTDB lineage: Bacteria > Bacillota > Clostridia > Oscillospirales > Acutalibacteraceae > UBA6857. The sequence continues at coordinate 28,664 of JAZPYL010000060.1, read as the reverse complement.
CTCTTCGTTTAAAAGGATTTTTTCTGTCGTCATAAATTCAAATCTCCGTTCAGTTTGTTTAATCCGAGTTTCATAACTTCTCCGTCAACACCGCGTCTCATCCATTCAGCGCAGGAAACACCGTCAACGTATGTTGAAAAAGCTCCGTTAGAACCACAAAGGCAATGAACAGTAAGTTCGGCTGCCTTGTTATGTTTATCCGGTGTATCAAAAATAAAAATACTTATATCCGGTATTGCCTCAATTAAATTATTAATCATATTGCTTAGTTTTCTTTCAAAACTAAGTCCGGCGGCTTTGTCCGGTATCCATCTGCCATCTTCAAAAAACATATCCATTTGTGTAAGTGCCGCATCACGTTTAGAGCAACAGAACATTATCTTTATTTCAGGATGGCTTTTATGAAGTGCAATCAGAGAATCTGAAACGATTTCTGTCCCCGTAAGTCGCTCAGAAATTTTATCAGGCGTTTTCCATACATCTCTGCTTACCTTGTGCCAATCATAATGCATTATAGCGCTGTCAACACAAGCAGTAATATTGTGGCAGTCCGGAAAATATTCAGCTATATCAGATGCAAGCAATGCTGTTGCAAAAGCACCTGCCGAGAATCCGGTCACGAGTATCTGCTCGGGTTCAGGTACCAATTCCTTGATTTTTTTTAATAAGGCACGGTAATTTTTATATCCGTGATGGTAAAGAACAGCTTTTTTCCCGTCTATATCCTTATAATTGAAATCTCCCGTTCCGCAATGAAAATCTCCTGTAGCATATGGAACAAATAATAAATTCCATTCTTTGAACGGATTTTTCTTTCCTTTCCCAAAGGTGCCCACTTTCGGCACAATATCAGCAAATCTTACATCATCGGAATAAAACATTTCACCTTTTCCACCGATTCTTTGGGGTCTTGCAGCAGTGTATTCGTTAACTGAAACTCCGCCTCCTGAAAAACCTATAATAAGTTTATTTTTACTGCCCAAACGTATGCAACCGTGATATGGATTTCCATTTGCACACAAGCACCCTTCAGGCCAATATTCATAATTTTTGCCTGTTTTCGGGTTTTCGGGCAATTCATCAAAACGAGTGAGTTCTATGTACGAATAAAGCAATCGGTTAAAAAGAGGCCAATTACTTTTATCTTCCTTATGTGTTTCTCGTTTAGCCATTGTTACCTCCTGTTAATACTTCACTCTTATAAAAAACAATTTTTTCTATGCAAATAATATGCTTTTTAAATATATTTTTCTCTGATTCTTGTTATATTCTGATAAAACATAATCGAAAAGATTTTGATGTTCATATTAAACATCTTAAACTATTAGTTATTCATCCCATAACAACGGTTACTTGTGCATTAACACATTTAGCAATAGCTTGGTCATTGATATATGCACCGTTAGTAATATTAATAGGACTCCCGTTTACAGTTACCGACTTAATGCCGTGGCAAACGTGTCCGGGATTTTTCACGTTGATATGGAGCTTATGTCCTCGATATATACGCTCTACCGTGTAGCCATCCCATTCTGAAGGAATAGAGGGATCAATAAGAAGTCCTTTCAAAGTAGGTCTTATTCCGAGGATATACTGCGTTGCTACAACGTCCATCCATGCGGCTGTTCCCGTCACATGGGAAACCAAACCCCAACCGAATTTTTCGTTAGCGATTCCAAGCATTGTTGAGCAATAAGCATATGCTTCAGAACGATAGCGCTCTATGCCCATCTTTTTAATAACGCTATGTGGCATTACTTGTTTATAATACTGCCAGGCAATATCTCCTCTGCCAAGCAGTGCTTCTGCCATAATAGCCCAGCAGTTTGCCTGAACGAATATTCCGCCATTTTCAGAAAAGCCTGCAGGTAATCCGTTTACCATTGACGATTCCTTTGCCGGCCAACCGGGAAAACCGGGAGCATTGAGAAGAAGTCCAAGTCCGGTATCGAGTTTTTCTCTTGCACTGTCCATCGCATGAATATTTTTCTTTTTGTCGCCTGCACCTGAGATAATCATCCAGCTTTGCGCATTAAGCCAAATGTTCATATGCTTTGCTGAATGAGAACCTATTGGCATCGAATCATCATCGAGTCCGCGAATATACCAATCTCCGTCCCATGCATATTTGGAAAGTGCATCCTCTTGCTGCTTTATTCTGTCCTTGAATTTCGCTGCAAGCTCAACCTCTCCACGTAGCAAAGCAAGCTCTGACAGCTGTCTGAGAGCATAAATAAGTTGCTCTGAAACCATAACGCTCTCACCCTTACCACGTCTGCCAAAGGGACCGATATGATCATTCCAGTCACTGTAAAGAATAAGGGGCAGGCCGTGTTCGCCGAGGTGGTTTTCTGTAAACTCTATGCCGCGAAGCAAATGCTCCCAAAGGGTAGCACTGCCTGTGTGATTTATCTTATCGGGGGCAAGGAATGGAATCTCACGGTCAAGAATTGACATGTCTCCCGTTTCTGCAATTATTGCATAAGCAAGATACACTATCCAAAGGTGATTATCCGAACGGGTTATATCCTGAGCAGGAGTTCGTTCCTGCGGCCACATAATATGAACGGGATGACCATCCTCAAATTGCTGTGATGCCAGATATTCAAGCATCTCATACGCCCATTCGGGCTTTCTGTATGCCTGAGCCAGCATATCCTGAGCACTGTCTCTGAAGCCAATACCTCGAACACCCGACGCTGATGAGCTTATGGATCTTGAGTAGCGGGCTGTATGTACACATTGGAGAGGATTCCAAGTATTTATCTGTCTCTCTCCGTCTTTATCGGGAATAGTGCACTTAAGCACCGAAAGATGCTCACTCCACCAACCAACACATTTCTCGAACTGCTCGTCGACTTCTCCTGTGTTGCGAAGCTTGGCGAGGGTTTTGCCCGTTTCAGAAACCGCATTATCATAATCGGAAAGTGCACCCTCGGTAACACCGAGATAATAATAAATTACTTTTTCTTCCCCGGGCTTTACAGTTATATGTCTATGCAAAGCTCCGCAAGGCTCACCACCGTGAAGATTTGTGCAAGAAAGCACACCGTGCTCTACTTCAACAGGATTTCTTTCATCTCTGTAATTGCCGCAAAACGCATCACGGTTGCAACAGAATGATTTTATTTTATCGTCGGATGCAAAATATACCAGGGGAGACTCGCTTGCACGTGGGTGCATCCATGCAGTGTATGCATATGTAATAGCATCTAGCGTCTTATCGTAAACTGCCCTTGTATTCCATTTCAAGTAATATCCGAGTGTGTTTTCTTCCTTTGACAGGAACTGTGAAAGCTCTACGTAAGCAAACACATCACAGCTTATATCTTTTCCGCTCTCGTTTTTGAGTTTAAGATCCCATATCAGCGCATCGTAATCCTGTGCCATAAAGAGCTTTAACGTAGCGACAAGACCGCCTTTTTTAGCCGTAAACATAGAATATCCCGGTGCGTGAGCAGATTCTCTCATATCCACCACTGTTTCAGAGGGACGGAAGGTTGGTGACCATACGGTACCGTCCTCCATGCGTATATAGATATAGAAGCCCGGAGAATCTATTGGCATATTATAAAAGCGGTATCGTGAAATACGAAAAGCAATGGGCGAAAGCCACCAGCTCATTCCACCGCCCGCCTGCGATACAAAAGCGTGCATTCTGCCGTTTGAAAGATAGTTTATCCATGGCTGAGGCAAATCAAATTTGCTGAATCGTATCTCTTTATCCTCATCATAAAATTTGTACGGAAGATTTTCCATAAAAAGTATCCTTTAACTATAAGTATTTATTCCTGTTTTGATAATTCATAAAGCTCGCGGGTTTTGCAAACCTTGTATTCAAAGCATTCCTCGCGAAGGCGGTCTTGCTCCTCTTTTTCATCCTCACGCTCTGTTCCGAAGCCGTGATAGCCGTTCTCATATTTTATTATGTCGTGAAGTTTTCCATGCTTTTTCAGCAGCTTTGCATAGTGCTCACCCTGGGGATGCAAAGGATCTCTTCCACATACTATGATTACTGCGGGAGAGAGCATTTCTATAGTTTCATCCTTGATTCTTGCCGCAGGGGAAATAAGCTCGCTGTCAATAGGAACCTTAGGCGGACAGACCTCGAACATCAGCCGATACAGCTTGTTTCCTTCAGGGAAATTAATGGGAATCGTACCTGTAAAATCAAGGAAAGGAACCTCTATTACCTGTCCTGCGATTTCTATTCCGTCATGCGCCAAAAGTATAGCCGCACCTGCCGTAATATGTCCGCCTGCGCTACCGCCGGAAACTACAATTCTATCGGGATCGATAGAGAGCTTTTCGGCATTTATCTTCAGCCATCTGACAACGTCTGCTACCTCCTCCTGACAATAGGGGAAGCTCTCCTCATAGAGCCTTTTGTAGTTGACGTTAACCACAAAGACACCAAGCTCCTTTGACAATCGGTCACAGTATGCATCATCATCGACTGCATCCATTCCTACCCATCCGCCACCGTGCACCTGAACGAATACGGGCATATTTTCTCGTTTTGGGGGATAGTAGAATATCACCTCAACGGGATTTTTTCCATCCCTCTCAATCATGCCTCGCTCTCCGACTACCTTATCGGTTTTATAATGCTCGTTTGCTTTTTTTAGCCTTGTAGTAAAAAACCAACGTTTAATTCTCGTAAATGCCATTATGACTTTACCCCAATTCTTGGCAATCTATCTCCCTTGCTGACGACAAGGGCTCTGCCATTATATGTTTTAATAACTCTGTCAAAGTAGTTTTCCTCGCTTTTTGGGTCTGCCGATCCAAATCCGATAATATCTGCCATATCATCTTCGTGTATCTTAAGTTGAATGTCGATATCGGGATTCAATATTCCGTTTTCGTCCATAATGCTGATCTCGGTAATGCCGTCACCCAAATATTCGTTTTTAACCAATACGTTATAAGATGCGGTGAGAAGCTTGTCCTCACCCGTTTTTTGAGAATCTTTATAGTTTATAGCATAAAGCTCACCCGGCTCGTAGGTAATATCAAAATAAGTCTTACATTTTATGGGCTTCTTCTTGCCGAGAGATTCTCCGTTTCTGAAAAGCTCCACTTCGTCTGCGTTTGAATAGACTTCGACAATTATAGGCTTTCCTTCAAAGCCTCGATAGTTCCAGCTTCTCTTTGCATCTGACCAACCCCAACGTGTCGGAGACTGCTTTTCTCCGTAATGCTCAGGGCTTTGAACTGCTATATAGGGTTCTTTTCTTAACCCCCAAACAATCTGTCGCCAATAAGAAATCGGTCTTCTGTCACCAATCAAGTCAAAATCACCGCAATTGGCTGTTTTCCAAGGATATGCTCCGTAAAGATCATATTCTACAGCATCACCGTATCTGTGCTGACCGACGCCTGCTTCTCCGAGGTAATCCCATGCAGCCCACCCAAAATCACCGATTATCTGAGGAGATGACTGACATTTTGCCCAGTTCTCAAACAGTTCTCCCGGATAGCATTCTGCTCCAAGAATTATTCTGTGCGGATATAATTTAGAATCTGCTTCATATCGGTAAGCGGCATAATTGTATCCTGCAATATCAAGATAGCTGAAGGCTTCTTCCAGAGGTTCACCGATTTCCTTGGATGACATTAAACGAACCAGCTCACCTTTATCTCCGTTCATAATAGAATTTATATCTACACCCGCCTTTACAGCCAAGTGAGGTATCTGATCCATAAGAGATAAAGCAATATTTATACAATTAGTTATGTATCTTCCTCTATCAAGAGTTCTTATTAATTCAGTTATTTTTCTGCCATACTGAGCTTCAACAGGGTTACTTGTTTCTCCTATTTCATTACCTATAGAATAAATTATAACAGAAGGATGATTATACACCAGCTCAACCATAGCCTTTGTATCTTTTTCCCAGGAAGATTCAAAATCTGACGAATAGTCAAAATCAATTTTCGGCTGTGTCCATGCATCACACAATTCAACCATCACAAGCATACCAATCTCGTCACAGGCATCAAGGACAGTCTGACTTGTCGGAAAATGCGCACAACGGACAGCGTTATATCCTGAATCTTTAAGCTTTCTGATACGTCGGTAGGTAAGACCTTTATGCTCAACAGCACCTATAATTCCGTGGTCATGATGAATACAGCCGCCACGCAATTTAATGCTCTTACCGTTTATACATAAACCCCTCTTTGTATCCAACGAAAGAGTACGAATTCCAAAAACGTTCTTTTCGCAGTCATAATTCTTTATTTCTGTTTGACACTCATATAAAAAAGGTGTATCCGTATCCCATAATATGGGTGAATCAACTTCCATACGGATATTAATTTCTTTTTTTTCGTTGGGCATCAATGTAACCGGTGTAACCGTTTCATTCGTGGCAACCTTATGAATAAGGCTTGTTTTTATTATCGAATTGTTCCGGTTAACAATAACGGTTTTAATCTGCAAAACAGCAACTTTGCTGTCTGCTTGCAATGTAGTAATTTTTATTGAGTCGGGTTCAATAAAAACATTTCCCCCGGTATACATCCAAACGTCCCGATATATTCCTGTACCGGTGTACCATCGACTTGACGGCACACCATTACGTACCAATACTTTTATACTGTTTTTTCCTATTTTAACAAAAGGAGAAATATCAATATTAAATGGTGTGTAACCATTTGAATGCTGTTTTACCAAACAACCGTTTACAAAGACAGATGTGTTTTTGTATACTCCTTCAAACTTGATAAAGCAACTGCCACTTACATCATTTAACTCAAATTCTTTAATATAATGTACTGTTTTATACGGGTAATAGCCTGTAGCATTGCCGGTACAAATTTTTGGATCTCTGTATTCACCGATCATTGCATCATGAGGTAAAGTTACCTCAACCGGAGCTTCAGGAGGATTTACTGTTTTTTCTAAAGCAGTTCCGCCACCCTTATAACATAGCCAACCGTTATTGAAACTTTCTTTTTTCATTAATATTTACCTATAAGCTGAGCTTGACATTCTTCACGGGTAATTTCACCCGAATTACATTTTGCCATAAGTTCAGCATCCTTATCCTTAAGCTTGTAGAAGAGAAGAACCAATGCTGACAATAAAAATCCTATACCAGGAATCAAGGCATATACAACCCACATACCCTGAATTGCTTCAGGTGTCTGATAACCTGCTTGCCCGATTTCCATGCCCATTTCCAAAAGTTGTTCATAGCTGTCCGCCTGAACCTCTCGCCATCCGAAAAGGCCCATAACAAACAAGCCTATACTTGCACCAACACTTCCGACTGCTTTGCTGACAAAGGCGTTGAGCGAATAGAATATACCTGCACAATCCGTTCCTGTTTTATATCTCGTATATTCTATAGTATCCGGAGCTATAAAGTTCATAAATATTGCACGAAGCGAGTTCGCAATTCCGGCAATTGAACCAAGAATGACAAAAACTGTTACATTATCATAGCCTACAAAATACTGAATAATGTACATAGCGCCAAAAATAACTCCGAGTATAACCAGAGAATTTCTACGACCAAAACGCTTTGAGATTTTGTCAGCCTTTGTATTGAGTATAATGGCCGGAACAAAAGCAATTAAAACAGGTAATGACATAATCATTGTGTTTCCGTCGAAAAGATAGAACGAAATAAGAGAACCGACAGCAGAGGATGTAGCCGTGATACCTGCAATAAGCGATGAGATAAGATAAATCATCATATACTTGTTGACTTTAACACAGTTCCACATTTCTTTGAGGGAATAATTTTCATTTTTCTGTTCTTCTACATTTTTAAGATTAAGATTGTATTCTTTGCCGTTTTTAGCCAACGGGAGCATCACAGCGATACATATAATCATAGCAACTATTGCAACTGACGAAAAACTGAATCCGGGGCCGGCAACAGGATCAACAAGAAAATTGAGTGTTATTCCGACAACAACTGCTGCAACAACGGTTATGAGTCCCTTTACAGTAATTATGTGATTTCTTTCATCAGTGTTATCGGTCAGTGTCATAATCAGGCTGTTCATCGGCACTTCATTAAGAGTGCAGGAAAAATCATAAAGCAAGTAACTGACCATAAACCACGCTATTTTTATACCTTGAGGTAAATCTGATGGCATTAAATAAAACACCATTGTGAACAAAGGAAAGAGGAAAAATGTCAGCCTGAACCAAGGCAGATACTTTCCGTCACCGGTTAATCTTTTAAATGCTTTCCATTCCGTAATTTTAAGCTTGTCTATAAAATAGCCGAAGACCACATCATCTACCGCATCGATAATTTTAAGAGCGAGCAAAGCTCCTGACAGCAGAGTCAGATTAACGCCTCTTAATGCGAGAAATGATGTCATAAAGGTTTGAAATACTGCGGTTCCAAAAAGGCGTCCTGTATCCGACAAATAATAATTAGTTCTTTCACGACCACTAAGCCGCCAATCAGGATGCTTATTTATTTTTTCTTTCTTTTTCATAATCTCCTATCTCCTTTATATGTATTTTTTTATGAAGGACATCATACTGTTAAACGCTTGTTTTGCAAACTCATTTGTTGATAACTGATCCATATATCCGTGAGGGAGATTTTCATCAGGAAAATAGATCATAGTGCACGGACAGCTTATTTCATCCAGTTTAGCTTTAACTCCTTTAGCCTCTACTGCAAAAGGTCCGTTTTCTCCGCCTTCATTTGAGGCATTTATCCATGTAGGTATATATTTATCTGTTATATATTTCTTTGCATTGATTATTGCTATGTCACTGTCGGGTGAGTTTTTCCTTGTTCCGCTTACACAACCAAGCATGGCATACATGTTTTTATTAAATGTACTTGCATCTAAAGCGGCTTCATCAATAGCCAGAACTTTCAGTTTATCACTTGACATAATCGGATTCAAGTCGAATCTTTGTGCGTAATCTTGATTGCAAACACACGTAGCATAAATTTCCGTCATAATCGCTCCGGCACTGCTTCCGGCAAGACAGACATGATTCATATCAATGTTTAATTCCTCATCATGTGTAAGCAAATATTTAAACAGTTCATCTATCTGCAATATCTGAACCGGAAAACGGTATTTTGGTGCCAATGCGTAATTAGCATTAACAAGAATGAAACCAGATTTTACTATTTCCAAAAGCTTACTGACATCTCCGTTATTGACAGATAACGGATCACCGCTCGTTTTGTCACCGAAAATAAAGCCTCCGCCATGAAAGTAGACAACTACGGGCTTTTTTTCTTTTTTGTCATCAGGGTACCAAATATCAAAAAAACTGTTTGGGTAACTATTACCATATCTGATATCGTTATAACAAATTAAACCGTTTTCATATACTGTTTTTTTTGATTCTTTCCATGGCTCCCATTCATTTGGTTTGTGCCCTTTATACAGCGAAAGATACACTGCCTTTTGAACAGCCAAGCATTTTATATCATTTATAAATTTTCCCATGACTGCACCCTTTCCGCATAATCAATTTATATATAATTTCTCATATTTTCATTATACAATAGCATACAGCAAAAAAATATCTCATATTTTTTGAGAAAAAATAGGTTGATTTTTAGATTTAAATCAATTATTATATAAAATAACAAGAAAAAACATATGGAAGTAAAAAAATGAAACATAAACAACTCATTGATGAGCTCCTTGAGCTTAATGAATATGAACGCTTAGGACAAAGTTGGTTTTTAAAAAACGGCAAAAATATGGATTACAGCCACATTATGCCTTCATACGCTACTTATAACAATGAATTTTTGCAAAGCAAGGATTTTTTCTCTGAAGGAAAAGAATTGGAAATAGAAAAAACTCTTCGTTATGTAGATATTCCCGAGCACAGCCATGAATTTTTAGAATTTGTATATGTTTTGAAGGGCAATTGTACACAATATGTTTCTCACCATATTTATACGCATGACGAAGGAGATTTTATAGTTATTCCTCCGGGAGTATCACATACAATTCAAGTTCCTGAAAATAGTCTTTGTTTTACAATGAAAATACAAAAAGACTTCTTCGTGTCTCTTCATGTTCCCAATACCGCTCTGTTTGTACTACCTTTACTTTTTCCCTGCAAAGACGACCCCTTGGTACTAAACTCTATTCTTACAATTTATTCTCAACAAGAAAACGCCCAGGCTTATCACGAGGAAATAATAATACACCTTTTTTCAGCGCTGATTACATATTTAATGCAGACATACTATGACACTATGTACCCGCTTAATATGGAAAACATAAGCAACTATAAAACATTGCAAATCGTAAACTTCATTTTTGAAAACTACCGCAACATAACATTGCGGGGGCTTGCAGCTGAATTTCATTATAATGAATCCTATTTATCCTCACTGATTCACAAGGGCACAGGTAAGACTTTTTCTCAAAATCTTCGAGAATTCCGAATGGTCCGTGCAGAGGAAATATTGCGTACAACACCTAAAATTAAGCTTGCCGATGTGTGTGAAAAAATAGGATATAATGATACCGTTAAGTTTATCCGAGATTTTAAATTACAATACGGTGTTACACCTGCTAAGTATAAACAACGTTTTCAAATTAAATAAACACTAAATATAATTATTCAACAAGGAGTTGTAAGCAATGAAAATCAAAAATATTATTCTTGATATGGGAAATGTTTTATTAGACTACAATCCCGATGCTGTTGTAAATAAATTTTGTAGCAACGAAGAATCAAAATCACTTATTATTAAAGAATTTTTCTTGGGTGACGAATGGAAACAAATGGATTTGGGATATATGACATCGAATGAAGCGTTTGAAAAGGTAAAAACACGAATACCTCCCACATACCACAACGAGTTAAAGAAGTGTGTTTACGAATGGGATTTTTGTATGATTTGTATAAACGGTGCTAAAGAGTTTTGTTACTGCGCAAAGCAATACGGTTACAGACTGTATGTTCTATCAAACGCTTCATTAGACTTTTACAGATATTTCCCTATACAATATGATGTAAATTTATTTGATGGAATTGTTTTATCTTCAGAAGCACACATATTAAAACCAAACTCAGAAATTTACAAATTGCTTCTTAACAAATATGATTTAAAACCAGAAGAATGTATTTTTGTTGATGACAGAAAAGAAAATGTCCTGGCTGCGGAAGAATTAGGTATGACGGGTTGGGTTTTTGAAAACAATTATAGCGAACTCAAAAAATTTCTTAAATTACATACATAATGAGCATCTCTCACTTTCAAAAGATTTGTCATAAATAGCTTTCATCTTTCCCCAACTAAAAATATGCTTTACAATTTATTCAGCTTTATTGCATATTGCAAAACAATATAATATATAAAAGCCGCTGAAGATCCCTGCAGACTCTTCAGCGGTTTTCTTGTTATTAAGTTTATTGGCTTATCAGTTCAGAAACTACAATCTCATTTGCCCGTTGCTGAATATTGCCCATTTTTTGTACCCATTCCCATTGGTCATGTTCTTTTAATTGCTCGGTTACACCTTCACTTGCTTTCATTTGTTCAATTAAAATGTCAAACATATTCTGAGCTTGCTTTTCCATATCGGCACAGTGTTGATAAAGTTTACACTGTATAAGTAGAGTGTTAAAAAGAATCTTCTTATGCTTTTCAAGATAAGTCTTGTACATCATACCCCATTTGCCGAGTCTGATATTTGCCTCTTCAGGTGGCAATTTAAGGTTCGGTATTAAATAATCCCCAACTTTACGATAAGTAATTTCAGTTTTCTTTTCCATAATTATTGTCCTTTCTTCCCTTCAACAAAAGTGTCATATGTAAATCTTGCTCCGAGTCTAAAACCGACAATGAAGCTGTCTGCATTGCAGGTGCTTGAAAACTTTATATAGGTCGCTACATAATCAGTAAAGAGTTCCTTCTCCTTGTCGGCAAGCAATAATGTCAGCTGTTCCTCTTTGTCTGCAAGCTCACTCAGGCTCCTTTTAACCTTTACCGTTAGGTTAGTGGTGCACTCCTGCGGCTCAATGTTTCCGTAATAAAATTCTTCAATGAAGCTCGACATAATAACACCTCACTTTTCAGCTTTATCAATAAGCATAATGAGTAGATCGTCAATATCCTCGGTTGGTAAACCTTCCGCCAAGAGCATATTGCGGAACTCATTCATACCATTGATAAGCAAATTACATTCAAAATCCGTAAACTTGACTTTGATTTTTCTTTTCATAATAAGACCTCCTTGTATTTGGTATCTTCATTATACAGCACAAATAAAAATCAATCCAATGTGCCGATTTTAAGACATAAAAAAAGAGACTGCTTTCAGGAATTAATCTGTTAACAGTCTCTTATATTTTTAATTGTAAGCTTACATCAAAAATTTAGAGAAAAAACAAAACTGATAGCTATCTCTTATATTGGTTTAGGTGTAACTCACCTTATTTATATATGTTTTCAATAGGCTCATCATATTCGAAGGATATAAGTTTAACATCGTCACCCTCATAAAGATCAAAGCTAACCACATTTGAAGGCTCTTCTATTGAAGGGTCTCCCGACGTGATATAAACATAAGGTTCTGGTTTTGTTTGTTCTGAACTGACAATCATTTCATACTGAGGGTCAGACATAAAGAACTGGGATGAAATATCAAGCTCAATCTTTATTGTGCCTTCATCAGTTGTTTTTATTTCGTAGTCTGTGAATTGGTCTTCGTGGTCTTTTATGTAACCTATCCACTTACGTGCTACACCGTCAAGATTTCTGCTGATTCCGTCAAATTTGCAAACATAGGTGCCTTCAATTTTCTTTGTTTCACCGTCGACCTCATAGGTGAGGGCAAAATCGAACTCACCCTCCTTGATTTCAGGCTTCGGAACAGACAAAAAAACACCTGTAAAAGAACCTGCAATCAGTGCAGACACCAGCAAACCTAACACAAAGCCAAGTGCTACACCTAAAAATGTTATCTTTTTTTTTCATAATTCTTTCTCCTTTGCAAGATATAATTTATATATTAAATTGTACACATCAATTCTTACAAAGTGATTACAAACAGACTTGTTTTTTTAACTGAATAAAATTTAACACTTGCTTCAATACACATTCATACAAAAACGCCGTGGATTTCGCCACGGCGTTAATTATATTATTTCATCCAGCCGAAAAGCATTTCAAAGAAATCTTTAATCGCCTTGATAATCTTCTGAAACCAGTTGAGTGATTCCTCAACATCGGGTACTTCAAAATCAATTTCAGGAACAACGCTGAGAGCACCGATTAACATATAACCGTTAACAGTTATAACAAGCTGACCGTTTTCATCGGGATAATACTTTTTACCGTTTACATAGAATGTAAAGGTATCACCCATAATGTCGCCGACCTTTACGATAATCTCTGTGCCGTGCTCAACCTCATATGTTGAGTTGCCAAATACGATATTCCAAGTCTGTCCGCCGTCCTTTGAAACATTGTACCAACCGATACCGTCTGTTTTACCAAAGAGGATGTGATGTGAACCGCCGTTAAGTGAGCCGTTTCCTCCGCCTTCACCTTCACCACCGGGAACATCGGGTGTATCGGGATTTACAGGGTTATCGGGATTGTCAGGGTTGTCGGGTGTATCAGGTGTGTCTCCGCCGCCTGCATTGTCAATATCATAATAAAGCTTAAGTGTGAGAATATCGTCTGCGCTGCTGATTGCCTTGAGAACACCGCTTGCAGTTGCCTCTGACTGAGCTTCGTTGAAGCAATAGCCTTCATATGTGTTTGCTGATGCAGTAACTGTAGCACCGATTTTGCCTGAAAGAATTTCTGTATCTTCTTCTGCGATGCTATATGTGCCGTCTGCATTTTCTTTATAGTGCTCAACAATATAGCTTACACTGTCAAGAGGCTCAACGGGTGTTGTAAGTCTTTTCCATTTTGCATAAAGCTCTGTGTCTTCAGCAACTGTTTCAGCAATTGCTGTAACCTTTTCGCCTGTACATTCAGGGTTACTGTACCAGCCCTCAAATGCATATCCGTCACGAACGGGTACATAATCAATAGCTGTTTCATAGCTCCATGTGTGGGCTCCGTAAGAAACTACGCTTACATCTTCGCTTTCATAAATTTCATTGAAAATAATGCTGTAGGTGTTAGGAATAATCTTAACCTTAAGAACACCTGTAGGGGCATTGTGAAGAGGACTGTAACGTGAGGGAGCACCGTAAACTACTGATACAGGCCATTCTGATGCTTTGTCATTTTCAATCTTTGAAAGGTAAGCCTGATAGTCATAAAGATTACCGTCATAAATACTGTTCCATACTGTGTAGCCGTAATCACTGTCATCCATACCGTCAGTGCCCATACCGATCTCAATACCGTAGGGAACAACTGTATGCTGACTGATTACCTGATATGCATTGTCTGTACCTGTTGCCTTGTACCAGATTTCAACAAGTGTATCATCAGGTCTTAAGTTCTCACCGATGAGAGTTGCATCAACCTCAACAGGCTGGAAAAATGAAGCTGGCTCGAATGAAAGGTAAGCGTTAACAAATGTTTCCCATTTACTGCTTTCGGGATAAACTGCTTTAAAGTCATTTGTGTTGTAGTCATCAGCATAATTATCGTCATTGACAAATACTGTTGTTGAGTTCTGATAGGTTGTGCCGTAGTTGAGAACAAGAATCTCTGTTCTGTACTCTTTAGCAGGGTCAAGACCTGTGAACTTATATTCATCAGAAACACCATAATTCATTTCAGACATAAGCCATACGATGTTTACAGTCTGACTGTCAACGATATATGAACCGTCTGCTGTGATTTCCATAAGAGCAATAACTGCACTGTTTGCACGGTCAACAGCCCATACATCAACAATATTACCGTCCTGCATATATGAGCCTGCAACTCTTACATAACCTGTGAGAATCTGATCCCATTTCGCGTATACAGTTATATTTTCCTTGAGGATTTCGCCTGTAACTGCAGGTTCTTTGAATTCGGGGTCCTTATACCAGCCGCCGAATTCGTGACCGTCGAAGGAGGGAACATAATTGTCAACATCGGGAACATAATATTCGTCTGTTTCTGTGAAGGTGTTACCGCCCTTGATAGTACCGCCGTTTGCATCGAAGGTTACATCGTACTTTTCAACAGTAATCACACCGTCAAGTGTACCTGCCTGATCATCAATAGAAGCATCATAATATGCACCGTTAAGTGCTGTGTATTTTTTACCGTCAGCAACATCACCCATTGTTGCAGTATAATTACCGTCAGTGTATGTTGCAATAATGCCGTTGATGCTCTCTGTGGGAACAGTAATTGTTGAATCACCGTAAACGAAGCCGGTAACAACTGCACGGTAGCCGTAGGGATCGTTTGAATCTGCGTATTTCCATACAGGATATGAGCCGGAGCCTTTACCTGTAACGGGGTCAATATCAACTCTTACACCGGGCTTCACAACAGAGCCTACTGAAGCCTGCTGGGTGATAATTTCCCATTCACTTCCATTCCAGAAGGCTACCTTTACAATTGCAGCATCAGGATAAAGCTCCGTGGGAACATCATCAGCCATTTCAAGACTGAATTCAATATCGAAGTTTGTCGGAGTATGCTTAAGAGGGATGTTGATAATCCAGTTGCCGTTTTCATCCTGAATCTTTTCAATAGTTCCTACATCATAGTCTGATTTACTTAAAGCAACACCGAAGGTTGAAGTTTCAAGAAGACCTGTGTAAGTATAAGTAGTTGCTGTATAGGTTGAAACATTGTTTTCAATTGAGTATTTATAAGCCTTTTCATTACCCTTTTCATCAGTAGTTTTCTCTTCTCTGAAATAGAGCTTATCGCCTGTTTCAACAAATGCAGGTGAGTTCGCTGTCATTTCGAGGAAGTAAACATCAAGGTCAGCTCTTGTATCAACCTGATCAAAGCCGCCGTCGTTACTGTTATGGTCAATAATAACGTTGATTGTTACATTAACAGCCTTTTCCCATTTTGCCTTAAGTGTAATGGGAGCTGTAATTGATGAGGTAATCTGCTTGCCTGAACCGATAACCTTGCCGTCATATTCCCAGCCTGTAAAGATGTATCCATCACGTACGGGAACATTTGAGGTTGCGTTTACAGCATCGCCTGATGCGTAAACTGTTGTACCTACCTCTTCGCCCTCTTTGAATGTGCCGCCATTTGTGTCATATTTCACACTGTAGTTGTGAAGATGAAGCTCTGCATTGGCATGATCAATTAAAAGCTGATAGTTACCTATTTTATTATATTCACCGTCAAGCTTTAACCAAGGATTGAATGTACCGTTATAAAGCGGTGCTTCGTAAACACCTTCGGAGGTGTTGCTGAGTGAAATATAATCGGAATAGGTATTATTTTCACGGATAAGAAGCTCTGCCCCGTTGTAAATATTATCAAAGTCTGTAAGAACTGAATCAAGATAAGTATAAATCTTAGCTGAATATACAGGCTTTGTAGTGTCATCTACATAGCTGTAAACATACTTTGTTTCATCGCCGTCCTGGTATTCGGCACGAACTTCTACTGTGTAATCAGTGTTGGGAGTAAGGCCGGTAAAGACAACCGTGCCGTCGGGCTGCTTTTCACCCTTGTTACCGTCGATGAAATATTCACAACGATCATCGACACTATCTTTGTTTATTATAAGCGTTGTTGTGGTTGTTGTGGTGGTAGGCTTTTTGAAAACATAAACTATAGGCTCAGCGTTACCGCTTGTTTTATAATGGAACTTACAGGTGGTCTTTGTTATATTAATCTTAAGCTGAGCATCACCGTTGGTGCTGTTATCTCCGGCTTTCACGCCTTTAATAAAGTAGTTATAAGTGTTCGAGCCCTTTTTCTCAGTTTCAATGTCTATATGCTCATCACCATTAAGAATATCAGCACTCGAAACACTACTTGAAGTACATGTAATATGAACAATGCCGCTTTCACCGAGAAGGTCAAGAACATTTTTTCTGTCACCTTCAAAAAGACCGATAACAACGTTATCCAGGTCGGAATCAAGGTTGTGCGCCTTGAAGCTTGAGAATGAATCCGAGCCGAGGCTCTTGCCGTTCTTATCGAAAACCTCAACCGTTACAGTGCCTTTAAGTGCAGTAGAAGCACTAATCTTTGAATATTCATATGCACCGTAAACAGAAGCCCACATAAAGCCTTCCTTAGTTAATGTCTTATTACCCGATCTGTCTTCTGCAACATTACTGTTGCGGTTAACTTTTTTATCGGTGTTGTAAATTTCATATTCACCGTATGTGTTGTTGATACCGTACATATTGTGAGAGTTGTAAATGTACAGGTATGTACCGAGTGAGCTGGTCCATTTGTAGGTAAGCTCTCTCGGATTTCCTTCGTAGCCCTCTACCTGAACCTCTAAAAGCTCACTTGAACGAAGATCACTTACATCTCCGCGCATAAAGCTTACAAGCTTTACTGAGGTTGCTTCTGCTGCAAAAACACTTGCAGGAACCATAGTAAAGAACATAATTACTGTTAATAAAATGCTTAATACTTTTTTCATAGATTAATACCTCCTAATTAAAATTACGAGGTATTCTATCATAGCAATTATTACAAACCGCTTACAAATAAGCGGCAATGCCTGATTTTTCAATAAATTTATTTTAATTCTTCTTCACAAATGAAATCGCCGTGGATTTCTCCACGGCGTAATTCATTTTACACAATTATGACAAGAACTCAAAAAGACTTTTAAAGAGATTTCTTAAGAAGGTTATAAGCTTCTGGAAGAAGTTCTGCGGTGCAGCTTCTGTATCTGTGTCTGTATCTGTACCTGTGTCTGTATCTGTGTCTGATTCTAATTTTGAGCCTTCGTCTGTTACAGTCTTTGTATCAGAGCAGACTGAACATGTAGCAGTTTTTGTACCGTCGCTGTTTACTGTTGCATCATTGTTTGAAACATATTCACCGTACAGATGTGCTGCAGTTTCGGTAGCATCACAGCCGTCACAGTATCTTACGTGGCAATCATCATTGAGATTTGTCCATGCGGAATATGAATGTCTGTGATATCCGAAGCTCTTGCTCTCAAGAGCTTTGTTACATTCTGAGCAGTATCTTGTCATCTGACCGTCGTGCTCAGCTGTTGCCTCAAAATCAACCTTCCACACACCGTCATCGTGACCTGTTGCTTCAATTTTCTCTGAACCGACAATCATATTACAGTCAGAGCAGTAAATTGTCTTTTCACCGTCAAGTGTGCAGGTAGGTGTAGTTGTTGTTACTGAAGTAGTTACACCGTGACCTGTAGCAGGAATTACCTCAGAGCTGCAGGTAACTCTGCAAGCAGAACAGGTTGAATATTTGCGACCGTCTGTGGTGCAGGTTGCAGGCTCGATAATTTCAACAGGTAAGTGACCTGCCTTGGGAAGAACCTCAACAGCCATACGCTTTCCGCAGGTGAGACAGTATTTGCATCTTTCACCTGCGCTTACACAGGTCGATGTAAAGCTTGTTACCCATGAGCCTGCACGGCAGGTGTGGTTATTACCTGTATCGGTAACGGAAAGCTTAAGAATAGCGGTCATATCAAGGTCATCGTTTGTGATGTAGGTCTTTCTGTCAACTGCCTTTTTATAATAATTCTCGTCAATATCAAATCTGAGATAGTAGTCACCGAGCTCATGAGCCTCGATTACCTGAGTTGAGGGAGTAGCTGTAACGGAAATACCCTTTCCTTCCTCATATGCGGGAATATCATTACCGTCTTCATCGCAAAGGTGCCATGTACCCATGGTGGGACGGAAGCCGTAGTAGGGCTGGTCCAATTTGTTAAGACCGACAACGTTTACCGCATTAAGGTCAAGGTCACCGCCGATTGCAAGGTTATATGTGCCGTCACCTTCAAATCTTACCTTCTCAAGGTCATACATGGGATAAATTTCAGTAATCTCAGTGTTGTAGGAGTCGGTTTTAAAGGTCATCTTTCCGCCCATAGCAGACATAGGTCTGAAAACACTTAATAAATTACTACAATAATCTAAATCCTCCGTGTCGTCCAGCTTACTCCAATCGAGATATGTAATCTTTTTCGGGGGATTACCGTCGTTCTGATCTTCATACTGGCCGTATGTGCCACCGTAGGAAAGCTCGAATGACTTGGATTTTTCCTTAACACGGTTTGCAAGGTTATCTACAGCATTGAGACCGCCTTCTTTTAAATTAGAGCCGAAGTTTGTGAAAATGCTGCCCTGGTCATAGTTTGTAATGCTCCATGAGCCTGTACCGGTATCCTGAATATACTGTGCGTTTACACCGAACACAGCGACCTTATAAGTTAAATAAACAGGACAATCATATTCTACGGACTGCTCTGTTTTGCTCATAGTCTGCTTGATACCAATCTCTGTATAAGGAGGAAGGGTAACGCTGGCTGAGCTGGATGTTGAAATTGTTTCAGAAAGGGATTTGTCTTCTGAATAAGCAGTTGAAAGAGCTTGTGAAGCTGAAAAGCCGATATTGAGTCCGACCTTTAATGCGTCAGAGATTTTTATCCCTGCATTAACTGAGACAGACTCGGTGTATGAATGGCTAAAGGAATCACTGAAGCTGTTAGATACAGAATTGGTTACAGATCTATCTGAAGATGCGCTGACAGATGCAGATGTGCTTGTGGGATTCTGAATATAGGTGATTGTCGATATACCGTCGCTGTCATCTGTATAAGTAACACCCGGGGCATTGGCTTCGAATGCATCTTTTATAGAATCATAATTATCAGCTGCAGAAATATACTGAAGATTTTCATCAATTATAGGAGACAGCTTGAAGTCATAAAAAACAATACCAAAGGTCGAAAAAAGTCTTTCCGTAGTAAGCCAATAATTGTACTGACTGGTGACAATATTAGCAAGAACAACCTGATTATCATCATTCTTGAAAAGCTCAAAGCCTTCTTTATCACCGACGCAAAAATCAAGCACAACTTCGCTGAATTCTTCCGCATCATCTTCTTCGCCGCAACAGTCAATAATCTGATCAAGCATTACATCTTGTACCATACTCAGAGATGAGTATGACTGAAGACCTGTACTTCTTACACAGTCATTTTCAGACTTACCTTTAGAATAAGGAGATGCAGAGCCTAATCTTAAAGATACGTCAACAGCGGCATTGCTGTCGTCTTCTGCATCAGAACCAAAGTAGGTGTCGAAATTTTTACCGTAGTCCCACTGCCATCCGTAGCCGCGACCGGCAGTCTTGAATACGTTTGCAGCAACTTCACCCCAATATCTGAGCGGTGTATTATATGCAAGACCACTTATCGGCTTTGTGGTAAGCGCTTTTTTATAGAACTCACCGGCACTAAAATCTTCAACTGCATCGCCGTTACCCTGAAAGATATCATAATAATAAGCTTTTTCAGACTCAATTAAGATACTCTTAATACCTACTCTGTCGCCGTATTCATCATAAACAACATCAATTTCAGCTTTACTTGGCAGTGCAGGGATTCTTTTTGTGTCTGTTTCACCGCAGCCGTAGTCGCATTCAGCCTTTTCAATGCCCGGCTTTTCGGTGGTAGGTGCAGTTATTACTTCATAAGAGGTGAAAGAGTGTTCCCCCTTCTCTTCACCGAAAGGTTTACCGCAAACGGTACATTTATAACCCATACAGGTAAGCTCTGTGCCTGTGTGCTGGTGGACATAAACCTCGTCTGAAAATAAATGAACATTGTCATCGTAGGTTGCACGACAAACATAAGTCTTACCCAGTTCATAATTATTAAGCTGGGTTGATGTTTCCTCTTCAAGAGCTGTTAGCGTAACAAAACGTGCCGTTGCTTGCACATAATACTCTGCAACTACAGCAACCATATACACATCTTCTTCTTCAGCTGTGAATATTGCTTTTCCACCCGCACATGCCATTACTACTTTATCACTAGCCATAAGGCAAACATAAAGCGCATCTGCTGAGCATTCAACTCTTATTGATTCACCTTTTTTCATAGGAATATTAAAGAATAGCATTGCATATGTGTCCCCTTCCCCAATACAAGCCGGAACCCATTTGCCTGAATAATCAGCATAATAGGCATCACCTGCATCATAAGCATCACCATCTGCGGGAGTTGCAACAGTATCATCAATTACCTTACCACTTTCTATCTCATACCACTGATATTCTTCGGGGACGGGACCTTTGGTTTCAACATAAAACTCATCAACGGTAGGCTGATGTGAGATTTTATAAAAGTAGCTTTCCTCACTTTCCGCAAAGGCAAAGGGTACACTTGTCACAATCATCAGGATTGTAAGAATGATTGATAATATTTTTTTCATAAAGTTTAATCTCCTTTACTAATTTTTCAGAATCTTCATATTAAAAGTCGGGAATTATCCTTTTAATACAAAACTCACATTAACATTATACACACAGGCTCTTACAAACCGCTTACAAAATCAGGTAAAGAATAAAAAAAGACCGGAAAGAACCGATCTTTTTTTTGAATTTATTTGTTATTTTTACTCCAGAGCAAGCCGCAGGTTTCGTCTGCCCAGCTGTACTGCGTCATATATTCACCCTGAAACTCGGGCTGACCTGTTTTAAGATAGGAATAATAATCGCAGGAAATCTTGCTTGTATCAACAGAATAAAGATATCCGTTCTTTTTAAGAACATCCTCCGCACCGACCTTTTCAAGAGCCTGACGGACGTCAAACAAAAGCTGATGAAAATAGTTTCTGTTGTTTTCCTTCGTACCGTCTTCCCAAAGCACTGCGGCAATTTCCTTTGAAGAAACATCTGCACCGTTACGGTCAATAAGAAAGGCGAGCATTTCCTTACTCTTAGTTCTTCTGAAGGTAAGCTTTTCACCGTCGCAGGAAACATCAAAGTTACCGAAGCACTTAGCCTTAAGGATACCTTTTTCGTTTTTCCTGCCCTTGATAACGTCAATTTCTTTCTGAACAGCCTCAGCTGAAATCGGCTTGAGCAAATAACCTGAAGCGTGGATTTTAAAGGCTGAAACTGCATACTCCTCATAGCCGGTGCAGAAAACTATCCTGCACTCGGGATGAAGAGCAGTAATCTTTTCTGCAAGACCGATTCCGTTTATACCGCGCATATTTATATCGAGAAATGCCACATCGGGTGTATTGATTTCAAGCCAGTCAAGTGCTTCGTCACAGTTAGAAAAGCCCTCAACCCCGTCTATATCATCTGATGCCTTTACAGCCTTTACAAGTGCATGAAGCATCAGCTGTTCATCATCTATTGCTATTGCAATCATCAATCTGCCTCCTTCGGAATTTCAACAGTAATTTTAGTGCCTACTCCTAATATACTTTCAATGTGAAGAATACCGCCGCACATTGCTTCAAGTCTGCTTCTTATGTTTCTTAATCCGATATGATTATCGTTTTCAAGCTCTGTCACATCGAAGCCGACTCCGTTATCCTTTACGGTGATAAAATAACTGCTGTCCGTTTCATAAATTCTTACCCTTACCGTGCCGCCTGCTTCTCTCCCCAGAATACCGTGCTTGACAGCATTTTCAACTATGGGCTGAATAGTAAGTGCGGGTACGCTGAAATCGCAACAGGACATTTCCGTAATAAATTCAATATCGGGAAAACGCACCTTCTCAATGCCGATATAATATTCCGTATGTTCAAGATCCTTTGAAACACGGATGAGTCTGGTGCTGTTTATCTCTCCGAAATTACCCCTGAGATATTTTGAAAAATCGTGTACAAGCTTTGCCGCCTTGGGTGGGTCAAGTTCACAAAGCTGCTCAATACTTCCGAGAGTGTTATAAATAAAATGCGGGTGAATCTGACTCATCAAAGTAGAAATACGGCTTCGGGCAAGCTCAGCATCAAGGGTAATTTTCTCTTTTTCAAGCTGCTCAGCCTTTTTTTCTGCCTTAAAATTCTTAGGCACAATACGCAGGAAAACAAAGACAGAAATCAAAAAAACTATAAGAAAAAAGATTTTTGATGCGAGACCTGTTCGCCATAATCCGAAATATACAGCGACTATATCAGCCAAAAATACAAACAATCCGATAATGACGAAAATCAGTGAAACCCTCTGTTTAACTGATGCCTGTTTTACTGAAAGCAGAGCTAAAACTATTAAGATTACAGCAAACGCAACAGCACCTACAGTCCATACTCCGACTATATCGTAAAAATAAATATTACTGAAAAGAGAAACAGCTATGAGGGAGCTTGAAAACACACCATATAACTGTGTAGCAATGCCCACTACCTTTTGCATTTTTTCGGAAAACAAATCCTTAACAAGCACGAAAGCAAACAAAAGATATGCCATTGCAGAAATTCCTTTAAGCATCGTGTTTACAATCAGCAAATCAGACCATAAATATATAGCTTCCGAGGTAAAAAGGAAGAATAGTCCTGCTGAAAGTATCAGAAGTCCGCCGAATAAATAATTTTTGAAGGTGCTTCTATCAAAGATATAAGAAAAGATTGCAAGTCCTAAAACAAGAAATGCTGAAATAATAATCATTATTGCAACTACTCTTTCGTCTTTACCTGAACGCAGAGCTGTTTTTTCAGAATAATCACTTGCATAAAGCTTCATTGAAGAAAGAAACTCATCAACAGCCCCTTCATTTCCGAAGCTGTGATAGTTGCGGATTATGCCTTCAAAATTACCGTCTTCACCACCATATTCTATTACCATACTGTTATATCCGCAGGAATCCTCACCGATAAGCGGATTTTCCATATCATACACTACGGTTATCTCATTATTTTTAGTCAGAGCAAGATTTATGTGATTAAAGGTAAAATACATCAGTGAGCCTTCGGGAAGTATTCCGTAAAAATCATTGGTTTCAGGATCGCAGATTTTAAGCACACCTTTGAGCATAACGTCGCCTTTTGTAGCAGGAATATGCTCACCCTCAACAATATCCTTCCATTCACCGTCTCCGATTTTGTATTCACCGACAAGTTTAATGTCAGGTACAATTGCCCAATCTGCCTGAGAATTGTTCACAACAGCGTTGATAAGCAAAGAGCATGAAAGCACTAAAAACAGTATCACTGATATGAAAATAAAATTCTGCTTATCTTTTTTCATCTTCATCTTTTCAGACATCTTTTTTCTCCTTTTATAACCCTGATTTTTATGATTACATTTAAGGTTCTTACAGATAAATGGTAACCACACACATACTGCAAGTCTGCAATTTTACCGCAGCATAATAATATCACAAAACCTCTTACAAAGTTCTTACAAACTCCTTCCTAAGCCTGATTTTTTTACCTATAATACAACAAAATAATGAATTTTAGTAGTGATATCTATTTACTTTTTGTGATTTGCTATATCTACAACGAAACCCTTGGTGTATCTGTTATTACGGTTATTCTTCCCGCATGGTATCAGGCAATGAGCCTTGAGGAAAGAAAGAAGCCCTTGGTGCGTGCAAAACTGAGCGTACTTGTTTATGCTTCAAGTCTGCTTCTCGGTTTTGGCTTTAAGGATATTGAAATAGCATACATCGGTGAAGGCTATGAAAAATATGAAGGCAAGAGCGTTCACCAAATTGCAAAGGAAGAAGGCATGAGTGACCTTGATGCTTATCTTATGCTTTGTGAAAAGAGCGATTTCAAAGGCCGTGTAAATATGGGACCCTATACCACACCCGAAATCATAAGCGACTTTGAAAAAAATCCTCTCTGCCTTTATATGACAGATGCATGGGTTGAGGATTACGGTGTTCAGAACCCTGCTATTTATGACTGCTTCCCCAAATTCCTCAGAGATTCTCTGCTCGGTACAGGCGACACTATGGAAAACACCATTAACCGTATGACCGGTGCCACAGCGGAACGCTTTGCCCTTAAAGAAAGAGGATATATCCGTCCGGGTTATTTTGCTGACCTTACTGTATTCAGTGAGGATGAGCTCAAAAAAGCAACGCCCGATCAGAAAAAATCCTTCGGTATTCGCAAGGTATGGATTAACGGCACACCCGTTCTTGACGGTGAGGAGCTTGACTTTGAAGCATTAAAGACAAGCGGAAGATCAATTACGGTTTAAAGAAAACGGAAATTTTTCAATTGTAAATACATTCCCGACTAAGTGAATATTAGTTCTTTGCAGACAATTTCATTTGCACATTGCTGAATGTTATTCATTCTCTGTACCCATTCAAGTTGATTTTCTTCTTTCAACTGCTCAGTAACACCCTCAGCCGCTTTCATTTGTTCAATGAGAGTATCAAACATATCACGAGCCTGCCTATCAACTTCAGCACAGTGCTGATAAAGCTTACCTTGCATAAGCAGTGTGTTAAAGAATACATACTTATGCTTTTCAAGATATGTTTTATGCATCATACCCCATTTACCGAGGGTGATACTTGCTTCTTCGGGTGGTAAGATGAGGTTAGGAATTAAATAGTCGCCAACCTGACGGTATTGGATAGTGTTTTTGTTTGACATAAAAATAGCCTCCTTTAATTTTGTAGCTTCATTGTACAAATTAAAGGAGGCCTTGTCGAATGTGTGGATTTATTTTTCGGTAAAATCTTCTTTTTTATTACTGTAGTATTCAACAATATCAGGGAGAACTGCTCTTACGAAACTTTCAAGTGCACTTTTAGGAATTTCATAAGTATCTTCATTAAAAGAACATATTTCCTCTTCAGATTCAAGTGAAATGACTTTAACAAGATGTCCCTTACAAACTAAATCTTTTGTTTGTTCAGGTAACGATTCAAATTCTCTCTTTTGAATTTCCGTGAATTTTGATTTGTCAAATTGTTGCATAAAAATAACCTCCTGTAATTTGGTAGTTTCATTCTACCGTATAACAGGAGGTTAGTCGAATGTGTGGATTCTGTTGTGATTGTGCATAAGTATATTGCGGCGATTTTGAACATTTCGACAAAATTAGACTTTTTTCGTGAAAATAGTGTTACTTTCTGGGTTTCATATAACTATATTTATATAAGGTACTAATAAATCAAGGAGGTATTTTTACGGCCGGTCTAAATTTTGCACTTATGGAAAGTTGGCAACGCAGCCTTTCGTCAAACCAAGGAAAAACTTGCGTATTTATTTCTCACAAAAAAGAAGATGAAGAAGCAGCAATCCAAATAGGTCAGTATCTTACAGATATTGCTGGTGTTAATATTTATCTAGATACAAACGATTGTGAACTCAAAGAAGCAGTTAGTACAGATAATGACCAAAATATAGTGGATTCAATTAAAACAGGACTTCAATACAGTACCCACCTATTATGCTTAATTTCCGATAAAACAAAACTTTCTTGGTGGGTTCCTTATGAAATAGGTTTTTCAGAAAACAAAGGGATTAATATAACTTCACTTAAACTTAAGGATGTTGAAGATATCCCGTCTTACTTGAAAGTGAAAAAAGTAATCTTTAATAAAGACGATTTTCTTAAATATGCATGTTCTTTAATGCCCTTAGACCAATATTTGTTTGAAAATCATTACAACACATCAACCTTATCTGACACATCTATACTAGAGCAATATATAGATTAAGGAGCAAATATTTATGTACAACTACACTATACAAAAGCACAAAGTGTTTATAAGCTATTATCACCACGATGATCAATATTATAAAAATTATATTGATCAATATTTAAGCCGCAATATAGTTAACAAGTCTGTAATGCTTGGAGAATATGATTCTGAAAATAGTGATGAATATGTAAAAAGGCTAATTAGAGAAGATAAAATTAGTGATTCCTCTGTAATCGTTGTATTAGTAGGTCCCAACACCAAAAAGAGAAAACATGTTGATTGGGAGATATATGCTGGACTAAGAAAAAGCATAAACGGAAACTCAGGATTGGTTGCTATTTTTTTACCAACTCTACCCAAAGCAACAAATGGAGGATATTATTATGCTGATATGCCTGCTAGATTAGCGGATAATATCATTTCTAAATATGCCAATTGGTATGAGTGGGATTATGCAATTGAACATTTTGATGCTATTATTGAGGAAGCATTTAATAATAGAAAAACAAGAAAAAACCTTATTGATAATTCAAGAATACAAATGCAAAAAAACTTATAAAGAAGGAAATAAAAATGAACATAATAGAACTCGAGCTTGAAGATTGTTTTACTGTTTTGTTAAGAATAAACTGGCTAGCATTAGTTATCAGTCTAATACTTGCAAGTTTTGTTCCAATAGTCTTTAAACGTATAAACAATTCTTTAAATAAAAAATCAATGGAAATTAAAGATTTTGATTTAGGAATAGGCAACTCAAAAATTAAACTTTCTTATAATAAAAAGGATCAAGAAGTTGCTTACAAATTATGGGTTGAATTAAGCACGAGAAAAATAGGAATACCTTTTGACGAAGAACATGATGTAATTGTTCAGGTATATGATTCTTGGTATGAGTTCTTCAAAATTGCTAGAGAAATATTAAAAGAAATACCAGCCGAGAGAATACCATACTCTAATGAGTTAATCAATCTTTCAGAGCAAGTTTTAAATGAAGGTTTAAGACCACACTTAACGAAATGGCAGGCAGAGTTTAGAATGTGGTACGAAAAGGAAGTTAAAACTTCACAGAATTTATCACCTCAAGAAATCCAAATAAAATATCCAAAGATTGATCTACTTATTACAGATCTGAAAAATACAAATAAACATATGATTGAATATAAAAAATTAATGGGAAAAATTGCATTTAAGAAGTAAAGATAATTAATATTAGACATTAACCATAGGAGATAGTATAGTCGTGAAAAAAACAGTATTTATTAGTTATTCGCATAAAGATAGAGAGAGAGTTTCCCTTTTTGCAAGTATTATAGCTAAAAGTGATTTTGATATTTGGATGGATGTTAAAGACATTCCCTTAGGCGAACATATAGTTTCAACAATATCAAAAGCTTTAAGCAATACTGATATTTATATGTTATTTATTTCAAACAATTCGATAAAATCATCTTGGGTATCTGAAGAATTAAATATTGCTCTTACCAAAAACATTACAGATAAAAAGCCCCAAATAATACCTGTTTTGTTGGATGATTGTTCCATACCATCTGCTTTATCTGGAAGATTGTATTTAGATGCACGCAAATCTATTCATTCAGCTTTATATCAGCTTGGCAGAGAGTTTGGTTTTGGAGAAGAAAAAGATAGTAATATGAGCTCTTCTTCGATTAATCCTGTTTTAAGCAGCGTTATGTTCGAATTAAGCAAAAAAACAGATATTTCTATTGGTGGTTATTATTGCGAATGTTTTTCTAAAGCTGACCTCATCAACAGTAGAGAGCAGATACAAAAATTGCTACGCAAAAAAGCTAACGGTATATTAATGAACTTCGTTCCATTAAGTGATTTTGACCTTCAATCATCCGTCCCCAAATATAAAAACGGAATATATGATGAATCAATAGAAAAAATTACAGGTAGCATGGATTCAAGTATTTGTGAAAAAATCACAGCTAAAGCCACTGTTTTTAATCCTGAAATTAGTAAAATAGATAAACTAGTTAAAAACAAGTTAGATAAACTTTGCGCTACATCACTAACATATGTTTTCTCAATTCCTTTTCAGGATGAATTTTTTGATAAGAAATGTATGCAAAAGATACAGGATAATTATTCAATAATTTCTTATGATTTTGAAGAAGGGGCAACTATTGAATATGAAA
>JAZPYL010000059.1:0-9356 GCA_045544175.1 Acutalibacteraceae bacterium | reverse complement strand
TTTGCGGATGTAGCTCATCTGGTAGAGCGCCACCTTGCCAAGGTGGAGGTAGCGAGTTCGAGCCTCGTCATCCGCTCCAGTTAAAAAGCCGCACAACAGTGTGGCTTTTTTTAGTTACAAAAATCCGTAAAATGCAAAATCTGACGGAAAAATTTCTTAAGCTGTATGACTCTGCATTGACAAGCATACCGTTTTTTTGATAAGATATATTTAACACTATTAACTAAAATAAGAAAGGAGAGCATAATATGACAAAGCATAACCGTCTTTTTCAGATACTTTCAGTGCTCTCCATTGTTATATCTCTTGTTCTGTGCGCCTATATTCTTTTTGTACCTACCGAAAAACTCAATTTCTTTCTTGTACCGATTTTTCTGAGCGTTATTTCAATTCTTTATCTTTTGAGAATGGTCTATTTTGCTATGGATATCGTCAAAAAGATTTCCAAGCTTTCTTTTCTGCAGAAATTTTTCAAGCTTATTTTCTGTGTGGTAGTTGTTGTGTGCACCTTTTTTGCAGGTAATGCAGTTTTCAGCTGTGCCACAATTGAACGCTCCGAGGAAACGAGTCTTCTCTCCTCTTACGATATAGACGATGAGCTGCGTGAGCTTTTCCCCTTCTACGATTCCTTTTACGAAGCAGGCGGAGACGATGCCTACTACGGCTTATCTCTCGACAGCATAAAGCAGTGCGAATATATAAGAATTGACAACAGACCTCACACCGATGACGAAAACTCTGCATCATATATTGCCGAAAGATTCAGAAGCGTCAATGTTTTCCTCAACCTTAAATACAGATGTGAATTCATTATCGAATATTTCAGAAACGACTTTAAAATAAAAGAAGAGTACACTGCATACACACCCGAGGATAAAAAAATCAAATTCTACGAAGGCGATAACTGCTATCTTGCTACAGTAGACGCCTTTACAACGATTTTTACCGTTGAGCTCCTTCATGCAAAGGAAAGCGGGATATCCTTTGACGCCTTTGTCGAAGCTGCAACGGAGCAGTTCAATCTCCTTCTTGAAATTGAAGAGAAGCAGGCAGAAAGCACTGTGACCGACGCATAAAATAAAACAGGTATCTTACGCTGAAGATACCTGTTTTTCTTTCACCTTATTCAATGATAATCATTCTTACACCTGATGTCTGCATAGGGTAGGTCTCCATAATTTCGCTGCTGCAGATGACACTGATTTTCTTACCCTTGAAGGAATCGGCAGAAAGGTCAACCACATAGTATCCGTCCTCCGAAACGGTAACCTCATCGGAATAAGCTATGTAATATCTGTCACTGCCCTCCCCTTTTAAAAGAAGAGATTTTTCATAAGCTTCTTCAACTGTTCCGCTTAAAAGAATTTCGCCCTCCTTAAGCTTTGTGTCAGCCCTGTTGTTGTCATCAGCCCTGCAGGATGCAAAGACCGTAAATATAATTGCCGCTGCAAGAAGTAATGCGACCTTTTTCATAATATCATCCACCTTATTCAAAAACACTCTTTGCCTTATTAGATAACCGAGGGACAAAGAGTGTTGCATTTATTTATATAAGATTAATTGAATTTTTGTTTAAGTCTTCATAGTTGTAACGTAGCTTTTAAGGTCTTCAAGGCTTGTTTTCTTATCCGCTGCAACAGCAGCAACAGCTAATGTAACCATAAGAATTGCCGCCAGAGCAAATGATATTATTCTCGTGGGTTTTCTCATCTGATCCCTCCTTTATTTTTATTGGCATCTCTGCCTTACACCTATGATGATACAGATTTTTTCTCCTCAGTCAACAGAAGACAGTGATTATTAATTTATTTTTTATTTTTTCTTAATATCAGTGGGATTTTTTTAAGAATTTTTTTCACCTTTAAGCCTATAAACTTTCTTAAAATCCTTGCAAAAGCTTTATTATTATTGTATACTAATTGAGTATGTATAGTGGTATCGTGTTTTTTCTTCCGGTACCCTCAAAAAAACAAACGGAGGAATTATCAATGGCAGAAATTGAGAAAAGCAACAATTTTATCTCTATGGAACATGATATAATGAAGTTCTGGGAAGATAACGATTGCTTCAACAAGCGTAAAGAAAAGAATAAAAATAACGAGCGTTTCCGTTTTATCGACGGACCCATCACAGCTAATAACCCAATGGGTATCCACCACGCGTGGGGCCGTACCCTTAAGGATACCTTCATCAGATATAAGTATATGCAGGGCTATGACTGCCGCTGCCAGAACGGCTTTGACAGTCAGGGACTCTGGGTTGAGGTCGGTGTTGAAAAAGACCTCGGACTTAAGACCAAGAAGGATATCGAAAATTACGGTATCGGTGAATTCACAAGAAAGTGCGTTGAAAGAGTCAACCATTTCTCAGGCATTATTGCCGACCAGTCAAAGAGACTCGGTCAGTGGATGCAGTGGGACAACTCCTACTACACCAACACCGATAAGAACATAACAAGCATCTGGCATTTCCTTAAGACCTGTGACAACAACGGCTGGATTAAGGTTGAGTACAAGCCTATGCCCTGGTGTCCCCGTTGCGGTACATCTCTTTCAGAGCACGAAATGACAGGCTCTTATAAGACCATTACCCATAACTCTGTTTTCTTCAAGCTTCCAATTGAAGGTATGAACAGCAAAATCCTTGTATGGACAACTACTCCCTGGACTCTTTCTTCAAACGTAGCTCTTGCAGTTAACCCTGAAATCGACTATGTTGAGGTTAAAATCAAGAGCGATGAGCAGACACTTATTCTTGCTAAGAACGCCATCAAGTATCTCGGCGACGATAAGCAAGAGGTTCTTCGTATGTTCAAGGGTGAAGAGCTTGTAGGCAAGAAATATGACACCTGCTTCCCCGAGCTTCCCGCACAGCAGGGCTTCGAGCACAAGATTGTTGCATGGGAAGATGTTGATGCAGAAGAAGGTACAGGCGTTGTTCATATTGCTCCCG
The DNA here is from genome assembly GCA_045544175.1 of Acutalibacteraceae bacterium. Classification (GTDB taxonomy): domain Bacteria; phylum Bacillota; class Clostridia; order Oscillospirales; family Acutalibacteraceae; genus UBA6857. The sequence goes on along the minus strand of JAZPYL010000059.1, from coordinate 6,404 downwards.
GCTGCGGTCTTGAAGACTGGGAGCTCGGTAAGAGATTAGGTCTTCCCGAAATTATGCCTGTTGACGATATGGGTGTTTTCCTTAAGAATTTCGGCTTCTTCAGCGGTAAGAAGAGCGGCGAAATCGCTCAGGAGGTTTTTGAAGAGCTTGAAAAGAGAAATAAGCTCTATGTTGTTAAGCCTCACGAGCACAGCTACCCTGTATGCTGGAGATGTAAGGAAGAGCTTATCTACCGTCTTGTTCCCTCATGGTTCATTCAGACAGCAGAATTAAAGCCCAGACTTATCAAGAACGCTATGAGCGTTAAATGGGAGCCCGAATCAAACGGCAAGAGAATGCTTGACTGGCTCAACAATATGGGTGACTGGAATATCTCCCGTAAGCGTTATTACGGTATGCCTCTCCCCTTCTATGTATGTGAGGACTGCGGCAATGTTCACGTTGTAGGCAGCAAGGCTGAGCTTAAGGAATTAGCCACCGAACCCTCTAAGGTTGACGAGCTTCCCGAGCTTCACAGACCCTGGATTGACGAAATAGAAATCAAGTGCCCCAAGTGCGGCAAGAATGTCAAGAGAATCACCGACGTCGGCGACGTATGGCTCGACGCAGGTATCGTTCCCTTCTCAACCACAGAGTACTTTGACAATAAAGAAGAATGGAGAAAGAACTATCCTGCTGAATGGGTTGTTGAAATGCGTGAGCAGGTTCGTCTCTGGTTCTATTCAATGCTCTTTATGAGTACCGTTCTTGAAGACAGAGCTCCCTATGAAAGAGTTCTCTGCCACTCAAGTGTTATTCAGGAAAACGGCGAAAAGTTTTCAAAGACAGGCTTTATGATCCGTTTCGACGAAGCAGCCGAAAAAATCGGTGCCGACACAGTCCGTTACCTCTATGTAGGCGCTCCCGTTGCTAACGACGTACGTTTCGGCTTCAACCTCGGTGACGAAGCAAGAAGAAAGCTCCTTTCATTCTGGAACATCTACACCTTCTTTGAAACCTATGCAAGAATTGACAAGCCCAACTTTGAAGGCTATACTCCCGATAAGAGTAAGATGACCGTTACCGATAAGTGGCTCACCGTCAGAACAAATGACTTCATCAAGAAGGCAACTGCTCAGATGGACGATTACAAGGCATACAATGTTATCAAGGATTTCGAAATCTTTGTTGACGATATTTCCAACTGGTACATCAGAACCAACCGCCGCCGTTTCTGGAAAACAGGCGACGAAAGCGACAAGATGATCGCTTACTGGACCCTCTTTAACGCTCTTAACACCTGCGTTAAGGTTATGGCTCCCGTTATCCCCTTTATGACTGAAAGCATCTGGCAGAACCTTACAAGAAGAGTTCTTCCTTCAAGTGAGCTTTCCGTTCATCTCAGTGACTGGCCCACAGTTCTTGAAGGCTTCGAGGATGACGGCATTATCGCTGACACAGCTTTTGCACGTGACATCATTGCTGTTGCTCTCAAGCTCCGTAATGAGCATCAGATTAAGGTAAGACAGCCTCTTTCTAAGCTCTTTGTATGTGCTGAAGCAGACAAGACCGATAAGATCAAGGTTTACGAAAAGAATATCCTTGATGAGCTTAACATCAAGAGCCTTGAATATATCACCGACAGCAGTGTTCTTGAGGATAATTACCTTCAGGTTAACTTCAAGGTTGCAGGTGCAGTTCTCAAGCAGAACGTGAACAAGATGAAGCAGGCTCTCGAAAGCGCTACAAAGGAAGAAATGGCTGAATACACTGCAAAGGTCAAGGCAGGCGAAAAGGTTCTTGTAAAGGGCTTTGAGGAAGAGTATGACGGCGGCATCTTCAATGTAATGTCAAAGACCAAGGAAGGTATCGTATCTGCTGAAGGTCAGGAGGGCACAATCATCGGTCTTGATGTTGTTCTCACTGAAGAGCTTATCAATGAAGGTACTCTCCGTGACGTTATCCGTCAGTGCCAGCTTATCAGAAAAGAAGCAGGCTACGAGGTTGAGCAGAGAGTTGTTATGGCTATCAAGGCTGACGCAGATGTTACAGCTGTTCTTGAAGGCAGTAAGGAATATATGGCTGCTGAGCTTCTCGCTGATGATATTATCTTCGGCGGTGACATCGAAGCTGACCTTACAAAGACAGTTGCAATCGGCGACGCAGAAATCACTCTTTCAGTTAAGAAAGCTTAATTAAATAATAAACAACCCACAGAAAAAAGGCTGTGGGTTGATTATCCTATACTATTATAATATATGCAATTCCGTATACTATTATAATATAGTAAAGAAAGGAAGAGAAATCCAATGGCAAACGATAAAAAAATGGTTGAGGATATTACCTCAATGGAAGAGGACTTTGCGAAATGGTATACCGATATCGTTAAAAAAGCAGAGCTCGTTGAATATACAAGTGTAAAGGGCTGTATGGTTATCCGTCCTTACGGCTACGCTATATGGGAAAATATGCAGAGAATACTTGACGGTATGTTTAAAGCAACAGGCCACGAAAATGTCTGCATGCCTATGTTTATTCCCGAATCACTTCTTCAGAAGGAAAAGGATCACGTTGAAGGCTTTGCTCCTGAGGTTGCATGGGTAACTCACGGCGGCAGCGAAAAGCTTGAGGAAAGACTCTGCGTGCGTCCTACATCTGAAACTCTTTTCTGTGAGCACTATGCAAACATCATTCAGTCTCACAGAGATTTACCTAAGCTCTACAATCAGTGGGTCAGCGTTGTGCGTTGGGAAAAAACAACTCGTCCCTTCCTTCGTTCAAGAGAATTTCTTTGGCAGGAAGGTCACACCATCCACGCAACAGCTGAAGAGGCTATTGAAGAGACAGAGAGAATGCTCAATATCTACGCTGAATTCTGCGAAAAATATCTTGCTATGCCCGTTGTAAAGGGCAAGAAAACCGAAAGCGATAAGTTTGCCGGTGCAGTTTCAACCTACGCAATCGAAGCTCTTATGCACGACGGTAAGGCTCTTCAGGCAGGTACATCACACTACTTCGGTGACGGCTTTGCAAAGGCCTTCGGCATTCAGTATCAGAGCAAGGAAAACAAGCTTGAATATCCCCATCAGACATCCTGGGGTGTTACCACAAGACTTATCGGTGCTATTATTATGACTCACGGTGACGACAACGGTCTTGTTCTTCCCCCTGCAGTAGCTCCCATTCAGGCAGTTATTATTCCCGTTGCACAGCATAAGCCCGGTGTACTTGAAAAGGCTGAAGAGGTAAGAAAGACTCTCGCTGATGCAGGCATCAGAGTCAAGCTTGATGATTCCAACAACTCAGCAGGCTGGAAATATTCTGAATATGAAATGAAGGGTGTTCCCGTAAGAATCGAGCTCGGACCCCGTGATATCGAAAACGGTCAGTGTGTAACCGTTACCCGTCACAACAGAGAAAAAGAGTTTGTTTCTCTTGAAGGTCTTGCAGATACAGTTAAGGCTAAGCTTCAGGAGGTTAACGAAGGTATTTATAAGAAGGCCCTCGAAAACAGAGAGAACAGAACCTATTCCTGCACTACCCTTGATGAAATCACTGCTGCTCTTGATGAAAAGGGCGACGGCTTCATCAAAGCAATGTGGTGCGGTGACGAAGAATGTGAAGAGAAGGTCAAGGAAATTACCGGTGTAGGCTCACGCTGTATGCCCCTTATTCAGGAGGAAATTTCTGACAAATGCGTATGCTGCGGCAAGGAAGCTAAGCATTTAGTTTACTGGGGTAAAGCGTATTAATAAAAAAATCCGTAAAATTGGTCATTTTCACTCCAAAATCCCTAAAAAAATGGGATTTTGGAGTTTTTCATTTGTGCAGTATATCCAAAAAACGCCTTTTTTGAGAAAATCGCCATTTTTGGCTCATTGTACACAGAAGACAAAAATCGACTTGATTTTTTGTTAAACTTGTACAAGAAAACGCCCATTTTTACTGAGTTGACTTTTTCTAAAATAGAAAATAAGCTGAAAATTTTTGTTTAAAATTTGACAAAAGGGGCAAAAATCAATATAATAGCCAACGTTGCCTATATGGAAAAGAAAAATAATGAATGTAAAAACTTCATTAAAGCAGGCAAAATGATTGCAAAGATTCGCATCTGCACGGTCAGAGACACGAACGAAGCACCGCAAAAAACCAAACGATTAACAACAAACAATACTATTAAGAAAGAGTATCCTGTGTTTCGTTACGGTCTATGCAAATATAAAGTGCGAGTCCAGAAAAACAATAATACCGAGCAATCAACCTGCTGCGGAAAAGTAGTGGACAGTAAATATACTGAAAGCTTTTTCGCAAAAAAATATCAGAGGTGATAAAATGAAAAAGGCCTTAACAAAAGCTGTGCTTTCAGCAGTGGCTCTTGTTATTTTAGCCGCAATTATACCACTCTCAGCAAATGCAAGTTCCAGCAACGAAAACCAGATTAAAACAGAAATCTTCTCATATCTTACAGATGAGATGAACCTTAACTCAGCGGCGGCTTGCGGAGTTATGGCAAACATCGATGAGGAATCGGATTTCAACCCAAGACTTGTTATCATTGACACAAACGGACTTCTCAGTGGCGGTCTTTGTCAGTGGAACGGCGGAAGATTTTCAAAGCTCCGTTCACACTGTTCCAAAAAGGATATCAGCTACCTTTCAGTAGAAGGTCAGCTCAGCTATCTTCATAAGGAACTCAACAGCAAGGCTTACGGTTATATCTACGATTACCTTAAGAGTGTTCCCGACACAGCTCAGGGCGCTTACGATGCAGCTCATTACTGGTGCTACTACTTTGAAATACCTGCTAACAGATATTCAAAAGCAATATCAAGAGGTAAGGCAGCTAAATCAAAGTACTGGTCAACCTACGGCAACAAAAAGGTTGAACGCGCCGAATTAAGCATCTCCAAAGAGGATGGCTCCATCGACATCGACGAATCCATCAAATTCACCTTCACATCAGCAGGTAAAGACGCTGATAAATACACCCTTCGAATTGCCAAGAAGGATGAAAAGACAGGTGAATGGAATTGGTCAAAAGCAGAGTCTTACAAAGTCTCTCCCAAATCACTTAATGTTACAATCAAGGCAAAGAACTTCACCGAAGGCAGATATAAGGCTTATTTAAGAGCTGAAAACAAAGCCACCGGTAATTTCTCAAAAAGCAACTCTGTCAAGTTTACGGTAGCTTGCGAAACTCACGAATACAAGAGTACAGTTACCAAACAGCCCACATCCGTGGAAAAGGGAAGAAAAACCCTTATCTGCTTACAGTGCGGCGATAAAACCAAGGAAACAGTTGCTTCTTTCACAATCAAAGACTTTACTGTCAAGGCAATCGAAAGACTCAAGGCAGAAAAAGTCACTAAAAATTCAGTTAAGCTCTCATGGAAGCAGCTTAGCTGGGCAACAGGCTATTATGTCTACATCAAAAAGGACGGCGAATGGTACCGAGCAAAAACAGTTAAGGACTTCGAACAGACGTCTTACACTGTCAAGGGACTTAAGTCAGGCAAAAAATATAAGTTCTATGTTCAGGGTTACTACAAGCACGGTGGTAAAATCTACAGAACAGAAAAGAGTAAAATTATTACCGTTAAGACTAAATAAACCGTTCCTACAACGCACAGAACAGGCAAGAAAATCGTATATGGCAACAAGTAAGGAAATCTTTACTCATATAAAACCTTTTGGTTAAAGGCTTTTAAGCCCGGTCTGTGCTTCACATATATCGCATTTGTTGACTCTCCCCTATTCGTAGGGGAGATTTTTCGTTAGGATGTACACGGTAAGGGCAGTCATTGTGCTGTCCTTTTTTGAGGTAAGAAGTAATAGTGAAGAGGGAATAAGTTTGGTCGCGGATTTTCCGCGGCCTTTCTTTTTTGTTCTTTTCCGCAGAGGAAAAGGGTTGTGGCGGGTAAATCCGTCGATTGTATTTTTGCTGTCATTCTGAATGCAAAGCTCACTTTGTCATTCAGAGCTTTGCGAAGAATCTTAGGGTTTTAGTATTAATTTGAAAGTTGTACTTTTGATATTTATACGGATGTCTCTTCCAAGCTCTACTCCGCTCAAGCCGCTCGGGCTTTTCCTTTGGCTCAGACGAGCACCAAAGGAAACAAAATGCCCTTCTTTTTTGGACGGGAAAAAAGAGTGCTGTTTCTTTGGGTATGCTTTAGCGAAAAGCTCTGCCTTTCAGTAAGGCTTTATCTATCGGCTACTTTCCCTCGGGGTGCGACCGTGGCAGGTCGCAAGACAATCGGGTATGCGGTGCTTTAGAGGTAAGCGGTTCTTGACTTTGTGGAGGGGAACGGGTGGTTTATTATTTATAGCTCTGTCTTTTTTTGTTCTACGTCGGGAAAAAAGATTGCTGTTCCTTTGGGTGTGCTTTGACAAAAAGCTCTGCCTTTAAGTAAGGCTTTATCTAT
>JAZPYL010000058.1:0-15724 GCA_045544175.1 Acutalibacteraceae bacterium | reverse complement strand
CAAAGACCGTAAATGCCCGAGTTTTGGTGCATTTGGGATTTTCTTCGACGAAACAATACTCGCGTATTGCGAGGAGAAAAAATTACAAAGGTGCCGGAAATCGGACATTTTGGCTTGTTCGGTTCGATTACCGTTACCTTAACCTTATGGTAAACTCCGTTCCCTTACCTACTTCACTCTGAACAGTTATTTCACCTTCGTGAAGATCAACTATTCTTTTAGCAAGAGCAAGTCCGAGACCGTTACCGCCTGTGGAGCGCGATGAGTCTCCCTGATAGAACTTTTCGAAAACTCTCTTTCTGGTATCTTCATCCATTCCGCATCCGTTGTCGCTTACCGTAACTATTATATCGTTATTACAATAACCAAGCTTTACACTTATAGCTCCGTTCTGCGGAACGAACTTAATGGCGTTTTCTATAATGTTCTGCCATACGTGAGCAAACAGCTCCTCATTCCCGAGATAATTACAAGGAAAAAGCTGAATGTCCAGCTCGATGTTTTTTTCTGTCCAATCGTTTTCAAGCAGAAGAATACTTTCTCTTATTTGCTCGTCAAGACAGAAAAGACTTTTATTTATCTTGATTTCCTGATTTTCCAACCGTGAAAGAAGAAGAATATTTCCTGTAAGGGAATTTAATCTGTGGGTACTGAAAAGAATCTTTCGGATATACTCCTCTTTTTTCTCGTCGCTCAGGTCTTTTCTTTGCAGGAGAGTTGTATAGCCTTCTATTGCAGCAAGAGGCGTTTTGAACTCATGAGAAACATTTTCGATGAAATCTTTTCTGAGCATCTCCGTATTTTCGAGCTCTTTTACCATTATGTTGAAATTACTTGCCATTTCACGGAATTCGGAAAGAGATGTGTTTTCATCAAGCCTTATACTGAAATCACCCTTGGCAACTAATTTTGTGGCCCTGATTATTTCTTCTGCTGTTTTAATGGGACGTCGCGTGACAAAATAAGAGATTATACAGCCCGCCAGAACGCTTGTAATCATCGGAAGACTGAAATATCCCTGACTTATTCCCGGACGGAGCATATCAGGACGGAAGAAAAGAGCAGTCATAATCATAGAAAGAAAAGATGTAAAAGTAAGAACAGCAAAAATCAGCAGCGAAAAGATTACAGCCATTTTTATTGAGCGTTTATTCATTACTTTTTCACCACCTTATATCCGAGGCCTCTTACCGTTACTATTTCAAAATCCTCATTTGTCTTGAATTTTTCACGCAGTCTGCTTATGTGCACTTCAAGGGTATGCTCATCGGCATTGCTGTCTACCCCCCATACATCGTCCATTATCTGTCTGCGGGTGAATATTCTGCCGGGATAAGTGACCAATTTATATATAAGCTGAAATTCCTTCTGAGGAAGCAAGGTTTTTGTCTGACCGCTTCTGACAGTATAGTTGTCTGCATCAAAAACCGTTTCGCCGAGCTTGGCTCTGTGCTGGGAGAAAATCTGACCTCTTCTGAGTAATGCCTCTACACGCCATATCATCTCGTTGACATCAATAGGCTTTACCATATAATCATCGGTACCTGCCTGAAAAGCTCTTTTTTTGTCTTCGGCAGCTTCTTTGGCAGTAATAATAAGCACCGGCATGGTGTGGTCCGTTTTTCTCAAGGTATCAACAAGCTCATACCCGTCCATTTCAGGCATCATTATATCCGAAATTACCAGATCGATATGTGTGTTTTCAATAATGCTGAATGCCTCACTTCCGTTGCAAGCAGGAAAAGGTGTATATCCGTTATCCGAAAGGACACAGCAGAACAAATCTCTCAGTTCTTTATCATCTTCAACAACCATAATATGATACATAATCTCACCTCTGAAAGAGCCTTATACTGTCTGAGATTAAGCTAAAATAAATTTTATGTAATAAGCTCAGAGATAATCTCAGTTATTCTCATATAATACAATTGAAATATGAAAAAAATATTAATTTAATTATCTTTAAATCAGAGTTGAGCCTTTGTTGAGGTTAATTATTTATACTTTTGTCAAATTTATTGTAAAGGGGTTTTTTCTATGGATAAGGAACTTTCCGCCTCAAGAGGCGATGAGCTTTTCGAAGCTATGGAAGAAGAAAAGAAAAGACGCAAAAAGAAGATAATACGCACAGCCGTAATTGTTGCCGTAGTCGCGGCAATAGTTATGTTTATCGGTGTTTCTGTTCTGCGCAAAAGCGTGCAGAACCGTTTCGACTTTTCAGTATTTCAGGTACAGTCTGCTCAGGTAACCAGAGGTACCATAAGCACTGTTGTTTCAGGTTCAGGTACACTTTCAGCCGTGGATGTTGAGGAAATTTCTGTACCTAAGGGCGTAGAAGTGGAAGAGATTTCAGTAAAGGCAGGCAAAGAAGTAAAGAAGGGTGACCTTCTGGTAAAAGTAAATATGACTTCCGTCAGCAGTACTCTGAGCTCGGTTCAGGCTGAAATAGACGAAATAGACGATGCTATCTCCGACGCAGAGGGAGATACTGTTTCTTCTACCGTAACAGCAGGTGTTTCGGGCAGGATAAAGAGAATCTTTGCAAAAAAAGGAGACAATGTAGCAGATGTAATGGCAGAAAAAGGAGCTCTGGCACTTATATCTCTTGACGGTTATATGGCTGTTGACATCGAATCCGAAAAGCTCTCTGTCGGTGACAATGTAAAGGTAAAAAGAGCAAACGGAACCAAAATAGACGGTACCGTTGAAACTGTTTCCGGAAAGACTGCTACAGTTCTTGTTACAGATAACGGTCCCGAATACAATGAAAAGGTTATCGTTCTCGACTCTGACGGCAAAAAAATTGACAGCGGTAAGCTTTATATTCATAATCCTTTATCAATTACGGGCATAGCAGGCAAAATCAGCAGTGTAAAGGCTGTTCTCAATACAAAGGTCAGTGCTTCAACAGCAGTGTTCTCACTGACGGACACACAGTACAGTGCAGATTACGAAAGTCTTCTGCGTGAAAGAAAAGAAAAAGAAGAGGACCTTGTGGCGCTTCTTAAAATCCGTCAGAACGGAGCCGTGACAGCACCCTTTGACGGTCTTGTCAGTGCGGTTACTTATTCCGAAGCATCAGCTTTATCGGACAAGGAAATTTCTCTTTTGAGCATCTATCCCGGCAAGAGTATGAGCGTAACCATCGGTGTTGACGAAACGGATATTCTTTCTCTTGAAATTGATCAGGAAGCAGACATAACCGTAAGCTCCGTAAGTGAAGAAACATTTACAGGCAAGGTTACGGAAATCAATAAAACTGCAGAAACATATTTAGGTGTGACACAGTATTCAGCCACCGTTACCTTTGACAAGGCAGAAGGTATGCTTACAGGTATGTCTGCAAGCGTTGATGTTAAAATCGAGGGTGTAGAGAATGCTCTTATCATTCCCGCAGATGCACTTAAGCAGACAAGCAACAGCTCTTATGTATACACGCAGTATGATGAAAAATCCAAAGAATACGGCGGTAAAACAGAGGTTGAAGCAGGTATTTCAAATAATAAATATACGGAAATCAAATCAGGTCTCAAAGAGGGCGACACCGTTTATTATACGGAAAGCAATTCCGGCGGAATGTTCGGCGGAATGTTCGGCGGCAATTTCGGCGAGGGTGACAGGGGTGTAAATACACATGACTTCGGTGACAGAGGTGAAAATATGCCTCAGATACCCGACGATATTGATATACCTGACTTCGGCGGTTAAGAGAGGTGAAGCACAATGATTATACTTGATGAAGTATGTAAATTTTATCAGGTGGGTGACGAACGGGTCAGAGCTTTGGACCACGCTTCACTTCACATAAAACCTCACGAATTTGTAAGTATTATCGGTCCTTCAGGCAGCGGTAAATCTACTCTTATGAACATTGTCGGCTGTCTCGATGTTGCCGATGCGGGCACCTATCGTCTGGACGGTATGCCTATCGAATCCTACAGTGAAAATGATCTTGCAAAGGTCAGAAACGAGAAAATCGGCTTCGTTTTTCAGAATTTCAATCTGATAGCTAAGCTCAGTGCTGAGGAAAACGTGGAGCTTCCGCTTATTTATCAGGGTGTTCCCAAATCAGAGAGACAGGAAAGAGTAAAAGAAGCGCTGGAAAATGTAGGCCTTTTAAAAAGAGCAAAGCATCTGCCCACTGAGCTTTCGGGCGGTCAGCAGCAGAGAGTGGCTATAGCAAGAGCTTTAGTAACCAGACCTTCTCTGATTTTAGCAGACGAGCCCACAGGTAATCTTGACTCAAGCACCAGTAAAGAAATAATGGAAATATTTCACGAACTTCACAGGCAGGGCAACACCATCGTTCTCATCACTCACGATAACGATGTAGCAAAGCAGGCTCCGAGAAGCATACACATTTTAGACGGTAGGGTTACGGAGGTGGAATTATGATAATGTCATTTAAGATGGCCATAAGAAGCATCGGCTCCAATAAGCTTCGCTCCGTACTTACAATGCTCGGTATTATCATCGGTGTAATGGCTCTGGTCGTTCTCGTCAGCCTTGTGGACGGTGCCACCAGCTCTGTTACAGACAGAATTCTGAGCCTCGGCAGCAATATGGTTACCGTAAATATTTCCGACGATAAGGGTAAGCCTGTCACTCTGAACACCATAAAGGAATGGACGGGAACGGAGGAAAAGCTTTCCGTAATTGCACCTTATGCTCAGGATACTGCTACAGGTAAGGGCAAAAACGGTAACGGAAATGTAATCGTTTACGGTACCACTCCTCTTTATTACGATATTCAGGATTTACAGCTTGCCATGGGCAGATTTTTGAAAAACACCGATGTGGATAATAATTCTTATGTTTGTGTTATAAATGAAACCTGTGCAGAGGAGCTTATAGGTTATGCTGACTGTGTGGGCGACACCATCACTCTTAACGGAACAAGATATACTGTAGCCGGTGTTATAACAAACAATGAGAATTCACTCACTGCAATATTCTCCTCAGGTACTATGGTAGCTTACATTCCTTACACCTCTCTTCTGCGACTTTCAGATACGGTAAGCTCCGAAATTACCTCCTTTTATGTAGGTGCAGAAGCAGAAAGCACTATAGCTGAAGCAGAAGAAGCGATAACTGACGTTCTTATGGAACGCTTTGAAGAGGATGATGAGGCATTTTCTGTATCCTCACAGGATATTCTGGAGGATACAATGGAAGAAATCACCTCCATTCTCACCATTCTTCTCGGCGGTATTGCGGCTATTTCTCTTATAGTAGGCGGTATCGGTATTATGAACATTATGCTCGTTACCGTTACGGAGAGAACCCGTGAAATAGGCATCAGAAAAGCTATCGGCGCCAACAGAAAAACCATACTTATGCAGTTCCTTATGGAAGCCGTTGTTATATGTATGCTGGGATGTGCCATAGGTATCTTTATGTCCTGGGCTATACTGCAGATAGTAACCACCATCGTATCAAGCATGGGAATGAAGTTCACTCTTGATTTGAGTGTAGTGCTTATTTCGGTTGTATTCTGCTTCGTTATCGGTGTTCTCTTCGGACTTTATCCTGCAAACAAGGCAGCTAAAATGAAGCCCATTGATGCACTTCATTACGGAGGTTAATGCATTATGAAAAATATTTTGAGTTTTATAAAAAAATACCCTCGTAAAAGAGTTATCGCAGTCTGTATATCTGCAGTGCTTGTTATTCTTTTAGCTGTGATGCCTATGGCTGCGGCAAGAAGAAATAAGACAGAGGGAGCAAAAGCAAGCATACTTTCAGGAACAGTGAAAAGAGGAGATGTCAGCACTGTTTTAATCGCTTCAGGAGCCCTTTCACAACAGGATGGAGAAAAGATTGACATTCCTTCTTCCGTTAAGCTGAAAGAATATCTCGTTTCAAACGGAGACAGTGTAAAAAAAGGCGATGACCTTGCCACAGTTGACAAGGTTACACTTATGCAGGCTATCAGCTCTGTCCAGGAAACTATGGATTATTTAAGAAAAGAAACAGAGAAAGCCAGAACCGAAAGCTCTACAGACAGTATAAAAGCACAGAGAAAGGGAACAGTCAAAGCGGTTTATGCTAAAGAAGGTGACGATGTACAGAGCGTTATGCTTAAAAAGGGTGCTCTCGCCGTACTTTCTCTCGACGGCCTTATGTCCGTGGAGGTCGAGCCCGAAAGTGATATTTCCGCAGGCGAAAAGGTAAAAGTTGTCTTCAAGGATAAAACCTGTGTAAACGGACAGGTTGACACCTATCTTGACGGTGTAGCAAGAATTACCTTTGAGGATGATAACTACACTGAAGGCACAAAGGTAACCATCACAAAAGCAGACGGCACCAAAATCGGCAGCGGGAAAATCCGGATTAACAGCCGCTGGAATGCTACGGCTTATTCAGGCACCGTTTCCTCGGTAAAAATAAAGGAAAAGGAAAGTGTTTCATCCGGCAAAACTCTCTTTACTCTCAAGAATGTCAGCAGTACAGCGAAATATGATAATCTCGCTTCACAACACAGAAAATACGAAGAACTTATGCTGACTCTTTTTGAAATGTATCAGAGCGGCACCGTAAAAGCTCCTTTCGACGGTATCGTTTCAGGCATAGACAAAAACAGTACACTTCTTCTTTCCGATACAGGAAGCCTGAGCATAGAGCTTTTGGCAAATGCTCCTGACGGTAATAATGAAACAACATACTGTAATTATATCGGCAGGATTGACGCTGTCAATGAGGGTATATGGGCAGTAAATCTCAACCCTGAAAATCAGGTAATTACAGATTACAAAAACCTTTTACATGTAGATTTTTCTGAAGAAAAAATGACGCAGAACGGCAATTTCAATCCCACTGTACCCGTCTATGAGCTTGATGAAAACGGATGGAATCAGATAGACACCAACGATGTGAAGGCCGGAGATGTTATCCTCTTTGCAGGTACAGATACATCTGATATTGTATGGGCGGTGCGTGTAATAAAGGGAACTGTTTTACCACCGGATATCACTACGGAGCCCTCAACCACAGCTCCGACTACTACAGAACCGACTACTACAGCGCCCTCTACCACGGAGCCTTCAACTACGGTTCCGAGCACTACACATCCGTCCACCTCACCCACAAGACCTTCTGGCAGTGATATAACCATACCTTCGGGCAGCGACATAACCATACCCTCAGGTAGTGATATTACCATACCTTCAGGCGGTGACATAACAATACCTTCAGGTGACGACATTACGATGCCTTCGGGCGGCGACATTACAATGCCTTCAGGCGGTGACTTTACTATGCCTTCGGGTGGCGACATTACAATGCCTTCAGGCGGCGACATTACAATGCCTTCGAGCGGCGACATTACGATGCCTTCAGGCGGTGACTTTACTATGCCTTCAGGTGGCGACATAACGATGCCTTCGGGCGGCGACATTACAATGCCTTCAGGCGGCGACATTACAATGCCTTCAGGCGGTGACTTTACTATGCCTTCAGGCGGTGACGTAACCATACCTTCAGGCGGAAATATTACGATTCCGGGAGGAGGCTTTTTCGGAGGTTCCTTCAGTGGTGACCTTTCAGGTCTGCAGTCAGGTATGATACAGGGTGAAAATGAATTCAAGCTCTTTGACCTGGAAGGAATAACTGTATTATCCGTTACCCCCAACGATATCATAACCGTTACTGTTTCCGTGGATGAGCTTGATTTATCGAAAATCGAAACAGGTATGAAGGCTGAAATAACTCTTGATGCCTTTATCGGTGAAGGCTTTGAGGGTGTTATAAGCAACATCGGAACAAGCGGAAAAAACTCAGGCGGTAACAGTAAATTCTCAGTGGAAATTACTATGGACAGAGCAGAAAATATGCTTGTCGGAATGAATGCCACGGCAAAAATAATTCTGGCTTCTCAAAAGGATGTTCTTACGGTACCCGTTGAGGCTCTCTGCGACCTCGGTAACGAAACAGTGATTTATACGAAGTATGATAAGGGTGATGACACGCTCAAAAAGCCTGTTGCCGTAACTGTCGGTGCATCTGACGGCGAGGTAGCACAAATACTTTCGGGACTGGATGAGGGTCAGGAATACTATTATTCCTATTATGATGAATATCAGTCATCAGAAAGCTCCGACAGATTCAGCATGGGCCGATTCGGTGATATGTAAGACAGCCTCCGCTCTGACAAATAACATAACAAGGGCAGAACAAGAGAACCCTGCATTTGCAGGCACAATCAGTTGTATTAAAGCAACATCAGAAATAGCCACAGACACACCCTAACGGAAAACCCGAAAGGTGTGTCTGATTTTTTTATATTATTACAGAAACAATCACAAAGCAATAACATTATTATCAAAACCATAGGAGTGTCCGTACCGAAGAACTAAAACTGAGTATAACTCTGTCTGTAATGATTCATAGTTCCCTCTCTTAAATTCCTCTGCCGACAGTATTCAAGATACTTCTCACAACCTTCTTTAAAGGTAATAGATTTTGTTGATTTCATCTTCAGCTTCTGCATTAAAAATCCCTCACATTCACATAAAAAAAGATAGACACATCATTTAAGAAAACTCAAAAATGATGTGTCTAAGTTTTTAATGATTAATTTTCACGTGACGAGATTTTTTCAATAGCTTCAGCAGTCTTAAAAAGTCTCACAAAGCCTTGCAAATAAAGGAATTACTTACTAGCCTCTTCAATAGCAACTGCACATGCAACAGTCATACCAACCATGGGGTTGTTACCTGCGCCGATAAGTCCCATCATCTCTACGTGAGCGGGAACTGATGAAGAACCTGCGAACTGAGCGTCAGAGTGCATACGGCCCATTGTGTCTGTCATACCGTAGGAAGCAGGACCTGCTGCCATATTGTCGGGATGAAGTGTACGGCCTGTGCCGCCGCCTGATGCAACTGAGAAGTAGCCAACGCCATTTTCAACACACCACTTCTTGTATGTGCCTGCAACGGGATGCTGGAAACGGGTGGGGTTAGTTGAGTTACCTGTAATGGAAACGCCAACATTTTCGAGCTTCATGATAGCAACGCCTTCGGGAACATTATCTGCACCGTAGCAGCGAACCTTAGCTCTGTCACCGTCTGAATAAGGTGTTTCGTTAACAACCTTAACTGTTTCTGAATAGGGATCAAATTCAGTCTGTACATATGTGAAGCCGTTGATTCTTGAAATAATCATAGCAGCGTCCTTGCCGAGACCGTTAAGGATAACGCGGAGAGGCTGAGTTCTTACCTTGTTAGCGTTGAGAGCGATTTTGATAGCGCCTTCAGCAGCTGCGAAGGATTCGTGACCTGCAAGGAAGCAGAAGCATTCGGTTTCTTCGGAAAGAAGCATCTTACCGAGATTACCGTGGCCCAGACCAACCTGACGGTTGTCAGCAACTGAACCGGGGATACAGAAAGCCTGAAGGCCTTCGCCGATTGCAGCAGCAGCGTCAGCAGCCTTTGTGCAGCCCTTCTTGATAGCGATAGCGCAGCCTACTGTGTAAGCCCACTTTGCGTTTTCAAAAGCGATAGGCTGAGTTTCTTCAACAATTTTGTAAGGGTCTACGCCCTTAGCAGCGCAGATATCCTTGCATTCTTCAACAGAAGAAATGCCGTACTGATTTAAAACAGCAAGAATTTTATCAATTCTTCTTTCATAACTTTCAAATAATGCCATGTCCGTCTACCTCCTTATTCTTCACGGGGATCGATATACTTAGCAGCATCTGCGAATCTGCCGTAAGTACCCATAGCCTTCTTGTAGGCTTCGTTAGGTTCCATACCCTTCTTGATGAAGTCTGTCATCTTGCCGAGGGAAACGAATTCATAACCGATAACCTGATCGTCACTGTCAAGAGCCATTCTTGTAACATAGCCTTCAGCCATTTCAAGATAACGTACGCCCTTAACCTTTGTACCGTACATTGTACCTACCTGTGAACGAAGTCCCTTACCTAAGTCTTCAAGACCTGCGCCGATTGAAAGGCCGTCTTCTGAGAAAGCAGACTGGCTGCGGCCGTATACAATCTGAAGGAAGAGCTCACGCATTGCAGTGTTGATAGCGTCACAAACAAGGTCAGTGTTGAGAGCCTCAAGAATTGTCTTGCCGGGAAGAATTTCACTTGCCATAGCAGCTGAGTGAGTCATACCTGAGCAACCGATTGTCTCAACAAGAGCTTCTTCAATGATACCCTCTTTGATGTTAAGAGAGAGCTTACATGTACCCTGGTGAGGAGCACACCAGCCGATACCGTGTGTGAAGCCTGAGATGTCTTTGATTTCATAAGCCTTTACCCATTTGCCTTCTTCGGGAATGGGAGCCGGTCCGTGATGAGGTCCTTTTTTGACCGTACACATTTTTTCAACTTCATGTGAATAATTCATGATGAACAAATCTCCTTCCGGAATAATTATTGGTCGGACTTTTTTACAGCCCGTTTTTTACCACTTTTTATCATAACAAAATTTTTCTTTTCTTTCAATAGAAAGAGCAGATATTTTTGTTACTTTTTTTGAAAATTCGCCTTTTTCGCCCTTATTTTCTCTTTACATCAAAGCCGAAGGGTGTAAGTGAAAGCCTGGCGAGCTTGAAATACTGCTTACCGAAGGGTATACCGATAATGGTGATACAGAAGATAAGTCCGATAACAAGGTTTTCAAGAGCCATAGCAGCACCCGTAGATACAATCCAGATAATGTTGGCTACGGTGCTTATTACACCTGTGTTTTCTTCAACAACCTCTTTGTTAAAGGGCATAAAGGTGAGCTTTGCAAATTTGAAGCACTGCTTACCTAATGGGATTCCGACAATGGTTATGCACCAGAAAATGCCGTAAATGCACCAGATAAGCGAGGTTATTGCTCCGCCGAATATAACCCAGATTAAATTACCTAATAATTTCATTTTTTCACAGTCTCCTCTTTAATTATACTCGATTTTTCACCCTTTGATTTTTCCGCTAAACCTTAATCTTAACCTGTCATCCTGAGCTTTGCAAAAAGCTCTCTTTAAACCTGTCATCCTGAGCTTTGCGAAGGATCTTAAAGATTCTTCACTGCGTTCAGAATGACAAACGAAATGCCGTTCAGTATGACAAATAAAAGCTGCGTTCAGAATGACATTTTTAATATGATTATTCTACCTCAAGTGAAAGATTACTTGCGGGGAACTGTTCTGCACTGAAGCCGAGAACTCTTGCAATCTGAACAGCAATTTCTCTGTTCTTTACAGCTTCGCCGTCAGTAAATCCGGCATCGTCGGCAGATACAAGAAGAGGTACATTTACGGTTGTGTGGGAACCGCTTGTGTAGTAGTATTCGTCTTTTTCTTCATTGTATTTTATACCGCCGGTTTCGTGGTCAGCCGTAACAATAACGAGTGTCTCACCGTCCTCTTCTGCAAAACGGAGAGCCGCTGCAACAGCCTTGTCGAATTCTACGGTGCTTAAGGTTGCATTTTCCATATCGTTATCGTGGGAATGCTTATCGATACATGCACCCTCAACCATAAGGAAAAAGCCATCTTCATCAGCTGAAAGAAGGTCAATTGCCTTTTCTGTCATTTCCTCGATTGTGGGAGTGTTGTTTTCGTTTTTGCAGTACTTGAGATCATCAAAGCTGAACTGCGCGAAGGAACGGCTGCCTGCCTCAAGAGCCATAAGTTCATCTTCATTTGTAACGTAGGTAAAGCCGTTTTCTGCAGTATTTTCCGCGTTAATGCTTTCACTTGCTGCACCCCAGATTAAGTCAAGGTCAGATGCAAGCTGGTCCTTTGAAATATCCTTTTCCATTTGTCTTCCGAGAGCGTGAGCAGAGAAAGCCGAGGGAGTTGCACCGCTTGTCTCATCAGTTGTAACAACACCTGCTGCCATTCCTCTTGTCTTTACAAGCTCTGTAAGAGAAACAGGAACATTAAAGTCTCCTATTGTAAAGGGGTCAAAGGGGAACACGGCAACACTGTTCTGATAAACTCTGATACCGCAGGAAAGTGCAGTACCGCCGGCAGCAGAGTCCGTAACGATAAGAGGAATAAAGGCATCGGTTTCGCTCTGACCTCTTACTGCCATTGTTTCCATTGTAAGAGAAACATTTCTCTCGGCCTTTGTGGCGTTGAGGGTATTTTCGCCCATACCGTCACCTATCATAAGAATAACATTCTTATACTTTCCCTGAGCATAATCATCGCTGACATTACTGCTCATTCCCACAAAGCCGTAAAGAGTGAGCACAAAAGCAACCATTACTGAAACTATTTTTTTAATAAAAATCATTTTCTTTTTCTCCTTTCAGTTTTTAACAGGATGCATATATTATATACCAATATTAAAGCTTTTTCAATAATTAAACCATTTTTTACCTCTCTTTACATTGCAAAGAAAAGAAAGATGTGGTATCATACAGGAAATTGTTTTTTGAAGGCAATGCAGTTCTTGTCATTCTGAACACAGCTTTCATTTGTCATTCTGAACGCAGTGAAGAATCTTAAGATCCTTCGCAAAGCTCAGGATGACATATCCGTCGAATATTCCGCAAAGCTCAGGATGACATTGTGACATTGCTTTTTAGGGAGAGCTCCTGATGAAAATTTCAACCGATTTCAGACATACCTTTTATGCCTCCTGTGCAGGCTATTTTGTTCAGGCAATAATCAATAATTTTCTGCCTCTTTTATTTTTAACCTTTCAGAGAAGCTTTTCTCTCAGTTACGACAAAATTTCTCTTCTTATTGTGATAAACTTCGGTGTGCAGCTTTTTGTTGACCTGCTTTCTGCTTCCTTTATAGATAAAATCGGTTACAGACGGTCCATTATCGCAGCTCATATTTTCGCCTTTATCGGTCTTGCGGGACTTGGTATTTTCCCCTTCATTATGCCGCCTTATACGGGCATAATTCTTTCAATTTTCATCTATGCTGTCGGCAGCGGTCTTATTGAGGTTATCGTAAGTCCTCTTGTTGATGCCTGTCCGAGTGAAAGCAAAAGCGGCTCAATGAGTCTGCTTCACTCCTTCTACTGCTGGGGACAGATGAGCGTTGTACTTCTCTCAACCTTATTCTTCACCCTTTTCGGTGTTGATAACTGGAGATATCTGTCTTTTGTATGGGCTCTTGTACCATTAATCAACGGCATTTTCTTTACTCTTGTACCTATCCCCGAAGCTCTCGACAGCAATCACGGCTCAGGTGCAAAGGCTCTCTTCAAATCAAAGCTCTTTTATATATTTGCCGTTACCATGCTCTGCTCAGGTGCCAGTGAAATTGCAATGAGTCAATGGGCATCGGCTTTTGCCGAATCGGGACTCGGTGTTTCCAAAACCCTCGGTGACCTTCTCGGCCCTTGCCTGTTTGCAGTGCTTATGGGTACGGCAAGAGTTTTCTATTCAAGAATCAGCGAGAAAATCTCTCTTCAGAAGGCAATGACTATAAGCGGTGCACTCTGCATCATAAGCTATCTTACGGCTGCCCTTTCGCCTGTACCTCTTATTTCCCTCTTCGGCTGTGCCTTATGCGGTCTTTCCGTAGGTATTATGTGGCCCGGCACCTTCTCTCTGGCTTCAGAGAAAATGCCTCAGGGCGGTACGGCTATGTTTGCATTCCTTGCTCTCTTCGGCGACCTTGGCTGCAGTACAGGTCCTGCCGCAGTAGGTAAGGCAATCACTCTTTCGGGAGGAAATATGAATGCGGGTATGCTCGTCGGTATTATCTTCCCGCTTATCCTTATTATTGCCGTAAGGAGCTTAAAATCAGTTAAAAAATAAATTATTTCGGGAGTCTCTATGAACAAAAAAGTCAAATCTACCCTTATGGCATTGCTTAGAGTAGCCGTTGCAATGGTTATTTTCGTCCTTGCCGTAGTCAATTACGAAAAGCTTAAAAATATCGATGTCAGAGCCCTTGTTGACGCAAGTGAAACTATGACCATCGCTATTCTTACAATATGGGGCGTATACCTTGTAAAGAGTGTGCTTTTTATTATCCCTGCCTCACTGATTTATATTTCAATCGGTATGGCTTTCCCCACACCCGTTGCCTGTCTTATCAGCCTTATAGGTATCATTCTTGAGGTAACAGTCACCTATTTTCTCGGTGTTTTTCTCGGCGGAGACTATGTTGAAAAGCTCCTTCGCAAAAGCAAGGGAGGACGTAAAATTCTCGAAAAAAAGCTCAACGATAATTTCCCTGCTCTTCTTGGTATCAGAGCCTTACCTGTTTTCCCTATTGATTTTGTAAGTCTCTTCTGGGGTGCATCAAGATGTAAGTTCCCCCGTTATTTTATCGCTTCCGTTGTAGGTATTATGCCGAGAGTTATTCTTTTCACTATTCTCGGTGACGGTATTTATGACTATATCCCCATTCACCTTATAATCAAGATTGTCATTTTCTGTATTCCCGTAGGTGCTGTCATATATCTTATACGGCATTTCATAAGACTCAACAAAGAAAACTAAACATAAAAACGGCTGACATATTTCGTGTCAGCCGTTACTTTTTATATATGCTCTTCAATAAATAAATCTACTGTGCTCCAGTAAAGCTCGGGGTCTGTCGAGGAGCTCGTTGCGTGTCCTGCGCCTTCAACTACCAGCTTTTCTTTCTCACAGGTTGCCGCAGCATAAAGCTTATCAAGCATTTCGAAGGGTACAAATGTATCCTCACTGCCGTGAATAAAGAGTGTCGGTATTTTTATTTTAGCCGCCTGAGCAACACTGTCTGCCTCAACTAAGTCAAAGTCTGCCTTCATCTCTGCAATTACTGCGGCAAGGTTAAGAAGAGGAAATGAGGGAAGTCTGAACATACTCTTCATCTGATGTGAAAACTCATCCCATACAGATGAATATCCGCAGTCCTCAATTGCAAACACAACCTGCTCGGGTAAAGCTTCGCCTGCAGTATTAATGACTGTAGAGCCGCCCATTGAAATACCGTAAAGAAAGATTTTCGCCTTACTGTTAATCTTTAAGATCTCGTCAATCCAGAGAAGATTGTCTTTTCTCTCAAGCCAGCCCATCGAAATAAATCTTCCCTCACTTGTGCCGTGAGATCTTGCATCGGGAAGAAGAATACTGTAGCCGAGGTCATAAAAGTGCTTTGCCGAATAAGCCATGTGCTTGGCTTCACTTGTATAACCGTGGAAAACCATTGCAAAATTGCCGTTGCTGTTTTCTTCCTTGTTGGTTATAAGATATGCGTGGAGCTTAAGTCCGTCCTCAGCAGTTATGTAAATATCCTCAGCCGTCTCAGAAAACCACAAATTGTCTTCATTTGAGCCCATAAAGCCGCTGTATTCCATCTCGCCTTCCTCACCTGCAGGATTTCCGCTCTTTTCCATCGCCATTTTAAAAAGCGTTGTCATATTAAAGGATGCTTCTGTATCAATTGCAAAGCCTACAAGGAAATTAGCCGCACCGATAAGAACAATGCAGACAAAAACGAGTATGACACTCAATGCGATAATTATCTTATTTTTCTTCTTCACCTTACATCAACTCTTTCTTTTTATATATTAAAATGTTATGACGGGATTATATCACAGAGAATTTTTGCTTGTCAATAAAGTAATGGATAATGTAAGTATTCTTAAGATTTGAAGGCAAGGCAGTACAGGAGAAAACTTTAGGGTGACGAATATAATCCGAACACGCCTGAAAGTGTGACTTTCAGCGGCTTTTCGGCGATTCGGATTCGAAAGGCGTCAGCCTGACGTCATCCTCATCATCCAAAAATCCTACTAAAATTCGCACTTTCAGGTTGCAAA
>JAZPYL010000057.1:0-2951 GCA_045544175.1 Acutalibacteraceae bacterium | reverse complement strand
GGAAATGTCGGTTGAAGCTGACCTTGATGCAAGAATCAGGCAGATTGATGAAAGCTTTTCACAGATGCTTCTGCGCAAGATCGACGAAAAAGGTATGACTGACGCACAATGCTACAAAAAGGCAAATATTGACCGCAAGCTGTTCTCGAAAATCCGCAGTGATATTCATTATAAGCCCAGCAAGCCTACCGCAATAGCATTTGCCGTCGCCCTTGAGCTTTCACTTGAAGAAACTGAAGATATGCTACGTAAAGCAGGTTTTGCGCTGTCTCACAGCAATAAATTCGATATTATCATCGAATACTTTATAAGCCGTGGCAACTACAATATTTTTGAAATCAACGAGGCTTTGTTTGCCTTTGACCAGAGTTTACTCGGAGCATAATAATTTGTCGCATACCAAGCGACCATACCTCTCTTTGCACGTGCTATAATGAAAGCACAACAAAACAAAGGGAGGTTTTCTTTTATGAAAAACAATATTACTGAGCTGGTATTTATCCTTGACAGAAGCGGATCTATGGGCGGTCTTGAAAGAGATACAATCGGAGGCTTCAACGCAATGATTGAAAAGCAGAAGAAACAGGAGGGCTGTTGCTATGTTTCCACTGTGCTTTTTGATAACGTAAGCGAAGTTCTGCACGACCGTGTAAAGCTTGCTGACGTTCCTGAGATGACTGACAATGACTATACCGTACGTGGCTGTACTGCTCTGATCGACGCTATCGGCGGAGCAATTCACCATATCGGAAATATTCATAAGTACGCCCGTGCCGAGGACGTTCCTGAGCATACAATGTTTATTATCACAACTGACGGTCAGGAAAATGCAAGTCACCGCTACACAAGCGATCAGGTCAAGAAAATGATAGAACGTCAGAAAAAGAAATACGGCTGGGAATTCTTATTCATAGGAGCCAACATTGACGCGGTTGAAACTGCCTCACATTTCGGTATAAGCAGTGACAGAGCGGTAAACTATAATGCAGATTCAGAAGGTACGCATATTCTTTATAAGTCTGTGGCAAAAGCAGTCTGCAATTTAAGAGCAGATGCACCACTAAGTGCTGACTGGTGCGAGGATATTAATGCAGATTATCAGAAGCGTGGAAGAAAAAACAAATAATCGCAGTTAGCATACTTCTTGTTTTGGTATTACCGTTGAAACAGGTCTGTGTATAGACTTTACTTTTTCAAAACAGAAAAAGAGCCTTCATAATTGAAGGCTCTTTCTGTGTTATTTAATAAGTTCAATAGGATTGCGTATAAGCTGAGTTTATGCTCAGAATATCAAAGCTAACTCAGTGCGGAATAGTCGTCAAAGCTGTATTTACGTCCTACAGGAGTGAAACGTGTGTAATTTTCGGAATGCATCTGATGGAAAATATCATAGAAATAATCGGGAGTTACATATTCTCCATCTATTTTATAATCAGGGGCAAGTCCATACTTTTTTGCGAACACCTCATTAGTATAAAAATACTTCAGTCTTTCAACCGTATGATCAGAATGGTAACGATAGTAAGTATAGGAGAATACGCCATTATCATGGTGGTAACCGCTTTCAATCATCAATCCTCCATCAAGTCCCATATAACCACCTTCACCGAATTTATCACCTTTTCCATCGCTGTTTGAATCCAGAAGAACAGCCTGTTTACCATCATAGTAATATATACTTACCTTGTCAGTGCGATCAAAACCGCTTGATATCAGCAGTTCGGGAACAGTATCACCGTCGAGATCTGCAAGATCCCACATATAGTCTGCTTCGAATTGTTCTGAATATCTGATATTGTCAAGGGAAATGCGGTATGCGGACTGCCAGCTTGAAGCAACATGTTCTGTCGTTGTTGTGATTACTGTTGTTGTCGTTGTTGTTGAGGTTGTCGTGGAAGTTGATGTAGTCTGTACGGAGTCATCATAAAATGCGATGTATTTCTCATCAACCCAGCCGTAATAAACATTGTAATTAATATCGTATAAATCATACCATTTACGGTCTTTAAATCTATAACTGCGGACTGCAACAATCTGCATACAGTTTCCCAATGATGTTTCCGTATATGAATAGTCACCAATCTGTTCATTAAAAGTAGCGATATATCCTTTAACACCTACTCCTATTATTTCACCTTTTTTTCTGCATACACTCATCTCAGCGGAATATGTTTCAGTAAAAGGCTCTGTAACCGTAGTCCTTTCAGTAGAAGGTTCTGTAACACAAGTTGTCACAGTAGGTTCTGTAATATTATCTATCACCGTGCAAGATTCTGTAACAGTTTCAGTTGTCATACTGACACTTTCTGACAGACTGCTCGTTTCATTCGCCTTACACCCGGTGAGTAAAATAAATATTGTAAGAACAACACTAAATAGCAATGATATTTTCATTTTTTGTCTCCTTTATCAGCATACTGACGATTATGACAAGCATTTTCTGAAGCTTATACCAAAGGAATGTAATATATAATAAAAATTTCTTCTCACCTTCTGGTTATATTCATTATATCACACATATCATTGATTTTCAACAAAAAGGTAGTTCACATACATTGATATATAACTACACAAACTAAAGGCTGTTACACCCGGTTTCAGGTACAACAGCCCTTTTTCATTCAGTTTTGAGTTACAAGTCTCTCACGCATTTCAAGCATATCGAAAATGTCAACAATGCCATCTTTTGCAAGGTCTGCCTCAAAGCCTACAGTTACATCTCGTCCCATAAGCTCAGACTGAAGAAGTACCGCGTCGGCAATATTTATGCTTCCGTCAAGGTTCAAGTCTCCGTATGCTACTCCCTCGTCCATAGGATTGAACTTCAATCCCCATTCCAGAGCATATCTGTGTGCTTCTGTGTTGTACCAGCCGTTGATTACGCAGTCCGGATTAAATGCACATACTGGCTCTTCAGTCAGAGGATCATTTGACGGAATCTCACCTTCAAT
>JAZPYL010000056.1:0-37117 GCA_045544175.1 Acutalibacteraceae bacterium | reverse complement strand
GAACAAATAAAAGACAGAACTAAAAACAATAAACCACCCGTTCCCCTCCACAAAGCCAAGAACCATTTACCTATAAAGCACCGCATAACCGGTTGTCTTGCGACCTGCCACGGTCGCACCCTGAGGGAAAGTAGCCGATAGATAATGCCTTACTAAAAGGCAGGGCCTTTCGCCAAAGCACACCCAAAGGAATGGCACTCTTTTTTCCCGACGTAGAACTAATAAGACATTGAGCAAAAAATAATAAACCACCCATTCTCCTCCACGAAGCCAAGAACCACTTTCCCCTAAAGCACCGCATACCCGGTTGTCTTGCGACCTGCCACGGTCGCACCCTGAGGGAAAGCAGCCGATAGCAGAGCCTTACTGAAAGGCAGGGCTTTTCGCTAAAGTATACCCAAAGAAACAGCACTCTTTTTTCCCGTCCAAAAAAGAAGGGCATTTTGTTTCCTTTGGTGCTCGTCTGAGCCAAAGGAAAAGCCCGAGCGGCTCGAGCGGAGTAGAACTTGGAAGAGATATCCATATAAATATCAAAAGTACAACCTTAAAGTCAGCACTAAACAACCGAAGATTCTTCACTGCGTTCAGAATGACAAAGGATTGCATTGAGAATGACAGCAGCAACTTTCCCGATACGTCAGAAAGACGGACCTTTATAATTAATACCGAAATATCTTTTATGCACACGGACACGGCACGCCGTGTCCCTACGAAATACAATCGACGGATTTCCACGTCACAACCCTATCCCGCTGCGGAAAAGCGCAAAAAAGAAAGGCCGCGGAAAACCCGCGACCTTATAATATTCATTTAACGGCCCAACGGGGCGGCTATAACCTACCCTTCTCTGCTCCCGTCGGGCGCAATTCTGCATTCTGCACTCTGCATTCTGCATTCAAAAGCCATCAGGCTTTCTCCACTCCCGGTCTGCCGCAGCACTTCTTATACTTCTTGCCGCTGCCGCAAGGACAAGGATCGTTAACACCGACCTTTTTCTTGTCGTTTCTTACTGTTCTGCCCTTTTCGGAGCCGTCACCTGAGCCTCTTGCAGCCGTTACCTTTGCAACCTGCTCACGCTTTACCTCTTCATCAGTCTTGAACTGAGCAGAAAGAACAATCTTAACCGTATCATCTCGGATAGAGTTTGTCATTTCCTCGAACATATCATAACTGTACTCTCTGAAAGCAATTACGGGATCCTTCTGTCCGTAAGCGAGAAGACCTACACTGCGCTTGAGCTCGTCCATAGCATCAATATAATCCATCCACTTAAGGTCAACGTTACGAAGAAGCATTGCTCTTTCGATTTCACGCATTGTTTCGGGTGAATAGATAACCTCACGGCTCTGATGAAGCTGAGAAGCCCTCTCAGTAAGAAGGTCATAAATTTCGTCAGCCTTGTATTTTCTGTCTTCCTTGAAATCGTTTTCCGTTGTAAGCCATCCGTTGTACTTTTCACGCAGAGATGCAAGATGCCACTCTTCTGAAGGAATATTTGAAGGACAGTAGAATTCAACAGCATCGCCGATTGAGTCCATAATCATCTTGGTAATAACAGGCTTCATATCCTCGCCGTTAAGAACCTTGTCTCTCTGGCCGTAGATAATTTCTCTCTGACGGTTCATAACGTCATCGAAGGAAAGAACATTTCTTCTGATAGCGAAGTTGTTACCTTCAACCTTTCTCTGTGCAGCTTCAACCTGCTTTGAAATCATACCCACCTCAATGGGCATATCGTTGTCAACGGGAAGTGAATTCATAATGGACATCATTCTGTCACCGCCGAAGAGACGGAGAAGGTCGTCCTGCATTGAAAGGTAGAAACGGCTTTCACCCGGGTCACCCTGTCGGCCTGAACGTCCACGGAGCTGGTTGTCGATACGGCGTGATTCGTGTCTTTCCGTACCGATAATGAAAAGACCGCCTGCCTTTCTTACCTCTTCAGCTTCGCCTGCAATTTCAGCCTTGTATTTTGCTTCAAGCTCCTTGAATTTTTCTCTTGCTTCAATAATATCCTCGTTGTCTGTGTCACCGAAGCCCGTAGCCTCAGCAATAAGCTCTTCGGGATATTCAAGCTTTCTCATTTCGCTCTTTGCAAGGTATTCGGCATTACCGCCGAGCATAATATCAGTACCTCGTCCTGCCATATTGGTAGCGATTGTAACTGCACCTAATTTACCTGCCTGAGCAACAATTTCAGCTTCTTTATCATGGTGCTTTGCATTAAGAACGTTATGCTTGATTCCGCGCTTTTTAAGAGCAGAAGAAAGCTTTTCACTCTTTTCGATTGAAACGGTACCTACAAGAACAGGCTGTCCTTTTTCGTGGCACTTTAAAATCTGTTCGATAATTGCATTGAACTTGAACTGCTCTGTCTGATAGATAACATCGGTGTTATCCTTTCTGATAAGAGGCTTGTTGGTGGGAATTTCAACGGCATCAAGAGAATAGATTTCTCTGAATTCCTCAACCTCTGTCATAGCTGTACCCGTCATACCCGAAAGCTTTTCGTAAAGGCGGAAGTAGTTCTGGAAGGTAATGGTTGCAAGGGTTTTGTTTTCTCTTGCAATCTTAACATTTTCCTTGGCTTCAATAGCCTGATGCAGACCGTCGTTATATCTTCTGCCTATCATAATACGGCCCGTGAATTCGTCAACGATAAGAACCTGACCGTCCTTTACAACGTAGTCAATGTCTCTTGTCATAACACCGTGAGCCTTGATGGCAATATTAAGGTGATGAGAAAGGGTAAGATTTTCGGGGTCACTGAGGTTTTCAATATTGAAGAAGCGTTCAGCCTTCTGAATACCTGCCTTTGTAAGAGATACACTCTTGGCTTTTTCGTCAACGATATAATCGGCTCCTGCTTCCTTTGCAATTTCTTCAAGGTCGGCCTTTGAATCTGTCTCAGCTACCTTGTAGCACTTAAGACCTCTTACAAAGGTGTTGGCAACGGAATAAAGCTCACTTGAGCGTCCGCCCATACCTGAAATGATAAGGGGAGTTCTTGCTTCGTCGATAAGAATCGAGTCAACCTCGTCGACGATAGAGAAATAGTGGCCTCTCTGTACCTTTTCTTCCTTATACTGAACCATATTGTCACGAAGATAGTCAAAGCCCATCTCGTTGTTGGTGCCGTAAGTGATATCACAGTTGTATGCCTTTCTTCTGTCCTCGTTTTCAAGGCCGTTGACTATAAGACCTACGGTAAGACCTAAGAAACGGTAAATCTTGCCCATCCATTCACTGTCTCGGCGTGCAAGGTAGTCGTTGACGGTAACGATGTGAACGCCCTTGCCTGTAAGACCGTTAAGGTATGCAGGGAGAGTTGCAACAAGAGTTTTACCTTCACCTGTTTTCATTTCAGCGATTCGTCCCTGATGAAGAACAATACCGCCCATTATCTGCACGGGGAAGTGCTTCATACCGAGAACTCGCCATGCTGCCTCACGGCAAACGGCAAATGCTTCGGGGAGAATGCTGTCAAGGCTTTCGCCCTTTTCAAGTCTTTCTCTGAACTCGGGAGTCTTTGCCTTAAGCTCGGCATCGCTGAGCTTGGAATACTCCTCGTCATAGGAAAGAACCTTATCAACTATAGGCTTTACTCTTTTGATTTCCTTTGTTGAGTAATCGCCGAAAAGCTTTTTGAGAAAGCTCATATAATCACCTCTGATTTCTGATTAATTAAACAATCATTTTATTTTAGCATATTTATAAAAATATTTCAACTATTGCCCGTTATTTTCTCCGACAGCCTGATAAGACTGCTGTAAAAAGGAATCAGAATAACCATATTCACAACATTGAAAACTATATGAAAAAGGGAAATCTGCATAGACGGACTTCCGTAACGGGAAAGAATGTCTGCAACAGGAACGAATTCACCGAGAAGAACAAAAAATGCACTGCCGATAAGATTGAAAAGCAGATGTATGGCGGCTACCTGCTTTGACTGCTTGCTTCTTCCTATACTTGCGAGAATAACGGTTATAACCGTACCTATATTCTGTCCGAGGACAATATAAACTGCGTCGCTTACCGCCACAAGATTTTCATTTGCAAGGGACTGAAGAATACCCACCGCAGCCGAAGAGCTCTGCAGAATTACGGTCATAAGAATACCGCATAATATACCGCCCGTTCTACCCGATGCAGACAGAATAAGATTTATAAAAGCAGGGTTATCCTTTACACCGGAAAAGGCACCCGACATCATATCAAGTCCCAGAAAAAGAACACCGAAGCCGAAAATAACCTCCCCCGAATACATAAGCTTTTCTCTTTTTGAAAAGAGCTTAATTGCTGCACCCGTAAAAATAAAAGCAGGGGCTATATCGGAAAAATTAAAAGCAATCAGAAGGCTGGTGACTGTAGTACCTATATTTGTACCCATAATAATTCCCGCCGCCTGATAAAGAGTCATAAGTGAGCTCTCAATAAGGGAGACAGTCATAACCGTTATCGCTGAAGAGCTCTGTACAAGGGCTGTAATAAGAGTGCCGATAAGAATGCAGGTAAATTTATTGGTTGCCGTTCTTCCGAGAAAGCTTTTTATTTTATTACCGAATGCCCTTTCCGTCCTTTCGCTCATAAGGTTTATACCAAAAAGAAAAAGGCCCAGACCGCCCATTAAAGTAAAGATACTGTAAATCAAAATATCACCACCACTTTAATTAATATTAAAAGGTGTGATAAAACTTTACCGATATGTTGAAAAAATCACTTTAATAAGTTATAATGAAACTATCAAAACTTAAGGAGAAAAAGCTATGACTCTTAACATTATACCCAAACCTAATCAGGTGGAGCTTTTCGGCGGTGAGGTATGGATAAAGGATTTGCCTGTAAGATACGAAACCTTTGAAATGTTCGCCGAGGAATATTACGGTATTGAAATCAAAAAGGATGAAATTGTAATTCAGTCCAAGGGCGAAAAGGGCAGATACTATGCTCATATCACATTAAAGCAGCTTGAAGAAATGGGCAAGGTACCTCTTTGCCGAATTACTGATATGCCCGCCTTCCCTTACAGAGGCTTTATGATTGACTCGGCAAGACATATGCAGACCGTCGATGAAATCAAGCGCTACATAGAAGCTGCCGCAAGATATAAGTTCAACACCTTCCACTGGCATCTCTGTGACGATCAGGGCTGGAGAATCGAAATAGAAAAGCATCCCCTTCTCAACGAAAAGGGCTCCTGGAGAGACTGTCACGGCTTCGGCTCAGACAACAAAGAAAGATACGGCGGATATTATACCAAAGACGAGATAAGAGATATCGTCGCTTTCTGTAAAGAAAGGTTTATTGATGTAATCCCCGAATTCGATATGCCCGGCCATACAACAGCTCTTGTTTCCACCTATCCCGAGCTTTCCTGCCGCGGTGTACAGGTACCCCTTGAAACAACGGGAGGCATATTCAAAAACATTCTCTGTGCAGGTAATGAAAAGGTGTTTGAGGTATGCTTTGAGATTATCGACGAAATCTGTGAGCTTTTCCCCTGCAGATATTTCCACATCGGCGGCGACGAAGCACCGAAAGCACGCTGGTGCAACTGTGAAAAGTGTCAGAAGAAAATCAAAGAAGAAAACCTTAAAAATGAAGAAGAATTACAGGGCTACTTTGTCAACAGAGTTATTGCCTACCTTAAAGAAAAAGGAAAGACTGCAATCTGCTGGAACGAAAGTCTTAACTCCGGACTGCTCGATAAGGATGCCGTTGTAGCTGACTGGATGGACAGACAGCACAGAAGTGAAGAATTCGCAAATAACGGCGGTAAGATAATTATAGAAGATTTCTATCACTATTATCTCGACTATGTCTACGGCATGACTCCCCTTAAGAAGACTTATGATTACAATCCACATCTTAAGAGACTTACCGATGAAGGCAAGAAGAATGTTATCGGCGTTGAAGCTCCCATCTGGACAGAGTATGTTGAAGACTTTGACCGTATGAGCTATATGTGCTTCCCCCGTCTTATTGCCGTTGCAGAAAGCGGCTGGACGGAAAAGAAAAACAGCGATTACAAATCCTTCAGAATAAGAGTAAAAAATCAGAAGGACTTCCTTGCTTCTCTGGGCATTACCCTCTGTGACGAAAGCGAATGGGATCCCCCCGCACCCATAAGAGTCAGAGAAACCTGGAAGCATATTAAAAAGAACCTTACCCCTGAAGCAATAAAGGTAACCTTATTTCCCAACAAGGACGAATAAAATAAAAAAAGATAAAACCGGATAACCGGTTTGACGGATGTAAAGGAGGGCAGGCTCTTCTGTGTGTTTATACACAGAATGCCTGTCCTCTGATTCTTTTTGTTATTTGTCATACTGAACGAATGTGAAGAAACTTCAGACTCCCTCATAAAGCTCAGTATGACATTTTTATTTTGCCTGTCAGCATCATATTGTTCCGGCTTCTCAAATACCCTTTTGCAAAAATGCGACCTTAGTTTTTACGTTCAGCCAACCTTCACCTTTCCGTCTTCCACATCGCAGTAATACCTCTTTCCCTTTTCTATACTGCCGTCGAGGATTTTTTCCGAAAGCAGATCTTCTATTTCCGTCTGAATTGCACGTCTGAGAGGTCTTGCACCGTAGAGAACATCAAAGCCCTTTTCACTCACATAAGAAATAACATTATCGGTAAACTCCACCTCAATCTCCATTTCGCCAAGCCGTCTTTTAAGATTCTCAAGCATATTCCCTGCAATCTTTTCAATTTCTTCCTTTTTCAGCTGTTTAAAGACTATAATTTCGTCAACTCTGTTAAGGAACTCCGGCCTGAAGGTCTTTTTCAATTCTCCCATCACCGCATCATTAATCTTGCTGTCATTATCTGCACTTCCGCCCTGAGTAAAGCCGATTGACCTTCCCTCACCTGCAATAAGCTTTGCACCAAGGTTAGATGTCATTATGATAACAGTATTTCTGAAATCTACCCGTCTGCCCTGAGAATCAGTGAGAATACCGTCATCGAGAATCTGTAAGAGCATATTGAATACATCGGGATGTGCCTTTTCAATTTCGTCAAAGAGAATAACGCTGTAGGGCTTTCTTCTTACCTTTTCCGTCAGCTGACCGCCCTCTTCGTAGCCGACATATCCCGGAGGTGAACCAACAAGACGGGAGGCATTGTGCTTCTCCATAAACTCACTCATATCAAAACGTATTACTGCATTTTCATCGCCGAAAACCGCACTGCCGAGAGCCTTGCAAAGCTCCGTTTTACCAACGCCCGTAGGGCCGAGGAATATAAATGAGCCCATAGGCCTTTTCGGGTCTTTGAGTCCGCTCCTGCCTCGTCTTAATGCCTTTGATACAGCCGTTACCGCCTTGTCCTGACCGATAATTCTTTCGTGGAGAATCTCTTCCATTTTAAGAAGACGCTCTCCCTCTTTTTTTGTTATCTCGTCGGCAGGTATACCTGTCCAGCCGGATATAATAGCCGCTACCTCTTTCGCCGTTACAACACCTGTATCTGTTCTTTTTTCTTCCTTCCAGCGTGTACGGCTGACAGTAATTTCGCTCATCAATTCCTTTTCTCTGTCACGGAGCTTTGCCGCATTTTCAAAGTCCTGATTATTGATAGCTGAAGCCTTTTCCTCCCTTACGGCCTTGAGCTTTTCCTCTGCCTCTTTGACCTCAGGCGGTGCAGTATAGGAGCTGAGCCTTACCTTTGAAGCCGCCTCGTCAACAAGGTCAATTGCCTTGTCGGGCAGATATCTGTCACTTATATATCTTACGGACATTTTAACGGCAGCAGAAATTGCTTCATCAGTGATTTTTACCTTGTGGTGTGCTTCGTATTTGTCACGGAGTCCCTTTAAAATTTCCACTGCCTCTTCCTCAGAGGGCTCTCCGACCTTGACAGGCTGAAAGCGTCTTTCGAGAGCGCTGTCCTTTTCGATATATTTTCTGTATTCCTCCAGCGTTGTTGCACCGATTACCTGAAGCTCACTTCTCGCAAGAGATGGCTTCAGAATGTTAGCCGCGTCAACTGCACCCTCAGCCGAGCCCGTACCGATAAGATTGTGAACCTCATCAATAAAGAGAATTACCTCTTTACTCCTTACGACCTCGTCAATACAGCTTTTTATCCTCTCTTCAAAATCGCCTCTGTATTTGGTGCCTGCCACCATACCCGTAAGGTCAAGGCTGACAATTCTCTTCTCGCTTAAAAGCTCAGGCACCTCGCCCTTTGCAATTTTAACGGCGAGGCCTTCGGCAATTGCAGTTTTACCTACGCCCGGCTCACCGATAAGGCAGGGGTTATTCTTATTGCGGCGGCAGAGAATCTGTATAACTCTTTCTATTTCCTTTTCTCTTCCGATAACAGGGTCTATTTCACCCTTCTGTGCTTTTGAAGTCAGGTCCTGACCGTATTTGTCAAGATTAGGTGTTTTCTCTTTTTCCTGACTGTTCTTTTTATCGGAAAACCTACCGTTCTGAAAGCTGTTTCTTCCGTTCTGATACATCTGGCTTAAAATAATGTTAGGTGCAATTCCCATCTGCGTGAGAATAAAGCAGGCACTGTTGTCTCCGTCTCTGACTATAGCCGAAAGAAGATGCTCCGTGCCTATATAGCCTGCATTCTCCTTTCCTGCAATTGAAACGGAAAGCTCAATTATACCCTTGCATCTGGGCGTAAAATCGTCGGGAGACAGCACCGTAGGGATACCTACACCAACGGTCTTTTTTATCATATCAAGAACCCTCTGATAAGAGACGCCCTTAGAAAGAAGCACCGATGTACCCGTACCGTTATCCTCCCTTACAATACCTGCAAGAAGATGCTCTGTGCCTATATATGTGTGGCCGAAGTTTTCCGCAATTTCAACGGCAGAATTCAATGCCCTGTTGGCTTTTTCCGTAAAGCCCGTAAATTTATACATTCTTATTCCTCCCATAAAAAATCGGGCCGCTTCTTTTAAACGACCCGAATAAAATTATTTAAGTGTTTCTCTGACCTTCTGAGCTCTCTGTACGTCTCTCTGCGAACGTGAGAGAGGCTCTTTATTCTGTGCATTCATTGTTGCCGGCTGAAGCTCAATCATAAGAGAGCAAAGCTTGTCATAGGGCATGTCAATAACACCCTCGGCCGCACCCATACGCACATAGGAAATAAGGTTTGTAAGCTCCTTCGAGGTGAGCTTATAAGCATTTTTAAGGATACCGTAGGCTCTGAAAATTCTGTCCAGAAAATCCTCATCCTTAACAAGTACGGCTCGGGCCTGCTTTTCCTGTGTTACAATCTGCATTGCGATTGAATTGAGATTCTGCAGAGCAGCCTTTTCGGAGATGCCTAATGTAACCTGATTGCTCAGCTGATAGATATCGCCTAAGATTTCGCCGTCCTCACCGTAGGAGCCTCTTAGGGTAAGGCCTAATTTGGCTACGGTTGTAGTGAGATTTCTTACCGCTCCCTTTCTTGAAAGGGCAGGCAGATGAAGAAGAACGGAAGCTCTCATACCCGTACCTAAATCTGTGGGGCACTGGGTGAGATAGCCTATTCTTTCATCGAAAGCGAAATTAAGCTTATTTTCAATTACCGTGTCAATTCTGTCTGCCTTTTTATAGGCGTCGTCAATAGAAAGACCGGGCTCGATAATCTGAATTCTTATGTGGTCCTCTTCGCAAAGCATAAGACTTATATCCTCTTCTTCGGAAAGAAGAAGTCCTCTGCCTGTGCCGTTCGAGGCAAATTCTGCACTGATAAGATGCTTTTCCGCAAGAGACACCGCCTCTGCAGATGAAAGACCCTCCATATCAATGTATCTGAGATTTTCGTCAGCGAGTACGTCCTTTACAATACCACAGACTGTCTTTTTACCGTCTCTGTCAAGACGGGAAGGGAAAGGATATTCCTTAAGATTTCTGGCAAGTCTTATGCGTGTGCTTAAAACAACATCGGACTGATTACCTGTATTTGTATACCATTTCATCTTAGTTTTCTCCCTTCATCTTTTTAATCTCGTCACGCAGTATGGCAGCTCTTTCAAAATTCTGCTCGGCAACTGCCTTCTGCATATCACTTTCAAGGTCAGCTATTTTTTCTTCCAAGGTCTTTTCCTTTACCTCAGGCACAACCTCGTGTACAGGCGGAACCTTTCCCGAATGCTTCGCTTTACCGTGAATTCTCTGCACCGACGGAAGAAGCTTTGAGTAGAATTTCTCGTAGCAATCTGCACAGCCGACAGTACCGGTCTTGATAATATCGTCAAAGCAGCATCCGCATTTTTCGCACCGGTCAAGTCTGCTTTCGCCGAGACTCAGGGCAGTATCACCGAAGAAGGAAGAGAAAATTCCCGGAAGATTAAACGAAAAGTCATCGAAAATATCTCTGTAGCCTGAATTCTGTGCGCAGGAAGAACACAGATGGCTTTCCGTTGCTTCGCCGTTGATTACTCTTTTGATGTGTGTTGTTGCTTCGCTTTTCTTACAATTCTGACATAACATAATAATTACCTCCAATTCCGTATTCTTAATATTTTATTCCTTAGTTATGGATAAAAGCATCTGCTTTAATATACTTGCTCTGACTATTCCTCTTACAGCTGCGGGGAGAGATTTATACGCCACATCTCCCGTAGCGGCAAGCATAAGTCTTGCCTGCTCCTCAGTTATGAGCTCATGATAGAGAAGATTCATAATGTGAGCCTCGGCAACATCTTCGCTTACTGCGTCGCCTACCGAGGAGACTACCTTCATAAGCAGAGTGTCTTTGTCGTAGGCTATACGTGTGATTTTTATGAAGCCGCCGCCGCCTCTTCTGCTTTCAACTATATATCCCCTTTCGGGTGTGAATCTTGAAGAGAGAACATAATTTATCTGACTTGGCACACATCCTAAATCCTGCGCCAGAATGTTTCTCTGTATTTCAATTTCGCTTTTCTCTTCAAGCATATCGCTTATCATTCTTGCTATTGCATTTGAAAGGTTCATATTATCACTTCCTTTTTTGCCTTTTGTCATTTTGACTTTGACTTTCTTTGACCTTATGCTTTAATTATAGTCCGAAAAAGAGTTTTTTCAAAGGTCAAAAAAGGTCAAAACTATACTTTGACCTTTTGATTTAAGAATTTAGCTTTGATTTTCTTCGTTTTTCTTTAATTTTTGAGAATTTTCATTTTCTTCTGAAGAAAGACTTTTTGACCTTTCAAAAGCAGAATGCTCCTCTGACTTTGACCTTTCAGCAGAGGAAAAAGGATCTGTCTCCCCCGAATCAAAAAGAAACTTACCTCTTTCAAAGAAAAAAGTACCGTTCATAAAGTCACCTCAGAAATAGTTTTGCACCCCGCAAAAAAACTTATTCAAAAACAGTAACCCTTCAAGTATAAAACCATATACTGACAATGTAAGCGCAAGAACGGTGAGCACAAACGCCCTCTTGTGCCAAGAGGAAAGGGGGTCAACTGTTAATGTGTAACAACGGTTTATTCGGCGGCAACTGCTGCTCATGGATTATCATTCTTATTCTCTTGTTCGTTTTCTGCGGTGACGGCAACGTTTTCTCAGGTAACAACGGCTGTGGCTGCAACAACGGTTGCGGTTGTAACAACGGCTGCGGCTGCAATGACAATTGCTGCTAAAGTGCAAAAAATGAGGGTGGCCTAAAACCACCCTCAGACTTTTATTGGAATTTTTTCTTGATTGCATCAAAGGTTTCCTGCGAGATAATATGCTCAATTTTACAGGCATCCTCTGCAGCGATATCCTTATCCACACCGAGAGCAACAAGAGCCTCGGTAAGAATAGTATGTCTTTCAAAAAGCTTTTCGGCAATTTTTCTTCCCGGCTCAAGAAGGACAATTTTTCCGTCGCCCATAACATCAATATATCCGTTTTCACGAAGATTTTTCATTGCAATGCTTACACTGGGCTTTGAGTAACCGAGCTCATTTGCAATATCTATGGAACGGCAGGAGCCGCTTCGGCTAGTAATCATTAAAATTGTTTCGAGATAATTCTCGGCTGACTGTTGAATCTTCATTATTTTCTACTCCAAAAATGTTCTTATAAAAAGATTATACACAAAACTACAAATATTTTCAAGGGCAGAGTGAAAAGAATGAAAATATTTAAAAACAGTTGACAAAATGACGATATTTCGGTATACTGTATCGGCACGAGATAAGAATAAATCGAGGCGTAGCGCAGCTTGGTAGCATCGTCGCCGAAGCGCGTCCGGTGGACGATGAAGCGAGGCGAGGATGGCGCAGCGGTCAAAATTCATAGGCGCTCCAAGCCGTAATGAATTTTGGGAACCGCAAGAGTCACACCACATAAACGCTTTCATCTCTTTCATAGTGGGCGTCAGTAACGACTGTACGGATTGCAGAGTGTTTTAATCGAAGTGGGCGACCAAATCAAAAGCCATAAACAAGTTAATATAAATCGAGGCGTAGCGCAGCTTGGTAGCGCATCTGCTTTGGGAGCAGAGGGCCGCAGGTTCGAATCCTGTCGCCTCGACCAAAATACAGCAGTAACCGAAAGGTTATTGCTTTTTTATTTAAAACAGCAACTGCAAATATGTTGAAAATCAGTGTATTGTATGATATAATTCCAAATATACTTCTAACTTCAACGGAGGAATTTATCAATGAAATTTGTTGCAGCAAAATGTCCTTGTTGTGGAGCAGACATTCAGGTTGATGAAAACACCAATAGATGTTTTTGCCAATATTGCGGTTCGCAGATATTAGTCGAAGAAGCTATTCAAACCATTAAAGGAACGGTTCAGATTGATTATAAAAATCAAATTGATAATTTTCTTCTTCGTGCAAATGATTTTTTGGCTCAAAAAAGATATAATGATGCTGAGATTTATTTTAATAAAGTATTAGATTTAGATGCCAGAAACGTAGAGGCAAAGAATGGACTTGAGAAAATAGAAGGTATCATTGATTCTCCTAATCTTTTTATAGAACGTGGAAGAATAAGACCTACCGGTGAAGCAAAAACCATTCTTTTTATTAATGGCGAAAAAATTAAAATTGATTTAGACGACCCAATAAGTACTGTCTTGCCTATCGGAACGCATACAATTGCATTTAAAAGAGCGGCTTGCAAAAGCAAGCCTATAACAATAACAGTCAAAAATAAATATGATAAATTTCGAATTAGATTTACACCAAAAACCCTTTCTATTCAAGTGGAACTTTTATAATTCGAATCCTGTCGCCTCGACCAAAATACAGCAGTAACCGAAAGGTTATTGCTGTTTTATTTTTATCACCATCATCACCCCACTTGAAAAATTCCCGTTCTGCGAGAATTAATTTCAACGGATAAGTTATTGTTTTTCTGTCACCCATAGGTTATTATTGAATCAGCTGATCAGTCAAAATCTATCAGAGGTGATAATGATGACAATATATCTTGGTGAAAACATAAAAAAATTAAGGCACGAAAAAGGAATCACCCAGGAAAACCTTGCGGACTTTTTAGGTGTCACCTTTCAGAGTGTCAGCCGATGGGAAAGAGGCGAAAGCTATCCCGATATTACTGTGCTCCCCGAAATCGCAGACTTTTTCAAGGTGAGTGTTGACGAGCTGCTGGGAGTAAATAAAGCTATAGATGAAGTAGAACTCACAAAACTGCTTGAAGAATATGACAATCTCCGTTGGGATGCTGAGCATAAGTGGGCAGTGCTTGATAAACTGAGAGAAAAATATCCTAATGATTTCCGTGTGCAAGTGAGATATATCGGTAAACTTCTTAATAGTAGTAATGATGAAATCGTAGCACAAAGTTCAAAAATAAGAGCGATGTATGAAAACATTCAGCATAGCTGCACCGATGATTCAGTCCGCATTGAAGCTAAAAATTATTATATTTCCTATCTTCTCAGAATGATACCCATTGAAAACAGTGGTGTAACCTTTGAGGATGCTGACAAAATTATAAAGGAGTTACCCTCAGTCAGATACGGAAGGGAGCTGCACTGTTTTGTCTATGAGTATTATCACAAAGCACCTGAAGAGGTGCATAAAACATTGGAAATTTTAATACACGCTCTTTATGATGTAATGTCGGGCTGGTTCTTCAGACAGAAAGTATTTTCCATCGATTTCCAGATAGAAATACAGGAAAATATTACCAAAGCTCTCGACTATATTTATAGTGACGGAAACTATGGTCTGATGTGGACAGCCGTAATCTTCTCGTGCTATGGAGTTATGGCTATGCAACACTATCAGAATAGCGACTTTGATAATACCCTTATCAAACTCAGAAAAGCTGCAGAACTTGCCGCAACGTTTGACTCACTTGACAGATACACTACTATGCATTCGCCTCTATTTGAAGGCAAAATTTTTGACAAACATACTTGTAACAGCGACTTCACTGCGAAAGAAAAGCTAAAAGAATATATGCTGAACAGTTACGGCTTTTCCGACGCCTTCAAATCCACCCCCGAATTCAAAGAAATACTATCCATTCTCGGATAATACTCAGAAAGTGCAGTACCTTAACTGCACTTTTTCAATTTATATATAGACTAAACCCGAATTTAATGATATAATAAGCCGTCTGCACTGTGCCGTATATAAAAATGATGTCATCCTGAGCTGTGTGAAGGATCTTTTTTGTATAACAGATTTAAGATTCTTCACTGCATTCAGAATGACAATTTATTTCTGTCTCCTCGGCACAGTAAAACTCTTTAAGGAAGTGATTAATAAATGAAAGACAATCTTTCAAAGAAAGGCAATCCTATGGCCCTTTTACCTATCGGCGTATTTCTCCTTATATATTTAGGTCTGGGTATTGTCTTTGAATATGTAATGAAAATACCTATGGGCTTTTACAATATCCCCATTGTTATTGCCTTTATGGTGGCGATTCTCGTTGCCTGCCTTCAGAACAGAAAGGTAAAATTTGACGATAAGCTTGAGATTATGGGTCAGGGTGTCAGTGATAAGAACATTATCACTATGCTCCTTATCTTCCTTACAGCAGGCGCCTTTGTCGGTGTTGTGGGAAGAAGCTCCGCACAGAGTGTCGCATATTTTCTTCTCGATATTATCCCGACAAATTTTGCCGTTGCGGTTATTTTTGTTGTAGCCTGCTTTGTGTCTACTGCCATGGGTACATCTGTAGGTACAATTACACTTATAACTCCTATCGCTGTCGAGCTTGCTCAGGCCTCAGATTACAATACAGCCCTCTGTGTAGGTGCTGTTGTAGGCGGTGCTATGTTCGGTGATAATCTCTCCTTTATTTCAGACACTACCATAGCCGCATGTAACGGTCAGGGCTGTAAAATGAGGGATAAATTCAAGGGCAACTTCCTTATTGCTCTTCCTGCGGCTGTTGTTACGGTAATTATTATTCTTGCACTTACTCTCGGTCACGATGCGGCACCTATCGAAAAGAGTTACAGCCTTATTCACATTATCCCCTATGTGCTCGTTCTTATCGGCGGTATTGCAGGCATCAATGTATTCACGGTGCTTATTGTCGGCATTATCTCAGGTGCAGTTATTATGCTCGCTACGGGTCAGACTGCTCCTACGGATATCCTCGCCAATATGGGCAGCGGTGCTTCAGGTATGTTTGAGACGGGCTTTGTTGCTATTCTTGTTGCGGCACTTTGCAGTCTTGTGCGTGTTTACGGCGGCTTCGATGCTCTTCTGAGCTTTATCAGAAAAATGTTCAAGGGCAGAAAGGGCGGTCAGCTCGGTGTCGGCCTTCTCGTCGGTGCTATGGATGTTGCTACAGCCAACAACACCGTTGCAATCGTTATGGCTAACCCCATAGCCAAGGATATGAGCGACGAATACGGGATATCTCCTCAGAGAACGGCCTGTCTGCTTGACACCTTCTCCTGCATCTTTCAGGGTGTTATCCCCTACGGTGCACAGATGCTCGTTGCCGTTTCAGCGGCAGCAGAAATGGGACAGAATATATCCGCCTTTGATATTATGACTTACCTTTTCTATCCCTACCTGCTTCTGATTTGTTCTCTGATATCAATATTCTTTACTAAGAAAAAATAAACCTCTTTTAAATTAATTCAGACTGTTCTGTTACACAATGTCATCATCTGTCATTCTGAATGAAATGAAGAATCTTAAAAGAATGAAGAGATCCTTCGCAATGCTCAGGATGACATTTTGAGGGTGCTCTCGTTTAAAGCGACATTGATTTTTACGGGCAGTCTGTTTTTTATTGTAAAAGCTGAAGCTCTGTGCTATAATGCAGATAACAAAGGAAACGGAGATGATTTTATGAATAAGCTCATCAGTAAACTTAAGTCCCTTCCCGCACTTGCGACACTGCTTGTTTTTTCCGTTGTCGCTGTGCTTCTTTTCAATTCATCAAAGCCCGTATGGGTGTTTATGGGTACAACTGTAGGCTTTCAGACCTTCCCTAAGCTACTTCTCGGTCTGTTTATTCTGATTGCAGTAACAATGACCGTTCTTACGGCACTGAAGGTCTATAAGGGCGACTCTGCCACCGACAAAAAAGCCTATTCGGTAACACTTATTATCTCGGCAGTTTTATCTCTTGTTGCATTCATTTACTCCGTAGGCTTTGCCATAGGTCAGGTTATAGAAGAATCAAGAGAAGTCTTTCTTCTTTATCTTAAAGAAACCCTTTGGGTAAGCTCTGCAATTATAATTATCTGCTTTATGGCTGTCTTCTTCCCTGCTCTCAGCTGTAAGGCTAAAAAAGCTGTCTCAGCTCTTGCACTTGTGTTCGCAGTGATTGTCAGCCTGTGCAATTTTGTTCCGCTTACCCCTTACAAAATCACATCAACACCTATGGTTGTTGATACGGGCGACGGCTACAGCGTGGTTTTCTCCACAAGCGGCTACGGAACAGGCTATATTGAATATACATACGAGGGAAAGGACTACAAGGTCTATGACCAGACAGGCGGCAGACTCAATGCCGACAGTAAAATCCACAGTATGTCCGTACCCTATGAGCATCTGAGAAACAACAGCTATAAGGTAGGCTCTGTCCGTGTTATTGAGCAGTACAGCTACGGCAGCAGACTCGGAAAAGAGGTCGTTTCCGAAGAATATACCCTCAGCTACAAGGGCACTGACGACCAGACATGGCTTGTAATCTCCGACTGGCACACAATGCTCGGTGAAGCCTATGATGCAATCGGCTATCTCGGTGACTACGATTCAGTTATTCTGCTGGGCGACTCAACTCCCGGTGTAGATTTTGAGGAACAGGTTGTAACTAACACCGTACAGTTCGGCGGCAAGGTTTCAGGCGGCACAAAGCCCGTGCTTTATGTAAGAGGCAACCACGAAACAAGGGGCGCTTATGCCGGCAAGCTTATGACCTCCCTCGGTCTTGACAGCTTCTACTACACAAGCAATGCAGGTCCCTATTCATTTATTATTCTTGACAGCGGCGAGGATAAGGACGACTCACATATCGAATACGGCGGTATGACCGATTACAATACCTCAAGAGCAGAAATGATTGAATGGCTCAAGGGTACAAAACTCGAAAACGAAAAGGTTATCACCCTTTCTCACGCCTGGCAGATAAGCGATGTTGAAGAGGATTTATCTCTTGCAGGCTGGGACGAAATTGACCGCCTCGGCACAAGGCTTATTATTTCAGGGCATACTCACCAGTGCCGGCTTATCGGAGAGGGAAGCGAAGAGGAACAAAAAATCTTCTCAGCTCACCCCGATATTATCGGATATATGGACGGCGGCAAGAGCGGTAAGGTTTACACTGCATCAAAGATGACTCTTTCCGAGGAAGGCTTTGACCTTATTGCTTACAACAACCTCGGTGAAAAGGTGTTTGAAGACTCTTTCAAGTGGTGATACTATGGCAAGGATAACTACCGAACACGGCAAGGGAAGAGAGTTTGTTTTTGAAGGACCTGCAAGAAACATCTCGGTTATATTTGACCTGTTTACATTCTTTATTTTTTCCGCCAGGGACAGATATAGCCGCTCATCCCGTTGCAGTGCAGAACACACTGTAAGACTTTACAAGGATAAAATGGAAATCTGCAAATTTTCGGAATATCGTGATAAATTCGAGCTTTTCAGCTTTGAGGAAATCAAATCCGTAAAAAAGGGTGTGAAGATATTTAAGATTCCCCTTCTCATAGCAATCGCTATTACAGTTTTTTCCTTCGCAGTTGAGTTTCCTTGGTTTCTGTTCGGAGCTTTACCCTTTGTTCTCACCTGCTTCAGCAGATGTATTACGATTACGCTTAAAAATCACAGGGTTATAAAAATTCCTTATTATGCTTTACGTTATTCGGAAATGATTGATATGATTGTCGGAAATTTTCTGTAGAAAACAAAGCACAGATTCGGCTTCAACACCGTTTCTGTGCTTTTTCTGTATATACTATTTTCAAAACCCATATTTCAGTATCACATAAAAATGCACCGCACTTGCCGCCATTACGAAGAGATGAAAAACTACGTGAAGATACGGCCTTTTTACACCCAATCCGCAGAAAACCGCACCGATAACATAAAGCACCGAGCCGA
This sequence comes from Acutalibacteraceae bacterium, assembly GCA_045544175.1. Classification (GTDB taxonomy): domain Bacteria; phylum Bacillota; class Clostridia; order Oscillospirales; family Acutalibacteraceae; genus UBA6857. The sequence goes on along the minus strand of JAZPYL010000056.1, from coordinate 18,621 downwards.
AGACAATCTGACCGAAGGCACCCTTGTCAATCTCCCCTAAAAGCGGCACTGCACATAAAAGCATTACGGTGCCCGAAACGATATACACCGCCATTGTCACCCTTTTCAGCTTCTCAAAAAAGAACAGCTTTGAGACAACACCGAAAAGAGCGCAGAACCAGCCCATAGTGAAAACAACTATGCCGTGTATCTCCGACACATTATAAAGACTTATAAGTGCGCAGGGTGTAGCCGTACCTGCAATCAGTAAAGGTACTGTGGAATGGTCAACCAGACGGGCGATTCTTTTAGCCTCACCCACTTTAAGTCCGTGATAAACTGCCGACACCGTATAAACAGCTATAAGGGCCATGCCGTAAACTATTGCCGAAAAGGTACTCCTTAAGCCCTCAGCCCTTGAAAGCATCACAAAAAGACCGACAACAGACAAAGCCGCACCTGCAGCGTGGGTAAGACAGTTAAAAAAATCTACCCTGCCCGAATATTCAATTACCTTAACATCACTGCCGATTGTCCTTTTCATTATTTCACCTCATTTCTGAAATTTTAGCATAAAAAATTTTAAGTGTAAACCCTTTTACCCCGTTGTGCTTTCCTTTTATTTGTGGTATATTTTACAGGTAGGAGTGATAAAAATGAAAAGGCAGAAAATTTTTACCCTTATTCACCTTGTAATTTTACTTGTACTTGAAACAATACCTTACGGCGCAGTCTGTAACTTTGCAGATGAAGGCGGCGAAAGCATAAGAAAGACCTATTCATATTTCAGCCTTGTGCCCTACGGCTACGCTAATTTCGGGCCCTTTGTTACGGCAGTGCTGACAGTTGTTCTTTTCGCACTCTGTGCTGTCAACCTTATTAAGCAGACTGCACCCGTTACGAAGCTCACATCGGCTCTGAGTGCCTTTGCACTGTTCTTCTCCGTTCTTCCTCTGACCTTAGGCTTTAGCTATTGGTCAGTAGCGGGAGTATGTATAACTGCAATTTTAGTAAGAGTCACAATGCTTAATATTAAAATAAAGAAATCCTTGTAAGGAGAATACTATGAGCGAATACAAAAATCCTTTCATACCCGAGCGTGCTGACCCCTATGTCACAAAGGGCGAAAACTGCTACTATTTTACTGCCTCATATCCTGCCGTAAAGAATGCCGACCACGGCTATGACAGAATCATTTTAAGAAAAAGTGAGACAGTAAAGGGCCTTGCCGATAAGGAAGAAAAAACGATCTGGAAGGCTCACAAGGAAGGCATAATGGCAAGGCATATCTGGGCACCGGAAATACATAATATCGTGGGTAAATGGTATATTTTCTTTGCCGCAGGCGACAGAGACAATATATGGAATATCCGCCCCTATGTCCTTCGCTGTAAGGGAAGCGATCCCTACAATGACGAGTGGGAAGAAATGGGTAAAATGCAAGGCTCAGACGGTGATGAAAGCTCCTTCAGCTCATTTTCTCTTGATATGACCTACTTTGAGCACAAGGGCAGACACTATCTTATCTGGGCAGAAAAGCTCCGTGATTCCTCTCTGTTTCTCAGCGAAATAAATCCCGACGAGCCATGGAAGCTTCTGAGAAAGCCTATCCTTTTAACTGAGCCTGAATACGACTGGGAAACCGTCCGATTCAGAGTAAACGAAGGCCCTGCCGTACTGAAAAATGAAAAGAGGCTCTTTGTTTTCTTCTCTGCCTCGGGCACGGGCGCAGAATACTGTATGGGAATGATGTATATGGACATAGATTCCGACCCCATGGAAATAACAAGCTGGACGAAGAGCGACAAGCCTATACTTTCGACCTCCGACCTTACGGACGAGGCAGGTCCCGGCCACAACAGCTTTGTCACTGACGAAGAAGGAAAGCTTCTTATCGTCTACCACGCAAGACCCGTTTCCCATTTCAGCAAGGAGTGCGGCACCTATGACGATGAGCCCCTTTACGACCCTTGCAGACACGCAAGAATCCGCTATGTAACCTTTGACGAAAACAATATGCCAATAATTGAGGTGTAAAAAATGAACGAAAAATATCTTATTGTAGGTGCAGGCAGAAGCGGTATCTGCTGTGCACAGATGCTTATGAAGCTTGGAAAGAACTTTGTTATCTATGACGGCAACGAAGACCTTGATACAAAGGCAGTATGCGAAAAAATCGGCTGCGAAAAAGCAGATTTTATTTTAGGTGAAATAAATGACGGCGACTTTGAAAATATAACCGTATGTGTTGTAAGTCCCGGTGTACCTCTTGATAATCCCCTTTTAGTAAAAGCTCAGGAAAAGAACATCCCTCTCTGGAGTGAGATTGAGCTTGCGTACCTCTATGACAAGGGAAAGATAATTGCTATCACCGGCACAAACGGTAAAACAACCACAACCTCTCTTGTATATGAAATTGTAAAGAGCCACAATGAAGATACTCTTCTTGTAGGCAATATTGAAATTCCCTATACAGGCCTTGCCCTCACATCAAAGGAAGGCGGTGCAACAGTAGCTGAAATCAGCTCCTTCCAGCTTGAAACAATGGTTACCTTCAAGCCTGAGGTATCGGCAATTCTCAACATTACTCCCGACCACCTTGACCGTCACAAGACGATGGAAAACTATATAAATCTTAAAAAGTCCATAACAAAAAATCAGAACGAAAATGATTTCTGTGTTCTGAACTACGATGATGAAATTCTTCGTGAGTTCGGTAAGACACTCAGTTGTAAGGCTCTCTTCTTCTCGGCAAAACAAGAGCTTGCCGACGGACTTTTCTATAAGGACGGCACGGTCTACAAGGCTGAAAAGGGCAATGTTACCCCCTATCTCACACAAAGCGATACAAACCTTGTAGGTGTACATAACTTTGAAAATATAATGGCTGCAATACTTATGACCTCTGCCTTCGGTGTACCCGACGAGACAATCAAAGCTGCCATAAAGCGTTTCAAGGCCGTTGAGCACAGAATTGAATTCGTAAAAGAGCTAAACGGTGTAAAATACTATAACGATTCAAAGGGCACCAACACCGATGCGGCAATCAAGGCAATTGACGCTATGCCCTCAAAGACCGTACTTATTGCAGGCGGATACGATAAAAAAAGCGACTATGACGAATGGGTAAGCCGCTTCCCCGATAAAGTGAGAAAGCTCATTCTTATCGGCCAGACAAGAGAAAACATTGCCGCAGCCTGCGAGAAAATCGGCTTTAAAGATTATGTCTTTGCCGAAAGCCTTGAAGAAGCCGTTGATATTGCCGCAAGCACTGCCAAGGAAGGCGACTGCTGTCTTCTCTCCCCCGCTTGTGCTTCATGGGGAATGTTCAAGAGCTATCAGCAGCGAGGCGATATGTTCAAGGAGTTTGTAAGGGCCAAGTGCCAAGGGCCGAGGGCCGAGGAAAATTAAAGGGTTATATAAAAAGGAACAGGATTTTTTGCCTGTTCCTTCTTTTTTATTCCTCCATCTGCTTACTGAGAAAGCCTGCCGCCACCTGAGTAAGCTTAACGTCAACAACACCGGGAGTCTTTTTGCTGTCATCACATAGAAGAGCCACAGCACCGAGAATATCTCCCGCTCCGATAATGGGGCTCATAACTGCAACCTCCTTAGGTGCCTCCTCGGAAATCACAATATTATCCTTATCTGTTCCGAGGACGAAGCCACTTCTTCTCTCCATATAGCTTTCAACCATGGGCGAAATTCTTTTGCCGACTATGTCCTTTTTGGGTATGCCCGCCGCAGCAACAATATGGTCTCTGTCGCAGATAACGGCAGCAAGGCCTGTTGTACGGCTCAGAACGTCGGCATACTGCTTTGTATCGGCACCGAGCTCGCCTATGGGAGAGTATTTTTTGAAGATTACCTCTCCGTCGGATTGGGTGTATATTTCGAGAGGGTCACCTTCACGGATTCTCATAGTTCTTCTTATTTCTTTGGGAATGACGACTCGGCCAAGGTCGTCTATACGGCGTACAATACCTGTTGCTTTCATATATACATTTCTCCTTAAATTACAAATTGTGTTGTTATTATCTGTATTTTGAGGAGATTTATACTGTGATTTCTCAAAAAGAAAATCAACCGGAAGTAGGTATTTTAATGCTCACACAACCATCGGTTGTGTGTATCTCTTTACAAGTTATTGTTTTACTGCTTTCATTTTGATATAATAAACCCAAGAACAGAAGGTCTGCTGTCAAATTCAAGGAGGACTATCTTAAATGAAAGATATTAACATTGCTAAGAATATCATTGTCTTGCGAAAAAACAAGTGTATCACCCAAGAACAGCTGGCAGAAGCACTAAATATATCTGCACAAGCGGTTTCTAAATGGGAAACAGGTGCATGTCAGCCTGATACTTTAACCTTGCCTTTAATAGCAGAGTATTTTAATATCAGCATTGATTATCTGTATTACGGCAAGGATATAACATGCGATGATGTGTACGAAAAAGTATTTGAGAAAGTGCGAAATGTTCCAAATCAAATGAGCAAAGAGGCATACGAAGATGTGGTAAAATTATTCGGACATGCGCATCATGGAATTTCATGGGGAAATCTAAAAAGCAGAGATACTGCAATCTATGATGAGCCTGCACATATTTCTAATGAAAATGGCGTGTCGTTACTTTCCGGAAAAGGTTACGGCGCTATTTTAACTCGGGCATTTTTCGAAAGTATAACTCCAGATACCGCCGATCTCGGTGCAGATTTATTGGCGGCATTGGCATCAAAGGATAACTTGCTCGTCTGTATGGCTATCATTTCAATGAGTGATATCAGCTTTGGAGAAATACAAGAAAAACTCAAATTAAGTGAAAATGAATTGCGAACAGCACTTGACACTTTAATTGCGGCAAAGATCGTTATCGAAAAAGAGTCAAAACACAAATCCCTTGGTTTTACTTACGAAATCAATAGTATGTATCATTCTTGCCTGTGCATTTTGATTGCAACGATTGAAATGTTAAGATACGGGCTTTCCGATGGCGTTTCCTGTTGTATGGGCTTTGGCGATTATCCTATACAGTTTAATAAGTAATGCAAAAGCGGAGTGAATTTCCACTCCGCTCTTGCATAAATAACCAAACAATTAATTTTTAGATGGTTTTGTTTTTGCACTCAACTTTTTTCACGTGATTGCCTATATAATGCCCATATCCATGTTTACCAACTATTGAATCAAACTCATCTTTAGAAATTGCCTTTAATGAAAATTCTTCTGGTATTTCAATCATATCAATAAGTAAGAACTCCTCCCCCATAAGCCGTTGATCAAAACTTTCTTTCATTAAATCAAAAAGTTTATTATTTTCTTTTTGGTTTAATGAATTCTTTAACCTATCAAGTTGTTCCTTTTCAGCAGTGAAAACCGACGTCAAATTTGAATGCCAATTCTTCAATATCTGAATATTTTCTTCTTCGCATGAAGAAACATCAAGCCAGTATGTATGTTCCAATAAAAGGTTTGCACCAGACAAACTTTTGTAACACATAGTAACTTTTATCCTTGGAAGATCTAATGTAGAATATCCTCGCAATGCCGTCATTAGTTTAAACGGCTGATCACCCGTAAACATTACACTAAAAGTTTCGCTAACATTATTTGCTGCTAAAGTATTAATTCTTTCAGATGTAGCACCAAGTACTAATTCTTTTCCATTTTCTGTTACAATCAATTCCGCGCTTACGTCGATAAAAATGGCTGGGTATGTACTGTTATTATGAATTTTAAAAAAATAAAAATATCTAGATAAATAAGAATATTCGTTGGTTGGAGGTGTATAGTAAAAACGAGGCCTTTCAATTTTAAATTCACTAGAAGATATTTCTAATATAGGTTGTTCTCTCAACTGCTGCTCTTGCTGCATCTGCTTTAATTGCATTTTCATAATATCCATTTGATTTGAAGTTGTATATACATACATTGCGGTAAGAACGGCCACAAAAAAAGAAGATAGTGCGCTTAATGTGTTTATAAAACTAAATTCCGTATTGAATTTGGAGTAAATTAAGCACCCACCAAACGATAGTAAAAGAACAATTATAATTAAAGCTGTTATTTTGTTAAATCTTTTTGAATTCATTGTTTCACTTCCTTAGACTTCTTATTATTTATTGTATCATATTTTTCAATAATTCTCAATATATAATATGCAAGAATAGCAAAAGCGGAGTCAATCCCACTCCGCTTTTTGCTATGTATAGAACAAAATATGCTATTTTTTGTCAAAAATTTTTCTTTAAAAATCGCCTAAAAGCCCAGTATTCATAAGGCTTTATCGCATTTTTGTGTTATTATAACACGAGCCTCTATACGGCGTACTATTCCTGTTGCTTTCATATATAAATCAATCTCCTTTATCACATTTTGTTTTTCTGCAAACGGTTCGGGCGGATAATATCCACCCCTACGGCATTAAATTCTTATTTTGTGATGTTAGTATTTGTGAATAAAGGTATTTTATACTGCATAAAATCGTTTTGTTGTTTTTACGATAAAAACATCCGATTTGTTTTCCAAGCCTATATACAAATATTTTCATAGCAAAAAAACAAAGTGACAGCACCGAAAAGATACTGTCACCCTGATATCTTATTATAACTCTTCCACAGCCGCCTTGAGCTGCTCCATTGCCTTTTCAACAACACTCTTCGGACAGGCAAGAACTATTCTCTGGAACTGCTCTGCCATCTGACCGAATATATCACCTGCATCAAGCCAGAGCTTAGCTTTATTGAGAACCATATCGTTAAGCTCGTCTCCCGTAAGACCTAAGTCTGTGAAATCAAGCCATGCAAAATATGTTCCGTCAGGCTCAATAAGCTTAACTGAGGGGATGTTTTCCTTAAGGAATTCACGGATATATCTGAGGTTTTCGCCTATATATGCCTTACACTGCTCAAACCACTCTCTTCCGCCCTCATAAGCTGCCTTACAGGCTACAAGACCTAAGTTGTTGGAAACGGTGAAGCCTGCTCCTGCAAGCTCAGCCATAAACCTTTCTCTTATCTCTTCACCGGGAATGAAGATGTTTGAAACCTGAAGACCTGCAATATTAAAGGTCTTGCTGGGTGCAGTGCAGACAATAACATTTTCTGCCATTTCGGGCACTGCCATGGGGAACATAGTGTGCTTATGACCTTCGTAGGTAAAGTCACAGTGAATTTCGTCAGCGATAATATTTACGCCGTGCTTTTTACATATTGCACCGAGCTTTTTAAGCTCATCCTCAGTCCATACTCTGCAGACAGGATTATGAGGACTGCAGAAAATAAAGAGCTTTACATCGTTATCAATGATTTTCTTTTCAAAATCCTCAAAGTCGATTTCGTATCTGCCGTCCTTATAAATAAGGGGATTTTCGATAAGCTTTCTGCCGTTGGAGTTAATAACATTATAGAACGGATAGTATACGGGAGGCTGAATGATAACAGCATCTCCCTTTTCCGTCAGTGCTCTTACACCCATTGCAAGAGCAAAAACAACACCGGGTGTTTTTACGAGCCACTCCTCCTTGGTCTCCCAACCGAAATACTCTCTGAACCACTTGGCAACAGTCTCATAGTAATCGCTTTTAACCTCACTGTAGCCGAAAATGCCGTGGTCAACGCTCTTCTGAAGGGCAGATATTACGGAATCGGGTACTCTGAAATCCATATCGGCAATCCACATTGAAATCGCATCCTCGGGAATATTCTTCTCCTTTGCAAAATCGTGCTTTAAGCTGTTTGTATTTCTTCTGTCAATAATTTTATCAAAACTGCTCATTTGCTTTTCTCCTTTATTTTTTCTACATTCAAGTTTATCACCCTGCAGGATTAAAGTCAACGAAAAGAACGAAACTATTGAAAAAACTGAAGAAAAAAAGTATAATATAAATGTTGAGACACCGAAATTTCAAATCAAAGAACAAGGAGAATCTATATGTTAGCTTTTATTGCACTTTTTTCGGATATTATCTATTTCATTCAGAAATTTTTCACCGACCTGTTTGAAAATTAAAAGAGAGCTGACCGTCAGCTCTCTTTTTTATTTTAATGAATCTCCGTTAATGTGTTTTCCAGTTCTTGATACCGTTACCCCATTCGAGTATATAAATATCAACATTACGTCTGCCGAAGGTCATACAGTCTCTGTAGGAATGCATATAAAGGTCTACAACGGTAGAGCTGTTATAAATGAATCCTCCCGTATCACTTGCAATACAGTAGCCGTAATTCCATCTGCCGTCAGAGGAAACTATGTACATCTTCGTTCCGTATGGTATTTCTCTGGGGTCAACGGCAACTCGTCCCGGCTTTGCAGGTGCACCCGTTGAGGTAATACCGCCGCCGCAATAAGCCGTAGCCTTACCTGTAATAACCTTCTTATAATTAACGGGTCTGCCGTTTTTGTTAAGAGTAATTTCAAAGGGAGGTTTCATCTCAGAAATAACTCTGCCCGATTTCACCGTAGCTCCCGTAAAGCCGTATGTTCTTACCTTTGTACCTCTAACAATAACCTGCGTGACAGGCTCTTTTATAACCTCAGTGCTGAGAATTTTACTGTCAGTAAGCTTTCCGTTAACATAGGTGTTTTCGCATTCGTTACGGTTTTTACCCTTTACGCCCTTGACCTTGACCTTTTTCTGATCCTCGTACATAGAATCATCATATTCTACCTTGGTATCATAATCAATTCTGACTGTCTCTGTTTCAATCTTATACTCTACACGGTCAATTTCAATGGTGGTTTTCTTTTTTATCTGCTTTGTAAGCTTCTTGGAAACTGTATCGTTTTCACCTAAGCTTATGCCCGCCTTCTGCAGAAGCTGTTCAACAGTGCCGCCCGTAACATTGAGGACCTTGTCATCACCGTCAACAGTGAGTGTTACGGGAAATGCTCTTGTAATTTCTACCGTAAGGTCAGAGGTGATACCTACACCGGGATCTAAATTTGTTTTATCGCCGTCATTAAGAGTAACACCGGCCTTGTTAAGTGCAGACTGAACCGTACCTGCAACATTTACCGTTGCAACAAACTTCTTTCCGTCATAGATTGTTACATTATGAGGCTCAGCAACTATTATTACGCTTCCGCCAAGGCTAGGGTCAAAATAGTCGAGAACAAGCTCATTTTCTCCGTCAATGGCTACGCCCGCCTTTTCCACAATCTCGTAAGGGTCAGCAGATAAAGAGAACACTTTGTACTCGACATTATCGCAGTAAACAGAGGTGATGTTCATCTCTGATGCCGCAACTGCAGAGCTTGTACAAAGAGCAATAATTAATATGACAGCAAAAACAAGCTTAACCTTGCTCATTCGTCTTATGCCTGCCGTAGCATTTATAAATCTCATTTTATACATAAAAGCACACCTGCCTTTCTGTAGGTTAACTAAAGCAAAATCGCCGTTAATTATACATTCCTTTAAAAAATTTGTCAAATATTTTAAAGCTTTTTATTTGGTTAAGAAGCATAAAAACAGCTGTATTTTTTTGTGCATAGAAAACATACAGCTCTTTAAAAAACTGCAAAAATCTTGTTTTTATCCCCTTATAACCCAATTTCTTTCGTCAAAAAGACTAAAAATAGCGAGTCTGACTTTTTAAGGCATTTTTGGCATATAAAGCGCCTTAAAAATTTTTTGCAATAAACCTTGACAAAGCCAAAAATCTTCTCTAAGATATTAAGTAGCGGTTCCGCAAACCCGCTGAAGACAACATAATATTCATCACAGACTGCTGTGATATTTTTTGCTGCTGTTTTTCTCTTTCTCAGAGAAATCGGCGGCTTTTTGTTTTTTACAGAAAGGAGAATTTTATTGAGTAAAAACTATCTTATTTACCCTTGCAGGACTATGCGTATCACTCAGTCATACACGGGTAAAACCTCACACCTTCCTCATACTGCGGGCTCTCCCAAGGATTATCCCGTTGATGAAGGCTGCAACGATACAGGCAGAGACTATTGCTACTGTCCCTGCGATAAAATGAAAATCAAACGCATCTACGGTGTCGGTACAGGCGGCACCAATACAATCTGGCTTCAGAGCACATCAAAGGTTCATTTTGCCGACGGTACAAGCGATTATTTTACAATGCTCATAACCCACCCCGATGACAGCCAGCTGAAAAAGCTTAAGGTCGGTCAGAGCTTTAAAAGAAAAGAGAAAATCTGTCTTGAAGGAAAGGACGGCGCCACTGCCTGTCATTTTCATTTCAGCGGCGGCAAAGGTAAAATCAAAGGAAACGGCTGGGTGAGAAACAGTAAAGGCAAATGGGTACTGACAACAAAAAAGGTTACGGAAAAGCCCGAAAGATTATTCTATATCGATACAGATTTCACATCTGTCAAAGAAACTCTCGGCCTCACCTTCAGGAAGCTCCCCTCTTTCTCTGCAGGAAATTACACGGTTACGGCCGAAGAGCTTAATGTAAGAAAAGGTCCCGATGTAAGCTACGGCAAGGTCGCCTTCAAAAAATTCAACACCGAAGATAAAAAGCAGATAAAAAAGCTTAAAGGCGGCAGCTATAAAAAAAGCTGTTTCGTAAAAGGTATGTCTGTCACCGTAAGCGAAACAAAAGATAACTGGGGCAAGTGCTCATCAGGGTGGATCTGCCTTGACTACTGTGAAAAGAAGAAATGCAATGAGTGAGACAATCGTAGTTGCAATTATAAGTCTTTTCGGCACCTTAGGGGGAAGCCTTATCGGTGTTCTCGCCTCAAACAAGCTCACTGCCTACCGGATTGAGCAGCTGGAAAAGAAGGTTGAAAGGCACAACAATCTTGTAGAACGTACATACCGCCTTGAAGAAGAGCAGGAAGTAGAAAAAGAAAAGCTCAAGGTAATAAATCACAGACTTGACGACCTTGAGGATTTTCACAAGCCACAAAGAATTTGAATTGAAAGGAAGATATTATGAATATTGATTATACAGAAATCATCGGCGCAATAATTACAGTTTTATCTGCCGTTGTTACGACATTTTTAATCCCTTATCTGAAGGAAAGGCTTTCGCAGGAAAAGCTGCAGAAGCTCAGCTATTGGGTAAAAATTGCCTGTCAGGCGGCAGAGCAGCTTTACGGAAGTAAAACCGGGCAACAGAAAAAGGAATATGTAGTTGCCTTTTTACTTTCAAAGGGCATTGTTTTTGATGTTGACGAAGTAACGGCGCTTATTGAAAGCGAAGTATATAAGCTGACGGAAAAAGCCAAAGAGTCCGCAACTTAAAAGAACAAATAACGGTGCAGTCCGAAAAGACTGCACCGTAAAGCTTTATAATATTATCTGAGCTTTTTAAGCATCTGAGTGTTCGCTATAACTATAAGCTTTGTCCCTTTCCTTAAAGGTATGACCGGATCTATGTCCGTTATTACTTCATTGCCGTCATCAATAGCAACAACATTAATTGAATATTTTTTTCTGAGACTCAGTTCAGACAGGGTTTTGCCGACCCACTCTTCCTTAACATCAATCTCCACCATCGAAACCTCGTTTGAAAGCTCTATCATTTCTGAAAAGCCTGATGTAAGAAGATTTCTTGCGAGTCTTGTTCCCGATTCTTTTTCAGGAAAAATTACCCTGTCAGCTCCCACACGAAGCAAAATCTTCTGATGCATCTCGTTTGCACACTTGGCAATAACCGTTCCCGCTCCTGCTTCCTTGCAAAGTGTAACTGCAAGAACACTTGCTTCGAGGTTGCTTGCCATAGCAATAATTACTACATCTATATTGGAAATACCCAGTTTTTTTACAACCTCAGGCTCCGTAATATCAGCACATTTACATATAGGAATGTCTTTGACAGCATCATTGACATTATCAGGGTCAATATCAACTGCTATAACCTCTGCACCGCTGTTTACGAGCTCAGCGGCAACAGCTCTGCCGTATCTTCCAAGGCCCAAAACAGCATACGTTTTATGAATACTCATATCTTACATCCCTTCTTATCCCACACTGATTTCTTCCGTAGGATTTTTTATTATATTTTGATTTTCTTTATTAAGATTGAATGCTATTGCAAGAGAAATAGGACCGACTCTTCCAAGATACATAGTTGCAATTATAATAAGCTTACCTATGCCGTTTAAGGATGCAGTAAAATTCCTCGTGAGACCAACAGTTGCTGTTGCACTGACTGTCTCATAAACTATATCCAAAGCATCCTCCTGAGTGACCGCTGAAAGTAAAACCGTTGAAACGAACATAATTATAAAAGACATACAGGCAACTGAGAGTGCCTTGCTGACTGCTTGTTTTGATACAGCTCTTCCGAAAATATCCACACTGTCTTTGTTCCGCACACTTGCTGTCGCCGAAGCAATAAGCACTATAAAGGTCACGGTCTTTATACCGCCTGCCGTTCCTACAGGTGAACCACCGATAAACATCAGCAGTAAGCATAGCATCGACGAAGCATTTGTAAGATTCTCCTGAGGAACCGTTGCAAACCCTGCCGTTCTTGTTGTAACCGATTGGAAAAATGCTATCTGAAGTTTCTGAAAAACATTACAACCATCTGTAGAAAGCGGATTATTATATTCAAATAAAAAAATCAATAACGCTCCGCCAAAAATTAAAGCCAATGACCCAGTAATAGCTATTTTACTGTGAAGAGTAAGAAAGCGGAAAGCTTTTCTGCCTCTGCTTTTTGACTGCCTGATAACACGAATTATATCCCACCATACAATATAACCTATACCTCCCAGAATTATCAGAGTACAGGTAACAATATTAATTACAGGATTAAAAGCATAATCACAAAGGCTGTTTTCACCGATTATATCAATTCCCGCATTACAAAAAGCAGATACCGAGGTAAATACAGAAACCCATATTCCCCTTAAACCAAACTCAGGAACAAAAACAATCATATAAAGAAGGGCGCCAATGCCCTCAATTATAAATGTACCGGCTAAAACTTTTTTTACAAAGCGCACAATACCGGACATCGAATTAAGATTGAAAGCGTCCTGTAAGAGAAGTCTGTCACTTATTCCTATCTTTCTTTGCAAAAGTATCATAAGCCCTGACATTATGGTTATAACCCCAAGGCCGCCTGTCTGTATCAGAATTAAAATTACAATTTGTCCGAAGACACTCCACGCCTCAGCCGTAGTAACGGTTACAAGGCCTGTTACACAGGTTGCCGTTGTTGCGGTAAAAAGCGCATCAATATAAGATATTCCTTTTCCGTCAGCTGTACTTATAGGCAGTGACAGCAACAAACTGCCGATGAAAATTACAGCGGCAAAACTCAGCATTATAATGTGAGTAGTTGAAAGTCTGAACTTTTTACCTCTTTTCATATTAACCCCTTATTTCTTCGCCCAGGTTGACGGAGAAAGTGTAAGAATAATCGGATAGATTTCAAGTCTGCCAAAAAGCATCGCCAATGAAAGTACTATCTTTGAAAGAACAGAAAAATCTGCATAGCTGCCTGCAGGACCGGCAATTCCGAAAGCCGGACCGATATTGTTAAAGCAAGCAGATACAGCTGAAACAGTTGTTTCAATATTAAATCCGTTGAACGCAACAACAAACACTATCACACAATAGAACATTGTATAAATTGCAAGGTATGAACTGACTGATGACATTGTTGTTCTGTCAACGGTCTTGCCTTCAAAACGACTTACCTTAACACTTCTGGGATGAATCATTCTCTGAAGCTCAGTCTTGATAACCTTGCAGAGCATTATAACTCTTGCGACCTTAATGCCGCCGGCGGTAGAACCTGCACAGCCACCGATAAACATAAGAAGAAAAAGAATCATCCTTGAAAGGTCAGGCCAGACATTAAAATCCGTTGTTGCATAGCCTGTGGTAGTAATAATTGAAGCTACCTGAAAGGCCGAATGTCTTACTGTTTCTGAAACTGTATCATAAAGGTGAGAAATATTAATGCTGACAATAGTTACAGCAACTGCAACTATGCCAATATAAGTCCAGAGCTCTGAGCTTCTGAATACCGGTTTCATCTTTCTTAATAAAATGAGATAATATAAATTGAAATTCACACCGAAGAGCAACATAAATATGGTAATAACCCACTGAATATACGGATTGTACGCGCCGATGCTTGCTGCTTTTGAAGAGAAGCCGCCGGTACCTGCTGTACCGAAAGCGTGTACACAAGCCTCAAAAAGATTCATACCTCCAAAAAGAAGAAACACTATCTCAATAAGGGTAATAGCAATATAAATAATATAAAGTATACGGGTAGTCTCTTTCATCTTAGGCACAAGCTTACCTACAATGGGGCCGGGAACCTCTGCTCTTAAAAGATGAATTGACCTGTCAGAAATAGTGGGAATGATTGCCATAACAAATACGAGCACACCCATACCGCCTATCCAGTGAGTAAAGGAACGCCAGAAAAGCAGGCCCTTGCTCATTGATTCCACATCGGTGAGAATTGATGCGCCGGTTGTGGTAAATCCACTGACCGTTTCAAAAAAAGCATCAACATAAGAAGGGATTTCCCCGCTTATAAAAAACGGAAGTGCACCAACGGCAGAAAGAGCAAACCAACAAAGAGCTGTTATTACAAAGCCCTCCTTGGCATATATAACCTTCGTGCCGGGTTTAAAAATTCTTGAAAGCAGAAAACCGCCTACAACCGCTATAACAATTGAAACACCTATACTTATAGCAGCCGTCTCCTGATAAATGAGGGAGACAAGGAAAGGCAACAGCATCAACAAGCCGCCTACCGTTACTACATTTCCTACCGTATATAAAACCATTCGTCTGTTCATTCTGTTTACCGAGCCTTTATCTTAAAATATCCGACAAGTCACCGAGTCTGTAATCTGAAGAAGAAAGAACAATAACTCTGTCGCCTTCATTTAATATGTCATCACCGGTAGGAATAATAGCTGTTTTTCTTTCCCGGATAATGCCCGCAATAAGAATACCTGATTTAATTGAAAGTTCTTTAATTGGGATACCGATAATTTTAGCGCCTTTCCTCACATTGAACTCAATTGCTTCAGCTTTACCGTCCATAAATTTATAAAGCGTTTCAATATTACTGCCGGCAGAATTTTCAACTGCACGGGCATAGCGAATAATAATATCGGCAGTAATCTGCTTGGTTGAAATCACACTGTCAAGCCCTAACTTTTCGCCCATCTTGGTAAGCTCATTGCTGTTGATTTTTGTAATAATTTTTGGCACATTCAGCTCACCGGCAAAAAGAGAAGTAAGAATATTTTCTTCATCCATTCCCGTAAGAGCAACGAAGGCATCAATTGAACGAAGGCCCTCTTCCATAAGAATATCGTGGTGCGAGCCGTCCCCGTTAATTATAACAGTCTTAGGTAAACGCTCACCTAAGCGGATACAACGCTCTCTGTTTTTCTCTATAATCTTAACGTTAGTACCTGATGAGGAAAGAATTTTTGCAAGATAAAACGCTGTTTTACTGCCGCCTAAAATCATTACATCCTTAACGGCCTTTCTTATCATATCCATACTTTTGAGGAGCTTCTGCATATCGGCAGGCGATGCAATAATACCGACAACGTCTCCCTCAGCCAGTTCAAAATTGCCGTCGGGAATATGAAGCTCATTGTTTCTTAAAACAGCACCGATAAGGAAATTCTGCTTCTGCTTATCTCTGATTTTACTGATTTTCTTGCCTACAAGCTCAGAATTCTTCTTAAGCCTTACCTCAATCATTTCAAGGTTACGTCTTGAAAAATACTCAACCTTAAAGGCTGAAGGTATCTTCAGAAGATTATGAAGCTCCTGAGCCATAAGAAGCTCAGGATTAATTGACATAGAAAGGTCAAGCTGCTGACGCATAAAGGACAGTGAGCGATCATTATATTCAGGGTTCCGGATTCTTGCAACAGTATGCTTTGCACCCATTTTCTTAGCAAGGAAGCAGGAAAGCATATTAAACTCATCAGAACCGGTTGCTGCAACAAGAACATCACACTTGTCCACCCCTGCCTCTTCAAGAGTTTCACAGTCCGCACCGTTACCGCAGACGCCGATGGCATCATAAGTATTGGTAATATCACTGATTACATCGGGATTTGTGTCCATAGCCGTAACATCGTGTCCCTCATTTATAAGGGCAGATACAACTGCAGTTCCGATTTTGCCGCAGCCTACAACAATAATATTCATACTTAAAGACCCTGCACTTTCAAGAAAAATGCACCTTTCTTTTTATATACTCATATTCACAGAGTTGTCATCATAAGGCGATTGTACTCTATTTCAAAAGATTTTGCAATAGTTTGATACAAATAAAAACGGTGCAGCCGAAGCTACACCGTCCTTACTTATTAAATTAGTCGCTTGTGTAAGCCATGAGTGCTACCTGACGTGCACGCTTGATAGCTGTTGTAAGCTCACGCTGGTGACGGGCACATGTGCCTGTTACTCTTCTGGGAAGGATCTTAGCTCTGTCAGATGTGAACTTTCTGAGCTTCTGAACATCCTTGTAGTCGATTTCTTCAACCTTATCTACACAGAATGCACAAACCTTCTTGCGTGACTTTCTGTTGGGGCGGTTAGCGCCTTTCTCGTATGCCATGAGTTATTCCTCCTGTTGTATTTTTAATTAAAAGGGTAAATCATCGTCGTCTGTGATTTCTTCGAAATCTGAGGGAACTGCTGTCTGATAAGTAGGAGCAGGAGCAGCATCGGAAACTGAGGGAGCCATTGTGCCTGTCTCTGCCTTTGAACCGCAGAAGCTGACCTCTCTTGCAAGAACCTCAAATGCTGTTCTCTTGTTGCCGTTATTATCCTCGTAGGAGCGGGTCTGAATTGAACCCTGAACGGCAATCATTGAGCCTTTAGCGAAGTATCTGCTTACAAAGTTTGCAGTGCTTTCCCATGCAACGATTGTGATGAAGTCTGCCTGTCTCTGCTCACCTGCTTTTGCAAATGAACGTTCAACAGCGATGCGGAAAGTGCAGACGCTCTTTCCTGTTGTTGTGGTGCGAAGCTCCGGGTCTGCTACAAGGCGACCCATAAGTGTTACGCAGTTAAGCATAAGTGCTCCTCCTTACTTTCTGATAGTGAGAACACGAAGAACGCCTTCTGTGATACCGGCAATACGCTCGATTTCTGCAGGAAGACTTGCAGCGCCTTCATAATTCATGAGAATGTATGCGCCCTGTGTCTCATCTTCGATTTCATAAGCAAGTGTGCGAACGCCACCGTTGCTGCCGAAAGGTTCAGCAGATGTGAGAGTGCCGTTTTCGCCGATAAGTGCCTTGAACTTTTCAGTAAGTGCGCTTACGCCTTCTTCACCCTTTGCAACTGAAAATACGAACATTGTCTCATAATTGTTCATGTCATTTTACCTCCTTATGGTCTCTGGCCCCGCAATTTCTACGGAGCAAGGAATGTCAAAATATGTCTTTACATACTGCGACAGTTAAAAATTATAACAGCATTGAACATTGTTGTCAATAGTTTTGTAAAAAAATCTTTTTTGTAGACAAGGCACCTCAAATGGTGTATAATATCAGAAGAAACATTGAAAGGTAGAAGCACAATGAAACGTTTTATTGCCCTTCTGGGTGTTATACTTATTATATTGTCATTTGCTTCCTGCGGGAAAGCTGACGACTACCCCTACTCCTGCGACGGACAGGTTGTAACGAAGGGTGTTTATAACTACTATCTTGATACTGTCAGAAACAATCCGAAAGAATACGGTGCCGATAAAGACGATACTGAAAGCATAAAAGAGGCCGTCAAGACTTGCTGCAGTGAATATCTGGGTGCAATAAAGCTTATGGAAAAGGAAGGCATCACCCTCGACAGTGAATTCAAACGTCTCGCCGCCGAAAATACAGAAAATATCTGGAGTATCTTTTCAGAGCACTACGAAAGCGTCGGTGTTACAAAGCAGGACATCACAAAAATACAGACTCACGAAAGCCGCCTTTTACAGCTTCTCGATCACTATTTCGGTGCTGACGGAGAAAAGCCTGTCTCCGATGCTGATATGAAGGAAGAGTTCGTTGATATGTATGTAGGCTTCAAGGCTATTGAAGGCAGTCTCACCAAGATTAATGACAGCGGCGAAGCTGTAGAGCTGACAGATAAAGAAGCAAAGGAGCTTGAAGCCCTTTTCAGATCAATGGCAACAAAAATCAACAACCGTACAGCCACAATTGACGAGCTGAACGAGGAATACAACGAGTCTCTGGGTATTATAGTTACGGCTCCCCTTTCAACACAGCTTATGAAGGAAGGCGACCCTATGTATGATGACGATTTCTTCTCTCAGGTTTACTCAATCAGCCACGGCTATGCAAAAATGATTAAATCCGGCTCTTCAATTTATGTAATTGAAAGACAGACAATTGCAACCGATGATGAAGATGCCTTTATGATGTACCGCTCTGAGGTTCTTCAAAGCATGAAAATGGTAACAGTTGAAAAGAAAATAACTAAGCTTATCAAAAAAATGACAATAGAAGAAAACGGAAAGCTGATTGAAAAACTCTCTTCATAATATAACGCAGAGGTTACGGGAAAGTGGCCTCTGCTTTTTTGTTTTACGATAATAGGAAAAGATATTTTTACTTCGTAAAGGGAAAGGAACAGCCCTACTTATAAAGGGCGGTAAGGGGGGCGGCGGCGAGCCGCGAAAATGCCCGACGCAGTCGG
>JAZPYL010000055.1:0-31474 GCA_045544175.1 Acutalibacteraceae bacterium | reverse complement strand
CAGGTGCGGCTCGCCGCCGCCCCCACCGCCCGAATAAATTTAAACCGCTCTTTTCCCGATAGTAAGCTATCATCTGCGCTATCGTTTAAGCACACACCTTCTCTGTACATACGGCCTTTGCCGTTTACACACTGTCACCGTTCATCCGACATCTCCACAATCTCCTCTACAGTTTTACCAAGATAATAGGCACTTGCAAAGGGTGTGAGGATAATATAATCCTCATACTCTTTTATTTTGTCTCTCAAGCCGAGGCTCATAGAAAAAGCCTTTTCGCCCATATTAACCTCAATTTTCTCTTTTGTAGTTCTGACACTCATAACTGCATAAGCCTTGTCAAAGGTGTTCTTTGCACTCTTTTGTGAGGCAGTTATGCTCCCTGCGGCAAGAAGACCGAAGCAGCATATTATTACGCTTACAAAAAGAAAACGTGAGAACATCTTTTTCATTTCATCGTTCATATTTATTCCTCATATTCTTTTAAGATTTCGCTGACGGCTTTACCGAGGCACTTGCCCGTGTAAACAGCTTCTTCGAGGGTGTTTCCGTCTGAGCCGACCTCAACTAAAAGTGAGCAGTGAGTAAGGTCCATATTATATTTTCGCGGGCTGAAATAAAGGGGACGGGTGATACCCTCAAAAAGCTCCTCAAGGGTGTTCTGCAGATGTACGGCAAAGACTAGATTTTCCTTCCAGTCGGGAAAATTTTCTACACCGTTGTCCTTTTCCTGACAGCCTGAAATTATCATAATCTGCGCCGCTTTTTTGCCCTCAATTGTTGCGACAGGTTTGATTTTTGTGCCGTTTGAGCGCTGAATTGCATCACGGTGAATGTCAAGGACGATTTTTATTGACGGGTATTCTTTAAGATAGCTTTCTACACTTTTTCTCGAATGTGCATAGGCTGTGTTGTAGGTGCCGTCGTGAATAACGGTGTCGTGAATTACCTTGTAGCCCGACTTTTCAATCTCTTCGGTTATAGCCTTGCCCACTCTCGCCATATTTACATTTTTATCGTTGCTTCGTGAAAGAAAGCCGCGCGCATAGAAGTCACGGTCAAGAATCTGATAGGTCTCCGTTGTGTGAGTATGGAAAATGAGCACCGACGGCTCGTCTTTGCTGACATTTAAATCAAGGTCGGTTTTCAAAAGCTTTTCTACATTTATGTCGGTTTTGTTCACGTTTTTTACCCTTACAAGACCGAATTTATCCGTAACGCCGTCATTTTTATAGGTGTATTCGGAAATATCTCCGTCCTTCTTATCCTTGTCCGCTGTTTTTTTCGCTTTCTTTATGAGTGCAGATATATCTTCGGGTGTGTCGGTAAAGTTGTCCTGAGAAAGCGCTTGTGTAACCTTGGCCGTAGTGGTGACGGCTGTAGTAGGGGGCAGAGTAGTGGTGACGGCTTCAGCCTTTGTTGTGCTTTCGGTTGTCTTTTCTGTAGTTGTTGTCTCCGGTGTCTGCGACCTGAGAGTTACACCGCTTTGGGGCAGAAAGGTCTGAGCACTTTTAAGGGCAATTTTAGCCGTAACGGTTATTACTCCGTCGCTGAAAAAGAAAACCGACAGTGCAGAAAGAGTGAACACAAACACTAAAATTATTACTTTTATAACAGCCTCTCTGTTGTTCTTCATATCCTTTTCCTCCGAATATTTCAATTAATTATATATATTCGGAATAGAGTCTTTTTAAGACACGATTGCTAAAATATTTTCTCCCTCAATGTCGGGATGCAGAGCAGTATTTATAGCCATTGCAATAAGTCTTGAGGCTCTTTCAATTAGTGCGTCAACCTCTTTGGGCGTTACCATCATTGAGCCCTTTGAGGAGATTTCTCCCTGAAAATCTGTCTTTATTCCTGCCTTTTCAAGAATATCGAAAGCCATTGTAGCCCCGTCAACAACAGTCGGCACACCGATGCCGATAACGGGTACACCTAAGGTATCCTTATCAATTTTAAATCGGCTGTTGCCAACACCTGAGCCGGGGGAAATACCCGTATCGCATATCTGCACCGTAGTACCGAGCCTTTCTGTGCTTCGTGAGGCGAGAGCATCAACAACAATAACGGCAGAGGGCTTTATCCTCTCGGTAACGCTGAGAATAATCTCTGCACTTTCAATACCCGTCTTGCCCAGAACACCGGGAACGATGCCTGCAACACTGCGAAGATTATGGAAGCCTATGGATTTTGCAAGCTCAGGGCTTATATGCCTCGTCGCAAGAAGAAGAGATATGCACTTAGGTCCCAGCGCATCGGGGGTAATGCTCTCATTGCCGAGACCTGCAACAAGAACACAGCCGTTTCCCTCGGGCAGAAGGCTTTTCAGTTCATCGCTCAGAACCTTAAGGGACGGGCCAAAAAGCTCAGAGTTTTTGGTAAAAGGGTGGGTTTCCACGGTGATGTATCTGCCTATGGGCTTGCCTATAAGCCTTTCTCCCTCTTCGTTTGTTACGGTTATGGTATTTACGGTGATGCCGTCAATCTCTTTTTGCTCACTCAGAACGCCGTCAATGCGGTGTTTATCAAGATATTCTCTGCGTTCAAGGGCAAGGTCAGTACGAAAGTTCATATTATTTTCTCCCAAACTATTGCATTTTTTACAATAATGTAGTATTATTATGGTCGCTTTGAAAAAAGTATATCCAAATTTGCAAAAATATCTTGAAATTTCATTCAAAAGATGATATGATATACGATGCATATTGACGAAATCTAAGAGGGAGGTGCAATTCCACAATGGCAAACATTAAATCAGCAAAGAAGCGTGTTCTTGTTAACGCAACAAAGCAGGCTCGTAATAAGTCAGCTAACTCAGCACTTAAGACAGCTCTCAAGAAGGCTAACGCAGCTATTGAAGCTAACGCTGAAGATAAGGACGAAGTAGTTAAGCTCGCAGTTAAGAAGATTGATCAGGCAGTAGCTAAGGGTCTTCTTCATAAGAACAATGCAGCAAGAAAGAAGTCAGCTCTCGTAACAAAGCTCAACGCAAGCAAATAATTAAAGAGAATTGATGAGATGGGTTTTACCCGTCTCTTTTTCTTTTTTAACGCTAACTGTCCTCCTTCCTTCGTTATCTTTTTGTCATTCTGAGCTTTGCAGAACCAAGTGTCATCCTGAGCAGAGCGAAGGATCTTAAGATTCTTCACTGCGTTCAGAATGACATTTTTAATTTGTGGTTATAAAATAAAAAATTAGCATTGATTTTTCTCTTATTTAGTGGTAGACTATATGTGCCAACAAATTTAACTAAAAAGTATTATAAAATTCCATTCGACACACACTTAGGTAAAAGTGTGTCCTTTAAACTTTGTCGTAATGGGATTTAGTTTGATTTGTTGGCGCAAATTAGGACGCATTTTTCGGTGCGTTCCTTGTGAGCGCACTTTTTTATTTCGGTAAAAATACAGATGCTCTATTTAAGCATATACTTTTTCGTATTATGTTAAATTTTCGTTTGGCGACGATTGGAGCTATGTGTTTTTCAGTGCGTGGCTTCGGTTGCGCACTTTTTTATTTATAGTTATAAATTAAAATTTGCCATTGATTTTTTGTTAAGAATATGGTAAATTATATAGGTCACACGAAATTGAATAATTTGTTCCGACAAGAGAAACACTTTTGGCAAAAGTGCGTTCTCTTTATTGAATATTGCCTCTTGTTGGAATTTTCAATTCGTGTGACAACGAAGAAACGCATTTTTCGGTGCGTGGCTTCGGTTGCGCACTTTTTTATTTTATAAGGAGATGTTGAAAATGAAGAAGGTAAAAAATGAAGAATCTCTACTTAAATGGGCAGAAGATTCTATGGAATTTGTTTTTAAGGGTGTGGCAGTAGTTATCATATTGCTTTCAGTTTTCTTAGCAGTCAGAGGCTTAGTGATTCTTCATAAGTATGACTATATGAGTTTTTTTGAAATATGTTTTATGTCAAAACCTGAATACGATTATGAAATTATGAAAAACAATACATTGTTTATAGAGTGTTATAATGGGTACACATTGGTAATGATGGCATTAAGATGTACATTTCTTTCATTTGCTTGGTTTGTTTTGGCACGGTTCTGGGGTGCAACAACAAGGATAAAGCATCTTTACCGTACTTTTTACGGTAAAGATTTAAGACTTGAATTATACTAAGCGACAATGAAAGTAGCGGTAGTTGGCTCAAGAACATTGAGCGTAGAAAATTTAAATGATTATCTTCCCGACGGCACAACCGAAATAATCAGTGGCGGTGCAAAGGGAATAGACACCTGTGCAAAAGAGTATTGCACGAAGAATAATATTAAGATAACTGAATTCTTTCCCGAATATAAGCTGTACGGAAAAGGTGCACCTATTGTAAGGAACAGGAAGATAATTGACGAAGCAGATTTTGCTCTTATCTTTTGGGACGGAAAATCGAGAGGCACAAAATTTGTAATAAACGAATGTGAAAAGCAAAAGAAACAGCATAAAGTATCTTTTTTGAAAACGGAAGAAGCTTTGGACAATACATAAAAAAACTCCCGACGTAAAAATCGGGAGTTTACATTTTATTTGCGGGTACAATTTTACCGTTTCTGCTTTGTCAGGCGTCCTCGTCTCTTGCGGTTCCCAAAATTCATTACGGCTTGAAGCACCTATGAATTTTGACCGCTGCACCATCCTCGCTTCGCTTTATCGTCCACCGGACGCGCTTCAGCGACGATGCCCTCGGCCCTAGGCCCTTTCAAGAACCCTTCTGATTTCCTCTTCCTCACCCTTAAGTGAGCCCTGAATGATTCCGCCTCTGCCGCCGCCTTTGCCTGAAAAAGCCTCGTTGAGTGCTTTCGCAACGGGCATAAGCTCTACCTTATCACTTACAAGGCAGTATCGGTATTCACCCTTTTCACCGCAGAAGCAGCAGGCAAATTCACTGCACTTATCCATAAGGCTGAGAGTGAAATCCTGAAGCATTTTACCCTTGAGAGAAGAGTCGAAAATAATAATTCTTTTTTCGTCTTTGAGTGAGCTTGCCTTAAGATCAAGAAGCTCTCTTTTAAGTCCTGTGATTTCATAATCAAGGGCTTCTTTTTCTTTCTTGATTCTTTCAACTGCCTGAGCTGTTTCCTTTTCCTTCGAGGACATCAGAACGGAAACCTTGTGGTTCTCGTCAAGCTTGTGACGGATATCCCGAAGTGCTCTTTCGCCGCAGAGAATACTTACCCTTGTTCCGCCCTTGTATTTTTCAAAAGCCACTACCTGAACTATGCCGATTTCACCCGTTCTTTTAACGTGTGGGGCACAGCAGGCACAGATATCAACACCGGGGAATTCGACAAGTCTTATCTGACCGTCAATTTCCTTTTTACTGCGGTAGGAGACAGTCTCAAGCTCTTCTTTTGTGGGGAAGGTGACCTTCACTTCAAGGTTATCCCACACAGCTTTGTTGACAAGTAATTCTACTTTACAGACATCCTCTTTTGTGAGAACTCCGTCAAAATCAAGGGTAACCACCTCTGTTCCCAGATGAAATCCAACATTGTTGAAGCCGTAAAGAGAATTAACAAAACCTGAAAAAAGATGCTCACCTGAATGCTGCTGCATATCGGAAAAACGCTTTTCCCAGTTGATTTTTCCGTGAATTTCCTTGCCAATTGTGAAAAAATCAACGTTTTCCTCTGAGTTTTCCACAAAATGATATATCTTGTCCTCTATAATTTGTACATTTTCCACATCTGCACATCCGAGTGTTCCTATGTCTGAGGTCTGACCGCCACCTTCGGGAAAGAAAGCAGTACGGTCAGTTTCAATGTACAGAGTATTATCATCACTGTAAAGGCTGACAACTTTACAGTCAAACTCTTTTATATAACTGTCAGCATCGTATAATTTATCTGTTATCATAACTTATGAATGAAAAGTCCGCTTAAAAGCTTAGGCTCAAACCACGTTGACTTGGGAGGCATAACCTTACCTGCATCGGCGATTGCCATTAAATCCTCAAGAGAGGTGGGGAACATTGAAAAAGCGATAACCATATCATTTTCGCATCTTCTTTCAAGCTCACCGAGACCTCTGATTCCGCCTACAAAATCAATTCTCTTGTCGGTTCTGGGGTCACATATATTGAATATGGGAGTAATGCAGTTGTTCTGAAGAATAGAAACGTCAAGTCTGTCAACGGGGTCGCTTTCATCGAAGGTGCCGTCCTTGGCTGTAAGCTTGTACCACTTTTTGTCGAGATACATACCAAAGGTGTGTTTCCTTTCAGGCTTGTACTGACCTTCGCCGCCGAATACTTCTACAGTGAATTTTTCGCTGAGCTTTTCGATAAACTCCTCCTTACTGTAGCCGTTAAGGTCCTTCATAACTCTGTTGTAGTCCATAATTTCAAGCTCGTCCTCGGGGAAGGCAACGGCAAGGAAGAAGTTGAATTCCTCGTCACCCTTATAGTCGGGATTTTTTTCTCTTCTCATCTGACCTACCTTTACTGCGGAAGCACAGCGGTGGTGTCCGTCAGCAATGTAGAGATAGTCGATTTCCGAGAAAGCCTTTGTAAGCTCTGCAATAACGTCCTTGCAGTCCACAACCCATACAGTATTTGCAATACCGTCATCGGTAACGAAATCATAAACAGGCGCGTGGCTTTCCTTCCATTCCTTAACTGTCTTACTGATAAAATCATTCTGACGGTAGGTGAGGAAAATAGGTCCTGTGTTTGCGTTACAGTAGTCAACGTGACGGATTCTGTCTGCCTCTTTGTCTGCTCTTGTGAATTCGTGCTTTTTGATAATATTATTTATGTAATCGTCAATTGAAGCACAGCCAACTATACCCGTCTGACTTCTGCCGTTCATAATCTGTCGGTAGATGTAGAAATAAGGCTCGCTGTCCTCGGCACAGATACCGTCGGTTACAAGTCCGTCAAGGTTTTCTCTTGCTTTAAGATAAACCTTTTCATCGTAAATATCTATACTTTCGGGAAGATCAATTTCTGCTTTATCAACGTGGAGGAAGGAATAAGGATTACCCTTGACCATTTCTCTTGCCTCACTGCTGTTCATAACATCGTAGGGGAGAGCGGCTACCTTTGAAGCGTATTCTTCCTTAGGACGTACGGCTCTGAATGATTTGAAAACTGCCATTTGAATTCTCCTTTTCGGCGCACTGCGCACAAATTATTTCATTTTAATTTTAACTGTTTTATAAGTCATTGTCAAGGCTTGAAAAAGCAGGAAATTAATGTTATACTATCTTATGCAAATGCATCCGTTTGCATCCGTTTGTATGCATTTGCATGCATTTGCATTTTTTGCAGTGCAAACTATGCAAATACAAATACAAAAACTAAAACAAATACAAATTCTCTCTCAAATACAAATACGGGGAGTTTTCCACACCCCTTACTGTTTGTGGAAATGTGGAAAACTTTTTGAAGGAAAGGCTGTGATATTATCAGAAGGAAAACGGCATATATTTCTCTTTCGGTTTTTGCAGTCAATCTTATACTTTTTGTGCTTAAGCTTTATGTAGGCTTATCCTCGAACAGTATCAGTATTTATTCCGACGGTGTCAATAATCTTTTTGACAGCCTTACGGGAATTCTGAGCTTCGGCGTGTTTATTGCAATAGCTAAGGAAACGGATATTTTTTTCCGCTTCAGAGCAGCGAAACGGGAACAGCTCCTGTCCTTTATTATCTCCGTTACAATAGCATTCAGCGCCTTTTATTTTGCATATAATTCTCTTGAAAGGCTTACATATCCGACGCCCGTTACCTATTCGGTGAAATATCTTGTGATTATTCTGTCCACGGCAGCGGTAAAGCTTATACTTTTCGCAGTTATGAGAGCTTTTGCCGTGAAGCTTCACTCGGAGGTTATAAGGCTTATTTCCTTTGACAGTCTCCTTGACTTTTTTATAACAGGAGTAACGGCTATAACCCTTCTGCTTTCTAAGGACGGCAGATATACCGTTGATGCGTTCTGCGGAATAGGAATAAGTGCGATAATTCTCATTTCGGCGGTGAAGAATGTTATTTTCTCGGTGAAGGCACTTACGGGTGAAATCTCAGCTGATGAAAGAGAAACGGTACTCGGTATTTTGAAGGATGCAGACATATCTGATATCAGCCTTGTGTTCACGGGTGATAAAAGAGAAGCCTATATCAGAGTCAGTGAAAAAACGGAAACGAAAAAGCTTTCCGAAAATATAGAAAAAGAAACAGGCATAAAAGCATATTTTATTGCCGGAGAAAAAACAGATAAAGGAGAATAACCATGAAAAAAACAGAAAAGACAAAGAAAAAAGGCAGAGGTAAGAAGGCCCTTAAGGTTCTTGCAATTATTTTAGCGGTGATTGTGGTTTTTGCCTGCACAACGGCAGTTATCAGCGTAATCGGTAATAAGGCAAATATCGAAAAGTGTGCTTCCTTTGAAAAGGTTGAAAAGGAAGATTACCTCGTACCCGAAAAGGACGAAAACGGCAACTGGACATTCACAACAGACAGAGATTTCAAGGTGGTTCAGTTCACTGACGTACATATCGGCGGCGGCTGGATGTCACATAAAAAGGATACAATGGCACTTAATGCTGTTGCCGCAATGGTTAAGGCAGAAGAGCCCGACCTTGTAATTTTTACGGGTGATATCTCTTATCCCGTACCCTTCCAGGCAGGTACCTTCAATAACCTTCATTCAGCAAAGGTATTCGCTGCACTTATGGAGCAGCTCGGTGTTTACTGGACACTTGGCTTCGGTAACCACGATACAGAGGCTTACAGCTATTACAGCAGAGAAGATATATCTGAATTTTACGGCAGCGGAGATTTCAAATACTGTCTTTATCAGCCGGGTCCCGAGGATGTTGACGGCTACGGAAATCAGGTTATCAACGTAAAGAACAGTGACGGCATCGTTACTCAGTCTCTTTTCGTTTTCGACAGCCATTCCTACACTGACGGAGACTTTTTAGGTGTTATGTGGAAATACGATAACATTCACGAAAATCAGGTTCAGTGGTACGAAGAAACCTTAATAGGCATTAATCAGAAAAATAAAATCAAAGCTCTGGAGCTTGGTATTGATTATAAGGACGTTGTCAAATCCTCAGCCTTCTTCCATATTCCTCTTGTTGAGTACAGGGATGCATGGTATGAGTATGCAAACAACGGCTTCAAGGATACTGAGAACGTTAAGCTTATGCACGGCGGCGCAGGTGAAGGCGGCAAGGTTGTTTACAGCGGTATGCATGAGGACAATCTTTTTGAAAAGATGCTTGAGCTTGGCTCTACAAAGGCAGTTTTCTGCGGTCATGACCATTACAACAACTTCTCCGTTGATTATAAGGGTATCAGACTTACCTACGGTATGAGTGTTGACTATCTTGCATACCCCGGTATCTACAAGGAGGGTACACAGAGAGGCTGTACGGTTATTAACTATGCACCCGACGGCACTTTTGATATTGTAGCAGAGAACTACTATCAGGATAAGTACGAAAGCGTTTACGACAAGGAAGAGGTTGTAATGCAGGAGGTTACCTTCGCAGCAATTGAACAGTAATATTTACGGAGTCAGCAGATTGTATGCTGACTCCGCTTTTTTCTTTATGTGTTGAATAAGGTGTAAATTTCTATTGACCGAATATATTTTATTTGCTATAATAATCGGGTATTTTTGATATACCGAAGGTGAGAAGATGAAAAAATCCCTCAAAGCAGTTTTAGGTATTTCTGCTGTTGCTGCTGCAGGTGCAGGAATCAACTTGGCAGTTTTAAAGAACAGTATCAGGAATCTGCCTGAAGGCTTTACTGTGACTGCACATACGGGCTGCGAAAAAACAAAGGATAATTCACTTGAATCAATTTCTGCCGCAATTAAGGCAGGGGCACAGATTGCCGAGCTTGACCTGAGATTTGACGGTGAGGGCAATGCTATCCTTTCTCACGACGACGGTGCAGAAAATCCCGTAACTCTTGACGAGGCCTTCTCACTTGCAGCTGTAGACCATAAGCTTATGATTAACGTCGATGTCAAGGCTACAGATAATATGAAGGAGGTTTACCGTCTTTCCGAAAAGCACGGTATAACCGACAGAATATTCTATACGGGTATTGAAGAGGTAAAGGTTGAAGCTGTTAAGACAGAGACTCCCGAAATCTCTTATTATCTCAATTGTGCGCCCGACCCTTCCAAGAAGAATGACGGTGAATATATTGCCTCACTCGTTGGCCTTGTAAAAGAAACGGGTGCAGTCGGTCTTAATGTCAATTATCTTAAATGCAGCAAAAAGATGGTGGAGGCATTCAGAAAAGAAGGGCTCAAGGTGTCTGTCTGGACGGCAAACGGACTCTCTTCAATGATTATCTGCCTTAATATGATGCCGGATAATATCACAACAAGATGCCCCGGGCTTCTTAATAAATTAATTGACTTTCTCAGATAAAGGAGTAAAACACAATGGAAAAAATCAAAATGGGTAAAATCGTCGAAATGGACGGCGACGAAATGACCAGAATTATCTGGAAAATGATTAAAGATGAGCTTCTCTCACCCTATGTTGAGCTTAATACGGAGTATTACGATTTGGGACTCCCTTACCGTGATGAGACAAACGATCAGGTAAGCATTGATGCAGGTGAGGCAATCAAAAAATACCGTGTTGGTGTTAAGTGTGCAACTATCACACCCAATGCGCAGAGAGTTGAAGAATATAAGCTCAAGGAAATGTGGAAGAGCCCCAATGCTACTATCCGTGCAATCCTTGACGGAACAGTTTTCAGAACACCTATACTTTTAAGCGGTGTAAAGCCTGCCGTAAGAAACTGGGAAAAGCCTATCACTATTGCCCGTCACGCATACGGAGACATCTATAAGGCATCTGAATTCCGTATCACAAAGCCCGGTAAGGCTGAGCTTCTTTTTGTAAGTGAAGACGGTGAGGAAGAAAGAACAACCATTTATGATTTTGAATGCGGCGGCGTTCTTCAGGGTATGTATAATAAGGACAGCTCAATTAAGTCCTTCGCACATGCCTGCTTCAAGTATGCCCTTTCAACAAAACAGGACCTCTGGTTCTCAACTAAGGATACAATCTCCAAAAAGTATGACCAGACCTTCAAGCTTATTTTTCAGGAAATTTACGATAAGGAATATAAAGAAGCCTTTGAAAAAGCAGGTATCGAATATTTCTATACTCTTATTGACGATGCTGTTGCAAGAGTTATACGTTCAAAGGGCGGATATATCTGGGCTTGTAAGAATTATGACGGCGATGTTATGAGCGATATGGTTTCAACGGCCTTCGGTTCACTTGCAATGATGACAAGTGTTCTCGTTTCACCTGACGGCAACTATGAGTACGAGGCTGCACACGGAACTGTTACAAGACACTACTACCGTCACCTTAAGGGTGAGGAAACCTCAACCAACCCTGTTGCAACGATTTTTGCCTGGACGGGTGCTCTTCATAAGAGGGGCGAGTTCGACGGTAACGAGGAGCTTATGGCTTTTGCAAAGAAGCTGGAGAAGGCTACACTTGACACTATCGAAAGCGGTAAGATGACAAAGGATCTTGTAGCTTTATGGCAGGGCTCAGAGCCCGAGGCACTTACAACAGCTGAATTTATCAAGGCTGTAAAAGTGACGCTTGACAGTTTAATGTGATTTTTTAGAGAGCAGTTATATTTCTGCTCTCTTTTTTTCTGAAAAAGTCTGGATTCTGAACCGAATATTGAAAAAACTCTTTATTTTAACAAAATTTTAATGTATAATAAAACTCACAAAAAGGAAAGGGGAAATAAAATGGATAAGGATAATAAAAATTTCGTTCCCGAAGAAGACAGCTTATTTACTGACGATATTGTAAAAGCCTTACTTATAGTTGTAGGCATTATCGGTATTTTTGTTTTAGGCTTTAATCTGTTCGGCTCCAAAGAGGCACCTCAGACTGATACTGAAACATCTGTTGCCGTTCAGCAGACAGTAGCCGCTACTCAGGCTGTAACCGTAGCACCTACAACGGCTGCGCCGATTGTTACAACCACAGCACCTGCAGTAAGCAGTGAAGCAGCAACCACAGCACCTGTAGTTAGTGGTAAAGCTACAACAGCAGCTCCTTCAGGACAGAAGTCTAAAGCTGAAATCGTTGCTCTTTTCAACGAAAGTGCAAACAAGGTAAAGACCGATGCTGTAAAGGTAGTCAAGAACTTTGAGTACCGTACACACAACGAAGAAAAGCTCATTCTGCCTTCAGCACTTCAGGGTATGTTCAGCGAGCTTATGGGCAGTGTTTTTGCTGATGATACCGTACCCATTGAGTATCCCACAAGAGAAGAAATCATTGCAGGCTATCCCGTTCCCGGTGAAAGCTGGTCAAGTCAGCTGACAGAAGCCGAGATTGCCGAGGCTTCCTGCACCGATAACGGAACAGAGTATGAAATCATAATGAAGCTGAATTCATCCTTGAACCCCGAGCCCGGTATCGGTACTGCAAAGGCCTTTGACTGTATCACTGCTTCCGAGGTTTCCGAATCTGCACCCTCATTCGTTGAAAGCTTTACTACCGAGTATTATGACTGTGTGGTTAAGTGCAGAATTGATAAGGCTACAGGCAGAACTGTCTGGTCAAATTACAGCTCACCCGTTGTAATCAATGCTGTTATAAATATGGGCATTGCTAAGCTTGAGGCTCAGGTCGGTCTTACTTTCGAAAAGGACTATACTATTACATATTAAGGGCCAAGGGCCGAGGGCTCAGGGCCAAGGACGCTCGGGTCGGGTGGCAGAAGAAAGATTCTGCCCGCCCCGTAAATTTATAGTTTAATATTTATGCGGTAGGGGCGCCCATTGGGCGTCCTTGCTTGTTTCGGTACGACATTTTTCTTTGTAAATAAGATTTGTCCTCGGTTGACAATGGGTAGTTAAGTCAATATAATATTTAGGAAATTATTGAAAGGGGAGGAATAATATGAAAAAGGTTGTTCTCTGTGTGCTTAATTCGAAATATATACATTCCTCTCTTGCACCCTGGTGTCTTTATACCTCGGCTAAAAAAGAATGCAGTGAAGAGTTTTCTTTTTCTGTATGCGAGGGTACAATCAACGAAAAAGCTGACGGTATCTTAAATCGTATTATGGCTGAAAGCCCCGATATTATTACCTTTTCCTGCTATATATGGAATATAAAAAATACCCTTGAGCTTTGCCGCAGAATAAGAGAAGAAAAGGAAGATATTACAATAATTCTCGGCGGCCCTGAGGTAGCTTACAATCAGGAAGAGGTGCTGAGCAAAAATCCGTTTATTGATTTTATTTTTTCGGGGGAGGGCGAAACAATACTGCCGTCCTTTTTGAAGAATATGGAAAATGAAGCTCTGTGCAGTGTGGACGGGGTATCATTTATTAAAGACGGCAAGGCTCATATAAGCTCTGCACCCGAAAGCAGAGAGACAGATTTTCCCACGCCCTACTGCGAGGAGTATTTTTCGTCCCTTAAAGGAAGAATTGCCTATATTGAAAGCAGTCGGGGCTGTCCCTTCAGCTGTGCCTTCTGTCTTTCGGGAAGATGCGGCAAGGTGAGATTTTTCCCTCTTGAAAGAGTAAAAAATGAAATGCTTTCTCTTTGCAGAAACGGTGCGAAGACAATAAAATTCGTTGACCGTACCTTTAACTGCAATCTTAAAAGGGCTAAAGAAATTCTTTCCTTTATAAAAGAAAACTATGGCAAGGAAATTCCCGACGGGGTGTGCTTTCACTTTGAAATTGCTGCCGATATTGCCGACAGTGAATTTTTGTCTCTTGCGGCATCAATGCCCAAGGGCTCGGTACAGTTCGAAATCGGTATACAGAGCTTTAACGAAAAAACACTTTCTGCAATCGGCAGAAGGACTGATATAAAAAAGGTTGAAGAGAATGTGAGTGCTCTTCTTAAAAACAGAAACTGCCATATTCATATTGACTTAATTGCAGGTTTGCCCGAGGAGGATTACGAAAGCTTTGTAAGTGGCTTTAACCGTGCATATTCTCTGGGGGCAGATATGCTGCAGCTGGGCTTTCTCAAGATTCTTCACGGCTCACCCATGGGCGAAAACAGAGAAAAATATCCCTGTACCTACAGTGCCGAGGCGCCCTATGAGGTAATATCTACACCTTGGATAAGCGAGGAAGAGCTCAGCCGTCTTCACATAGCCGAAAACGAGCTTGAACGGCTTTATAACAGCGGCAGATTCAGACGGACACTGGGCTATATTTTTGAAAATGCAGACATAACACCCTATGAGCTTTTTTATGCTTTCGGTCTGTTCCTCAAAGAAAAAGCCAAGTCGGGCAGTGTGCCTTTATATGAATACACTGACCTTGCATTTGAGTTCTTCTCTTCCCTTGAGGGTGTGGACAAAGGCATTCTCCGTGACAGAATGGTTTATGACAGAGTCAGCACAAATAATTCGGGAGTAATGCCCGAAAGCCTTAAGGTGACGGATGCTCTTCTGAAAAAAGCAAGGCAGAGGGTAAATGAAATCTCACCTCTGAAAAAGGGTGTGGGCCGTACTGTCGCAATACTTTACAGTGAGAAGAAGGTTATCTGGTGCGACTATGAAGAAAAGGACAGGGTAACGGGGCTATATAAGGTGGAAAGCATAAGCTTTGATTTCCTTTAAGGTTAGTTTTAGCTTGACTCAATATATTTGAATCAAGAGATAAAAAGGAGGAGAAGCTATGTTTTATATTGATGTTGTCGCTATACCCCTTATTGTCGGAATGGTTTTCAGATTGCTCTTTATTAAGAAAGAAAAAGGCTTTTATGCTACCTTTTTCGCTCTTGCCGTAACTGTTGCTTTTATTGCCAATGCCGTGCTCTTTTATGCTACGGGACATTGGGGAGACGGCGGAAGCGAAGGTCCCGCTTTGCTTGCTATGGCAGTAGTTGTTGCTTTCTCGGGAACGGCTGCTGTTGAGCTTTTAAGAAAGATGTACATAAGATATAAAAGATAAAAAATAAAACCATTGTAAAAGCAGAGATGCTGATACAATGGTTTACTGTTTTATAGGGGTACTTGCCGTGTCCGCATTGATGTACCATATTGTAATAATATACATAAGGCGTGATGGGGTCATCACGCTCTACGGCAATTGTCATTCTGAACGCAGTGAAGAATCTTAAGATCCTTCGCAATGCTCAGGATGACATTTGCATTTTTATAGGGACACGGCAAGCCGTGTCCCTACTGTGTTTCTGAATTAATTACGCTTCAAGTATTTTGTAAAGCTCTTTCACCTTGCCCACATCCATCTGAGGTGTACTTTTAAGCGGAAACTCAATTCCCATACTTTCGTACTTTTCTATACAAAGCTTTTTAAAGGGCAAAAGCTCAATTTTACTGATACACTTATAGGGTGAAATCAGCGCTTTAAGCCGTCTGATATTCTCTTCGCTGTCAGTAATACCGGGAACAACTACATGACGTATCCATACATCCTTGTTCATTTCTTCCAGCTTTGCGAGAAATTCCATAGTTTTTCTGAGACTTCCGCCGATGTGCTTTTCATAAGCCTCTTCGTCGGTCATTTTTATGTCGAGGAGTACAAGGTCAGTAAGGGAAAGAAGCATTTCTACCTTTTCGTCATATACTGCACCTGAGGTGTCAAGGGCAATGTGAAGACCTTTTTCTTTAAGAACAGTGGCAACTTCAGTGAGAAACTCTGCCTGAAGGCAGGGCTCACCGCCCGAAAAGGTAACACCGCCGTTTTTTATGTAGGGGTAAAGCCTTAAGATTTTCTCACTGAGAGTCTCTGCACTCATAAGGCTTTCTTCTCTGAATTCCCAGGTGTCAGGATTGTGACAGTAGGCACATCTCAAAGGACAGCCTTCAGTGAATACAACAGCTCTTACACCGGGCCCGTCAACAGTGCCGAGGGACTGAAGAGAATGAATGTATCCTTTCATACTCATACTCTTTCGTGGAAGGTGCGGCTGATAACTTCCTTCTGCTGATTCTTTGAAAGCTTGTGGAAGTTTACGGCATAGCCTGAAACACGGATTGTAAGGTTCGGATAAAGCTCGGGATTTTCCATAGCGTCAACGAGCTTCTGTCTGTCAAGAACATTGACGTTGATGTGGTGGGAATTCTGTACGAAATAGCCGTCAAGGATGGAAACAAGGTTATCCTTTCTTTCGTCCAAGGTTTTGCCCAGAGCATCGGGAACAATAGAGAATGTATTTGAAATACCGTCACGGCAGGAGTCGTAGGAAAGCTTTGCAACGGAGTTGAGGGAGGCAAGAGCACCGTTCTTTTCTCTGTTATGCATAGGGTTGGCACCGGGAGCAAAGGGCTCACCTGCTTTTCTGCCGTCGGGGGTTGCGCCGGTTTTCTGTCCGTAAACTACGTTACTTGTAATTGTAAGAACGGAAAGGGTGTGCTTTGCACCTCTGTAGGCAGGATTCTTGCGAAGCTCGTTTATAAAGCGGTCAAGAAGCTCCTTTGCAATTTCGTCAGCTCTGTCATCGTCGTTGCCGTAGGTGGGGAAATCTCCCTCAGTGATAAAGTCGCAGATAATGCCTCTTTCGTCAAATACAGGTGTAACCTTTGCATACTTGATAGCTGAAAGGCTGTCTGTAATAACGGAAAGACCTGCAACACCGAATGCCATAACTCTTTCTACGTCTGTATCGTGAAGAGCAAGCTGAGTCTTTTCGTAGGCATACTTATCGTGCATAAAGTGAATAACGTTCATTGTGTCAACATATTCACCTGCAAGCCAGCTGATATAGTAGTTAAGCCTCTGACGCACCTCGTTGTAATCGAGAACACCTTTACCGATGCTTTCCATCTGAGGACCGATTTCGGTGCCGTATTTTTCTTCCTTACCGCCGTTGAGAGAAAGGAGCAGAATCTTGGGAAGATTGCATCTTGCACCGAAGAACTGCATCTGCTTGCCGACCTTCATAGCACTTACACAGCAGGCGATAGCATAGTCGTCACCGTATCTCTCACGCATAAGGTCATCGTTTTCGTACTGGATAGAGTCGGTTTCAATTGAAACTCTTGAGCAGTAACGCTTGAAGGCTTCGGGAAGCCTCTGTGACCAGAGAACAGTAAGGTTAGGCTCGGGAGCAGTGCCGAGGTTATAGAGAGTGTGAAGGAAACGGAAGGAGGTTTTAGTAACGAGGGTTCTTCCGTCCTCACCCATACCGCCTACAGCCTCAGTAATCCATACAGGGTCACCGCCGAAAAGCTCGTTATATTCGGGAGTTCTCAGATGTCTTATCATTCTCAGCTTCATAACAAACTGGTCAATAAGCTCCTGAGCGCCCTCTTCGGTGAGAACACCTTTTCTGATATCTCTTTCAATATAAATGTCAATGAAGGTACCTGTTCTGCCAAGGGACATAGCTGCACCGTTCTGCTCCTTGTTGGCTGCAAGGTAGCCGAAATAGAGCCACTGAATTGCTTCCTGAGCATTTTCGGCAGGGCGTGAAATATCAATTCCGTAAAGGGCAGCCATTTCCTTTAACTTTTCAAGGAAGGAAATCTGCTTGAAAAGCTCTTCGGAAAGACGGATATTTTCCTCAGTCATTCTTTTTCTGCCGAGCTCGGTCTTATCCTTTTTCTTTTCTTCGATAAGATAATCTATACCGTAAAGGGCAACTCTTCTGTAGTCACCGATAATTCTGCCTCTGCCGTAGGCATCGGGAAGACCTGTGAGAATGCCCGTATGTCTCATAGCGCGCATACTGTCCGTATATACACGGAAAACACCGTCATTGTGAGTGGTTTTATAGAAAAACTCTCTTTCAATCTCCTCTGAAAGCTCGTAGCCGTAAGCACGGCATGCACTTCTTGCCATACGGATACCGCCGAAGGGGTTAACGCTTCTTACAAGGGGAGCACCCGTCTGAAGACCGACAATAAGCTCGTCTTCTTTTTTGAGATATGCGGCGGGGTAGTTGGTAAGGGAAGATACGGTTCTTGTATCAACACCGATAACTCCGCCCTTTTCTCTTTCTTCCTTAAGCTTTTCCTCAAGGGCAGAGAAAAGTCTCTTTGTCTTTTCTGTCGGGGCAGAGAGAAAGCTCTCGTCACCTATATAGGGGCTGTAGTTTTTCTGAATGAATTCACGGACATTTATTTCATTGCACCATTTACCTGAAATAAATCCGTCCCATGCTTTAGTTAACTTTTCCATCTTTGTACTCCTTTGCTTTTTTTGAGAGTTAAGAGCTTTATGAAAAACAAAAAAGGACAGCTTTGCTTTTCACAAAACTGCCCAGACGGTCGGCTTTTAACTTTTCCCGGCTCCATATAGGTTACCCTATTTATCCGTCAGTCACACGGGAAATTTTGTATTGTACCGTTATTATACCATTTCACCTTTTCAAAATCAAGGTAAAAATTATATGATTGAAGAGTATTTTTCTGCGAGTTCTTTGGTAACATCGACAGTATTTTCCTTGCTCTTTTCCTTTACGGTGTAGCTTTCAATGAAAGAAAATTCGAACTTTTCCATTTCCTTCTGGAACTCGGTTGTGTTATAGTCGTTTCTCTCGTTGTGGTTAAAGTCTGTATCGGAAATATGTGAGCCGTCGGTGCCGAAATCCTTTTCCAGAGCAGAGAAGAACATATCCCATCGGGGAAGGTAGTAGTATTTTATAAGACCTGCCCATTCCTTCCAGGCGTAGTCGAAAAGCTCAATGTTTTCGTGAGGACCCCAGATAGTAAGAAGGGTGATTTCACCCAGTCTGAAAAGCTCCTTATGCTCATCACAGCAGGCATTATTCATTGCCTCCTCAATATGTGCGTCAAGGGTAAGCTCTTCTCTTGTGGAAAGAAGACGGTCAATGTCAAGAAGGATAGACTTGAAAAGTTCTGTATTTTCCTTGAAGGCAGACATATTCTTTTCTCTGAATGCCTTCATAACATCAAAGTAAACCTCTTTAGCCTTGTTGCTGAGTACCTGTCTTAAGATATCGCACATATCAAAGTAATAGCCGTCCTTATGTGCATTTTCGCTCTTAAGAAGCTCAGTGAGAGCCGCAAAAAGAACCTTGTTGTCATAACGCAGCTCAACGTGGTCGTTGGGCGCAGTGTGATAGTGAGTGGTGGAGGGTCTTGCGGCAATAATTGAGCTTGTTTCTCTGCCGATACACTTGTCACAGTAGCAGCTCTTTTTAAGATTTTCCACTGCCTTTTTAAGACATTCCTCGTCACTGCCGTAGCGTCTTTCGGCATAGTCCTTAAGGAAAGCATCAAGGTCGATTTCTTCCTTTTCCGTAAGCATTGTGTATGCAAGCTCATAATAAAGAGGATTCTGGAAGAAGCCTTCGGGGAAAAGTCCCGTACCCACTGAGGTGGGATATTTTTCCATTCTCTTTTTATATACATTTTCGCCTAAAAGCTCAATTGAGCCGTGAAGGGAGTTTCTGTCACCGAAGTTGTGAAGAGTGCCGCAAAGATAGCTGTAGCCCCAGAAGCCATTCATTTTTTCGCTCTTTGAGGAGTCGAGGTCAAGAATGAGAAGTCTGTCCTTATCGACTGCCTTTACAATTTCTTCTCTGAGTGACCAGCCCTGCATAATCCAGATGCTGTCCCTGTCAAAATCGGTGTACATCTTTGAAATAGTCTTGCCGACATCATTGAGATACTTGTCACCGTCAACGGGAGGCTCGTTTTCGTGGAAGGGGTCAGAGGCATAGTGATGATATGCGCCGAAAAGCTCCTTCTGCTTATTGAGAAGTGCAGTGCCGAAAAGGGTGAATGCCTCGTCGAGAGGGTCAAGCTGATAAGTGCCGGGGAAGCCGCACCAGGTGGGCAGCTGCTGAAGGGATTTTGCACCGATTTTTTCTCCGACGGCGGCGGGGATATGACCTGCAAAGCCCTGCTGAATAGGTGTCATACCGAGTTCAAGCTCCCTTTCGATAATCTTTCTGCCAAGGGAGAGTCTCTGCTGAATAAATTTTATATCGGGAATTGACATAAAGGTGTCAAGGTTGGTCATCATCTGCCATGGGTAGTAGGAGGGGCCTGCAACAAATGAAAGGGCATCCTTTTCACTTAAACCGAAATCACGGAGAGTATAGTACATTGTAGCCTCACTGCCCACAACCGTAAGAGGCATATTGATACCGTTCATAGCCATAAAGTCAATCTCTTTTTCCCACTTTTCCCACTTCCAAGAGCGCATGGAATAGCCGAGGGTGCAGTAGTTGAGATAGGCTCTTTTTTTCTGCTCGATTACCTTAAGGGTAGTTTCTGCGGGAAGGGGAGAGTCAGTAAGAGTGATTTCTGTATTACCGCAGTGGGAAAGGTTGACTCGGCAGTATTTTTTAAGATATTCGTAGTAGCCCATAGCAAGACTTATTTTGCAGTTGCCTTCAATATGTACCTTGCCGTCACGGGCAGAGATTTCATAGTAGTCCTTTCCGCCGAATCTGTCAGCGATTTCTAAAGTGAAAAGGTCAGCAATCTGCGGAGTGTTTCTTTTAATGAGATTTATCATTTTTGTGCGTCCTCTCTTATAAGATTTCACTTAAATATATCATAATTTTTCTTTATAGTAAAGGGGGGATTATCTCATTTTGAGTTATGGCAGACAGCTTGACAGTTCAGTAGGAAAAATATATAATTTAATTGTATTCAGGTTGCAGAAATGTTGCCGAATTTCAGACTTTTCCAAAGGCAGAGCAGGAGAAGCTTATTGAAGAATTTAAAAATAAAGGCTTGTCAATAAGACAGGTAAGCAGGCTGACGGGTGTTAGTTTTGGTTTGGTCAGGAAACATTATTAACACATAGAACCGTCCCCTGTGTTCTAGATATGGTGGTGAAATTAAAAGTATGAATAGTTGCAAGATGTTAAAATTTTTGTCGGCTTGTACAACCATTTCAGCTATTGTGTTATATGGTGCAATTGTGTTTCAGAGTATCAGTATTATTGATTTTCAATATGCGCAAATTTTGTTGTTTTCTGCACAAGCATTGCTCCTTTTAACAATTATTTTTATTGTTTGCACTATACTTATATCTAAAGGTATATTTGATTCAGCGAAGGTTAAAAAGATTGTTGTTGCTTCGGTTGCGGTTGTGTTGCTTGGATGTGTTTCATCAATTACATACGGATTTTTGACTTGCTATAATTGTTATACTCCTGAGGATGTTCTTGAAAACAATAAAACATATGTGCAAGCCCTTTTTCCTTATCACGATATTACTGATTCAAAATCAGAAATTATGGATTTGGAGGTTTCCCACATACCGGGTTCCGATTATATATATTTATACTGCTACGGAACACTTGATTATGAAGTGGAATATTTTAAGAGTGTAAGTCCATTTATGAATTGGAAATTCAAAATGGAAAAATCAATTCTCACTCCGTTGAATGAGTTTGATATGGATGTTCCGGTTCCGGGAAAAGAAATGAAAGTAGACGGTATTAATCTAACCGTTTTTGTCGATGAAAATGGTTATGCGGTATTAATTAAATCATTTAACCAAGCTATTTACGCTTCTCTTTTAGATGCGTCAGCAGACAAAATTTTGGTAGATGATTTTGCAAGAGAAGTTATTAAACAGACGAAGTTATTGGAAAATGCAACAAAAGAAAGAATTTTTCTTGATGTTCCTTTTTCCGAAGCTTTCTGAAATCTCCGTAACACAGAGGAAGGTTTGTTCGTCAAGACAGGGGGACGATACTATGTCCTCAATTGAATAATAATTAACGGGTGTTAGTATTTATATCCTGCTGATTGCTATATTTTTATCTTCCCTATTGACAGAGCGGTAAAATAGTGATAAAATCAGTGAAAATAAATAATTTCAATTAAAGATAGAGGCGCGGTTTATCATCAGTACCTTTGGAGTAAAGGGAGCTTCGCAAGCTCTTCCACAGGGAAAGGGGCAGCCGCCGAAGAGGTCAGGCGAAAGACTTTCTGGGCGGAGAAAATAAGATTTCTCCGACTGTCGCATTTGCGGAGTGCTATTATAATTGTAAGACGTTATGACTATATATGTCATAAAATCCTGCTTATAAGCATTCGGCACAGTCGGGTGCTTTATCTTTTGTAGAAATCATTTGGAATTTAATTTTAAAGGAGTTTGTTCATTATGGAAAGAAAGCCTATTTTTACCGGTGCTGCTTCAGCACTTATCACACCCTTTAACGAAAACGGTGTTGACTACGAAAACTTTAAGAAGCTTATTGAGTGGCAGATTGAAGAGGGCATCAGCGCTCTTGTAATTGCAGGCACATCAGGCGAAGGCTCAACCCTTACCGACGAGGAGCACAGAGAGGTGCTTAAGTTTGCCGTTGAGGTTACAGCAGGCAGAGTACCCGTTATTGCAGGTACAGGCACAAATGATACTGCATACGCAATTGACCTTACAAAGTATGCCTGCGAGGTTGGCTGTGATGCTATGCTCGTAGTTACTCCTTACTATAACAAGGCTACACAGAAGGGCCTTATCAAGATGTTCACTGAGATTGCCGACGCAAGCACAAAGCCCGTCATTCTTTATAACGTTCCCTCAAGAACAGGTGTAAATATTGAGCCTGCAACCTATGCTGTACTTGCTGAGCATCCTATGATTCAGGGTATCAAGGAAGCTAACGGTCAGATTGACAAGATTGTTGAGACAATGGCTCTCTGCGGTGATAAGCTTGACCTTTATTCAGGTAACGATGACCAGATTGTACCTCTCCTTTCAGTAGGTGCAAAGGGTGTTATCTCCGTTCTTTCAAATGTTCTTCCCAAGGAAACCGATGAAATGGTAAAGAAATTCCTTGCAGGTGACGTTAAGGGTGCAGCAGAAATGCAGTTTAAGTATTTCGGTCTTATCAAGGCTCTCTTCAGTGAGGTTAACCCCATTCCCGCTAAGGCTGCTATGGCTGCTATGGGCTT
Organism: Acutalibacteraceae bacterium; assembly: GCA_045544175.1. Taxonomy (GTDB): domain Bacteria; phylum Bacillota; class Clostridia; order Oscillospirales; family Acutalibacteraceae; genus UBA6857. The sequence goes on along the minus strand of JAZPYL010000055.1, from coordinate 8,616 downwards.
CTGTGAAGACAGTGTAAGACTTCCTCTTACAGTTATGGAGGACGAGCATAAGGCTGTTCTTCTTGAAAAAATGCGCGAAGCAGGTATCAACGTATGAGAATAATCGTCAACGGTGCAGGCGGCAGAATGGGCAGTGTTCTCTGCGGCCTCATAGAAAACAGTGAAAAGCACTCTGTTGCCGCAAGGGTGAGCATGGAGTTTGAAACGGACAGCGAGAAGGGTATATATAAAAGCCTTACTGAATTTACGGGCGAGGCAGATATGATTATCGACTTTTCAAACCACCTTGCAACCTATGATGTTACCTCTTATGCCATTAAGAGAGGGCTTCCTCTTGTTGTGGCTACAACGGGACAGAGCGAAGAAGAGCTCTCTATGATTAAGTCTGCTTCCTCGGATATACCCCTTTTCTATTCGCAGAATATGTCTCTCGGTGTTGCAATTCTTTCCTGCCTTGCAAAGATTGCGGCAAAGGCACTTCCCGACTGTGATATCGAAATTATCGAAAAGCATCACAATCAGAAGCTTGATGTACCAAGCGGAACGGCTATTCTTCTTGCTGACGGTATAAAGAGCGTAAGAGAGGACTCTGAATACAATATCGGCAGACACGAATTCGGCAAGAGAAAGAAGAACGAAATCGGTATCCATTCTATCCGTATGGGCGGTGAGGTAGGTACCCACGAAATTATCTTCGCTATGGGCAGTCAGGTTATTACCTTGAAGCATGAGGCCGAAAACAGAAGTCTTTTTGCCGAGGGTGCAATATCCGCCGCTGAATTCCTTCTTTTACAGGAAAAGGGCTTTTATAATATGGATAATATTCTTGAGTGACAGATATGAAATATAATTATCACACACATACAAAAAGATGCTATCACGCAAAAGGCGAGGACGAGGCATTTGTTCTTGCCGCAATAGAAATGGGCTATGATGAAATCGGCTTTGCCGACCACAGCCCATGGCCTTTTGAAAAGGGCTTTGTATCTCATATGAGAATGCCTGAAAGCGAATTTAAAGGCTACTGCGAAAGCATTAACTCCCTTAAAGAAAAGTATAAGGACAAAATCAGCATAAAGCTCGGCCTTGAGTGTGAATATTTCCCGAAATATTTCCCTTGGCTTAAAGAAAAGATAAAGGAATACGGAATAGACTATATTATTCTCGGTCATCATTTCTGTGACGATGAGCCGGGCAGTATATATAACGGCAATCTGACCGAAAAGGATCAGCTTGAGTATTTCAAGGATGACATTATTGCCGCCCTTGAGGAAGGCTCATTTTCCTATATTGCGCATCCCGATATCTTTATGAGAGGCTATCCCGAATTTGACGGAAAGTGTGAGGAAATCTCAAGAGCAATTATCGAAAAGGCAGTGGAGACAAATACTCCCCTTGAGTATAATCTCCTTGGTCTTAAGCACGGTATCGCTGACGGAAAGCCCGGTTATCCTCACCCTGAATTCTGGAAGATAGCCGCCGAGTATAAGCCTCTTACGGTTATCGGTATTGATGCTCATTTTCCCGATGCCTATAAGGACACCGAGGCTCACGAAAAAGCCGAAGAATTTCTTGAGAAGCTGGGCCTTGAAATTACCGATAAAATCAGATTTTTCAAATAACAGAAAGTCGTCTGTAAAAGGACGGCTTTTTCTATTGTAAAATTCTATCTTTAATGATATAATTACTTTATATGACGAATTGGAGGGGAAGAAATGATTTCCGTTGCACTTGCCGCCTATAAGGGCGAAAAATATATCGAAGCTCAGCTGCGCTCGATTTTACCTCAGCTTTCCCACGATGATGAAATCATTGTCTCCGATGACAGACCGGGCGGAATGACCGAAAAGATAGTCAAAAGACTGGCTATGGAGGACAGCCGTATACGCTGGGTTGAGGGTAAGAGCAAGGGTGTTGTAGCTAACTTCGTCAACGCAATAAGATATTGCAGGGGCGATAAGATTTTCCTCTGCGATCAGGATGATGTCTGGCTTCCCGACAAGGTCAAAAGAGTAATGGAGGCATTTGACGAGGGATATGATTTAGTTCTTCATAATGCCTATGTCACCGACGGCGAGCTTAATATTACGGACTATTCCTTCTTCGAGAAAAGAGGCAGTAAAAAGGGCGTTATCCGTAATATTTTCAAGAATTCCTATATGGGCTGCTGTATGGCCTTTGACCGTAAGCTTCTCAAAAAGATAATGCCTATGCCCAAGAGTATTCCTATGCACGACCAGTGGATCGGTATTTTAGGCGAGATTTACGGCAAGGTCAAGTTTATCGATTTACCCCTTATTTACTACCGTGTACACGGCGGTAACGTAACGGGAGGAGAGACCTCTATGGCGCAGAAAATTGCCTGGAGAAGATACCTTATTTTAAAGCTCTACAAGAGGGTATTATTTAAGAAGTAAGGAGAAAATAAAATGGAAAATTATACAGTAAGCGGCTGTATCGTAACCTATAACAGTAAAAATAAAATATCCGAAACCATTTCATCTGTTCTCGAAATGACAAAGGGTGTGGATTTCACTCTTTATGTTGTGGATAACGCATCTACCGACGGAACAGCTGAGTTTATAAAAGAGAAATTCCCTGAGGTAATTGTTATTGAGCCCAAGAGCAATGACGGCTTCGGTGCAGGTCACAACAAGGTTATACCTGTCCTTACCTCAAAGTATCACGTTGTAATAAATCCCGATATTCTTCTGAAGGAGGACGTAATCACTGAGCTCTGCCGATATGCAGACAAGGATGAAGCTATCGGACTTCTTTCACCCGACATCCGTTTTGAAGACGGCACAAAGCAGCTTCTTGCAAAGAGAAATCCAACCGTAAGATACTTAGGTGCTCACCGTTTTTATAATAAGGATGAGGCACCCTCAAAGCTTATGACCGAATACTGTATGCTTGATATGCCTGAGGACGAGCCTTACCCCATAACCAACGCCACGGGCTGCTTTATGTTCTTCAGGACAGAGGTGTTCAAGGAGCTGGGCGGCTTCGACGAAAGATTCTTTATGTATCTTGAGGACTGTGATATAGCAAGAAGGACGGCGGAAAAGTATAAGGCTCTTCACTATCCTATGGCTACGGTTTATCACCTTTGGGAAAGAGAGAGCAAGAAGAATAAAAAGCTTCTTATAATTCACATTCAGTCAATACTCAAATATTTCTTGAAGTGGGGAATAAAATTCTGAGATGAAAAAATTACTTTATAATATTTATGCTTTGCTCTTTAATATAAGCGCACTGCTTTTTAAGGTAAGAGACAACAGAATTGCCCTTATTTCTATGCACAACGAGAATTTCAAGGATTCCTTAGGCTGTGTATACGAATATCTTAAAAAGAACGGCGACTACCGTTTTGTGCTTATCACAAGAGAGGATTTATCCGTAAAAAAGCCCCTTTCCGTTATCAGCTTTTTTCTTAACAAGTCAAGACTTCTCGCTACGAGCAGGTATGTTTTTATGAATGACAATTTTATGCCTATGGGTAAGCTGAAATTCCGAAAAGAAACAGTTATAACTCAGCTCTGGCACGGCGAGGGCGCCTTCAAAAAGTTCGGCCTTGATATCCCTCAGAATGAGGACTTAAGAAAAAGGGAGATTGACGGTAATAAAAAGCTTACCTATGTTGTCTGCTCGTCAGAGGGTGTAAGGGATGTTTACGCCTCAGCCTTCGGTGTAAAAAAAGAGCAGGTTTTACCCCTCGGTGCACCGAGACTCGACTATCTTTTAAAAGCAGAAAACGCGAAAAAAGCAAGAGAAAAAATCGAAAAGCTCTACCTGCAAACCAAGGGTAAAAAAATAGTCCTTTATGCACCTACATTCAGAGATGACAGAGAGAGGGATAAGGCTCTTCTTGATGATTTCTGCCCCGAAAAACTACTCTCTGACTTAGGCGGAGAATATGCACTTTTATTAAGGCTTCACCCTCAGGTTCATTCTGCGGCAACCGATTCGGAATGTCTCATAAATGTGACGGATTACGAGGATGTAAGAGAGCTTGTTTTAGCCTCAGATGTTCTTGTTACGGACTATTCATCAATATGTATGGACTTCTGTGTTCTCGATAAAAAGATTGTTTTCTACTGTCCTGACCTTGAATGGTACAGCGAAAGACGAGGCTTTTATTTCGATTATAAAGAGTCAGTGCCCGGTGAGGTCTGCGAAAAATTCGGTGACCTTGCCGAAAAAATCAAAGCTGATTTCAGCGGAGATAGAAACAGAAAATTCAAAGAGAAGAATTTCGGCTTCACCGATACGGATAACGCAAAGCGTGTAGCCGATTACATAGTAAAGAAAAACTCATAAATAAAAGGAGAAAGCTTATGAAATTACCTGCATATCCGATTTGCACAATCGACCCTCATTTCAGTATATGGTCAAGGAATGATACCGTAAATGAGGCTGATACTTATCTTTGGTGCGGTATTAAAAAGAGAATAGAAGGCACCGTTACCTTTGACGGAAAAAGCTATGTTTTCTTAGGCGGCGGTAAGGGCGAAAAAATCCCTCAGACCAATACCGACATTACACCTTATGTAAGTGAATACACCTTTGAAAACGGTGATTTTACTTTACTTTTCCGTACCTGGTCACCCTTCCTTTTTGACGATTTACATATACTCTCTATGCCAACGGCATATTTAGAGTGCGAGGTGAAGGCAAAGGACGGCAAGGAGCATAAGACAGAAATTTCAATCACTGCAAATAATGAGCTTTGCCGAGGTAAAAAGAAGGCACAGATTACAAAATATACTGAGGTCTGCGAGGGCACAAGGATAGTAAAAATGGGCCTTACAAAGCAGAAGCCTCTTAACGATTCGGGCGACACCTATGCGGCTGACTGGGGTTATGTATGTCTTGCCGGCGGTAGTGTTACTGCAGTAAAGGACGGAATTAACGTAAGCACGGAAGAGGCAAAGGCTACCTTTGTAATTGCTTACGATGACGTTTATTCAATCAACTATTTCGGTCAGATGCTCAAGGGCTTATGGACTGAAAGATTCGCAGATATAGGCACAGCAATCAAGTTCTCTCTTGATGAGAGAGACAGTCTTTTTGAAAGAGTCAAGGCTCAGGAAAAGAAAATCCTTGATGACAGTGCAAAGTACGGCGAAAGCTATCAGATGATTCTCTCCGCCGCTGTAAGACAGGTTCTTGCAGCACATAAGCTTGTAAGAAATAATGAAGGACAGCTTCTCTATCTTTCAAAGGAATGCCATTCAAACGGCTGTATCAACACCGTTGACGTTTCCTATCCCGCAATGCCTATGTTCCTTCTTTACTGCCCCGAGCTCATCAAGGCAATGCTTGTAGGTATATTCCACTTTGCATCAATGCCCGTATGGACTCATGAGTTCGCTCCTCACGATATCGGAAGATATCCTCTTGCCTGCGGTCAGGTTTACGCCCTTGCAATCAATCATCATATTATTCCTCATAAGGTAAGCTTCAAGCGTATTTACAAGCTTCCTCCCAAGTGGCTTTATATGCCCGATTTCCAGATGCCCGTCGAGGAATGCGGCAATATGATTCTTCTCAGCTATAACTATTATCTCGCTTCATGTGACAGCTCGCTTCTCAGTGAAAACTTTGCTCTTCTTGAAAAGTGGGCAGGCTATCTTAAGAAGGTCGGCGTTGTTCTTTCAAGAGAGCTCTGCACCGACGATTTTGCAGGCCACAGCACAAAAAACGTAAATCTTGCAATCAAGGGAATTATGGGCCTTGCCGCCTTCGGAAAAATCTGCGAAATTCTCGGAAGAGAGAATCCCTACACTGCTATTTCCAAGGAGTATGCAGATAAGCTTGTAGCTGAGTGTAACACCGATAAGGAATTCCTTCCCTTCAGCATCGGCAAGAACGAAAGCTGGAGCCTTAAGTATAATCTTGTATGGGATAAAATTCTCGGCTTCTCACTCTTTGACGAAAAGCTCTATAAGGGCGAAAGTGAAAAGTACCGTCAGGAGCTCAACACCTACGGTGTACCTCTTGACTACAGAAAGGACTTTACAAAGACCGACTGGATGCTCTGGGCAGCGTGCCTTGACGATACAGATAAGAATGTAAGACTCTTCTCTGATGCAATCGTGAAATATCTTGCTGACACTAAGGACAGAAACTGCTTCAGTGACTGGATAGAGACAAAAGAGCCCAAGCAGAGCGGCTTTGACCACCGTACTGTTCAGGCAGGCTTATGGATGCCTGTGCTTATGGATAAATTGATGAAGTAAATAAAGGGCCAAGGGCCTTTGTTCAGGGCCAAGGGCTAAGGGCCGAGGGCCAAGGACGCCCAACAGAGTAAAGAAATTAAATTCTACCCGCACCGATAAGTTTTTTAGATGCTCAAATATAAACAACGAAGGCACCCGATTGGGTGCCTTTATCAATTTATAATAAGCATTTAACGACCTGACTATGCGGGAAGAAAACTTTCTTTTACCGCACTATAGAAACGGCCTCGGCCCTGGGCCCTCGGCTCTTGGCCCTATATTTGCCCTTGGCCCTCGCTCTGCATTTACCTGCAGAATACATGTCTGCCGATTGTTGTAATAACCGGTCGGGAGAACATAAAGCTGTTGCTTGTTTTTGCCGGGTTGTAATAATAAATTGCACCGCCGCTGGGGTCCCAGCCGTTGATACAGTCTCTTGCCGCCTTAAGTGATGTTGAATTAGGTGCAACACTCCAGTTGCTGTCATTGACGCAGGAGAATGCACCCTTCTGATATATAACACCTGCTATTGTGTCGGGGAAGGATGAATGGGTAACTCTGTTAAGGACTACGGCACCGACGGCAACCTGTCCCGTATAGCTTTCGCCTCTTGCCTCGGCGGCTATGAGCTTTGCAAGAAGGTTGATGTCACTGCTTGAGTATTCACCCGATGAACCGCCTGAAGAAGACAGACCGAGAAACTTAAGTGTCTTGGGCCCTGCAATACCGTCAGCCGTAATACCGCAGTTCTTCTGAAAAGCTTTTACGGCTCTCTGTGTGCCCGTTCCGTAAATACCGTCAACGGAGCCTTTATAATAGCCCAGCTCCTTAAGCTTTTTCTGCACCTGACGTACCTCGTTGCCTCTTGAACCGAGCTTTGAAAGGGTATAAACTGCACTGCCGTTTTCTCTCTGCACATATCCGGCAAAAACCGTAAGGGTGAAAACTAAAAGAAGTATAATCACAATCCGGTAGACTCTGTAAGCCTTATCATTTTTTACCATAAAATATCACGCTTTCCTTTTATGTCGCTTTTCTGTATTTTCTCACGGAATATGACAAATATACATCTTGAGTTGACAGTAAGGAGGGCTGTTGGTATAATTTAGTAAAATAAATCCGAAAGAGGTTTTTAAAATGGATAAAAGAAAGCTTATACCTGTAATCGCCGTCTGTTTAGCGGCAGCAGCTGCAGTGGCTCTTATTTATTTTATGCCCGAAATAAAAATGAATATCAATGCAGGAAGATATACCCTTACGGATGCAGATTTATCCCGGCGTGCAGACAGAATATATTTTCTTGATACAGGCAGTGCCGATGCTATTCTCATTGAAAGTGACGGTAAGTTTGCTCTTATTGATGCAGCTGAGGACAGCGACAACCCCAGAGGCTTTGAGGAGCTTGTCTATGAAGGCACCGAGGATTATGTTGCCGAGTGTGTAAAGAAAATTGCAGGTAACGAAGAGGGCAAAGCAGTGCTTGAATTCGTTCTCGGCACTCACAGTCACTCTGACCATATCGGCGGCTTTGACACGCTTATTCTTGACGAGGATATCGCCGTTAAAAAGGCTTACTTAAAGGAATATGACGAGAGCAGAATCCGTGAATATGAAATCGAAAAATGGGATAACAGAGAAGTTTATGAGCAGATGGTTTCAGCCTGCGAAAAAAGGGGAGTACCTGTTATCAGTGATATCTCCGAAGAGCCCTTCACCTTCGGAAGCTTTACACTGAAATTCTGCAACACTGCCGAAACGGAGTCAGCTGAGCCCGTAGGTGAAAACGAAAATGCCGTTGGTTTACTCATTGAAAAGAATGGCGTAAAAGCCTTCCTTGCCGCAGATATAAATAACCTTGACGGTGACGAGGACAGACTTGCAAAAGAGCTCGGAAAGATAGATTTACTTAAGGTCGGTCACCACGGCTATAACGAATCAACAACGGAAAACTACATAAAGGCACTTTCACCTGATATTGCAGTTGTCACAAACAGAAAAGGCGGTATGAGCCGTACGCCTCTTAAAAATCTGTGCAGTGTGAATGCGGCAATTTACGAAACAGGTAAATATAAGGGCGTTGTTGCCGAATTTACCGAAGAGGGAATAGTCCTTTATAAAAACATATAAAGGGGCAAGGGCAAATATAGGGCCAAGGGCCGAGGTTGTTTTTATGGTGAAGTAAAGGGAAGGTTGTTCCCGCACAATCAAGTTTTAAAAAAATATAGGTAATGTTTTACCTGCAAAAATAAATTTATAAATTAAACAAGGCACCCAATCGGGTGCCTTCCAGCTTGTCGAAAAAGCATTTTCGACAAGCTGGCAGACTGCCGAGAATGTTGCAAGATGCCCTTTTCTTCACTCCGAAGGCGTACACAGGTACTCCGAGAGGGTGAAA
>JAZPYL010000054.1:0-2123 GCA_045544175.1 Acutalibacteraceae bacterium | reverse complement strand
CTTGAAAAATTAAGTGCGTTGGAAAACTCCTCCTCAGCATTGAAATCATCTTCAGCTACATACCACATAGATTCAGCTCTGTATAAGCCATCAACGTCCTTGAAAAAATCAGCAGAGAAAACCTTGCCGTTTTCAAAGGTTAATGTAAGCGTTGAGCATATAACGATTGAATTGTCAGCGTACATCTGATTGTAAGTAGAGTCAACATCAATATCAGTAACCTTTGTATCGCCATAAGCTTTCTCAAAGGTTTCTTCAAGGGTTTTTATGTGATTTGCCCTCATCTCGTCTATTTTACTGTGAGTAAAAATGTCACCGATATGCCCGTTAGTTACGTAGTCCATATAGGTCTCAAAATCGCCTTCAGCGATATATTCTCCCATTTTTCTTACTTCAAGAGACTGGAAAATAGTCTCAAAGCTTGTACAGCCGTAGCTTTTGGCAATCTGACCATAGGTAAGCCAGCCCAGCACGCCGATAATTCCGGCAATAACAAGAAGCAGAATTATATCGATAATCTTGTGACGCTTAAACTTTTTGTTAACCTTTTTGAAAATATTTTTCTGTGGCGGAGTCTCAGTTACGATGTCAGTGCTGTCTGCCTGGGGAGCGTGCTCATAGAGCAAACGGCATTTTTCGCAGTCTTTGATATGCTCCTTAATCTGATTTTCACTTTCCTCACTGCAAAGACCTTCACTGCAAAGAGGTATAAGGTCCTTAATAATGTTACAATTCATAGTAAATCCTCCGTTTCAAGTAAGTTTATGATTTTTTCTTTAGCTCTGAAAAAGGTGACTCTCGCCCAGTTTTCGCTTTTGCCGAAAATTTTGCCTATTTCAGTGAATTTCAGCTCAGCAAAGACTCTAAGTGTAAAAATCTCCTTATATGGTTCATCGAGCCTGTGAATAATACTGTGGAGCTCCAGTGCCTGAAGGCGGTCGGTAAAACAACGTTCAAGAGGCTCATCGTGCACGTTAAGAGCCTCATCAAGAGTGAGATTCTTGTTGTCGCAACGTTTGGTGTAGTTATAGAATTCATTTTTTGCAATAGCACACAGCCATGTTTTGACAGAACAGTTTTCCTTGAACTTATCAGCAGAAGTAATAGCTTTCAGCATAGTATCCTGAAGAATATCCTGAGCAACAGCCTGATTTCCTGACAGTTTCAGAAGAAAACGGTAAACGTCATCAGCATACAGACGATAGATCTCATCAAACTCTTTAATCATTGTTTCACCTCCTTTGTTAATTAGACAACTGAGACTTCCGTAACGTTACAAAAAACGAAAAATTATAAAAAATGAGAGTCCATAAGGGCGATGCCCATACAGAAGTAATTACGTATAATATTGAGGAAAACCCTTTTGAAAAAGGGTTTTTCCTCAAACTCCTTTCCTAAAACTTTCAAGTTTTAATTTAAGCCCCATAGGGTACACACAGAGAAATACTTGGATTTCTTCTTTACTTGTTGTGGGCACCCTATGGCGCTTAAATCCAGATTAAAAGTCTTTGTAGGGGGTGTGGGGGCAAACTTTCTTCAGAAAGGTTCCCCCACTAAATACACATAATACTTCCGTATGGATAATTTCCTTAAAGACCTCCTTGTTTGTTTATCCGAAGAAAGTTGATAGAGCCTCTTCCAGTTCGGGTGTACAGTCGTTTGTGTAGATTACAACCTGATCCTTTTCAGGAGCCATCATACCCATATGGTCGTAGAAGATACGTGTTCTTAGCTGAGCTGTGCCCTGCGAGTCAGAAGCGTCCATAGCCACATCATAGTAGAACATTTCAAGGTCCTCGTCAAATCTGTAGCGTGAGAAGAAGAAATTATCGACGACAAAGCCTTTTTCAAGGAAGCTGTCACGGCCGTTTTTAATACCCTCCTGACAGTCAAGATGGAACTTATTGAGCAACATATTTTTAGTAGGATTTTCGTTTTTTATAAGTGCTTCAACCACACCGAGGGGATAAACCTCATTCCAGCTTGAAAAATTAAGTGCGTTGGAAAACTCCTCCTCAGCATTGAAATCATCTTCAGCTACATACCACATAGATTCAGCTCTGTATAAGCCATCAACGTCCTTGAAAAAATCAGCAGAGAAAACCTTGCCGTTTTCAAAGGTT
>JAZPYL010000053.1:0-51228 GCA_045544175.1 Acutalibacteraceae bacterium | reverse complement strand
TGAAGCCATCTCCAAGATAAGATATCCCATAGCATAAGCTAGTAAGACCCCTCAAGGACTATGAGGTTGATAGGTTGCATGTGTAAGCGTGGTGACACGTTCAGCTAGGCAATACTAATAGGTCGAGGGCTTGACCATAATGCTTGGTTCAAACCTACTACAATCCTTGCTTTACTCTCCTTTGTTCGGTTTTGAAGGTACATACTGGAAAAAGTAAAGAACTTCAACCAACTTATGCACCATTAGCTCAGTTGGTAGAGCACCTGACTCTTAATCAGGGTGTCCACGGTTCGAGCCCGTGATGGTGTACCATTAGATGGCCCGTTGGTCAAGTGGCCTAAGACTCCGGCCTCTCACGCCGGCAACACGAGTTCGAATCTCGTACGGGTCACCATGATTATGACGAGGTCATAAGGAAAAAAGATCTGGATCAAAAGTTCAGATAGTCGGTGTTTTTAGCGATGAGGGTCCACCCGTTCCCATCCCGAACACGGTAGTTAAGCTCATCAGTGCTGACAATACTTGGCTGGAAGCGGCCCGGGAAGATAAGGCGATGCCGACACAAAACCACCTTAGATAATCTAAGGTGGTCATTTGCCTTAATAGCTCAGTCGGTAGAGCACGCGGCTGTTAACCGCGGTGTCACAGGTTCGAGTCCTGTTTGAGGCGCCATCTTTAGGGGACGAAATGACACCCCATACAGAAACTCTTGAGAAATCAAGGGTTTCTGTTATTTTTATGCTTAAAATTTATGTTTGCATTTCGTGACACCCCTTTAAGGACTTGTTGGACTCGAACCTAAAACAAAAGAATGAACAATTTTCTCATTCTACTTCTGGTAGGGTGACTTTTTTGTTATTATATTATATAATAAACTCACTAATAAAGAAGGTGATAAGATGAATGCTGTTGATGTAGGAAAATTTATTGCTTTTCAAAGAACCAATCTAACCCTCACGCAAAAAGAACTTGCTGAAAAATTGAATGTAACAGACAAGGCTGTATCAAAATGGGAAACCGGCAAGTGCTACCCTGATATTGAAATTATCGAAAAATTAAGTGAAATTTTTAATGTTGGAATAAATGAAATTTTAAGCGGAAAAATTATTGAACAAGAAGAACAAGTTTCAGAAGCAGAACAAAATGTTGTTTCTGTGATGAAATATTCTAAAAAAAAGCTAAAGAAATGGAAATTTATTGCACTTATATTAAGTTTAGTTGCAATATTAATTACTATTTGCTTTGTTATAAATATAAATAATGACAAAAAAGAACATCAATTCTTAAAGACTACGGAAACAATATTTGATTCTAAAAATAGTATGCGTATAGACATTCCTGAAATAGGGTTAAAAAATATTATAATTCGCCAATTAGAAGATAACATAAAATTAACTGATAATGATTTTGGTACGGTTTATCTTTTAGCAGATAATCGCTACTCTTCCAATAGTGTGGTAGCGGATTATTATCTAGTTGTTTCGACAAACGATAAAATTTTTGCAAAAGATCTATCTGTTTGGGATGACCAAGCAAGTTTGGGAGCGATATTTTATTGTGTTGATATTGATGGAGATGATGATAAAGAGATTATTATACAGGAATGTGTTGGGTTGTCAGGTGGTGCTGGTCAATACTTATCTCGTGTATTTGATTTTGGAAATAGTGGTATAGTTGAGATATTTTCTTCTGAAAATAATGGAGAAAAATTTAATACCGGATTTTCTGTTACTATATTAAAGAACAGAAGCTTTGAAATTAAAAATAGGAATACCGACTATTGTCAAAAGTTTGTTTTATCGGATAGAAAAGCTGAATATTATTATGTTTGGTATGATAGCAATGGAGAACCTAAAAATTTAAATTTAAGTGCTGACACATTTTATAAGTTTGAACCTTGTGATATTGATAATGACGGCATATATGAAATTAAAATTTGTCAATACACATCGCTTTACGGACATACAGATTTTATAGGAACGGCTATATCTTTTCTAAAATACAATAAAGAAAAGGAAAGTTTTGAAATCTGCGAAGCTTTTTTTGAAGTAGAAAAATTAGTTAATTAGTGAGCAGGGGTGTCATTCCGTCCTGTAAACACAAAATTAAAAGGACATCTTCACGATGTCCTTTTAATTTTTTCTCTTCACATAGAAATCAAATTTGTAACTTCATAGTTTAACAGCCGCGGCGAACAGCGCAGCGGTCAAAGTTTTGGTGCCGCTCCAAGGCACAATAAAACTTTGGGTACCGCAAGTCGATACCACAAAAAAATTAAGCTTTTGAGAAAAGAGCTGTAACTCTTTTGAACCGTTGTTGTATTGCAGTTCAAGTGAAAAATCTTTTGGTATTGTAAGTCATGGTTGCTGCAGATACAAGTTATTTTACGTTGTATATTATTCTGTAATTTTTTTCGATTTTCCTTGATTATTTTGATCTGCATATACGAAAATCTCATAATTATTGAATTTGAAAAAATCTTATGATAATATTAAAATCAGAAAGTCAGGTGGTAAACGGATAAGTATAGGGAGGATATATAATGAAAATTCTTGATAATAGTGACAAGCATTTATCGTCAATCTTACCGAATATTATTTCTGAAAAACTTAGCAAAAAAATTCTTAGCCTCAAGTTTATCGGCGGTGGAAGTTATGGCAGAGTTTATAAGGCTGTTCTCTCTGACGGCGAAATTATTGCCGTTAAAGGTTATAAGCTTCAGGAAATGCAATATGAAGAGTCTCAACAGCTCAAATTCTTATCCGAACACACAAGCGTAAAAATGCCTGAAGTGATTTTTACATACGAGGACAAAGACACAGCGATTTTAGCGATGAGTTTTGTTGAGGGGCGGAATGTATTGAATCCTTTGTTTTTGTTAAAAAGTAAAAGTCAGAAGCGGCGGTTTGCAGATGAAGTTATTTCAGGTATGCTGGAATGGCATAGTGTTACAAATGACAAGTTTGGTTCTTTATCTGACCCTGTCTATGACAGCTGGTACGAGTATTATAAAACAGAAAGGCAGGAGCCTTGGCTCAAAGCGTTGAAAGAATTATCAGATAACGGTAAGTTCAGTAAGAAAAAAATGAAACAGCTTTTTTATGCAACAGAGATTTTCAACAAGCTGCCACAAGAAAATACAAAGCCTGTACTTATCCATGCTGATCTTAACATAATGAATATAATGGCTGACCCTAAAACTTTGAAGCTTATTGCTTTCATTGATCCCTGTGGCAGTATGTGGGCAGACAGAGAATACGATTTGTTTCAGCTTCGTAATATGTGGGGCGATGCTTACGGATTGTATGAAACATACAAAAGAAAATGCGAAACATCTGAATTTACAGATTTCAGAGTAGCTTATTACGGTGCTATGCTCGAAGCGGCAATGAGGCTTAAAGGCGGCCATATTGTACCTCTTTGGGAAGATCTGAATTTTGCCCGACTGAAAAAAGAAATTAAAAAGCTAAGAAGAAATGATGTGATCTGATGAATATAGGCGAACTTGTAACCGTTAAGACAATCGAGCGTAAAAATGCTCTTGATGAAAAGCCTACACCTTACAGTGCTGAAATAAGATTACTCTCCTGTATTCAGCAAGGAGATGTGGAATCACTGATAACACAGATTAAAAATTTAGATTCTCTCATCATTATGGGTAGAATGTCTGATGATGAATTAACGCAATATAAGTATATGGCTTTAAGTATAATTACTCTCGCAACTCGCTATGCTATCCAAGGCGGTCTTAGTGAAAAGAAGGCTTATGAATTTTCTGACAGAGTAATGAAAACAGTTGACAAACTTACAAATAAGGATGAAATATTGCAGTGCACAGGTGTTGAAATTATAAGGCTTACTGAAGATGTAAAAAAGAATAAGAAACAACCTGAATTTTCTCCCCATATCAGAAACTGTATAAAATATGTAAACGAAAACATTTCTGAAAGAATAAGCGTAACAGCTGTAGCAAACTACTGCGGAATTTCAGCGGATTATTTATCTCAGATATTCAAGAAAGAAATAGGCGAAAATCTGAGTACATATATTTTGAGACAAAAGCTTGAAAAAGCTAAAATTCTGCTATTACAAGGAAAGACCACAAAAGAAATTTGTGTTGAGGCGGGCTTTTCTTCACAGGCATATTTTGTAACAGTATTTAAAAGGCTATATAATATGACACCAACTGAATATATAAAAATAACGAAAATCAATAATTAACATTTTAAGCTACTCTCTTTTATGAGAGTAGTTTGTTTTTGGAAAAATTTCAGGGGGTTCAAAAAAAGGTACGAATCCCATCTTTAGGGACAATTTGACACCCCGTGCAGAAACTCTTGAGAAATCAAGGGCTTCTGTTATTTTTATACCTGAAATCTATGCTCATAGTTCGTGACACACCTTTAATGACTTGTTGGACTCGAACCTATGATTTGACTTTCATAAAAATGATAAGTATAATTGTAATATAAGAGGTGATTGTGTGGATTTTATTTTTGAAATACTTATAGAAATAATAATGACACCGATTATTGAGGGGTATGCGTTTGCCATGATGCGTTTTTCGAACAAAAAAGAAAAAATTAATAAAGAAAAAATTGAACTAATTGTTGTTTTTGAATGTATCTTTTTACTTGTTTTATTTTTTGTTGGCGGTGTAATGTTGTTAGAAACAAACGGAGAAAGTGTGCTTGGGAAAATTTTCATTTTCATCTTTTTAGGTGTTTCTCTTGGTCAAATTATTGTTGGCTGTGTTATCAAAAAGTTAAAAAAAGATAGAGAAAAATGATTTTATAGGGGCGTCATTCTCTCCTGTAAACACAAAAAGGAAAAGTCATCCAACAGGATGACTTTTCCTTTTATATCTCTTTAAAATGATGACTTGAAACTACTTGCCACATACAGTAAATTTTAAAGGTTGCAAGTTACATCTGTCACAGATTTGAGTCCTGCAACAGCTCCTCATAAGATTTGTCAAATATTTTTGAGAATGAAATCAATTCAATATCTGTTACAAATCTTTTTCCGCTTTCGATTCGCTGAATTGCGTTTTTATCTACATCCAATCCGATTAATTGCAGTTTGTCAGCTAATTCACGCTGCGACAATCCTAATTCTTTTCTGAAAACAGAAATATTTGAACCGCAAACATTGTTGAGACCTTGATTTGATTTATTTATAAACATTTTTATCTCCTTTTGACATTTAGTACTTGTCAATATTGAGATTATATGTTATAATACTTAAAAATATGACATTCACTTGATGTCAAAATATCTCATCTATGTATCTGCAATTTTTCATTTGAGCGGATTTATGTGTTTTATATTGTGCAGAAATTGCTGTTGTTGATTTTAGAATTTTTATGTGTTATATTAGATTTGAGGTGAGTGCATAATGAAAAAGAAAATTGTAAATTGGCTGATTTGCATAGTAATTATTGTTGCGATTTTATGTGTTATTGCTTTTTATATTTATGATATAGTGTACAACAATACGCCTGTAATGCAGAATTTATTCAGAACAGTTTCTATAGTTTTTGTATTGGTGGCTACAGGTATCAGAGTTTTTTACAGTAAACGAAGAAAAAGCCTTGATTTTTACGAAAAGAGTTATGAGAGCGAGTTGAGATATGCTTTTAAAAATAAGCCTTTTAACAGGAAAAAGCTCTTATGTGCTACAAGACTTTATAATGAATCTAATTATGATAAAGCATTGAAATATCTGTTTCAACTCAATAAAGAGGTTGAAAATGAACACGATGCGTCAGCAGTACTTCTTTTTGCGGCGTTATGCTATACTGATATGGGCTTGAATGAACAGGCTATCAAAATATATTATGAGCTGTTAGAAATTGATTACCGTAATGAGCGGGTACATAGTAATCTTGGTTTACTTTATACCAATGAGGGTAATTATGATATGGCGTTAAAACATTATAATGAGTCAATAAAGTGTGAACCTAATAATTATTATGCTTACGTTAATAGAGCAAGCTGTTATTTTAAACAATCAGATTATCCGAAAGCTATAAAGGATGCAAAGAAAGCACTTGAATTCAAAAATAACGGTCACGAAGCTGCATCGTTGTTAGCTATTATATATGCTTTACAAGGTGATAAGGAAAAGAAGGAAAAGTATGCACATATCTACATTACCAGTGGTGAAAATCCTGATGATCTGAAATATGCTATAGAGCATTATATGAAAGAAAAGGAATAAATTTGTCGAGGGTGTTGTATTCACAACATCAAACATCTTGACAAGTATATTGATGTAATATATATTGAAATCAAAGACGTAGAAAAGGAGAGGACATTATGGCGAACATTCTTAATAACACCAATATCAAAAACGGCTCTGAACGTGATGTGCTTGAATCCAAGTATAAAAACAGTATTTCCAATCTGATTCTGATAATTGCATTCAGCGTGATAAATGTTGTACTGCTTGTTACAAATTCAGACACTTATTTCCTGTTCTCTGCATTTATACCGTACTGCCTTGCTGACTACGGCATGTATTTCTGCGGTATGTATCCGGAAGAGTATTATTATGATATGCAGGATATGGAATTTGCCGATAAGTCTTTGTTTGCAGTAGCTCTTGCAATTGCTGTGGCAATATTGCTGATTTATCTTCTTTGTTGGTTCCTTGCGAAGAAGAAAAAGATTGCCGGTCCCATTGCCGCTTTGGTTATGTTTGTGATAGACACTGTGGCTATGGTAGTTGTTGCAGGTATCAGCACAGATTTAATTATTGATTATGTGTTTCACGCCTGGATTATTTTCAGTCTCGCCAACAGTATTATCATCTACAATAAGCTTAAAAAACTGCCCGAAGAGGAGATTGAATCTGAGTGGGCTGAAGAAGACAGTGAGCAGAATGATTATCCTCACTTGCAGGGAAACTCAGGCATTTTAAGAATGGCTGATAACGAGGTTAAGGTAAGAATTTTGCTTGAAGCTGAAGCACCCGGATATCATATTGTTTACCGTCGAGTTAAGAAAACAAATGAGCTTGTTGTAAACGGCAGAGTTTATGATGAATATGAGGCACTGGTTGAAATGCCTCACAGTCTTATTGCGGTGATTGACGGGCATAAAATTGAGGTTCAGTATGATGCTTCGAGTCATATGTATATTTTATTTGACGGAGAAAAGCTTGCTAAAAAGCTGAGAATTGTTTGATAACCACTGTGGCTGATTAATGATTAATATAAAATTGTAGTAAAATCTGATACTCAGCACAGAAAGAATCGAAAATGAATATCTCAAAGCACGGAGTTCTTCAAGTTCTCTGTGCTTTATTATTTCTGATTTAAGCAAAAGTTAACAAAAACCTATTGCGAAAGAAATATATTTAGTATATAATGCTATTAAACTACATAGGAGGGAATACTATGTCAAATTTACAAACTATCAAATATGCAACCAAGAGTAACAATCTGCATCTTCGTGTTGCTACAGGTCATTTCGCAACTAACAGCTTACATAGCAATTATTATATTGATGTTGCTGCACAGAAGAGCAGAGTTTCCGAAGCTAAAGCTGTTGCTGAGGAGCTGAGCTCATATTATTACAGCGACACTATTGTTGATACAATACTCTGCGTTGACGGCACAGAGGTTATCGGTGCATATTTTGCCGACTGTCTTACAAAGGGTGACTTTATCAACATAAATGCTCATAAGACTATTTATGTTGTTTCACCTGAAATCGTAGGCGGTAATCAGATGATTTTCCGTGATAATATTGTACCTATGATTCAGGGGAAGAATGTTATGATACTCTGTGTTTCCGTTTCTTCGGGTAAAACTGCTGAGATGGCAGTAAATGCCGTTAAATATTACGGAGGCAGCGTTTCAGGTATATCAGCGATTTTCTCAACAATCGAAAAGTGTGCAGGCTATACTGTACGTTCAGTATTTGACACAGGTGACCTTGAACATTATTTCTGTGCGCCCTCTCACGAATGTCCTCTTTGCAAAGCAGGCGTAAAGCTTGATGCGCTTATCAACAGCCACGGCTTTTCGAAGCTTTGATTGGAGATAATCCGATTGACAGAGCTGAATATTAAAGAGAGTATCGTCTGATGCTCTCTTTTTTGCTCATTGAGTTGACATAACTCTGCATATATGTTAAAATTACACCGTTAAAACGGACTGCGTAACAACAGACTGCAGTACAAAACAATTCAGCACTGCCACCGGGTAGGAAATGCTTCAGCATTCGTTTACACATCGTTAGGTCTTAGAAGATGTGTATACGGGTGCTTGTTTTTTTGGAGGTCATTATGTTAAAGATTAAGGAGTTTATAAAATACTTTTCGTTAGTTGAGATACTGCTCTGGTGCTCATCGGTGATACTTATATTGCTTTCCTTCTGCATTTTTGACAGAGAAAGCTATCTGACCCTATGTGCATCACTTATAGGTGTTACATCTCTGATTTTTAATGCTAAGGGTAACCCCTTCGGTCAGATTCTTATGGTGATTTTCAGTCTGCTCTACGGAATAATCTCTTTTTCTTTTGCCTATTACGGAGAAATGATTACTTATCTCGGTATGACAATGCCTATGGCGGTATTTGCGTTTGTTTCGTGGATTAAGAATCCATATAAAAATAAACGGTCAGAGGTTAAGGTTAATCGTATCAGCAAAAAAGAAACAGTATTTATGTGCCTTGTTACAGCTGTAGTAACTGTAGCTTTTTATTACATATTGGATTTCTTCAATACTGCAAATATGATTCCGAGTACCGTATCTGTTACAACAAGCTTTATTGCGGCATATCTCACCTTCAGAAGAAGCCCTTATTTTGCTCTGGCTTATGCGGCTAACGATATTGTGCTTATACTTTTATGGATTCTTGCAAGTATGGAGGATATCCGTTATATTTCCGTTACGGTCTGTTTCTTAGCGTTTCTTGTTAATGATATGTACGGATTTATAAGCTGGAGGAAAATGGAAAAGAGGCAGGCAGACAGAGCTTAATAAAAAAAGAGTCCCCAAGGGACTCTTTTTTTATTAAGTAATTACCATTTGTTTTCAACGTATTCGCAGAAAGCATACATATCCTTGATTTCAAGCTTTGTGCCGTCATCAAGTGTTACATCACCGCTCCAGAGACCGTGTACCTGATGAGTGTGCATTCTTGCAATACCGAGATTCATATCTGAATGGTGGTCGAAGGTAGGCTTCATTGTCATATTGAATCTGCCGTCCTCGGAGATAAACTTCCAGTCTTCCATATACTTGTCGGGCTTGGGGAATACCTCAACGTCAACTGCGCCGAACTTGTGAGCCTTGCCGTCGTAGAAAAGGCAGGTCTCCGTTGCGTTGCTTTCGTCGCCGATTGCCCAGGTGATTTCAAAGCCGAAGAGATGCTTTTCACCCTTTTCATCAGTTAAGTATGTTGAGCCGTTGCCCCAGTACCATACCATCTTATGAGGTGTGTTTACTCTGCCCCAGTCAAGAGCGCAGAAGGAGTCTTCTTTCTTGAATTCGTAAACATCATCACCGAACTTGTAGAAGCCTTCGCAGGGCATACAGTTCTGCTTAGTGGTCATAAAGTACTTTGTGGGATCGCCCTCAAAGGGTAAAACTGTTGTGATATTTTCGAGTCCGGGCATAATGTCCATATCGAACTTACATTCAACCATCTTATCCTTAAGAGGCATTTTGAACCAGATTGTTCTTGAGTTTTCTCTTGTGTCAAAATCGAACTCAGCCTTGCCTATTTTTTCAGCAAAACGGTTGGGAACATCACCCTTTGGTGGCGGAACATGCTTGTTCTTTCCGCCGAGGAAAAGCTGAGTTGCATCAGCGATAACCTTGCCGTTTACAAGGTCGATGAGCTTGCCTGCAACATAGCCGCCGATTGAGATGTTGGCAAAGCTCAGCTGTACCATATACTTGCCGTCAGAAACCTGATAGAAATCCCATTCCTTTTTGCTCATGGGACTGCCGGGCTTTACATAGTCTCTGTCATAATCAAAAACGTTATGTCTTGCCCAGCCTTTTGCAAGGAGAGTGCCGTCAGCAGCAAGGAGCTGAGTAGGCTTTGTGTACTCTGTCTGCTTTGATTTTTCTTTCCAGTTGATATAGCTTTGATAGGTTTTGGGGATAGTCTTCATATTAACACTCCTTTGAAGTATATTAACAGATATATTTTAGCAGATTTATACCGTTCATTCAACATATTTTTGAAAATAAATCAGCGGAAGAGCAGTTTCTTTCTTTTTTCTTACATTTTGCTTAAGTAAAACTGAACTCTATTGAGTTTCTCTGTTTTTAAGGATATAGTTAATACGGAGGCGAAAGCAATGAAAAAAAGTGACAGTCAAGAAAACCGAATATTTAAAAGAGCCATAGTGATTTTCATTATAGCGTTCATTATTGCCGTAGCAGGAGATATCACACAGAAAAACTCAGATGGAATTTTCAGCTCTTTTAGCATAAAAGAGGCTACTCTTGAAAACGGAAGAGAGCTTATTCTTGTTAATTCAGATTACAGTGTCCCCGATGATTTTGAGGTTGATTTAATAACTCTTTCAAACGGTGAACAGATAGACAGAGAGGCCTATGAATATCTTCAGGATATGTTCGACGATATGAGGGCAGAGGGATATTATCCCTTGGTTGTATCAGGGTACAGAAGCGAAGAGGAGCAGGAAGAAATATTTGAAAGCAGATATGCCTCTTACCGTCAGGAGGGCTACAGTAAAAAAGAGGCAAAAAGCCTTACGGAAAGCTGGGTGGCTGAGCCGGGGACAAGCGAGCATCAGCTGGGACTTGCAGCCGATATAAATCCTGACAGAGAAAAAAGCTCTGACGAGGTATATGAATGGCTTGAGGATAATTCGTACAAGTACGGCTTTATAAAAAGATATCCTGCTGATAAAACAGAAATTACGGGTATATCAAATGAGCCCTGGCATTATCGCTTCGTAGGCGAAGAGGCCGCAGAGGAAATGTATAAAATGAATCTGTGTCTTGAGGAGTACATTGAATATATATCATAAAAAAGCACCGCTTTCAGTTTTTACTTGAACAGCGGTGTTTTTCGTTGTATAATTATTTTATGAGGTGAAGCAAATGAAAATCATCGCTTATATTTATACGGATTTTCCCGATAAGTTCGGCATACCGAGACAAAGCGGACTTGTTGAAGAAACGCAAGGGAAAATAGTCTTTATTCCCGAATACAGAAACGCAGATGCACTCAGAGGTCTTGAAGAATTTTCGCATATATGGCTTTTGTGGGAGTTTTCAAAGGCTAAAAGGGAAAGGTGGAGTCCTACGGTAAGACCTCCTCTTCTTGGCGGAAACAAGAGAATCGGAGTGTTTGCCACCCGTTCACCCTTCAGACCTAATCCCATCGGTCTTTCAAGTGTAAGGCTGACGAAGATTGACTTTGAGGATAAGGAAGGTCCCGTTATTTACGTTAAAGGCTGTGACCTTATGAACGGCACTCCGATTTATGACATCAAGCCTTATCTTCCTTATGCCGACTCTCACCCTGATGCCGTTGGAGGCTTTACGGAAAGCCTTGAAGAGAGAAAGCTTGAGGTGGAAATCCCTCCTGAGCTTATTTGTAAGATTCCCGAAAATAAGATAAAAGGGCTTAAGGGTATTCTTGAGCAGGACCCGAGACCTTCTTATCAGAATGACCCTGAGAGAGTATACAGATTTGATTATGCAGGTATGAATATAGCCTTCAGGGTTGAAGAGGGAAAGGTCATTGTTGTAGAAATAATATAGCTGATATTAAGTAATATATTGATTTCTTTGTTATTTTAGTGTATAATATCTTCGATTAAATCTTTAGGAGGCGTTTTAATATGAAAAAAATTATTTCATTAATTCTTACTGTGACAATGCTCTTCTGTATTGCTACACCTGCATTAACTGCAAGTGCGGCAAGCGGCTGTGTAACTATTTATGTTAAGGGCTATGGCGAAACTCTCGTAAATTCCAAAGGCGAGTATATCTGGCAGGGCGGTCCCGTAAACAGTATGATGACAGGTCTTAAGGATGTTCTTGATGACCTTCTTAAAGATCTTGCTTACGGCGCACTTACAGGTGATTACGAAGATTATTGCGACAGACTTTACAATGCAATGGCACCTGCCTTCAGCGACCTTATTCTCGATGAAAACGGCGAAGCAAGCGACGGATCGGGAATCGGAAGAAATATACTTACAGATCCGTATCATATAAGCTATTCTCAGTTTTCAAAGGGAAGCATAGAGTTTCCTTATGACTGGCGACTTTCTTCTGAATATAATGCGCAGCTTCTTGAACAGTTCATCAACAGAGTCTGCAGAGAAAAGGGCTACAGCAAGGTAAATGTTCTCGGACGCTGTCTTGGCGGCAATGTTGTTTCTGCATTACTCGAAAACGCAGATGAAGCTACACTTAAAAAAATCAACAAGGTTATTATGTATGTTCCTTCAACTGAAGGTGTTGACTTTATCAGTGCTCTTTTCGCAGGTGAAATAGTAATTGACAGTCAGGCAGTAGACAATTTCGTAAAATACTCTCTTTCTGAAAACGATAAGCTGACTGAATCGATAGATGACGAGCTTATGCAGACAGTTATTACAATCGTACAGTTTGTAAATCAGGCTAAGATTCTCGGTGTCGGTACAGATATTATTGAAGATATTCTCGATGCTGTAAAGGATAATGTTCTTGCAAGAATAGTGCGTGATTCTTATGGCGGATTCGTAGGCTACTGGAACATGGTAACTGACGAATATCTTGAAAAGGCAATTGCGTTTGTTTATAACACACCTGAGCTTCAGGAAGAATATGCCGAGATGATAAAGAAAATCAGATCATACCACGAAAATGTTCAGGTAAATGCAAGAAGCACCACACACAGTGTTATGGATAAATACGGAATTGACGTTATGGTTATTTCAAAGTATAACTATGCGAACTTCCCTCTTTCAAAGGATGCCTATGCTCATTCTGACAATACAGCTCTTACATCTGCAACCTCATTCGGTGCAACCGTAGCAAAGTTCGGCTCTACCTTAGGTGATAAGTATATCAGTGCTATGCCTGAGGAAAATCTCAAATATCTCTCTGCCGATAAAATTATCGACGCATCCTCATGTATGCTTCCCGAAAACACATGGTTTATAAAGAACATAATTCACGATAATTTCCCGGCTTCAATTGATAAGCTCATTGATGCGTTTATACTTAATGATAATATGAACGTTTTCACTAATGAAAGCTATCCTCAGTATATGAACTACGATAAAGAAACAGGTTCCATCTCGGCAGTGACGGGTATTGATGAGGATGATATTATAAAAAATGACAAGCAGGAGAAGGCTTCAATATTTATTCGCTTCTTCACATTGGTTATGAATTTCTTCAGAAAGCTTTTCAAAGGGGAAATCGATTTCAAAAATCTCTTTGGCGGTAACGAAGCAGCTTGAATAATATCAGAGACGGTAGATTTTTATCTGCCGTCTTTATTTATTTTAATAAATATCTGTCAGATTTTTTATTGACTTGATATAACTGTTTTGTTACACTATAAAGTACAGTTTGTTTAAGGTGTTAATACGGCTGAAATTTATTCAACAGGAGGTTTATCTCATGAAGAGAAAAAACATTGCCAAAAAAATGATTTCTGTTCTTCTCACTGCAGTTATTTTAATGTCTGTGGCTGTTCCCGCTTTTGCTGCTAAAGAGGAATATCCCACAGTTTATGTTGTAGGTACAATGGAAGAGATCTACAACGCTGAGGGCGAGCAGGTTTATCCGATAGGTCTTGATATAGGCGAAACTCTTTCCACTGCCATAAAGCCCTGTATTGAAAAGCTCCTTCTCGGTCTTGTTACAGGTGATTATGAAGAATATGCACAGGAATTTTACAATGCATTTGTACCCGAATTTGCCGACTGTATTCTCGATAAGAACGGCGAAGCAAGCAACGGTACCGACGTTGAATTCGATTATGATTCAAGAGAAGTTCTCAGAAAAACATCAAATTACGGATTCTGGGATTACGTTTACTGGTATGACTGGCGTCTTTCAACTGTTGAAGTAGGTAATGACCTTGTAAAGTATATTGACTTAGTAAAGGCAGCAACAGGTAAGGATAAGGTAAATATTATTTCAAGATGCTACGGCTCAAATGTTGTTGCAGCATATCTTCAGTATAATCAGGAGCATGCAGCTGACAGCGTCAATGCAGTTACATATTACACTGCTTCAATTGAGGGCATTGATTTCTTAAGCGCACTTTTCTCGGGAGAAATTCACCTTGAGGGCGATGCCGTTGACAATTTTGCAGATTATTTCCTTAACAATAACGATGTGATTGCTGATGAGACAACAAAGACTCTTGTACTTGCGCTTGTTGACCTTCTTAATCAGATTGAATTATTAGGCCTTACAGGTGATGCAGTTGAGCTTCTTGTTGATGAGGTTAAAACTGCACTTATTCCTAAAATCGTCCGTGACTCATTCGGCGGATGGCTTTCACATTGGGCAATGATTACACCTGACCTTTATGAAAAGGCAAGAGATTTTGTCTTTAAGGGATACGAAGAGGAATATGCAGGCTTTATTGCCAAGGCTGACGCATATCACTATAATGTTCAGCTGAAGATTGATGAGACAACAAAGATGCTTCAGAACAGAGGTATCAAGTTCTATAATATTACAAAGTATAACTTCCCCTGCTATCCTATTTTTGAAGGCGGTTCAGCCCAGAGTGATGCTTATACAACCGTTGAGGTTCAGTCCTTCGGTGCAACAAGTGCTCCTTACGGAAAAACCTTAAGTGAGAAGTATATTGCAGGAATTGCAGATAAGGCTTATCTTTCACCCGATAAGATAATTGATGCAAGTACCTGTCTTTTACCTGAAACAACATGGTTTATAAAGGACCTGTATCACGATAATTTTGACGATGTGGTTCATTTTATGATTATGGACTTAATGAATAACGATATTACTGTGAAGGACGGAAAGTATGCACGCTTCCTTCAGTATTCTTCAGGTACTCTTAATCCCGTTGCAGAAGCAGAAGAGGAGAGCAGGAACGAAACTAAATTTGATCCTCTTATGAGTCTTATGCGCTTCTTTACAGCTGTGATGAATTTCCTCAAGTCTTTATTCAAGGGCGAACTCAGCTTCGGCAGCTTAAATAAATAAAATTTTTGCGAATCTGCGGTATGATCTGACGGTCATACCGCTTTTTGTCATAATATACAAAAAAGAATGTTTTATTTTAGTTGGGTGTACAATTAAATTAATAAAATTCTTATTGACTATTTTTTGTTCACAATGTTATCATATATAGGTAAAATCATTACGGTTTTAAATAGGAAAGGAGCAAAATTATGAAAAGAATAATTGCACTATTACTTTGCCTTACCTTGATTATGGGAACCTGTCTTTCTGCTTCGGCGGGTCTTTTTGACAAGAAGGAAGCAACCTTAAGACTTATTGTTCCTGAAAACTGGGAAATGGAAATCGGTGACAGCAGAAGTGTAGACTGTGCTGCAAAAAACACAAGCAACTTTGTGAAATGGTCTGCAGAGCCGGAGGATGTGGCAACTGTTGACGGATATGGCCGTGTTACTGCTCTGAAAGAGGGCGAGGCTGTTATCACTGCGCAGAATGCTGACGGCTATACAGACAGTATAACTCTCACTGTTGTTGAAAAGTCCACAAACAACGGTACAGAGATCAGAAAGGTTGACTATAAAGGCACAGCTGTGGCTGAGACAGACAATCTGCAGAAGGTTATTACAAGATATGAAATCGGTGACAGGAAGGTTCCCGATAAGGTAGCCGATAAGAAGAACTATGCCGAGGCTCAGACTGCAACAACAGCTGACGGTGCTGTCTGGACAATTACCGAATACGGTGTTCTCCGTACAGACGAAAATGCACCTACGGAAAGAGACGTAAAGCAGCGCTTTATGGGCGACAGATATTTCTACAGTGCAGACACTACCGACGGTAAGGTGCTTGCAATTTTTGCTGACGGCAAAAAGGGTATCTGGACAGTAATGGCTGAGGGCTATACTCATATTGAAATGCTTGAAATCAGCGGTACAGATAAGGCTGCACAGATGAGTGAAACAACTCAGCAGTATGTTGCAAGAAGAGGTATGGTTTCCGAAGCTTTCTTTGAAAACGGCGAGTGGGTGCCCTCTGAAAGCGATAATGACGGTCTCTGGACCTCAATGTACGGTGCAGGCGAGCTTATGAGATATGCTGTTCTCCGTGATGACCCCGATGCAACAAAGGAAGAAATTGAAGCTGCAAGAAAGACGGCTACTCTTGCGACAGAGGCTGTTGTACTTCTTACATACATTTCAATGCGACAGGGAACAACGGAAAGCTACGTAAGAGCACAGAGAAACGGCAGCGTTACTGATTATGATACAGGTAAATATTATACTGACGGCGCACTGATTACCGGCGGCAACTACGGTCAGTATGTACCCTTTGAAAGCCCTGCAACAATGTTCGATAAGATGAACACTAAGTATATGCTTTACGGTATTACATCTTATATTCAGGACGAGGACAACCTTCATCTTGAAGACTCTGCATCATGGGTAAATACTACCGATGCAGGCGAAGATGTGGAATTTGACAGAAGAACAAGACTTCTTGAAGGCTTCTGGGCAAGAACATATTCCTTCAAGGATGAAAAGTTTGACTATGACGGCTATGCATACTGGTCACATAACGGTGACGGCACAGCCACAGGTATTTCAACAAAGAAGAATTCAGACGGCTCAGACTATCTTCTTCACAACGAAAACTACCGCGGACTTAAGGTTGATGCTTCAGGTGAGATTCCCGAAAGACTCTGGAATGACCTTATCGGTCCCGACCGTGAAATAGAGGATATTTTCTATAAGGGCGACACAAGTGCTGACGAAATTATCGGTCATCTCTTCCTTTATAAGCTTGCTTATGATATTCTCGGACCCGAGGATGAAGAGCTCAAAAACCTTATTGTAAATGCAGTTGATAAGTTTGCACAGCATCTTGTTGACAACAGCTACTGCCTTGTTGACGGTTCGGGTCAGCCTACCACATGGGGTAAATTCTCAAGAACATATCTCCACAACGGACAGGTTCTCGGCGGTGCAGCCCTTCAGTCACTTGTTCTTCTCAATGTATTCAAGCTCGCTTCCTACCTTACAGGCGACGAGAAATGGGAAAACGAATACAGAATGGCAGCTCTTGACGAGCAGTATCAGTATGCAGAGATTATAAATCAGGAATTCGAAAGATATGAAATGTCAATTCTCGAATATGCAAACAGCGTTACGGGAATTCTCGGCTTCATTCTCCGTCCTCTTGTGGGAACAGAAATGTTCAAATCTCTTTACAGACTTATTCTCAACTACTCTGACGAAGAAATGGCTATGCTCGGCTATTACCTTCTTTTCCAGATGGAAGACGATGAAGAGCTTCTCTCTTATTACAGAACAGCTCTTGACGATTGGTGGTATTCAATGAGCTTCAGTGAAAATGCTCTATGGTATTACATTTATCAGCTTGCATATCCCGACAAGGAAATCACTGACCAGTACGGCAACAACATTGTTGAAACTGCTTCATGGGTGCTTTCACGTCACCCCATTGATACAAGAAAGTATCTTGCAAGTAACTCAAAGAGAGACGATATTGCAGAATTCGACCTTGATGATGTAGGTATCGAAGGTACAGACGAGCTTTCATTTGACCTTACCTCAAAGAAGCCTCTCTTCTGGGATTCAGACAATAACATTCTCAGAATAATCGGTATGGTATTCGGCCTTGGTACTCTTGACTGGGCCGTTGCTCCCGCTGATGAAAGAGCACTCCACAAGTACAACGGTTCAACCTACGGTATGGATAATAACCACAATCCTTACGAAATGGAAGGCTCAACAACCTATACTCTTCCTTATTGGATGGGCAGATATCACGGTATGCTTGCCGAGTAAAGCGAATATAACAGAAAAATGCGGTCTTAATCGACCGCATTTTTTATTGTGTCTGAATATATTTAAGCAGCAACATCAATTGTCGGAAGAACAGTTGTTTCTTCTTCGGCGTCATCAGGTCTCGGCAAAGAAGAAAGATAATCGTTGCATTTTTTTGTGCCTTCTTTTACAAGCTCCATCGTTCTTTCGTAGGAGCCTTTTGCAAGGGAAAGGCCCGATGAGCTTTTTGTAAGACCTAAGGCTGAGGCTTTGCTTTCAAGTTTTTTTGAAAGAGGAACAATGTTATAATTGCCGGAATACATATGAACCCAGGTGGGAACAGATTTAACCTTTTCAAAAACAACAGTTCCGTCGCTGTATTTTGAGAAGGTCATTTTGAAAAGAAGGCCGTCTTCAGTGTGCCCCGTTTTAAGTCCCATAAGATTTCTTCTCTGATTGGAAATAAAGTTACCTACGGAGTACACACATACTGTGCTGTGAGTACCGTCCTCCGATGTAATAAGGTCAACGGGCTGTACAACGTGAGGGTGACCGCCTATAATAACGTCAACACCCATTTCGCACAGAGCTTTTGCAATTTTCTTCTGGTGGTCATTCTGAGTCAGCTGATATTCGTTACCCCAGTGGAGATAAACGATAGTAATATCTGCACCTTCGTTTTTCATATTTGTAAGGTCTTCGCCGATATCCTCGTAAAATGCAGAGATATTTGTATAATCAAAGGAGTTGATTATTTTTGCCGTTTCGCTGTCAGTGAGAATACCGTTGAGAGCCTTTCCTGCTTCGTTTTCCGTTTCGTAGGTGTAGCAGGCAATACCGAAATTAATTCCGCCGATTTCCTTCATAAGATATCTTTTATCGGCTTCATTTTCTCTTGTGCCTACCCGGTCAAAGCCCATTTCTTTAATTACTGAAAGGGTACGCTTTACACCGTGTCCTCTTGTATCAAAGGTATGATTGTTTGCGGTTAAAAGGCAATCTACACCGGCTTTCTTGAGTGCTGTAGCAATTGCGTCCGGAGAGTTGAAACAGGGGTAAGATGTATATTTTCTGCCGTTTTCGGTGCCGGCAAGGGTGGTTTCAAGATTGGCTACAAAGTAGTCGCAATCTTTGATTTCGTCGGAAACATAGGTGAAGATTTTGTCGAAGTTATATGTTCCGTCACTTTGTCTTGCACTTTCAAGAACGGGCATATGCATAAGCACATCACCTGCAGAACCGATTGTCACGGTGCTTTCTATATAAGGACCTTGGGGAAGTGTTGTTTCAGGTGCGGCAGTTACGGTTGGTGTGTCTGTATCGGCCTTGCGTTCAGTTGTGATAAAGCTGAAGACAACTGTGGAAAATACTATTGCACAAAGGACGGCGATTAACAGGGTTCCTGCAACAGATGAATTCCTTTTGCCTTTCTGTTTTCTTTTATCTGTCATTTTTTCAGCTCCTTGTTTGTTTCTATGGAAAGTATAACATTAAGACAGCCTAAAAACAATAGACAGGCAGAAAAACAAATAAATTATTACTTAATTTTCAACAAAAAAATGATATAAAAATTCGTATATTCTTACGAATGTGTAAAAAATTTTTAAGGAATTTTATAATTGTTGACTTTGATATTTAATAATGTTAAACTTACATTTGTGTCATAAGGTGGAAGTATGTCTATTTTTAGATTAATGTGCCTGTTTACAGGGCTTTTTTGTTCTAAACAGACAGAAAACAGCTTAAAATACATTGCACAAAGACGGAGGCTGAGAAAGAATAAATCCCAACACAATTATTAAAATAAATAATTACAATGACAACATATATATAGATTAAATAAACTTTATCGGAAGGAAAGTAAAATGAAATTACCTGAAATTAATTTTACTCCCGTAAGTCATCCCTATCCCGAAACTACAATGTTCGGCGTAATAGAAAATTCAGCCAAGAGAGTGCCTCAGGCACCTGCCCTTGACTTTATGGGAAAAATAACAAGCTATGAGCTGCTTGTTTCAAAGATTGAAGATACTGCAAGAGCATTTCTCAAGTACGGCATCAAAAAGGACGATGTAGTTACAATCTGTATGCCGAATACACCTCACGCAATTATCTGCCTTTACGCACTTAACAGAATCGGTGCGATTGCAAATATGGTTCATCCTCTTTCGTCACAGAAGAACATAACCTTTTATCTTGACTATTCTGAAAGCAAGATGATTTTAACTCTCGACCAGTTTTATGAGAAGGTTCTTAAGGCTGTAGACGAGGCGGAAAGAGATGTAGTAATTCTCACTGCAAGAATTCAGGAAGAGCTTCCGCTTATAAAGAGCATAGCATATAAGTATTTCAAAAATAAAGAAAATCTTAAGTTCCCCACAAGAGAAAAAGACCTTGTGTGGAAGGATTTTGTAAAAACAGGTAAGGGCGTAGCTCTTCCTGAAATTGAATTTGACAGAAACAAGACAGCTGTTATTCTTTACAGCGGCGGTACAAGCGGTACACCCAAGGGAATTCAGCTTACAGATTTCAACTTCAACGCTCTCGGTATGCAGGTAGCAGAAATATCAGGCTGTAATCTTGACTACGGCTGCAAGTTCCTTTCTGTTATGCCTGTATTCCACGGCTTCGGTCTTGGTATCGGTATACACACAGTTCTTGAAAACGGTGCTCTTAGCATTCTTATCCCTCAGTTTACAAAGGAAAGCTATGCCAAGGCTGTTCTCAAAAACAAGCCTAACTTTATTGCGGGCGTTCCCACACTTTTTGAAGCACTTCTTAAGGTTGACGTTTTCAAGGGTGCAGACCTTTCGTTCCTCATCGGTGTATTCAGCGGCGGCGATGCTCTCAGCCCTGAGCTTAAGAAAAGAGCAGATACTTTCTTTAAAGAGCATAATGCGAATCTTCAGATCCGCGAAGGCTACGGTCTTACAGAGTGCGTAACTGCATCCTGTGTTACTCCCGTCGACAGAGCTAAGGTCGGTTCTATCGGTGTTCCGCTTCGTGATACGGAATACAGAATTGTTGAGCCCGGTACATTCAATTATCTCCCTGTCGGAGAAATGGGCGAAATCATCATCAGCGGTCCTACACTTATGCTCGGCTATATGAAGGCTGACGAAGAAAACGCAAAGACAATGCGCAAGGATGAAAACGGAACAACCTGGCTTTTCACAGGCGATATGGGCTCAATGGACGAGGAAGGCTTCGTTTACTTCAAGCAGAGAATGAAGCGACTTATCGTAACCAGCGGCTATAACGTATATCCCTCACATATCGAAAATATTCTCGACAAGCACGAAGCAGTTGACTGCTCCTGCGTTATCGGTGTAAAAGACCCCTATAAGATGCAGAGAGTAAGAGCATATATTGCTCTTAAGGCAGGCTTTGAGCAGAGCGAAGAGACAAAGAACAGCATTCTTTCATACTGCAAGGAATACCTTGATGTTTTTGAAAGGCCTAAGGAGATTATCTTCAAGGATGAGCTTCCCAAGACACTTGTAGGCAAGGTTGCTTATCACACTCTTGAAGAAGAGGCTGCAGCTGAAGAGGAGGCTATGGCAAAATGAGCAAGAAGGTAGGAAAAATCAGCAGCGGTTACTACTTTAACTGCTTTACTGTAAATACAATTATCAACATACTCAAGAAGAAGGTTATTGCCGAAAACAACGTGCATCTTGAATATTACAAGCCTAAGCACAAGAGCTTTCTGCTTATTGCAAACCATACGGAAGCAGCTGACCCCGGCTATGAAATGGCAGCCCTTAAAAGATATATAAGATACGTTGCAAGTGATCACACACTGAGAATGAGTCTCGGCTGGGTGTTCAAGTATATCGGCGGCGTTATCGTTAAGTACAGAGATAAGCCTTCGACATATCTCACCGAGGAAATTATTGCTAACCTTAAGGCAGGTATTCCCGTAGGTCTTCACGCTGAGGGTGCTATGTCTATCAACGGACAGACAGGCTATTTCTCCGACAATACAGGTAAGCTTGTAAAGGATTCGGGTGCAGCTCTTATAACATACAAGTTCATCGGAGGCTATTTAAGAAGTCCCCGTTGGGCAAACAAGTCAAGAAAAGGCCCCATCATCGGTAAGTTTGTAGGAGAATATTCTCCCGAAGAGCTTGCGAAGATGTCTGTAGAAGAAATCAATGAGCTTATCCGCCGTGATATTCACGTCAATGTTTACGAAGAGCAGAGAAAGAACCCGATTTCTTATGAGGGTGAGGACCTTGCAGAGTGTGTTGAACGTATACTTTATATCTGTCCCAAGTGCGGTAAGGTAGGAACTCTTCACAGTAAGGGCGACGATCTTAATTGCGAATGCGGTGCCAGGTATACTATGGAGGCTGACGGCTTCTTCCACGGTGAAGATGTTGTTATCGATAATGTATATGACTGGGATATGTGGCAGAGAAAGGTATGGAAGGAAAAGCTCCTTTCCGCTGAAGAGGGAGAGCTTATCTTCTCTGAGGGCGGTCAGATTGTAAGACTCGTTGAGACCGATAAAGATGAGATTCTTTCTGAAAACGCAACACTTTCTCTTTATAAGGACAGATTTGAAATTGACCTTGGCGACAGAATGATAGTAATGCCTATGGACAAAGTCAAGCAGGCATCACTTGCTTCAAAAGAGACTCTTTTCCTTGTTGATGAGAGTATGTTCCTCGACATCAGAAGTCAGACTCCCAGAGCATCAACAAAATACATTGCTGCATGGAGATATCTTACAGGTAAAGAGTATTATTAATAGGTACGGTCGGGAAAATATGTTTCTTTTCCCGACCTTTTCTGTTGACTTTAGGGTAAAAGGGTGATAAAATTAAGTAACTTAAACGCCTTCTTAGTTCAATGGATAGAATAAACCCCTCCTAAGAATTAGTTATAACAATCGCCTTTCTTCAAAAAGCGATTGACACAAAGTTAATATTGTCACTATGCCTCCATAGTTAAATGGATATAATAAACCCCTCCTAAGGGTTAGTTACAGGTTCGATTCCTGTTGGGGGTGCCAATCTCAAAAAGCCGAGAAGCCTTGATTTTACTAGGTTTTTCGGCTTTTTCTGCTTTTTGAAATAAGCTAAAACAGTGACAAAATCGCACATTTTTTCATTAGCAGAAAAGCCATTCTGCTAATGAAATTCATTTTTTAAAAAATTCAACTTGAAATTTCGCAAAATTTTCCTGCTAATGAAAATTAGCAGATTTTTCGGTTTTCTGCTAATGAAAAACCCCGTTCTGCTAATTTGAGTTTTTCGAATATTGGTTTGCTAATGAAGGCGATAGTTATTGTGTTAATATTGAAAAGGCGGTTGACGCCTTGATTTTTATTTGATTCAAATTGAAAGAAATGTTATAATTGTTGTAACGTTTTAGCTTTTTTCTGATCTTATAGTTGAAAGGACGGTGAAAATGTGACTGAATTTGAAAAACTTTTCGATGACAACCGAGATTTTATTTTTAAATATTTAATTAAAATGACTCGGGATGCTTCTCTTGCCGAAGAGCTTACTCAAGAAACTTTTTTTCGTGCGTATATGAACTATCCTTCTCTTCGCAATAAAGAAAAGGCTTCCGTATGGCTTTGTCAGATTGCAAAGAATACATACTTTGCTTGGTACAACGAGCAAAAGAAATCGGATTCTCTTGATTACTTCACGATGGTAAGCGACGGTAAAGACATAGAAGATGAATATATTCAAAAAGAACTTTCACAAAAAGCCTTGTTTTGTTTGCACGAATTGGAAGAACCCTATAAGGAAGTATTTATGCTTTCGGTATTCGGTGGTTTCTCTTTAAAGGATATAAGTTTAGTTTTCGGTAAAAGCGAAAGTTGGGCGCGAGTTACATTTTACCGTGCAAAACAAAAACTATCAGAAAGAATGAGGTAATGATATGAATTGTAATATTGTAAAAGATTTAATCCCACTTTACATTGACGGCTGTTGCAGTGAGGAAAGTGAAAGAGTTGTTGAAGAACACCTCAAAGATTGTTCTGAGTGTAAAAAACTTTTCGAGGAAATGAAAGAGCCGACTGATATTATTGTTACATCAGAATCACCGAAAGCATTCGGTAAAATCAATGATTGGAAAGCCTCTGTTTTGCAGTCGGTTTTATTATTTGTTTCATTTAGTTTAATTACAATCGGGGTTTCTTGCGAATCGGCTACTGCTTATGATGATTTGAGAAATGGTTTTTTTGCTATAAATTTAGTTGTGCCGGCAACCGGTTTTATGCTTTCGTTGGCAAATTGGTACTTTGTTAGAATCTATAAAAACAGAAAAACTTTCTCAAATTCTTCTTTATTGATTACGCTTTGCATTACAATATGCGCATTTGTATGGTCGTGTTTTCATTATGAAATAAATCTTGTTGAGTTGTTTTCAGATGTTGGTTTTGTCGGTTTTTTAGATGTTATGCAGGGCGTTTTATTCCTTGGAGGAATCAGTGTTCTGTTGACATCGATATTTTGTGTGTTGTCTAAAATTTTGTCAAATAAATATGCTGAAATGTTAGGGAAAGATTGAGGTATCACAATGAAAAAAGTAATAAAGTTTTTACTGTGTTTACTATTTGCATTGACGCTACTTTTTCCTGTTGGAGCGTTAGTGAGTGCTTGCTTTGGATATACATTTGAGCTGACAAGTTTTTTGGCAGTTTCTGCCATTATAGCAGTTATATCTGTATTTACGGTGATTTTCAGTATTATATCAAAGGATAAAATTATCAATAAAGGCATAATAATTTTATCCTACATTCTTTTGCCGTTGTCTTTCATTAATGCTGTTATTTATATCTTTGAAAGCGGAGAATTACTTGTTGCAATCTGCATGCTTGTTTCTGCCGTGTGCTGCTTTTTCATAATGATAAGAAACATCATGTCAAAAGTCAGCAAAATCATTGTTTCTGTTTTATTTTCTTTGATGACTGCATTTGTTATCTTCTTTGCTTTTATGATGCTGATATTCGGAAATATAG
Organism: Acutalibacteraceae bacterium; assembly: GCA_045544175.1. Classification (GTDB taxonomy): domain Bacteria; phylum Bacillota; class Clostridia; order Oscillospirales; family Acutalibacteraceae; genus UBA6857. The sequence continues at coordinate 26,274 of JAZPYL010000053.1, read as the reverse complement.
GACAGAATACAATTGTCAAAAACATAGAGTCTCCAAACGGTAGTTTTTATGCGCAGGTTATTGACAGCGACCAAGGTGCGCTTGGTGGAGATACTCTTGTTAATGTGTATGAGAAACGAGAAATAGATACTTTTATATTCAAACTAAAAGATAAGCCTCAAAGAGTATATCTGGGAGAATGGAGAGAATACGAAAGCATGCATATTAGTTGGAAAGACGATAAATGTTTAGTTATAAATTCTGTTGAATATGAAATAGAATAATAACATCGACAATATATAGTGACAAAATTAACACACCATCATTCGCCTGTTTGTCGCTCACTTGCTAATATTCTGCTAATTTTCATTAGCAAAACGGCAAAATATTAGAGAAAACGGAGAGTGACTCTGTTAACATCGTAACACCCGCTAACCCTAGTAAAATAAGGGATTGTGAGGTTTTCTGAGTGACAAAAAGTGAACAAAATAACACCCTTTGGGGCAAACTCCTAAGGGTTAGATGTGGGTTCGATTCCCGCAGAGGGTGCCAAAAAATCCCGTTCGTGCAAGCGAATGGGATTTTTACTTATTACCTCTTCCTTTTTCACTATTCACTATTTCTTGCTTCAGGCAGGATTTTTGAAAAGTAAGAAGTAACAGGAAACAGTGAAGAAATGCGGAAAAGGCACCTATACCGGATTACTGATCTGATGGTTGTGTGAAAACAAAGCTCTGTCAGCACAGAAGATTGACGTCGAAATAGAATCTGATTAACGATATAAAAAACAGACCGCTTCTGCGGTCTGTTTCAATATTATTTAGTTAAAGTAAAAACATAAGAGATGGGATTGGAGGATATGGGATATACACGGTCACCGTTGGCTTCTGAATAGTAAACACCTTCGGGAATTGTAACAACCATATAATATTCTGAATCGTCAGCTTCAAGGCTGTCAGCATAAGCAGTATCCTTGAGGTTTATGCCTGAGATTTTAATAAGGTCATATCCGCCTGCACCCTGATGTACTGAGAAATTGAAATCTACGTTGTCATATGTAACCTTGTTTATGGGCTCTGCAGTTCTCTTTTCCCAATCAGTACAGAAATAAACTGTACATTTACCGCTGTTTACCTTGCGTGAAAGACCTTTTGCAAGAGCAGCTGAGGGGTCAACATAGATGAATATCTGACCCTGATCGTTGGGGTCATTTGCTGTTGTTGAATAGCCGTCCTTTTCGTAATAAACCTCTGTACAGGTAAGATTGCAGTAACGGGTGTTTGTCGGGTCGGTGGGAACAAAGTTTTCAAAGCTGTCTGTAGCAGTGTTGAAAATCTGAAGGAACTTTTTGAAAAGTCGGTTCAGTGCTTCCATACTGGTTTTGATAACACGGATAATTCTTATGTCATTGTCTGTTTTCGGAATCCATACTGCATAAAGACGAACCTGACCGTTAACAAAGAGCTTGTCGCCGGGATAATATCTGTTATCGTCTTCGTCCTCCCAGCATAAGAATTCGTAGTCAACTGCAAGGGGAACGTCAGATGTGATGGTGAAGGTTCCGGGGCCGTCAAAGTTCATTGTAGGAGTGGGAGTCCATAAAGCTGATACTGAACCGGTGTCCATCTGGTAAATAATTCCGTAAGCAATAGGTTCTTCTCCGTCACCGCTTATGTTTATATCGGTGCCTGTAAGCTTTTCAAAGAAATCCACTGCAAGCTCACCGACAATGTTCGGTCTTGCGGCTGAAGCAGGAATAGCCATACATGAGAAAATAAGTATAACTGCAAGAAAAAGTGATAAAAGTTTTTTCATAGTATATTACCTCCTTATTTATAGGTACAGAATAATTATATATCATAGCTATCGGTTTTTAATTACAATTTAGAAAAATAAACTATTTTATTGTGCATGTAATCCGTATGTAAAATAAAATATCAGCAAAACATCCGTGTTTCATATTTACTTTTTTTACGGTTAAATGTATTATATAGAGAGATATTCCGACAAAACACAGGACGAAAAAGGGGAAGGTAAAATGACACCTATGATAATCGGCATCGCAGGAGGAACGGGCTCGGGTAAAACTACTCTGACAAAACACCTGAAAGAAAAATTCGGCAGTGATGTCAGTGTTGTCTATCACGATAATTACTATAAAAGAAATGACCATCTCACTTATGAGGAGCGATGTAAAATCAATTACGATGCTCCCGAGGCATTTGATACTGAGCTTATGATTGAGCATATATCTCACCTGAGAGAAGGCAGAAGCATCAGCTGTCCCGTATACGATTATTCTCAGCATAACCGCAGTGACGAGACGGTGATTATAGAAAGTGCAAAGGTCATAATTATCGAAGGTATTCTTGTTTTTCAGAACAGAAGACTCCGTGATCTTATGGATATTAAAATATTCGTTGATACTGACGCAGACGAAAGAATTATGAGAAGAATTCAGAGAGATGTCTGTGAAAGAGGCAGAGCTATTGAATCGGTTATAAACCAGTACCGTACAACCGTAAAGCCTATGCACGAAAAGTACGTTGAACCGAGTAAGAAATATGCCGATATAATTGTTGTAGGCGGCGGACAGAATCTTGTGGCAACAGATATGCTCTGCACAAGAATTTCTCAGCATATAAACAAATAAAAAACGGAAAGAAAACAGGAATGAAAATATTATTTTTATGTACAGGCAACACCTGCCGCAGCCCTATGGCTAAAGCAATTTTTGATAAAAAAGCAAATGAAAGAGGAGTGTCTGTTCTTGCGGACAGTGCGGGAATAAGTGCTTTTACAGGAGACAGAGCAAGTGAAAAAGCAATCTCCGTTATGAAGGAGAGAGGCATCGACATTTCTTCTCACCGTTCAAGAAGATTCAGCGAGTATATGTCTGAGGAATACGACTATTTTGTCTGTATGACCGAGGAACAGAGTGATGCTATAGCTCCGTTTGTAACTGAGGAGAGAATCATTCTCGGCCAGCAGCAGATATGGGACCCCGGTGATGACGGCATGGAGATTTACAGACTCTGTGCCGATAAAATGGAAAGAGAGGCGGAGGTGCTTCTGGACTTCCTTTCCGGCGTCAGAATAACGCCTATGAGAAGCGGAGATGTTTCTGCTGTTGCAGAAATTGAAAGGGAGTGCTTTTCTGTACCCTGGTCCGAAAAGGGAATCAGTGAAGAGCTTACTAATGAAAATGCAGTTTTCTTTGTTGCGAAGATTTTTGATGAGACTGTAGGATATATGGGAATGCATACGGTTCTTGACGAGTGCTATGTGGCCAATGTTGCCGTTAAGGAAAGCTGCAGAAGAAAGGGCATAGGAAGAAAGCTTCTCAGCTACGCCGAAAAAAAGGCAAGGGAAAGAGGATGTTCATTCATAAGCCTTGAGGTCAGGGTGAGTAACGAGAGTGCAATTGGTCTTTACTCAAGTGAAAGCTATGAAAAAATGGGCGAAAGAAAGGATTTTTACTCTGACCCGAAAGAGAATGCCCTTATAATGACAAAGACATTGAGGTGATAGTGATGAACGAAATAATCAGAAGCTTATTTGACAGAAAAAGCGTAAGACAGTTTTCAGAAAAAGATATTGATGAAAAGACAAGGGAGCAGATTCTTCTTTCAGCTATTCAGGCTCCCTCAGCGGGCAATCAGCAGCTTTATACCATTCTTGATATAAGAAGTTAGGAGATAAAGGATAAGCTTGCGGTTTCCTGTGATAATCAGCCTTTTATAAAGAAGGCGCCTATGGTGCTTATTTTCTGTGCCGACTGCAAAAAGTGGGATGATGCCTACCGCAGTATCGGTCTTACGCCAAGAGGTGCAGGCAAGGGGGATATTCTTCTTGCTGTAGAGGATGCGATGATTGCTGCTCAGAATGCAGTTGTTGCCGCTGAAAGTGTAGGCCTCGGCTCCTGCTACATAGGTGATATCCTCGAAAACAGAGAGTATCACAAGGAGCTTCTTAATATTCCCGATAAGGTTATGCCCATAGGTATGCTCGTTATCGGTTATCCCACCGAGTCTGCCGTTAAAAGAGAAAAGCCTCAGAGATGCGGTATAAAGCACCTTGTACATACGGACAGCTACAGAGAAATGGACGGCAATGAGCTTCGTGAAATGCTTTCATATAAGGCAGTGGGAAAATCCTACGAGGAATGGCTTACGGCATTCTGTAACAGAAAGTATGACTCTGACTTTTCAAAGGAAATGACACGCTCAGCAGAAGCTTACCTTAAGGAATTTGAATAAAAAGAAACCGTGTAACGACGATTGTTACACGGATTTTTACTTTATCCGATTGTTGTGAAGAGATCGATTTCTTCAAGCTCTTCAATTTCGGGCTCCTCGTCAGGCTCTTTTACAGCTTTCTTTGAGGGAGCTTTTTTATTTGCCTTTGTTTTTTTGCTTTTTTCTTTATTTCTTAAAGCTAAGGCGAGAGTAAGGATTATTATAAGAGCCGAAACGGCAACTGCGGCGATTATGATAATAAAGTTATCGGAAAGGATACCTATAAAAGCACCTATTGTGGGATAAACGGCATATATGACACCCTTACAGTCATCTCTTGAAACAAGTGTACGGCTTCCCTGATTTTCTGTTACAAGAAGAACTACGCCGTCATCGTTAGTGATGCTGTCGCTTCTCTTGCCGAATTCAAAGGACTTGTTGCTGTAATCAACATAGGCAAACACATCACCGTCCTGAGTGTATCTGTTTTCGGTTATTATAAGGTCGCCTCTTTTGATGTTGAGGTCAGTGTAGTCTTTATATGCAGTGAAGAAACAGAAAGTATCACTTACTGCCTTACCTGTATTTACGGGAATGAGAGTTTTGAAAACTGTAGCGGTAGAGCCGATGAAAATAAGAACGGCAAGCACAAGACTCAGAAGAGCTTTAAGGAAAACATGGTTTGATGCCTTGTTTTCTTTTTTTGCTTTCTTGGGCTTTACGGGCTCTTCGTCATTTTCATCCTTCATCCATGCGGGTGTGTAGTCCTGAGGGAAATCGAAATCGTTCGCTGCTTCATTTTCCTGAAAGGTTATGTGAGGTTCACCGGGCTCAGGTGAAAGGCTGACATATTCGGGAGCCTTGAATTCTTCCTCAGCGGAGCTTAAGTCGTAGCCCGTGCGGACTGCGGTGTCTTCCTCAGCTGTATTGTCAGCGATGTCATAAAAGCTTTCGGGCTCTTCGGCGGGAACAGCTTCGGCTATTACCTCGGCTTCAGGCCCTGCAACAGGTTCATCAGCTTCTTCCTTCTGCTGTGCAGCTTTTTCTGCCTCGCGCTTTTCCATCATTTTAAGCTTTTTCTTTTCTTTTCTTGAAAGCTTTTTCTGAGGAATCTCGTCTTCTTCCTCGTCATTCATGATACGCATATATTCGTCCATAAGGTTACTGCGGTCAGCTTTGGGATTTTCCTCTGCTGCGGTAGCTTCAGCCTCGGCTGTGTTTTCAAAAAGCTCAAAGGAGACCTTTTCTGCTTTCGGCTGTTCAGAAACGAGAACAGTCATCTGAGGCTTGGGTTTTGAATCCGTTTTTTCTTCTTCTTTGGGTTCTTCCTGAGAATACTTAGATATGAAGTCGTTGATTTCCTCTGAAATACCCATAGACTGCTTGACTTCTTCGGCAATTCTTTCTATATCTTCAGTGAGATTGTCAAGGATAGCATTTTCACTGGTTTTTTCAACTAAAGATGTACCTTTTTTTATAGCCCTTTCGGCAGCTAATGTCTTGTCGAACATATTATTCAGCTCGTCAAGATTTTTAGGGCGGTAGCCTGCCATTATATCACTTCCTTATTTTGAATTCTGTGTGCATCAATAAGCGTTTTTATCGAGAATAACGTCGATCATTTCGCTGATGCTCTTGAGGTTTTTCATAACTGTAGTATTTTCAGTTCTCAGCTCAACGGATTTTTCCATAGCCTGACGGATAATTCCCTTGGATTTTTCGTGAGCTGCTTCAATAATTTCATTGGCTCTGCGGTCAGCGTCAAGCTTGATTTTTGCAACAGTTCTGCTGAGCTCGGCAAAAACCTTTTCTATAACCTCACTCTGATTGTTTTCTTCAATTGTGAAATAGATGCCGAGTTCCTGCATCTCTTTTTTGAGCTCTTCAAACTTTTTTTCATTTTCTTCGCCCCAGGCGATGGCATTTGAATACTCCTTCTGAATCATATCGATATACTTATCGACTTCCTGGATATTGTAGCCGTTGGCTTCAACGGTGAAATTTACATTAGCCATAGTGTTACACTCCTTAACTGAGATAATTAACATTTATTCATTGTAAATTATACTCTATCATCAAGGAAAATTCAACACATTTCACACAATTTTTACAGGGGCAGAGATTAAAAATTATTCTACGGTTACGGACTTCGCAAGATTTCTCGGCTTATCAATATCGCATCCTTTTTCCAGTGCTGCATAGTAGCTCATAAGCTGAAGAGCGACAGCTTCAATGATAACGGAAAAGATATCGGGAACATCAGGCAGAAAAAACACATTGTTTTCATCGGTGAGTCCGTTTCTGACGGCTTCCCTTGCAAAGATTATTACATTGGCACCTCTTGCCTTGACCTCTTTAATATTAGAAAGAGTTTTTTTGAAAAGAGCCTCTTCGCCGCAGAGAGCAACAACGGGTGTTCCTTTTTCGAGCAGTGAAATCGTTCCGTGCTTGAGCTCACCTGCCGCATAGGCTTCCGTATGAATATAACTGATTTCCTTCATCTTGAGACTTCCTTCAAGGGCGGCGGCATAGTCGGCACCTCTTCCGATAAAATATCCGTCTTTGTGCCCTGCAAAGAAAGCGGATAGCTCACGGATTTTGTTCTGCTCGGAAATTATGCCGTTTATTTTTTCGGGAATAAGACGGATTTCCTTTAAAAGTCGGTTTACCTCTGCTTTCTTCAGCTGCCATCTTTCGTGAGCGAGACATACGGCAAAAAGATAGACGGCTATAAGCTGTGCCGAATAGGCCTTGGTTGTGGCAACGGCAATTTCGGGGCCTGCTCTTGTGTAAAGTATGTTTTCGCTTTCTCTTGCGATTGAGCTTCCCACTACATTGACAATGGACAGCACCTTAGCTTTTTTCTCCTTGGCTTTTATAAGTGCGGCGAGAGTGTCGGCAGTTTCACCGCTCTGGCTTATAAAGATACATAAGGTTTTTTCATCGACGGGTACAGAGCCGTAACGGAATTCGCTTGCTATTTCCGAAAGGCAGGTGATGTTGCAGAGCTTTTCGGTGATGAGCTTTCCTGCAACACCTGCGTGATAGGCTGAGCCGCATCCGATAAAGCAGATTTTTTCCAGAGTGAAAAAGCTTTTCTTAAGCTCTTTTATCTGAGGCAGTATCTCTCCGTTTTCCGTAAGGTAAGCAATAGTTTCTTTTAATATCTCAGGCTGTTCGTGAATCTCCTTGAGCATAAAATGGTCATATCCGTTCTTGTCTGCACTTTCCTGTGACCATAAAACAGGCTCGCCGTCTTTCTTTATTTTTTTACCCTTAAAGTCTAAGAAGGAGAGGCTGTCTTTTCCGAGCACTGCAATCTCTTTTTCTTCAAGGGAGAAAACTTCCTTTGTATAGGGCAGAAGAGCAGTGACGTCCGAAGAAAGAAAGGTGCCTTCATCACTTTCTGCGCATATAAGAGGACTGCCTCTTCTTACGGCATAAATTCTGTCGGGGAAATCTCTGCAGACTATACCGAGGGCATAGGAGCCTTCAAGAAGAGCGAGGGCTCTTTTAAGAGCAGAAATAACATCGCCCGAATAGTATTTTTCAAGAAGATTCACTATAACCTCCGTATCTGTCTGAGATTTAAAGGTGAAGCCTTCGCTGATCAGTTCTTTTTTTAGGGGCAGATAGTTTTCGATTATGCCGTTATGAACCACGGTGAAAAGTCCGCTGTGGCTGATGTGAGGGTGAGAATTGATATCTGAGGGCTCACCGTGAGTTGCCCACCTTGTATGACCTATTCCGCAGGTTGCACTGCCGTTATAGTTTTCCAGCTTCTTTTTAAGCTCGTCGAGTCTGCCCTGAGATTTGACGGTTCTGACTCCCTCTTTTTCACAAAGGGCAATACCCGACGAATCATAACCTCTGTATTCAAGGCCAGAAAGTCCTTTTATAAGGTAAGGCACAGCCGTATTGTTGCCGATGTAACCGATTATTCCGCACATAAATAATCTCCTTTCACTGAAAAGTCTTTTACTTTTTATTATTTTATGTTATAATCAGCATAAATATTGATTATACTTTCTGCTTTTGAGGAGGAATTATGGATTTTATCTTATATTTCATTCTCTTTGCAGTTTTGATTTCTGCGGTAGTTTTTATTGCGTGTGAAATGAAGGCTCATAAAGGGAATGCTGAGGGCGAAAAGGACTATCTTCTGATTTTAGGCTGCCGTGTAAGAGGAAACGAAGCCGAAGAGACACTTTATATGCGCTGTGAAAAGGCGGCAGAATATCTGAATGCACATAAAAACACCGTAGCAATTGCCTGCGGCGGAATTGTTCACGATGACCAGTATATAAGCGAGGCTCAGGCTATAAGTGAAATTCTTGTGTCAAAGGGTGTAGAAAGAGAAAGAATCATACTTGAAGACAAGTCCCGTACCACTGTGGAGAATTTTGTAAATGCACGCAGGATAATTGACGGTATGGGCGAATTCGATGCTGATAAAATAGCCCTTCTTTCAAGTGATTTTCATCTTTTAAGGTCTACACTTATTGCTAAAAAGACGGGGCTTAGCTGTCAGACTGTTTCTGCACCGTCACCGAAGAAGGAATTACTTAAAAATTATATAAGAGAATTTTTCTGCTTTATCATCTTTTTTATAGGAGGTAAATAATTATGGCAAATGTAAATATGAAGGCATATAAGGTAAGCGAGATTGTTTTTAACAACAAGGTCAACGGCAAGGTTCAGTTAAAGCTCAGCAACAAGGTATCTCACAATGTAAAGTACGGAAAGAACGGCTTTTGTGAAGCAGTGCTGACTGTTGAGGTTTTTGATAAAGAAAATATGGATGTTCTCAATGCAAAGGTTACCGTAAACGGTGTCTTCACTATTGAACAGGGCATCGAGAAGGAATTTGTTCACGTGGAGACCTTCAAGGAGCTTTTCCCCTTTGCAAAGGCTCTTGTTACAACAATATCTGCCAACGCGGGTGTACCGCCTATTATGGTGAAGAATGTAGATATTGAAAAGCAGGAAATTTACCGCTTTGAAATGAATCCGGATATGCAGTGAGGTAATAAAAATGTCAGAATTACTCAGTCAGTTAAATGATGAAGAGCTTGATTTTACTGTTCGTTTTACGGATACGGACGGTGTTTCGGGCGAATATGAATTCCTTGATATAGTTCTTTATAAAGAGAACGAATATGCCGTTGTTGCCCCTCTTGATGATGACGGATATGTGGATATTTTTAAAATAATTCAGAAGGACGGCAAGGAAGCCTACGAAAGAGAAAATGACGATACGGCTCTCGAAGAAATTTTTGAGATATTCAAAAGAAAAAACGAGGACGAATTTGATTTTGAATAATACGATAAAAGCAGGTGCTTTGTGATGTTTCGCTCCAAAGCACCTGCTTTTTATAACAGTATATTGAACGGTTAAACTGTTTTTTTATATCTATGCAGAGCCACCTTGGCCCTTAGCCCTCGGCCCTTGGCCCTTTATAATCAGTCAGTGCTCTGAACACGTAGCCTTCTTCTCTTGCTTTGTCGATAATCTCGCCTAAAGCGGCGGCGTTATCCTTTGAAACACTGTGAAGAAGGATGATTGCGCCGTTGTGAAGTCTTGACATTACCTTTTCTATGGCGTAGTCCTTGCCTCTCACCTGATTTGTATCCCAGTCATCGTATGCTACCGACCAGAAAACACTCATATAACCGAGGGAGTCAATAAGCTGGAGGGCGCTTTCCGTATACTCACCTGCAGGGAAGCGGAAATACTTTGCCGCATAGCCGAAGCTTTCACGAAGATAGTTTTCTGTCTCTTCGATTTCCTTTGCCATCTGCTCTCTTGTGATATCGGCAAAGGAGGGGTGAGTGGTGGAATGGTTGCCGACAATGTGGCCTTCCTTTATCATTCGGGCAATTAAATCGGGCTCACCTTTAATGTGGTCAAGGGTGCAGAAAAATGCAGCGGGAACGTTCTTTTTCTTGAGCACATCAAGAACCTTTGATGTGAGATTTTCATATTCATAGCCGCAGTCAAAGGTGAGGTATAAGACCTTTTCCTTGCTTACGGTATCAAGGGTTACTGCACCGTATTTGTCGAAGGCTTTCTGAAAGCCTACAACGGTGTGGTGAGGCTTGCCGTCAGAGGCAGGACCGTGAGAATGGGAAAGCTTTTTTGTTGATATTCCATTCGGTGCAGAGGCCGCAGTGTAGGAAACGGGGGAGAGGGGAGTAAGACCTGTCAGTGTGTCTCCGCCCTGAGCGCCTTTAATTATCATTTCTTTTTCGGCGGAAACGTTTTCTTCATCAAGCACCGTTGAAGAATTAATCTGAGTGTTCATTTCTTCGGCTGAGGGCGTCTCGGTTTCACTCTGTGATTCACTCTGAGACTGAGATTCGGATGATGAAGCAGAGTCTGCAGTAAGGTCTGTATCCTCTTTTACTGCTATACAGGCAGTGAAGGTGAAAAGCAGAAGAAGGGCTAAAATCAGGGATATATGTTTTTTCATAAGCTGTCTCCTTTTAATTGTTATGTAGCTAAAGAGGGGAATCCCCCCCTTAAGCATTCTTACTTGAACATATATCCTATGTCGCCTGCGATGCTTTCAACAGTTTTCATAGCCTTGTTCATATTCTTTTTCATTGAGCGTCTCATACCGCTGCCACGCATAGCACCCTTCATAAAAGCAGTGACACCGCCTACTGCCATACCGATGCCTATGCCGGTCATTAAGGTGTTCTTCTTCATATTATCCCTCTTTTTTAATTTTGTTCCTGATTTCAGGGTGATAAGCCTGAAAGGACAGTTATATCCTTTGCACAGCAGGTCTTTATTATTACCTGTAAATTTTTCTTTCGCTATTTCTTTTTTATATAAAATATGATACAATGTTTTTCATAAAATATTCAGGAGGCGTTTATGTCAAAAATAAATATAGTTCTTGTTGAGCCGCAGATTCCTCAGAATACGGGCAATATAGCAAGAACCTGCGCTGCAACGGGTGCATCTCTTCATCTTGTGAAGCCTATGGGATTTACCGTTGACGATAAAAAATTAAAAAGAGCAGGCCTTGATTATTGGCATATGCTCGATATAACATATTATGAGGGTCTCGATGACTTTTTTGAAAAAAACAAGGGCGGTAATTTTTTCTATCTGACCACTAAAGGCAGAAGAATTTATACGGAGGTTTCTTACCCCGATAATACATTTATTCTTTTTGGACGAGAGGATGCAGGTCTTCCCGAAGAGCTTCTTAAGGATAATGAAGAGAGGTCTTTGAGAATCCCTATGGTAAGCGATGCGAGAAGCCTTAATCTTTCTAACACAGCCGCTGTTGTAACTTATGAAATATTGCGTCAGTGGAATTATCCTGACCTTTTATGTCAGGGTCAGCTGACAAAATTCACATGGTAAAGGAGAAAAATGATGAATAAGAATTTTACCAAAGAGGATATAATCAAAAAGCACGAAACTAATTTAAAGTCTGCCGTAACGGCCTTTACCCTTGCGGGTATTTTAGGATTTATATATATTATCCGTTATTTTATTAAAGGCGATTTTGATTTTTACTTCAGTCTTTCCGTTCCCGAAATAATGCTTAAGCTTTCTCATGCAGGAGAAATCGGCAAAGGAGCAGCTTATGCCGTTGTGGCTGTTTTTGTGGCTGTTTATATTTTTCTTGCCGTTCTTAACGTTAAAAATCAGAAATGGCTCAGGGCTTCACTGGCTTTTTACGGGGCAGATTTTGTGTGTCTTCTCGGCTATATTTTTCTTCTGATGAAAAGTTCTGTTGACAGTGCCGCTTATATTGAGGTTGTAGTTCACTTCTTCGTTATTCTTTTCCTGTCTGTCGGCGTTTATTCCGAGAAAAAGTATAAAGCACTCAAAGAAAACTGAAAAAGTCAATATTAAAAGGAACTGTCCGTAATTGAACAGTTCCTTATTTTTTTATTTTGTTTTCACTCCCGATACTGAGGAATACTGACCGTAGATTTTTTCACCGTCAGAGGTTTTGTATGCCTTTACTCTTATGTAGTATTTTTTCTTATCCTTGAGTGAGGAAATTTTGATCTTTGTTTTCTTTGAGCCCGTTACGGTTACTTTCTTACTTCCCATCATCTCTTTGTTGGTTGAATAGTAAACCGCATAGCCTTTTGCACCCGATACCTTATCCCAGCTTACAGTTACGGAATTGTTGCCGGCAGAAAGACTGATTTCAGGAGCAGAAAGAAGGGTGGTTTTGCTTTTTTTACTGCTGAAGCTTCCCTTGCCCGACTTGTTTACTGCTCTTACCTTGAAATAGTATTTCTTATTTGCTTTAAGGGATTTCACGGTATAAGCTGTCTTTTTTGTTGAAGCCTTCTTTTTCCATTTCTTGCCGTCGGTGCTTATATATATTTCATATTCTTTTGCTGTGTTCGCTTTTGCCCATGTAAGCTTAAGGCCCGACGATTTTACGGAAGATATCTTAAGCTCTTTGACTTTATCAGGCTTTGTTGTAAAGGTAACCTTTTTGTTGCTGCTTCTGTAGTCCTTGCCCGAAGAGGTGACACAGGATACTACAGAGAATGTATATTCGGTTCCGGGCTTAAGATCTCTGACTTTGCAGGATGTTCCTTTGATTTTTGAAAGGTCAGTATACTTTTTCTTTTTTACATCATATATTCTTACTATGTAGCTTGTAGCACCTGTTACCTCTTTCCATTTAAGTGTGGCTGAGGTTTTTTCGGGTGTTGCCGTAAGAGAGGAAGGCATCCCCAGTGAAATCCTGAATTCAAGTGTTTTGCTGCCCTTGTAGCCATTTGCTTTGATGCCTTCAATTTTAATAAGAGCTGTGCCGGGAAGGGTGTTGGCTGAATATTTAACGGTGTAGTGTGTGCCTTTCTTCAAGGTCTTGCCGTTATATTTTACGGTAACCGAAGGCTTGATAGCTTTGCCTGTATATCTTTTTGATGAGTCATAGGAGAAGGTGCAGACCTTGATGTTGGTACAGCTGCTTTCGGCAAAGCTGTCAACATATTCTGCCTTGTGGCTTTCGGTGAATTTTTTGCAGTCCATTTCAAGATCCGGGTCTGTAAAAAGATAGCCCGAATATGTTCCGCTTTCTGGTTTGACTACATCACAAAGGTCAGCCGTATACCATTTTCCGTCAACATAAACCTGACTCCAGGCGTGATTAGCCTTTTCATTGACGGGGACGATTGCAGGTATGCCGACGGCGTTACATAAATCCTTGAAAGCGTTTGCATAACCGCCGCATACGGTTTTTCCGCGGACAAGAGCATAGTAGGGATCATTTGTCCAGCCGGTGTAGTATCGGTAGACGACATTTTCGTCAAGCCAGGAGAGAAAATAGTCCACCATTTCTCTGTCAGTGTCACAGACAGCACGGGCATCTTTTATGATTGCCATAAGCTTGTCCGTATATGCTTTGCCTTTTTCTCCTGTTGACCCGTTAAGCTTAAGCGTAGCGCAGGCACTGTATTTTTCACCGCGGTTGTGGGAGGTCACAATCATTTCCATTTTATTGTAACGGCTCCAGTCAGTCCAGAAATTACCGAGAGCTTTTTTATATTTGAAAAGATAATTGCCGAAGGTGTTGAGGTCGTTGCCGTGAGTGCCTGCTTTATAGTAAAATCTGATTTCTACCTGACAGTAATCCTCTACGGGCTCGCCCATAAGAGCACCGGCAATATCACTTATGGCATAATACATTTCTTCCTGATTAATATCCCATTTCGGATAGTCTATATACAGAGTGTCCTCTGAGTATGCCGTGAAGCTCTCGGAATATGAGGAAAGACGTTTTTTTACTTCACTCTCGGACATTGCTGCCTGAGAGCTCAGGGAGAAGCAGAGAGCAAAAATCACGAAGACAAAGGCAATGCCCGTATATCTTCTGATTTTTCTGATAAATATCTTTTTCATACCTTTGCCTCCTTTATTATTTGAATATCTTGTCTATACTCATTCCCGCATAGGCGTTAAGCTCAGTTGAAGCGATGTTCCCGCTTAAATATTCGTAGTAGCCCTGAGCACCTACCATAGCGGCATTATCACCGCAGAGAGAAAGCTCGGGGAGATATAATTTCCAGCCGTTCTTTTTGCAGAGAGCTTCAATATCGCTTCTCAGAACGGAGTTGGCTGAAACACCGCCTGCAAGGACAAGGGTTTTATGGCCGAAGTCCTTCATTGCTTTTTCCGTGTTCTTGCAAAGGCAGGAGCTGACACTTTTCATAAAAGATGCGCCTAAATCCTTTTCGTTTATTTCCTCGCCCTTCTGCTTTGCGTTGTGGACTATGTTGATAACTGATGTTTTAAGTCCCGAAAAGCTGAAATCATAGGGTGCATTTTCTACCTTGGGTGTGGGAAATTTATAGGCGGTGCTGTCACCGTCCTTTGCCATACGGTCAAGATTAAGTCCGCCGGGATAGGGGATACCCATAGTTCTTGCCGCTTTGTCGAGGGCTTCACCTGCCGCATCGTCTCTTGTTCTTCCGATAACATTGAAATCCGTATAGTCCTTAACCTCAACCATAAGGGTGTTGCCGCCGCTGACCACAAGACAGAAGAAGGGCGGCTTAAGGTCTTTATGTGTAATGTAGTTTGCCGCAATATGTGAGCGTAGATGATGAACGGGAATAAGGGGTATATCTGCCGAATAGGAAAGTCCCTTTGCATAGTTGACACCTACGAGCAGAGCACCTATAAGACCGGGTGCATAGGTTACTGCAATAGCGTCAATATCCTTAAGCTCACATTCAGCATCGCTGAGAGCTTTTTTTGTAACGGCAGAAACAGCTTCTGCATGACGGCGCGATGCTATTTCGGGTACAACGCCGCCGTATATTTTATGTTCTGCTACCTGAGAGGCAACTATGCTCGAGAGGACAGTTCTTCCGTCCTCTACAACACTTGCCGCTGTCTCGTCGCAGGATGATTCGATTGCAAGAATTTTCATATTTGTCATTCCTTTATTGCTTACCTGAAAACTGTAAGACAGTCTGTTCTTCTTAAGATAATACCATTATAACACAAAAAGAACTAAAAAAACAACATACAGTCCTTTAAAACAATTGAAAAACAGGTACAAATATGTTATTATATTAAATAATATCAGTAAAAAGCAAAGGAGATAAGGAAAAATGAAAGTAATAGTATTGGATAATCCTGTACAGATTTCTGAAGCAGCAGCAGATATAATTATCAAACAGGTCAATAATAAGCACGGAAGCGTTCTCGGCTTTGCGACGGGTGCATCTCCTGTTGAAACCTATAAGAGAATTATTGAGGCCTATGAAAAGGGTGAGGTTTCACTCAAATACATAACCACTTTCAATCTTGACGAATATGTAGGTCTTGACAGAGAAAATGTCAACAGCTATTTCTACTTTATGAAGGATAATCTTTTCGGAAAAACCGATGTTGATTTCAGCCGTGTGAATTTCCTTTCAGGTACTGCAGATAACAATGAAGAGGAATGTAAGAGATACAGCGAAAAAATCAAGGAAAGCGGCGGAATTGATATTCAGATTCTCGGCATAGGCACTAACGGACACATTGGCTTTAACGAGCCCGGTGATACCTTCGCTGACGGTCCCTTCGCCGTAAAGCTCACACAGAGCACCATAGACTCCAACAAAAAGTATTTTGAAGCAGTCGGTGACACTATGCCTGAGTATGCACTTACTATGGGTATAGGCGATATTATGAGAAGCAGAAAGATAATTCTTATTGCTACCGGTGAAAGCAAGGCTAAGGCAGTAAAGGCGCTCGTTGAAGGTGAGGTTTCACCCGAATGTCCCGCAAGTATACTGAAGCTTCACGGTGATGTAACTGTATTTCTTGATAAAGAAAGTGCTTCTCTTTTATCTTTCAATTGATATAATATACTGTAAAAGGTTAGTTAAGGCGGTGAACGGGCGTTAATATGAGTTTTGATGATAAAAAGTTAAAGACTTGTCCTAAAATAACCGAAACCTCTGTTGTTGACCAGAACAAAATCAGGCTTTGCTGGACTGAAGTGCCCGGCGCCGAAAAATATTGTGTAAAGCGTTGCCGTAAGGCTGACGGTGAGTATGCTGCTCTTAAGTGGACAGCTAAGACGGTATATACGGATGCCGATGTAAAAAAAGACGTTACCTATTGGTATAAAATAGTGGCAGTCAGGAATCTTTCGGGAAAAAAGACTTCCAAAAAAATCAGTCCGACAGCTGCTGAGATTGTTTCGGATATAGCGGCACCTGATGAAGTGTCTGCCGTTCCCTTAGGACAGAATGCAATTAAGCTTACATGGAAATCCCACAATGATAAAACTGATTTTGTGATTAACCGCAGGAATGACTTTTTTGACCAGATTATTCCTGTGGGCAAGGTCAAAGGTACAAGGTTTACTGACAAGGACGTGGTGGCAGGTCAGGTATATCATTACAGTGTTCAGAGTGTAATGCAGGATGAAAACGGATACAGGGAAGGCAACTTCAGTAAAGAGGTTTCCTGTATATATCTTGATTGCGGTGAGCTTGTTGAGGTGAAAAAAGGTGCTTTCGGAAGAGTGTTTATTCAGGTGAGAATCGTTGCAGGTGCACAGGGATATATACTCGAACGAAGCAGTGATGCAGAGAACTTTGAAGAGGTCGGAAGAACCGAGTCGGGAACTGCACTCAGATTTACGGACAAGGCTGATAAGCTTTTCGGAACATATTATTACAGAACAAGAGCCTACAGATTTATAGGTGATAAAGAATATATAAGTGAAGGATCTGAAGCTGTAAAGGTTAAAACCAGATAAAAAATTAACCTAAATTATTGACTATTTGTCTGACTTAGGTTAAAATAATACCACAAGGAAAAATTTTAAACGGAGGTAAAACAATATGAAGAAAAATCTTAAGAAGTTTATTTCTGTTCTCCTTTCACTGCTTATGCTTATGTCAGTGATGAGCGTAGGAGCATTTGCTGAGGATGCAACAGCTACTGAGCCTGCACCTGAAGAAAACGAGCAGCACAGAAATATGTATCAGGTTATTGCTGATTTCTTCCTTGAAATTTTCTCATTCTTCAAGTACATTTTCTATGATGTATTCCGCGGCGAACAGCCTGCATAATTAAATTAAAGAAATAATGAGAGCAGTCATTGACTGCTCTCGTTTTTTTGTAAATGGGTTATTTTACTTTTCGTATTTTTCTATCATTTCCGTAAGTATCTCTGCCGCATCTTCAACGATTTTAAGGCAGGGACGCTTTTTATAATATTCAGCTGTTCTGTCATCGGGCTTTGCAGTGCCTTCCATTTTTACGGGAAGCTTTATAAGGTCTCTGCAGATAATGGAGGAATGCAGAAGAGTGAATTTTTCGGAAAACTCTCTTACAAGGTCATAGTTTTTCTGCTTTGCTTCACTGTCCTTGCCGTCGGTGGCCGCACAGATTGAGCCCAGCACCATAGCTGAAGCTGACACGGCACCGCATACCTCTCTCATTCTGCCTACACCTCCGCCAAGACCTGCGGAGATTTTTTTCGCTGTTTCTTCGTCTAATCCGAAACGGTGGCAAAAGGCACAGAAAACAGACTGAGAACAGTTATAGCCTTCAAGGAAAAGCTCTCTTGCTCTTTCTTTTTCTGTCATAGTCATTCTCCTTTAAAAAATGAAATAAGTGCCCGGGCGGAATTCTCTTTGAGGTCAAGGCTGAATTCGGCCTCGCGCATATTCTGAAGATAGTGGGCATCGGAAGAACGGATAAGAATCTTATCTTTTAATGCAGGATAATTCTTACGGTATTCTTCTTCGTTGCCGTCGGGGGTCAGCTCAAAGGCATTGACCTTAAGATTTTCGGGAAAGTCACCGAGAGCAGAAATAATACTGTATGAGCTTCGGTTTATATGTGCCGGATAGCATATGCCGCCGTATTCGCTTACCGTATCGGGAAGCTCGTCGATGCTAAGTGAAGAGGCGAGAGTGAGAAGAATTTCTTCCTTACCCAGAACGCCGTCTTCGGTGTCCATAATAAGCTGCTCACCGAAAATCTTTTCTTTGTTTTTTATGGGAGGCATAGTCGTTTTTATAAAACGGCTGAACTCCATAGCTTTTTCCACTGTGGGAAAAAGACAGACGTTATGTATTTCTTCACTTGTGCATATTTCCATACCGGGAACAACAGTAATTCCTATATCCTTGCCGATTTTTACTGCACTTTCACAGTTTTCACAGCTGTTGTGGTCCGTAAGCGCAATAATATCGTAGCCTAAAAGCTTTGCCATATTCACAAGGTTATAGGGTGACATATCGTTGTCGCCGCAGGGTGAAAGACAGGAGTGAAGATGTAAGTCATAGAAAAGCTTCATATCAGCTTTGAAATCTCAACGGAAAGGCTGTAGGCGTTTTTGTCGCTCATAAGGAATGTGACATCCTGCTCAAGAGCCTTTTCCTTTGCTGCATCGTCAAGAGGTGCATTCTCTGTAAGAATAATGCAGGCACAGTCGGAGAGGACGGCAACAGCGACGGCATTGACATTGCCCATAACCGTAAGCCAGACATCGCCTTCTCTTGCTCTTGACATAACCCATGAAAGAAGGTCACCGCTGTAGCAGCCGGTAACTTCTCTTTCAAGGTCGCCTTCTGTAAGTATTTTTAAATCGAGTTTTTCGACAAGTTCTTTAACCTTCATTTTTATCTTCACCTGTATCTTCTGTGATTATTTTGTCTCTGAAGGGAAGGGGAAGCCAGTCTTCGCCTTCCGTATGCGCCTCGGCACTGAATTTTTTAAGAAGGCAGTCGCTTTCCTCAGCGTAGCCTCTTACTATATCGTCGGCAAGGGCGTGACATGAGGGGGCACCGCATATTCCACAATCAAGGCCCGGCAGAGAAGCTTCAATTTCTCTGAGCTTTGACATCATTCGCATTGCTTTGATAACGTTGTCAGCAAGCTTCATTGCGGGGGAGGGAGTAAGCTCGTTGGTCCATGCGAGCTCGTCAAGGTCAAAATCGCTGGTTATACTGTTGCAGGAAACAGGCATAAACTTTCTCAGCCTCTGAATACGAGCCTTTGCAACATAAGGGTTTTCAACAGTGAGAACACCGCCTACACAACCGCCTGTACAGCAGTTGAGCTCTATAAAGTCAAGGTCGTTGAGCTTTTCGTCCTCAAGCTCTTCGAGTACCTTTATAACGTTTTCAATTCCGTCGGCAGCGAGATATCTTTCCTTAAGAAGCCCTGCTGCTTCACCGCCGCTGCTTGCCCAGCCTACACCGATAATTCCTGATGAATTAAGGGGCTCAAGCTCTTCAGGCTTAAGCTTATCCATAGTCTGAAGAAGGACGGGATAAATATCCTTTATGGCGAAAGCACCGTTGATATCTGATTTTTCATAGCACAGAGGCGAACGGATGGCCGTTCTTTTCGCAGGGCAGGGAGAGATAAAGAATACGCCTATATCCTCATCACTGAGACCTGTTTTTTTTCGCGCTTCTTCTCTTGCATTCTTTGCGGCAATGTCAATGGGCGCACAAAGGGGGAGAAGATTTGGGATAAGATTGGGGAATCTTGTTCTGATAAGTCTTACAACTGCAGGGCAGGCTACGGAAATAACGGGCTTTTTAAGCTCGCCTGTTTCAAACATAATTCTTGTTGCACTGCTTATAAGCTCTGCGCCCTTGCTTACCTCAACAACATCATCAAAGCCCATCTTCTTAAGGCCTGTGAGTACATAGTCAACATTTTCCAGATTATTGAACTGACCGTAAAGGGCAGGAGCGGCAAGGGCAATTCTGTGCTTGTAATTGAGTATTTCATTATAGTGTTCCGTAACTGCATACTTTGCGTGATGAGGGCAGACTCTTATGCACTCACCGCAGTCAATACAGCGGTCGGAAATTATGTACGCTTTTTTGTTTCTGACTCTTATTGCCTCGGTAGGACAACGTTTTATACAGTTGGTACAGCCCTGACACTTGTCGGCATCAAGACGTACGGAATGGAATGTAATAGCCATAAGAGCCTCCTGTCTTCATATTTTTTTTGAAATCCTTTTACTGTATGTATACCTTCATATTGAGAGTGGTACCTACACCGATAACTGTATCGATTGAGAACTCGTCGGTATACTTTTTGATGTTGGGAAGTCCCATACCTGCACCGAAACCTAAGTTTCTTATGTTATCGGGAGCAGTTGAAAAGCCTTCCTTCATGGCAAGGTCAATGTTTTCGATGCCGGGGCCCTGATCCTTGAGAGCCATAATAATTTCGTTTTCTGTAATTTCAACGTCGATTTCGCCGCCGTTGGCATGGATAACCATATTGATTTCGCCTTCATACATAGCGATGGAGACATTTCTTATAATATTCGGCGCAATACCGAGTTCTTTCAGAGTGCGCTTGACACTGCCTGATGCCGCACCTGCTCTTGTGAAGTCGTCACCGGGTACTTCATAGTGAAGTCTGATGCTTTCTGACATTATTTTCCGCTGCCTCCTCTCAGACCTTCAGAGTAAAGTCTGCCGCAGGAGGTGAACATTTCAAGCTCAGTGCAGATCATAACCATATCTCTGTCCTCTGCCATTTCAATCATTTCCAAGGTAGGGCGCTTGCCTCTTACAAAGATAATGCAGTGCATATCCATCATTTCAGCGGTACGTACTACCTGAGGATTAACAAGTCCTGTGAGAAGGGTGGCCTGCTCTTTTACAAAAGCAAGCACGTCACTCATCATATCGCTGCCGCAGGCTGCATTTACCTCGATATCACCAAGGTCACCGCGACAGATAATTTCACCCTCTAAGATTTCGCAAATGTCTTTGATTTTCATAAAAAAGTCCTCCGATGAAGTTTTTTGTACAAAAAAGGCACAGGAAAACCTATGCCTATAAAAATTCTGTTATGTCAGATATTCTGGAATTCAGCCTTTTCAATTTCCTTTGTAATAATATCAACGGCAAGATTCCAAACAGTTTTACCTGCCGATACAAAGCCTTCCTTATTCTTTACGGAGCAGAGCATTGCAAAGGCCTCACCGATGTTGTCGCTTACGTCTCCGCCCTTCTGAATAGCAAGGTAATAGAAGGTGAAGGCAGCACCGTTAGAAATGTTTTTGTAAAAGCCAGGTGAATTTTTCTGTATAGACTCGTACATTGCAGCTATTGCTGTAGATGAGACAAGCTCCGAGGGAATTTCAAGCTGAAGAAGAGTTTCGCAGGCGAAAACAAGAAGAACCTTTATCTGATAGAGAATATCCTGAGCAAAATATTTGGGAGCAAGATGTTCTTTGATGTTTACAACAAGACCTTCGTCGCCTGTGGGCGTAACAGTGCCTAAAATATTGCCGAGAGCCTTGGCTTTGTCAATGTTGCCGTTTACACGGTGAACAATAACACTGTCAAATACACCTGCAAGGTCTGCGCCGTTGTTCAGTTCTTTCTTACTGACATAAATCTTTACATCGCTTTCGCTCATAGTGATATTCCTTTCTGAAAAAGAAGTTTATGCGTTGGCTTTGGATTCTTCCTTTGCCGCTGCAGCTTCAAGCTTTTTCTGCTTTCTGCGTTTTTTAGCCTTGTATGAAAGAAGATAGCTGAGGGCATCCTCGTCAGGACCGTATTCGCCTATTCTCAGGGGATAAGCGTTGAATGCACCGTGGAAATCGCTGCCGCCGGTCATAACAAGTGAATGCTTTGCTGCTGTTTCTTTAAGAAGCTCCTGCTGCTCGGGAGTGTTTTCGGGATGCCAAACCTCTACACCGTCAAGTCCGTAGGGGATAAGCTCTTCAAGGAGCTCGAAGTTATCGTAAAAGCCCGGATGAGCAAGAACTGCGATACCGCCTGCTTCGTGGATAGCATCGATTATTTCGGTGGGTTCGGGATATTTAGCGTCCATAAGCACGTTCATTTTTGATTCTTTTGTAAAGAGCATTTTATAAAGGTCGCCGAAAATTGTGGTTGTATAACCGGCTTCCATAAGAGCCTGCATAATGTGCTGTTTATAAATATTGGTTGAGCCCTGACAGCATTTTGCAATAAAATCGGGAGTTACGGGGAATTTATTGGCAACCTTCAGAACCATTATCTGAGCTGCCCTTTTTCTTTTTAAGGAGTTACTCTTGCAAAGACCTTCAAGTCTTTCGGGTCTGTCGGGAAGGTAACAGAGAATATGCGCCTTGGAATTCCTTTTTGAGTCAGTTGCAGAAAACTCTACGGCAGGAATAACGTTGATACCGTGTCTCTTACCGATAAGCTCAGCTCTGACGGTGCCTGCAAGGCAATCGTGGTCAGTGATGGCAAGAGTGGTAACGCCGCTGTTCTTGGCGAGAATTATTAAATCGTCAATACCCATTGTGCCATCCGAAAGTTTTGTGTGGCAGTGTAAATCTGCTTTCATTGTTTAACGCCCCGTTTCTTTTTTTGCCTTGACCTGTTTTCCTCTCTTGTAAATCTCCTTAAAAAAGGTCAAAAATCCGCTATATTAATATACATTATTAATTATACTACCTGAAAAAATTTTTTTCAAGGGATTTTTTTCATTTAATTTCACAAAAGTTATTTTTTTATTGGAAAATTACCACTGCGTCGGGTCTTTAAGAAGACGAAGAATGATTTTTTCGAGAAGCTCTGTCAGACATGCTTCTTCTCTTTCATTCATTTCACGGTAATCCTCTACGGAGCAGTCATCGGCATCGTCACTGATTTTTCTTAAAGAGAGCATAGGAATACCGCACTTATCACAAACGGAAGCAATAGCGGCAGTTTCCATATCAAAGGCTTCTACACCGAAGGTTTCAAAAAAGAGAGCTTTTTTTGTGCTGTCTGTAAGGAAAATGTCACCTGTGCCTGTTTTAGCTTTTATTATGCCCTGACTTTCAAGAGCGTAGCCAAGAAGTTTTTCGTCGGCATGATAGATATAGTTTTGGCCGTCGGGCTTTACTCCTAAGGGATAGCCTATTGCACTTAAATCGTAGTCACATTCCACATAGCTTTCAGCGGCAACCATATCTTCTCTTCTCAGAGAATGAACGGCACCCGAAAGACCTGCATTGAGGATGAAATCTGCGTTTTTGTCGCTTATAAGAAAAGCAGCTGCAGAGGCGGCGTTTACTTTACCGATGCCGCACTTGACACCTGTTATTTCAAGCTCTCTGCCGTCGGAGCTTAATGTGAAGGAAACAGCCTCGTTTCCTCTGAGAATGAATTCCTTGCCGTCCTTTTTCTTAGCATAATTGAGAAACGGACTGTACTCCATACCGTCTGCAAAAACAATACCTATATTCTTTTTCATAAAAATCTTCCTTTCTTTTCAGAAAATACCCTGATATTATATCTTAAATCAAGGCTCAATGTCAAATGCCTGAAAGGTGCATAAAATACTGTGAAAGCATTTTGTATGTATGCTCACGCTTATGCAGGGACGGTCATCGGTGGCAGGTAAGCCTTAAGAAAGCCGATAGTGTAACACAGGTTCAGGCTTGGTTATCCGCTCTGCTTTTTATAGGGGGCTTTTCTGATTTTACGGCAAAGTCCCCCCGATTGCTATATATTTTTTCATTTCCACTTGCATATTGAACAATTATTTGTTATAATTTTAACACATCAGTAATTGATTGGAGGAAAAAGGAAATGAAAAATAAATATTTTATACTGTTTATGACAGTAGTTCTTTGCTTCACCTTCCTTTTAGGAATGAGCGCAATGGCTTTGGATGCAGGCAGCATTGAAATTCCCAATGAAACGGTCGGAGATGTTCTTGAAGACGTTCTTAAGGAAGATCCCGGTGTAGTCGGAGAGGAAATAAAGGACGGTATATATGAAGGACGCAACTTCCTTCAGAAGCTGACAGAAATCATTGATAACCTCAGAATTCTTATTACAAATTTCCTTGCTGACTTCTTCGAAAGAATGGATATCGGTCAATCTGAATCTATTTTCAAATAAAAATCATTTTCGGCAATGCTTTTTGTATTGCCGACTTTTTTTGGTGAATTATAAATATATAAAATTGCACACTTGCAGTAACATCTTGAAAGGAAAAACAGATGAAAAGTTTTATTAAAACAGGCATACCTTATTTTAAAAGAATGCTTGTTGTTGCAGTTCCTATAATGATTCAGTCGGGCGTTACAAATTTTGTGAGCTTACTTGACAATATTATGGTCGGACAGGTAGGCACCTTGCCGATGTCCGGCGTATCAATTGTAAATCAGCTGATATTCGTGTTTAACCTTTGTGTTTTCGGCGCTATGTCCGGTGCCGGTATTTTTACGGCACAGTTTTACGGCAAAAAAGATAACGCCGGTGTAAAAGACACGATGCAGTATAAAATAATGTTTGCGGTTTTTCTCACCGCTGTAGGTATTGCGGCTTTCGTTTCCTCGGGAGATGTGCTTATTGCCGCCTATCTTCAGGGTGAGGCTGATGCAGGGGATACACAAATCGTTGCCGAGTACTGCAGAAGCTATCTCAGCATTATGCTTTTCGGACTTCCGCCTTTTGCTCTTGCTCAGGCTTATGCAAGTACCCTCAGAGAAACAAGCGACAGGGTTATACCGATGATTTCAACTGTAACTGCCGTGCTTGTGAACCTGGTGTTCAACTACATTCTTATCTTCGGTCACTTCGGCGCGCCTGCCCTTGGAATAGAGGGTGCAGCTATAGCTACGGTTATTTCGCGTTATGTAGAGCTTGCTATACTCCTTATATGGACTCATACTCATAATAAAAAATATCCTTTTATCAGAGGTCTGTTCACATCGACAACTATTACAAGGCAGTTCCTTGCGAAGGTTACTCTTATATCCCTGCCACTTCTTGCAAATGAGGCACTGTGGGCTTCGGGTATGGCTATGCTTAATCAGTGCTATTCAACGAGAGGTCTTGATGTAGTTGCGGCGGTTAACATCGTTTCCACCATAAGCAATGTTTTTAATGTGGCATTTATATCCTTCGGCAGTGCAATAGGTATTGTTTTAAGTCAGATGCTTGGTGCAGGGGAAAAGGAAAAGGCAAAAATGGCAAGTACAAGGCTTCTGTTCTTTGCAGTTTTTACAGTTGTATTCATAGGTCTTGCGATGGCGGCGTTTTCTCCCGTGTTCCCGAAAATATATAAGACTTCTGATGAGATTCGTCATCTTGCTACAATGCTGATAGTTGTTGTGGCGGCGTTTATGCCGGTACAGTCTTTTACAAATGCAACTTATTTTACTCTCAGATCAGGAGGAAAAACAGTCATTACCTTCCTTTTTGACAGCGGTTTCGTCTGGATTGTATCGGTGCCGCTTGCATTTGTACTGAGCAGATTTACGGGGGTACCTATTGTGCCGATGTATATTATTATCAATGCGGCAGATATAATTAAATGCATATTAGGCTTTACTTTTATGAAAAAAGGTGTATGGCTCAATACTATTGTCGAGTAAATACCAAGTTAGCAATGCGCAATCGCGGGGCAGAAATGCCTCGCTTTTATTGAATGCAGAATGCAGAGTGCAGAATGCAGAATTGTGGTCGCGGGTTTTCCGCGGCCTTTCTTTTTTTGCTTTTTTCCGCAGAGGGTTACGAGGCTGTGACAGGTATATCCGTCGATTATATTTCCACTGTCCTTCTGAACGCAAACCCCACATTGTCGTTCTGAACGCAGTGAAGAATCTTAGGTTGGTAATGTTAGCTTTTAAGTGGTTCTTTTGATGTTTATATGGATGTTTCTTCTAAGTTCTACGAGCTTCGCAGAGTCACTTTTGTCTTGACAAAAGTAACCAAAATCGCTTTTTTGGATGCTATGAATGTATGACTAGTCGGATGCTGAAATGGACTTTTTCGGTCGCCTGTCAGTATAAACTTTTTTGTTATTTCCTCAGTCTGCCGTACATAAAGAAACACACTCTCTGCACTACCGAAAAATCCGTGATTCCGCACCGCAGGTATGTGTATTTTTACCCAATCACCAAAGGGGCTTTCCCGTTGTTCCGTTTTCTGTCCGCGCCGCAAGCACGCGTACTGTCTTTTAAAGGTATTCCTAAGGGTATGCTCTTTCTGTTCTGTGGGGGAAAGCTGAGGAAGAGGGTAATTGGTGCTGTTCAGTTTATGCTTCGTGGGGGGAGTTGATGAAGAGGGT
>JAZPYL010000052.1:0-4574 GCA_045544175.1 Acutalibacteraceae bacterium | reverse complement strand
CTCTGCGCACTTGCAATGCTCCTTGTTTCAAAGCACAGCAAGAGCCGTTTCTCAGCAACTCTTATCAATGTAACTGTATTCGTAATGCCTGTGCTGATTATGGTGGTGGGAAGTCAAAGTGCTTATTAAAAAAATTGTACTGATAAAATAACAGGCGTTTTTACTGATGAAGAAATTGATATATTATTGTCATTAAATTGATATTTAATAAACAAAAGTATCATTGTTTATAAATAAAATAAGGCTGTTGTACCTGAAATATGGTACAACAGCCTTTTCTCAATCGGTTTATCTTTCTTCCCTATGGGTGACGACATTCAGCAGTCCTTTTTTGTTTTGTATTTTTGTGAGATTTTCCTGTAGATAAGCGTAAAGGCAATGAGGATTACAGGAAATATTATTGCATAAATAAGCCCCTTTTTGAGATTGCCGTCTGAGAGAATTCCCACAAGAGTAGGACCTCCCGAACAGCCGATATCTCCCGCCAGAGCAAGCAAGGCGAACATCAGAGTACCGCCCTTTGGGATACTTTCCGATGCAAGACTGAATACTCCGGGCCATAGGACTCCCACAGACAGTCCGCACAAGGCACAGCCTGCAAGAGCAATAACAGGATTTGACGAAAGAGCCGATGCCAGATAGGAAACCACGCATAAAGCTCCCGAGCCCATAAGCAGAGAAGGAAGCTTGATTTTGTGGCTGAATTTTGCATAAAGCACACGAGCACTGCCCATAAGAACGGAAAACAGACAAGGTCCCGCAAGGTCACCTGTGGTTTTGCTCACGTTGAGAGCACTTTCCGCAAAAGCCGAAGCCCATTGACTCATAGCCAGTTCAGAAGCTCCCGAGCAGACCATAAGCACTACAAAAACAGGGAAAAGAGTATTGGAGAAAAGCTCTTTAACTGAAAGCGAGGTGCCGTCTTCAGTGAGACTTCCGATAGGAACAAATGAAAAGAGTATGCAGTTAATTAAAGGCACAACAGCCCAGAAAAAAGCGATAAACCGCCAGCAGTCATCAAACGGGAGTCTGAGCAGAATTGTTGTAACAAGAATAACAGCGACAGTTCCCCAGCAGTAAAACGAGTGCAGAAGGCTCATAACCGACGCTTTGTTTTCAGTAGGACAAGCCTCAGCGATTGGAGAAATAAGCACCTCAATAAGACCTCCGCCCACAGCATAGATTACAACCGAGATAATCAGTCCCATATAAGGCGAGCTCATAATAAACGGGAGCAGACCTATACCGATAAGTCCGATCACAGAGCAGATATGAGCAGTAACAATAGAAATTCTGTAACCGATTTTATCCACAAACTTAGCGGAAATAAGGTCGACAGTAAGCTGTACCAGAAAATTCACAGTAATGAGAAAGGTGATCTGAGTAAGACTGATGCCGAATCTTCTGCTGAGGATAAGGAAAATCAGCGGAAGAAAATTATTGACGATAGCCTGAGTTACGTAACCGAGATAACAGGCGTAAAGAGTGAATCTGTAGTTGTTTTTTATCATAAATAAATTCAATCAATCCTCCTCAGAGTAATCCTGTTTATATATCTATTAATAGCACTATTCATATAGTCAGCAATATTTACATAATGCTTCCCACTTTAGTCAAACCCATAAATCTCTACTTCTCTTTCAATGAGAGAATTTAATATTTCTTCATTTACCAAACTTGTATCCATTACTAAAAAGCGCAAATTCGGAAGCTTTAATAACACAGAATAGTCATCTGCTGTTATCCCTTGCAGAGTTAATTCTTGTAATTTAACACAACTCTCTAAAGCTGATATATCTGATATATCATTCCCACAAAGCCAAAGAGTTTCAAGTTCAGTGAGATATTTAACATCTGATATATCAGTTAGTTTTGAACATTCCAGAATGTCACTATCAAAACTTATGTTAAGGTATTTCAAATTTTCCAGAGACTTAAACGGGCTTAAATCTGATACATCGATATTTACAGCGTGAATAGATTCTAAATTAGGGCATTGCTCAAGAGCGCTCCAATCTTCGATATGATATTCACAAATGTTAAGATGATTCAGATTAGGCATTTCAGATAAAAAATCTATATTATTAATCTTTGTATCAAGCATATAAATGCTTTCTGCCCACCATAGTCGGCTTAATGCCACTTCATCTTTCTCTGTAAATTCTCCATCACTTCCACTAAAATGCAGTTCGGTGTCTATTATAGAATAAAATTTTCCTTTTACAATTGCTATCGGTATTCTGTTTGAAAGCACAAATATCGTTATAACGATAACAAAAAGGAACAAAATCCATACTATACGTTTTTTATTTGATTTAGTATTCATCTTAACATCCCTTCAAGAAGTGCAGATTACTCCTCCTCAGAGTAATCCTGTTCACGAACCTCAACGCCTTTTTCTTCGAGAGCTTTAATTTCACTTTCAGTCAATACACCTTCATTAATTTTCAAATAGGTTAAATCAGGAAATTCAAATAAAATTGAAGTATCCTCGCACTCAAGCCCTGTAACAGATAAATAACGTAGTCGCTGAAGATTTTTGATTCCGGTAATGTCATATATCTTGGTATTAATCGGAGCAACTGTCAGCATTTCTATATTTTCAAGTTCAGAAAATATGTCTAAGCTCTCAATCTCGACATTTACCAAAGATACATACTCGAGATTCGGACTATTATGTAATGATGGTAAACCCTTAATCGGGAAATCAGCAGGGCAAACAATGTTTAAATATTCCAAATCATTATATTCTGTCAGAAAGTCTGCCTTTGTAACTTCTGTATCCGAAAGTGAAAGCGATTTCAAACCTTTCATATAGACAATTTCATTTACAGTTTTGTTATTCAGATTATGGTCGCTGTTTATCAGCAGTTCACTGCTGGAGCCCCATTTATACGTTTTGCCGATTTTTACAACTATATGTGTACATCTTAATAATGCGAAAATCAGCACAAGGAGAATAATGAACAGGCAAATTATTTTAATGTATTTGTAGTTTGATCGACTTATTTTATTTATCATAGCATTCACCCTTCTTAATCAAATAAAACAATATCACATCTTAAAATCTCTTCAATATTAACAAGAATGAAGCAAATCAATCCTCCTCAGAGTAATCCTGTTCACGAACCTCAACGCCTTTTTCTTCGAGAGCTTTAATTTCGCTTTCAGTTAATACACCCTTGTCAATACTCAGGGATTTAAGCTCAGGCAGTTCAAGCAATACGGAGTAGTCCTCCGCATTTGTACCATACAAATCTATTGTTTTTAGTTTAGTGCAGTACTTCAGGGCAGATATATCGGTAATATTTTCTCCCTCAAGAAAAAGCTTTTCAAGATTAATAAGATATTTAACATCGGAAATATCGCCTATCTTTGTTTCAATATCTATTACAACAGGAATTCCATAATCGTTTTCTAAGTACAGTTCTTTCAGATTCACAAGCTCTTTAAATGCGCTTAAGTCAGTCATATTGAGACGCATTCCGCAAAATGTCTCCAATTCCTTACAGCTACTTAAAGGGGACCAATCCGTTACTAAATAATCTATCTCGCCACAGTAATGCATATCTTTAAGTAATTTCATATTATTAAGAAAGCTAATGTCAGTTATGTGAGTAACTGACATATTTATTTCCTTTACCCATTTGAATTTACTTAAAGCATCTACATCATCATTTGTAAAAAAGCTCTCATCGTGTCGTGAATCTTGTATATCTAATGAACTTGTGTAAGTAAAGCATAGTTTCCCATCTAAAAACACTATTGGCGGAGAGTTCGTAATAACAGAAATGCCTGTATAAACGATAAGTATTATGCCGGCAACCCAGATTAAAATCTGTTTTATTTTTTTGCTTTTAGTTTTCATTGCAAACCTCCCTTCAAGAAGTGCAGATTACTCCTCCTCAGAGTAATCCTGTTCACGAACTTCGATGCCTTTTTCTTCGAGAGCTTTAATTTCACTTTCAGTCAATACACCCTTGTCAATACTCAGGGATTTAAGCTCAGGCAGTTCAAGCAGTACCGAGTAATCTGTTTGTGGTGTTGTTCCGTATATGCAAAGATGTTGTAATTTTGTACAATTCTTCAAGCTGGATATATCGTTTAAATTCTCACAGCAAACACCTAACTCTTCAAGATTTACAAGATGAGCGACATCAGATATATCTGTAAGCTTTGAATGGTTGCCGGTGAGAAGCTCACCATAAATTGTTTCTACATATAGAACTTTCAGATTTTTCATATTTTTAAATATACTTAAATCGGTAATATTCAGTCTGTATCCACAAAAGTGTTCTAATTTTCTACAATTACTCAAAGCCGTAATATCTTCAATTTCCAACCCAACTTTTTCTAAGTAAAGCACTTCTTTAAGAGAATCAAGCTCTGAAAAAAAGCTTACATCAGTAATTTGCGTTCCTTGAATATTTATTGTTTTCAGCCACTTTAATTTGCTTATAGCTTCAGCGTCTGAATTGTCTATTTCACTATCTGTTAATTTCAACTCGTTGGCAAATACAAAATAACTTTTTCCATTGATATTAACAAACAGCCGAGTAAGCAAAAATCCTGTT
>JAZPYL010000051.1:0-29531 GCA_045544175.1 Acutalibacteraceae bacterium | reverse complement strand
CGCCGCCGCCCCGTTTCCGCCCACATAAACCCTATACGCCTCTTTGCCTTCCCTGAAAGGGAAGGTGTCAGCTATGCTGACGGATGGGTTCCAATCGACGGACATACCCGTCACAACCCCGTACCCTCTGCGAAAAAGAGCAAAAAAAAGGCCGCGGAAAACCCGCGGCCACAATTCTGCTGTTTACTTTTTTAGTCATAATTATCCGTAATTTACAAAAATAAAAAACCACAGACAAGCTGTGGTTAAGTTGTGTCGGCATCGCCTTATCTTCCCGGGCCGCTTCCAGCCAAGTATTGTCAGCACTGATGAGCTTAACTACCGTGTTCGGGATGGGAACGGGTGGACCCTCATCGCTAAAAACACCGACTACGACGCGCTTTCGACGCATTCGTGTCAATCAACATTGGCTATTATACATAAGTGAGGGAGGTTTGTCAATACCTTTTTTCAACTTTTTTTGATTTTTCTCAAAAATTTTTTATGAGGGTGATTGTGTCCGGTTTTTCACTTTTTGAAAGTCGTCTTTTTATAAGCATGTACAGAGCGAACACAACAAGTACAGCTGCAACGAAATATACAATATGAAGAACAGTGAGAGTGGTTATCTGCTTGTCGGTCTCTTCTTCGGCGGCCATAAGCTGCGAGTGGCTGTAAACAAGGAAGCCCTCTTCCGTATGAGTGTAATAGGCTGCCTCAAGGTTGTTGTAGGTGAAGACAACCTCCTCGTTATCATCGGGGTCGATGGCAACAATGTAGGTATTATCATAGCCGAATTCGGGATAGAAAGTATATTCCGTTCCTTTGTCGGCGGGGAAGAGATAGGGTTCAATACTGTTCATGCTGTAAAGCTCGTCGGGAGCGTCCTTTTCCGTCTGCATAAACTCTATAAAGTCAGCAGCTTCTCTGAAAAGAGTATACTCCGCATTTTTAAAGATAAGACGTTCTCTGTCGATTGACGAAAAGCTGATAAGTCCCAGCCATACAAGAATTACGGCTACAAAAACAGATATA
Organism: Acutalibacteraceae bacterium; assembly: GCA_045544175.1. GTDB lineage: Bacteria > Bacillota > Clostridia > Oscillospirales > Acutalibacteraceae > UBA6857. The sequence goes on along the minus strand of JAZPYL010000051.1, from coordinate 28,517 downwards.
ATTCTCAAGGCAGTTACTTTTTTAATTTTAAGTGCCTTACCTGAGCTTTTAAGAAGGTCAGCCTTTCTCAGCAGTTTTTCGCAAAGTAAAACTGCAAGAACTGTGGCAAGAATGCCAAGGAAAACATTAGCAAAATAGGGGATGCTGAAAAGCGAAACATAAATACTGTACCCCGCAAAGCAGCCAAAGGTAAAGTAACCGCTGTAAGCAGTGATACGGTTGGTTTTGTATTTGTAATCCTTCAGAATATCCTTTTCAATATATGGCGAAGAAAGCTGAGAGGAAAAGCTGCTTCTGAAAACTGCCGTTAAAAGAACGGGCACGACCGTAAGTGTCAGATAGACGAGATAGCCTGCGTATATAGTCTTGAAATACTGCACAATAAAGCCGCAAAGAAGGGCGATAACCGAAAGACCGATGCTGATAAAATTCTTCGTTCTGAACTTGTTGAAGGCGCTCTGAAGAGCATAAAGATATGCAGTATCTTTTGTGCCGTCCGTCTGCACGACATTCTTTTCCTTGGGGAGATATTCTTTTCTCTCGCCCTTTAAAAGCTCGTCAACGGTAATACCAAATATTTCGGCAATAACGGGAAGAAGAGAAATGTCAGGTGAACTTTCTTCTCTTTCCCAGTGGCTTACAGTCTTATCCGACACAGAAAGCATCTCGGAAAGCTGCTTTTGTGTAAGTCCTTTTTCTTTTCTCAGCTGTGCGATAAATGCACCGAGCGTAAGCTTCATAAACCGTCACTCCTTATCTGATTTTATCGGGTGGTTTTTATTTCGCTTTAAGCATAACATAAGGCAGATATTCTGTACACCCGACAGACAGGGATTTCTCTCTCAGAAAATGAGAATCCCTTAAAAATCAAGGCTTAAAGGTCGATTATAAGCTCAACGGGGCAGTGGTCAGAGCCGAAAATTTCGGGGTGGATTTTAGATTCCTTAATCTTGTCCTTGGCTTCATCGGATACAATAAAGTAGTCGATTCTCCATCCTGCGTTCTTTTCTCTTGCTTTGAAGCGGTAGCTCCACCAGGAATATGCGCCCTCAAGGTCGGGATAAAGATAGCGGAAGGAGTCCGTAAAGCCGCTTTCAAGAAGAAGTGAAAATTTTTCTCTTTCTTCATCAGAGAAGCCTGCATTTCCTCGGTTGGTTTTTGGATTTTTAAGGTCAATCTCGTTGTGGGCAACATTAAGGTCGCCCGTATAAATAACAGTCTTGGAATTCTTGAGAGATACAAGATATTCCCTTAAATCATCCTCCCATTTCATACGGTAGTCAATTCTTTTAAGGCCGTCCTGAGCGTTGGGCGTGTAGCAGCAGACAAAATAGAAGCTTTCAAATTCCAATGTGATAAGTCTGCCCTCGGTGTCGTGCTCGGCTTTATCCATACCGTAGAAAACGGAAAGGGGCTTTTCCTTTGTGAAAACAGCCGTACCGGAATAGCCCTTCTTTTCGGCGTAGTTCCAGTACTGGTGATAGCCGTCAAGAGTAAGGTCAATCTGTCCCTGCTGAAGCTTTGTTTCCTGAAGGCAGAAAATATCTGCATCGAGCTCTCTGAAAGAGTCGGTAAAGCCTTTTGTTACGCAGGCTCTCAGGCCGTTTACATTCCATGAAATAAATTTTTTCATCTGAATTTCTCCTTAAGGATTTTCTGTATTTTTCGTTTTCAATATAGCACAGTTTGTAAAGATTTTCAATACATTCATTTTTTCGTATTGACTTGCACAATGTTTTTTTATATAATTACACTGTTATAATGGGTATTTATGCAATTATAGTATTATATAATATCCCGAATTCAGCAGAACATTCAGAATTAACCGAAATATATAAATCCCGAAAAACTGAGGAATTGAGGTAGAAAACTATGAAAAAAAGAATTATAGCGTTTCTGATGTGCACAGTAATGGTTCTGGCGGGGCTGCCCGTGTCACCCCTTGCCGACTATGTGCCTTTTGCTTTTGAGGCCCTTGCTGCAGAGGCAGAGCCGGGAAGAGTAGAGATCTCCCCGAATCCGCTTTATGTTTATACGGGCAAGATGGGCAGTCTTGTTGCTTCTGTTTATGACACAGAGGGCAATTCATTCTCCGGTGCGGTGACTTATCAGTGGACTTCTTCCGATAAGAGTGTTGCTACATTCCGTTCCGGCACCGATACAAAACAGAAGGCGGAGATTGTCGGTCTCAGCAAGGGTACGGCAGAGATTACCGTAACTGCTTCCAGCGGCGGCGTGGAGAAAACCGATACCTGCAAGGTTACGGTTAAACCGAGCATTGAGGCTATTGATTTTGTCGGGGATTATAAGCTTATTACTTTACCCTCAACCGGTGAACAGCTCAGCTACACCATAAGTCCCTCGGATGCAGGCAACAAGAACCTTACATGGACTGTTTCCGATGATAGCGTATGTACTGTTGACGGAAGCGGCTTCGTTATCCCAAAGGCACCGGGTGTATGTGTTGTTACCGCTACGGCTCAGGACGGAAGTAATATTGAAGGCTCCGTACAGGTTATTGTTTCTGACGGAACATCAAAGGTAATTCTTGACAAGGACAGCATCTCTCTCAGAGTGGGCGAGGGTACAGAAAAGCTTACTGCTACCTGTACACTTCACGATGTTATAACATATTACGATGCAGTTGAATGGACTACATCAGATGCGTCCGTTGCTACAGTTGACAGAAAGGGCGTTGTTACACCCGTTGGCAGAGGACAGGCTCTTATTACTGCAACAGCTCTTGACGGCTCAGGTAATAAAGCGCACTGCTCCGTTGTTGTTGCACAGCCCGTTGAGGGTATAACCGTCGATGAATCTGCAGTGTGCTATGTGGGAGAAACCTGTACACTGATACATAAAATTACTCCCTCCAATGCATCAGATACTGCTGTTACCTGGACATCCTCCGATGAAAATATTGCAACAGTGGATTCAAGAGGTATAGTCAAGGGTCTGAAAGTAGGCACAGCCGTTATTACTGTCAAGACCGCTGACGGCGGACATACTGCGGAAAGTGCCGTCAAGGTTGAAATCAAGCCTGAGTCTGTCAATATTGGTGATTCAAAAATTACTCTTGAAGTTGCAGAGTCCGGAACAGGTGCAATTTTTCCTCTCACAGTAGATATATCTCCTTCAAATGCAACAAACAAGGATGTTATCTGGACCTCAGACAATGAAAGCGTGGCAACCGTTGACGAAAACGGCATTGTAAAAGCCGTTGCAGGCGGTACAGCCGTAATCACAGCTACAACAGTTGCAGGCGGAAAGAAGGATACCTGCATCGTCGATGTAAAACAGTATGCAAAGGCTATTGAAATCAGCGATGCACCCGACAATTTCTATGTTGGCAGAACACATACTCTTGAAGCTATATTCTTACCCTCAACGACAACATATAGGGATGTTATATGGGAATCCTCTGATGAGTCCGTTGTTACCGTAAGCTCTTCGGGTGTTCTTGAAGCCAAAAAGGCAGGTACGGCAACTATCACCGTTAAATTAACTACCAATGAGGATAAGACCGCAACGCTTAAGGTTACCGTAATTCCCAAGGTAAATGTAAGCAAGGTCAGCCTCAATAAAACAAGCGCAACCTTAGAGCACACAAGCAATAAAAAGCTTTATCTTTTTGAAATCATATCCCCCTCTAATGCCAGTGATAAAACAGTTAAGTGGGCTTCCTCCAATACAACCGTAGCAACCGTTGACTCCAACGGTGTTGTTACACCCCGTTCAGCAGGCCAGACACGTATTACTGCAACGGCCAAGGACGGAAGCGGCGCAAGTGCTTCCTGTATGGTTACGGTTGTAGAGCCCGTTACAGGCATATCTTTAAATAAAAAGACTGCAACTCTTCTGCTTAACGAAACCGTAAAGCTTACCGCTACGGTAAAGCCCTCCGACGCAAGCAATAAGACTGTCAAGTGGTCAACCTCAAAATCATCGGTTGCTACCGTTTCCTCGTCGGGTCTTGTTACTGCAAAGGGCGGCGGTACGGCAATCATTACTGCAAAGACAGCTGACGGCGGATACGATGTTTCCTGCACCGTTACTGTTATCTCACACGTTACGGGTGTGAAGATAAATTCAGGCAATCTTAATGTGCCTCTTGGTGAGAAAAGAACTCTTACTGCATCTGTGCTTCCCGCCGATGCGTCAAATAAAACTATTATCTGGAAATCAAGCAACGAATCTGTAGCTACGGTTTCATCCTCGGGCACCGTCAAGGGTAAGGAGACGGGAACTGCAGAAATTTCAGCCGTAAGCCAGGACGGCGGATATAAGGCTGTGATTGAGGTCACTGTTATACGTCCTGCAACATCGGTTTCTCTCACCTTCAGCAGTATTACCCTTAACGCAGGTAAGAAAAAGACTCTCGAAGCAACAGTAAAGCCTCTTACGGCTACTTATAAAACAGTCAAATGGAAATCAAGCAACAAAAAGGTTGCCAAGGTTTCCTCAAAGGGTGTTGTTACTGCAGTTGCCGCAGGTACGGCAACAATTACCTGCACCTCGACTGACGGTTATGCATCAGCAAAGTGCAAGGTTACCGTAACACAGCCTACAACGGGTATCAAGGCAAGCTCAAGTAAGACCTCCGTTAAAATCGGCACACCCAAGACTCTTAAGGTTACCGTTACTCCTTCCGATGCAAGCAATAAGAATGTAGTATGGACCTCAGCCGACACCAAGATTGCAACCGTTGACGAAAAGGGTGTTGTAAAGGGCCTTAAAAAAGGTAAGGTAAAGATTACTGCAAGAACAGCTGACGGACTTCATTCCACAGAAATCACAGTAACCGTTAAAAAGCCCGTAAAGAGTGTGTCTGTCAACAAGACATCACTTACAATCAATGTGGGTAAGACCTCTGTGCTCAAGGCAACGGTCAAGCCCTCAAGTGCTTCAGATAAATCGGTCACCTGGTCCTCAAGCAATAACGATGTTGCCAAGGTTTCCTCCGAAGGTAAGATAACGGCAAAGGCACCGGGCTATGCAGTTATTACCTGCACCACCAAGGACGGCAAGAAAAAGGCAGAATGCTCCGTACTTGTAAAACAGCCCGTCAAGAGTGTAAAGCTCAGCAAAACCAAGGCGACTCTCGATATGAAAAAGACCCTTAAGCTCAAGGCCACAGTCAAGCCGAAGGATGCAAGCAATTCAGCTGTCAAGTGGTCCTCAAGCAATGAAAAAATCGCAAAGGTTTCATCAAAGGGCGTTGTAACCCCGATTAAGCCCGGTAAGGTAACCATTACCTGCACTGCTAAGGACGGAGGCTATAAGGCCACCTGTACAGTCAAGGTTGTAAGAAAGCTCAAGTCAATTTCTGTTCCCGAGGAGAAGACAGTTTTCCTTGGCGAAACCGAAAAGATCAGAGTGACATTCACACCCTCCAATGCCACCAACAAGGACCTTGAGTGGAAATCAAGCAAGAAGAGTGTTGCAACAGTTTCTTCAAAGGGCGTTGTTACACCTAAGAAGCTGGGTAAAACAACAATTACCGTTGTGAGCGATGATGGCGACTATAAGGCAACCTGCAAGGTTACGGTAAAGAGCGCTCTTAAGTCCGTAAAGATAAATAAGACAAAGCTCACCCTCAATGCAGGTAAGACTTATTCACTTAAGATTACGAAAAAGCCGAAGAACGCAACTGAGGATATTATCTGGACAACGAGCAAAAGAAGCGTTGCCGTAGTCAATCAGGACGGCGTAATTACTGCTGTCGGAAGAGGTACTGCAACCATTACGGGTATTACCGAGCACGGTGATAAGGTCACCTGTAAGGTAACGGTAAAGCAGCCCGTAACATCAATGAAAATCAGCAAGAAGACAGCCACTCTTTATATGGGTGAGACACTCTCTCTCACTGCAGGCGTACTGCCTTCAAACGCAAACAATAAGTCATTCAAGTGGTCAACCTCAGATAAATCTGTAGCCACCGTAAAGGACGGCAAGGTGACACCGAAAAAGCTCGGTAAGGTAAAGATTACCGCAACAAGTGAAAACGGCAAAAAGGCTACCTGTACAGTAACGGTTAAGTGCCACGTTTCTTCCGTATCTCTTAATAAGAGCAGTGTCAGCATTGTAAGAGGCAAGACATTTACTCTTGTTCCCACTGTGAAGCCGTCAGACGCTTCCGATAAGACCTGTACATATAAGTCCTCAAAGACCTCTGTAGCTACAGTATCCTCCGACGGTATAATTACCGCAAAGGCAGTGGGTACAGCAACAATTACCGTAACAACCAAGGAAGGCAAAAAGACTGCGATCTGTAAGGTAACGGTAACGGAAAAGGTTACAGGTGTAAAAATCAGCAGTACATCAAAGTCTCTGTATATAGGTGATACGGCTACTCTTAAAGCTACGGTTTCACCCTCCAATGCAACCAACAAGGCTGTTACATGGTCAACAAGCAACAGTGCCGTTGCAACGGTTAAGAACGGTGTTGTAACGGCTGTCGGCACAGGTGAAGCAAAAATCACCGTAAAAACTGTTGACGGCTCATATAAGGCTGTCTGTACTGTAAAAGTACAGCCTGTCCCTTCCTCTCCTGTTCAGCTTATTGTTAATGCAATTGTATACGGTGACGGAATGGTTTATGTTGAAATTGACCCTTCCAATTGGAACGGCAGTTTCGTTTCCGCAAGTCAGGAAATTCCCGTTAAGGTGAACGGCGAGGCGGCTGGTAATGCAATATGCACAGTGCCTTCAGCTAAAACAGGGGATAACTATGAAATCAAAATCAATATATCTTCCATAAATATTCCTTCCGGCTCAACCGTTGAATTTACAATTCCCGAAGGTATTGTAAAGAACGAGTCAGGATCACAGCATAACTTAAGCTACAGCTCATCGGTTATTGTTGAATAAACAAAAAGAACAGATTTATAATACAGAAAGGCTGCCGGCATAATTGCGGGCGGCTTTTCTTGTTTTTTTACACAAAAACGGGCATTAATTTATTTTGAATTAATACTTATAAAATATCTACATAAAAATTAGCATCACAGTGACGAATTTCTGACACCGTGTAATAGGTTTTTTCTTGTAAAACATTGACTTTTATGACTCTTTTTGTTATCATTATTTGGTATAGTATAATAAGGAGAGGAGTGTTTTTTTATGAAGAAATATGTTCCCGAGGTTCTTTATAACCTTATACCTTCGCAGCTTGCAATGTACACAATGGTTAAGTACAGCTTCAGTAAGCAGCTTGTTCAGGTGCCTACATCCTTTACTGTAGATAAGGATATGGACTTTGATCTTCTTACTAAAGCACTTAATATTGAGTTCGAAAGAAACGATGCCCTTCGTCTGAGATACAAAAAAGAAGGTAAGGACATCAAGCAGTATTTTCTTCCTTCATTTAAAATGAATAAGGTTCCCTACAAGTATTTCAGAAGCGTTGAAGAGCAGAATAAATTTTTCGAGGCTGATGCTCAGAAGCCTATCCGTTTCTTAAAGGACGAATGCTACAGAATTTATTTTTATAAAACTGCAGGCGGAGACAACGGCATTTACTTTAATGTTACTCATCTGAGTATGGATGCGTTGGGTACAATGGTATTCTACCTTGACCTGCTCTATGTTTATAAAGCACTGCGCTACGGTGAGGAGCTTCCCGCCCCGCCCTTCTCCTATGAGGAATACATAAATGAAGAATTCAGGAGACTGGGCAACGAAAAGAAAATGAAAAAGCACGCCGATTTCTATATGGATTATTTCACAAAGAACGGTGAGCCCTTCTATGCAGGCGTTCACGGTCCCGCACTTCTTGAAAAAGCAAGGAAGAAGCAGAAAAATCCCAATCTCCGTGTTCCTCCCGTATACAATCCTCTTCACGATAAATGTAATATGATTAACGGTCATATCGGTGCTGAGGATGCAGAAAAGATTTTTAATTTCTGCAGAGAAAACAGTATTGCACCCGAAAGTCTGTTCCTTTTAGGTATCCGTTGCCACGTTTCTGCTATCAACTACCGTAATAAAGACGTATTCTTTATGGTAAACTGCTCCAAGCGTGCAACCGTTAAGGAAAAGAGAATGAGCGGCTGTGTGACACATCCTCTTCAGGTAAGAACAATTATCGAGGAAGACGCTTCCTTCAGAGAGGCTCTGGGTGAATTTACCCGTGTAAGAACTCAGCTTTACAGACACGCCGAATTCCCTTATCTCAGAGCACTTATGATGTCAAGAGAGGTTTACGGCTACAGTCAGCTTCAGGGCCCTGCCTGTATGATGTTCTCATGGATACCCATTCCTCTTGATTTGGGTGAGGGACGTCTTAAATTCGACTTCCGTACTTATGACCTTGGCAGATATTTTACACCTCTTTATACAATCTGCTCACCGGACCCCAAGGATAAGGGTATTAACCTTAATTATATGTACAGAGTCAAGAACTCTGAAAAAGAGCAGATTCAGGCTCTTCATCAGAACGCACTGAAGGTAATTCTTGCAGGTATTGAGAATCCCGATATAAAAATCGGCACACTTCTTGATATGTGCCTTGAATAATATACAATATACAAAGAGAATTCAGAAAACACAAAGGAGATCAGAGAATGACAATTCAGTACTCAAAGAAAGAAAAGAAAGAAATAGCAAAGCTCAGAACAAAAATTCATAACTACGGACCCATCAGCACAATCAAGGATATGTTCGTAAGAAGTGAAGAGTTCGGCCCCGACAGAATTGCTGTTGTTGAAAAAATCAAGAAGCAGGATGCCTGCTATACAGTTAAAGAGTTCCACGATAAAGTAAGACAGGTCGGTACCGCTCTTTATGAAATCGGCCTTGGCGGCAAGCACATTGCTATCGTCAGCGAAAACTCTTATGACTGGATCGTTGCATACTTCTCAATCGTATGCGGCGGCGGTGTTGCAGTTCCCATTGACAAGGAGCTTCCCGACAAGGATATCAGCATGCTTATATCAAAGGGCGATGCAGAAGCTTTATTCCACAGCAAGAACTACAGAGAAACTGCTGAATTCCATATGGCTCAGGATGATCGCTGTCAGTATGCATTCAATATGACACCTAATGCTAAAGCAGCAGGCGGCAAATTCCTTACCATTAATGACCTTGCAGAAATGGGTAAGGCTCTTCTTGAAAAGGGCGACAGACGCTTCATTGACGCTGAGGTTACAGGTGATATGCTCGCTTCTATCGTTTTCACATCAGGTACAACAGGTACAAACAAGGGCGTTATGCTCACTCATTACAATTTTGCTTCTAACGTTGAAGGACTTCTTGATTTCCTCGGACCGGAACAGTCAACAATGTCCATTCTTCCCATGAACCACGTTTATGAGCTTTCCTGCAGTGTTCTTACAGCTATCTATATGTACGGTGTTATCTACGTTAATGACAGCCTTAAGAACATTCTGCCCAACATCAACGATTTCAAGCCTACAGCTATGGCTGTTGTTCCCCTTGTGCTTGAGGGTATCTATAACGGTATCCGTGCAAAAGCAGAGGCAAGCGGTAAGCTTGATATAATGATCAAGATGATTAAAATCAGCAACAAGCTTCTCAAGGTCGGTATTGACATCAGACCCGTTGTTTTCAAGACAATCAAGGAAAACTTCGGCGGACAGTTCCCCACAATGAGCTGCGGCGGTGCTCCTGCAAGAGGTGACCATATCAAGTTCCTTTCTGAGCTTGGCTTCAACATTATTTCCGGTTACGGTATGACAGAGTGCTCACCTACAATCACTCTTCACAAAAACGGCAGACATAAGCCCCTTGCAGCAGGTAAGGCATTCCCCAAATGTCAGTTCAGAATTGCCGATGTTGATGAAGACGGAATCGGTGAGATTCAGGTTAAGGGTGACAACGTAACCAAGGGCTACTATAAGGACGAAGAAGCAACCAAGGCTTCCTTTACTGAGGACGGCTGGTTCAAGACCGGTGACTACGGCAGACTTGACGAGGACGGAGACCTTTATATCACAGGCCGTAAAAAGTTCCTCATCATTCTTCCCAACGGCGAAAACATCTTCCCCGAAACTGTTGAAAGCAACATTATGGAGAACCTTCCTTATGCTGTTGAAACCGTTGCATTCGAGGAAAAGATCATTTCTGCAACAGGTAAGGAAGCAACAGTTATGTCAGCTGCAATTTACGTAAACAAAGAATTCCTCAAGGGTATGAGCGACGAAGAAATCATTGCCAAGACAAAGGCTGATGTTGCCGAATCCAACAAGGGTCAGCCCTCTTACAGAAAGGTACAGAATGCTTACGTTTCCTTCAATGAGTTTGAAAAGAACTCAACAAGAAAGGTTATCAGACAGAAAGTTGTTGACACATACACAAAAGAGCTTGCAAAATAAGACTATTAAGAGTATAGTATAGAAGTAAATTTTAAAGGAGGCGTTTTAAATGCTTGACAGAATCAGAGAAGTTATCTGCCGTTATGTTACAATTGATCCCGAAAAGCTCACAGAAGATACAAACATCAGAAGTGAACTCGGTCTTAATTCTCTTGAGCTTATCAACATTGCTGTTGCAATCGAAGACGAGTTTGATGTAGAAATCCCTGACCGTGAGGTTTCAAACCTTGAAACTCTCGGTGATGCAATCAGAATCATTCAGAAGTATATGGATGACTGATGCCTGAATAAATTCAGACAAATGCAGAATGCAGAATTATGGTCGCGGGAAACCGCGGCCTTTTTTGAGGTAAGAAGTAACAGTGAAGAGGGAATAGGTTCGGTCGCGGGTTAACTGTGGCCTTTCTTTTTTTCCTTTTTCCGCAGTGGGAGAGGTGTTTAACGGAAAAGTCTGTAGATTATATATGGTGTGTTGTGTGTGTAAAAAATATAAATGTCATCCTGAGCATTGCGAAGGATCTTAAGATAACCCCTCTGTCACTGCGTGACATCTCCCCTTTCAAGGGCGACAGCCTCTGTCACTGCGTTCAGAATGACAATTGCCGTAGGGCGTGATTACCCTATCACGCCTTATGTGTATTATTGCAATACGGTGTACCAACACAAGGACGGCCAATGGCCGCCCCTACCGGATAAAACTTCGTTTATCTTACTCAACCGGGTGGGGATAACTTATCCTCCGGCACATCCGTCGGACGCGATTGCGCATTGCGAATTGTGAATTGCGCATTATGCACTCTGCATTCTGCATTTAAATTCACGTGCTGTTACTGTATATTTTGTTGAGAATAACAAATATTCGTCCGTGGTGAAAAAATATTCAAAAAAAGGTTGAAAAAAGAGATTAAATCGGGTAATATATTAAAGGTTAAAACATAATTCAAAAAACTTTTTGGAGGTAAATCATTATGTCAGTAAAAGTTGCTATTAACGGTTTCGGTCGTATCGGTCGTCTTGCATTCCGCCAGATGTTCGGTGCAGAAGGTTATGAAGTTGTTGCTATCAACGACCTTACAAGCCCCAAGATGCTTGCTCACCTTCTTAAGTACGATACAGCTCAGGGCAGATATGAGGGCCACACTGTAGAAGCCGGCGAAGATTCAATCACAGTTGACGGCAAGGAAATCAAAATCTATGCTTGCAAGGATGCAAACGATTGCCCCTGGGGTGAACTTGGTGTAGACGTAGTTCTCGAATGCACAGGTTTCTACTGCTCAAAGGAAAAGTCAATGGCACACATCAATGCAGGTGCTAAGAAGGTAGTTATTTCTGCTCCCGCAGGTAACGATCTTAAGACAATCGTTTTCTCAGTAAACGAAAAGACTCTTACAGCTGAAGATACAATCATTTCTGCTGCATCCTGCACAACAAACTGCCTTGCTCCCATGGCTAAGGCTCTCAACGATTATGCTGCTATCCAGAGCGGTATCATGACAACTGTTCACGCTTACACAGGTGATCAGATGGTTCTTGACGGTCCTCACAGAAAGGGCGACCTCAGAAGAGCTCGTGCAGCTGCTGCAAACATCGTTCCCAACTCAACAGGTGCTGCAAAGGCTATCGGCCTTGTAATTCCCGAACTCAACGGCAAGCTTATCGGTTCTGCTCAGAGAGTTCCCACTCCCACTGGTTCAACAACAATCCTTGTTGCTGTAGTTAAGGGTGACGACGTAACTAAGGAAGGCATCAACGCTGCAATGAAGGCTGCTTCATCAGATTCCTTCGGTTACACAGAAGAAGAACTCGTTTCATCAGATATCGTTGGTATCAGATACGGTTCACTCTTCGATGCAACTCAGACAATGGTTACAAAGATCGAAGACGGTCTCTATCAGGTACAGGTTGTTGCATGGTATGACAACGAAAACTCATACACAAGCCAGATGGTTCGTACAATCAAGTACTTCGCTGAACTTGCATAATTGAACTTCAATTAAAAATTAAGTCTGCTGTTTTAAACGGCAGACTTTTTTTATTTGACTCTAAACATAGACATTCTGTTTTTGCAGTGAATTTTATCTGACAGATTGCTTCTGTGCTATCGGAGAGAATGATAACAACAGAAAAGAAGAGGTAAGGATTTATGTTTTGTGGAGGGAAGGTTGTGCTTTTTCTTGAAGGTGGGCGGATGGGGCGGCGGCGAGCCGCACCTGCGTGAAGGCGCTGCGCGCCCACGCAGGTCATTTGTGTGGCATAGCCACACAAATGGAAAATGCTCCGACTTCGTCGGGCATTTTCGCGGCTCGCCGCCGCCCTCCACCGCCCGAGTAAACCCTTCACTGCCCACTTCCCCTACACTTACAATCGACGAATATTTCTCCTTTATCTCCTTTCTTTCCGCGATAACGGGCAAAAAAGAAAGGCCGCAGTTTACCTGCGACCATAATTCTGCATTTATCTGAGAGTGACAATTGTAACCCCGTTTTCGCCTTCACCGTAAATACCCAGACGGAAGCTCTTTACATACTTACTCTTTCTGAGATATTCCTGTATGCCCTTACGAAGAGCACCCGTACCCTTGCCGTGTATGACGGTGATTTCACCAAGACCGAGCCTGAGAGCCTGATCAATATATCTTTCAAGCTCAAGAATACCCTCTTCAATGTTCTTTCCTCTCAGGTCGCAGCGTGTCTGTGCTTCACTGCCGGGGGAGAATACTCTTTCGGTCTTATTGGGTACACTGCGGTTTTTCTGTGTCTTTGTCTTGGTGTGCTCGTTGAGACGCACATTTGAAACGGGTGTACGCATCTTCATAATGCCTGCCAGAACCTCAATATTGCCCTTTCTGTCTTCGAGGGCAGTAACAGTGGCAGCCTTACCCATATCCACAAGAAAGACCTCGTCGCCTATTTTAAGAGGACGGGGAAGAACATAGTTTTCATCCTCTACAATTGCGGCAACTACGGGATTGGTAATATCGTCGAAGTCGGCAAGACCTTTTTTCATAAGCTGCTTTGCCCTTCTGAGCATTTCTGCCTTGTCCTGAGTCTTGTCGCTTTCTTTCTTTAATTTTTCAAGCTCTGCCGTAAGAGCATAGGCACTGCGCTTTGCCTGCTCAACAATTTTAAGTGCTTGACTCTGTGCCTTTTCAAGCTCTTTTCTGCGCATTTCTTCAATGCTGTCCTTGTATTTCTGAGCCTCGGCTTTTTCCTTCTGAGCCTCTTCTTTAAGTCCTTGTGCCTCTCTTGCCTGCTCCTCGAAATCCTGACGGGATTTTTCAAGCTCTTCAATTACATTTTCAAATTGAGTGTTTTCCTTTGAAACAAGGCTTTTGGCTCTTTCAATTATACTGTCCTCCATACCTAAGCGAAGGGAGATTGCAAAGGCGTTGGAGCGACCGGGTGTGCCGATCAAAAGACGGTATGTAGGCTTGAGGGACTGCACATCAAACTCGCAGGATCCGTTTTCGATTCTCGGTGTCTGAAGAGCGTAGGCCTTAAGCTCGGCATAGTGAGTGGTGGCTGCAATCTTAGCACCCTTTTCGTGAAGCCTTTCGAGAATTGATATAGCAAGTGCCGCGCCTTCAATGGGGTCTGTACCTGCGCCTAATTCGTCAATAAGCACAAGGCTCTTTTCGTCGGCAATACTGATAATATTGATGATATTTACTATGTGTGATGAGAAGGTTGAGAGAGACTGCTCGATGCTCTGCTCATCGCCGATATCGGCAAGAATGTTATCGAAAACCGACACCTCACTGCGATCGTTTACGGGAAGCATAAGACCGCACATAGCCATAAGGCACATAAGTCCGACAGTTTTGATGGAAACTGTCTTACCGCCTGTATTGGGGCCCGTGATAACAAGAGTATCGAAGTCTTTACCGAGCATAATATCAGTAGGTACAACTTTTTTAGGGTCAATGAGGGGGTGTCTTGCCTGACGCAGATTGATAATACCTTCGTCATTAAGAATGGGTACGGTGGCCTTCATTGCGTAGGCAAGCTTAGCCTTGGCGAAAATGAGATTGAGCTCAACAGCACATTCGTATGAAGCCTTGATGCCTTCATAAAAGCTGCCTGCCTCTGTGGAAAGCTCATAGAGTATACGGTCAATCTCTTCTCTTTCCTTGCCCTGAAGAACCTTGATTTCGTTGTTGGCTTCAACAACACCGGCAGGCTCGATAAAGACTGTCGCACCGCTTGAAGAGGTATCGTGAACAAGACCGCTGATTTCGTTTCTGTGTTCAATCTTAACAGGCACAACATATCTGCCGTTACGCATAGTTACAATGGAATCACGGAGAAACTTCTGATAGTGCTGTGAACGGGTAAGCTTGTCCAGTTGGTCTCTTACCTTTGATGATGCTACACGGATTTTTCTTCTTATATCATAAAGGGCAGGGGAGGCGTTGTCGCTCATTTCCTCTTCGCTGATAATGGCTGAGGTGATTCTGTCCTCAAGGAACTTGTTGGGTGTCATTGAGTAGAAGAGAGAATCTATTCTTGTGGTGATACCTGCATTTTTGCTTCTCCAGTCGGAGAGGGAACGGATAGTCCTGAGAACCTCGGCAATGTCAAGAAGCTCACGCATACTCAGAACACTGCCTGCATTTGCACGGCTGAGAGCATTGTTCACATTCTTAAGTGAGCCGAAGGAGGGCGCACCGAACTTAGCCATAAGACTGTGTGCATCCTCTGTCTGACCTAAAAGCACTCTTGCAAGGTCAAGGCTTGTCTCAGGCTTAAGGTTCTGTGCGAGATATCTTGCGTCCTCACCTGTGGTATATTCGGTTAAAAGGTCAAGAACTTTGTTAAGCTCAAGAGAAAGGTGATGTTTGTTCATAAAATTACCTCCGGTAATTTTTAATGCAGAATGCAGAGTGCAGAATGCAGAATTGTGCCCGAAATTCGTTGTGGCAGCAAACTACTTTCCGCCCCGCAAACTGCGTGGACTTGATTGTCATTCTGAATGCATTGAAGAATCTTAAGTTCCTTCGCAAGGCACTCAGATCATTTTTTTATAGAATTCTAAGGTTTTGAATTTTTTCAGAGTAATATTTTTAAGGTAGCGCTCAGAAAGATTGCCAAGTGCAAAAAGAGCATCTTCGGGAAGAGAGAAGCTGAAAATTTTCCCTGAGGGTGCAAGGCAGATATATCTTACTGCCGAAAGCACACCGAGAGAAACGGCAGGAATTTTTTTCTCCTTCTTGCAGTCCTTACAGAAAAGCTCACCTGTATAGCAGTCAAAGAAGCTGTTTTCGTTAAGGTCTTTACCGCAGCTGCTGCAGCATTCCACAGCAGGCATATATCCCGAAAGGGTGAGAAGACGAAGCTCCGTAACGCTTTTTATAAGGCTTTTATCTTTTTTACCTTCGCAGAGAAGATGAAGGGCATTGAGAATAAGGGAAAGCTCATCGTCGGCTCTGTCTTCACGTGGAGCCAGCTCGTATGTAAGCTCAGCGAAATACTGAGCCAGAGAAAGAGTGGTAAGGTCTTCGCGGAGCTTGAAGAAAACCTGCTTCGGTACGGCATCCTTCAAGACATAATTTCCGCTTTTTGTGTCTGCTATTGAAAAATCCGAATAGGCAAGAAGACTTGTGGCAGAAGAGTGCTTGCCCACCTTTGCACCGTTGGCAAAGACAGAAATTACGCCTCTTTCTCTTGTAAGGACAGTAATAATTTTATCCTTATCCTTAAGGGGCTTTTCATTAATTATTATACCATCCGTCAAAATCGTCATTGTAAAACTCCTCTGCATGGGGGTTGTTGAGATAGAACTCCTCGGCGGCCTCCATATCCATATTATCAAGACTATGGGCTCTTTCGTCGGGAGCGTTCTTATATTTCAGATAATCGGAAACCTTACCGGTTTTCATAAAAACATTCCATAATTCTTTCTTTGTCATATTAAACACCTCACTGTAAATGATACACATATCATTTGCAAATAAGGGCAAAAAATGCGGAGCACAAATGCTTTTTGCATTTGTGCAGGGCCGAGACCGTCCGACAAAGCGGTAAAGGGTAGGTCCATTCCGCTGATGGAAAGTTTTTCGATTATTTATATCTGGGCCTGTAGCTCAGATATGACATTTTTTGAGTGCAGTATAAGCATAGTTTATTCCGACTAATTTTGCGGGATAAATCCTTGTTTTGTCATCCCGTTAAAACGTCCTTGACCCTGGGCCCTCGGCCCTTGGCTCTGAAATCGCGCATCAGTCTAAACCAAAGTTGTGGATAAGTCCCTCGCGATTTCTCCAGTCCTCTTTAACCTTTACCCAGCACTGAAGATTGATTCTTATACCGAAGAATTTTTCCATATCCTGTCTTGCATAGGTGGAAATACGCTTGAGAGAAGCACCTTTTTTTCCGATGATAATACCCTTGTGGCTTTCTTTTTCGCAGTAGATTATTGCTTCAACATCCATAAGGTCCGTGTCGCTTCTTTCTCTCATCTTTTCAATGGAGACAGCTACACCGTGGGGGATTTCCTTGTCAAGAAGACGGAGCATTTTTTCTCTTATAATCTCCGAAGCAATAACTCTTTCGGGCTGGTCGGTGAGAGTGTCCTCAGGGAAGAAATGCTCTGAGGGGAAGGCAAGCTTCATAAGCTCTTCCTCAAGCTCGTCTATGCCGTCATTTTTAGCGGCACTTACGGGAACGATAGCCTCAAAATTATATTCCTTTGTCATAGCGAGGATTTTGGGCATAATTACGCTCTTATCCTCGAGGGTGTCAATTTTATTAATTGCAAGAACAACGGGCATCTTCTCTCTTCTGAATCTTTCGAGAAGCTCCCTTTCGCTCTCTTTTATATCTTCCGTACATTCAACTACAAAGAGGCAGGCATCAACACCTGAAATACTGTCACCGACAGCCTTTACCATTTTTTCGCCAAGCTTGGTCTTAGGTCTGTGAAAGCCCGGTGTGTCAGTGAAAACAAGCTGAGTTTCACCCTTTGTAAGAACACCCATAATTCTTGTTCTTGTGGTCTGTGGCTTATCGGAGACAATAGCAATTTTCTGTCCTAACATACGGTTGAGGATAGAGGACTTGCCAACGTTGGGCCTGCCAACAATTGCAATAAATGCGGTCTTGGATTCGGTCATAATATTTACTCCTTAGAATAGGTATTAATCAGTATTCTCCGTCAGCACTGTAGAGAATGAAATCTTTATAGCCGGCCTTCTGCATTTTTCTTAAATAAGCACCGGAGTATTCGCTCATATCAACAGTGTAAACGGCTTCCTTTTCTCCGATTTCTTCCTTAACGGAGGAGAAAAGAGAGAAGATTGTAACAAAGTCGGTTTTCTTATCAATGATATATTTTTCGTCTCTTTCCAGAGTGTTGACACTGAAGCCGTCAGCGGAGGAGAAAAGCATATCACCGAAATAAATATCCTTGTTGCCCTCCGTTATATCTGTAGCCGAATGTGATACAAGAAGGAAGCAGCTTTCAGGGAGAACTGCTTTTATGTCGGAGACAAAATCGCTGAGTATTCTGTTTCTCTCTGAGACCTTCTTTTCACCGGGATAGGTAGCGCCCGATGTGTTTTTACCCGTGGGGAAGTGAACGGCTTCAAGAATAACGCCGTCAACTCTGAAGGACATAACCTCAGAAACAATATCCCGGATATATCCTCTTGCTTTTTTTGAAACGGGGCTCAGCCAGGTTATGCCGCCTGCCTCGTCAGAGGAGTCAATCCAGTTAATATCCGTATCCATATATTTTACAGCAAGGTCGGGATTCTGCGAGGAGGCAAGAGGGTCTCTGAAACAAAAAATACGTGCAACAACATTTATATCCTCAGCTCTGAAAATGTCAAGAGCCTGTCTTACGGTGTTGTTGTCGAAAAGAGCGCACCTTGCATTTATGGCATATTCGTTAAGTGAGGTGTAGGAGAGTCTGCCGTCCTCGGTTTTAAAATCAATGACAACGCTGTTGCAGTTCTTTATTCTGATTTCTTTTATTAAATTTTTGATATATATGCTGTCGCCAAGATTTTCATAGGGCATATAAAGAGCCTTGAGATTGCCTTCTTCAAGAAGAGAGACCTTTTCTTCTTGCTTTTCTGTGCCTTCACTGACGGAGGCATCAAGCTTTTCAATATCTCTGTAGGAAATATCAAGAAGCAGATTTACCGTAAAATATGAGAGCAAGGCAAGTAAGATGAGGGCAAATGAAGCAAGGACGTTTTTCAGTATTCTCTGCTTTCTTTTTTTTCTTTTTTTGCCTTCAAGGCGCAATATCCTTGAGGGGTATTCCTGAGAGAAGGTATAGTAGCTGTTTCTTACTCTTACCTTGCCGTCAATGGCGTAGGGGGATTTTTTCTTTTCTGTCTTTTTCTTTGACATTGTTGTTCTCCTATACAAATAAGGACTGTCCCGAAATACAGCTCATTGAAAGAGCAATAAGGGAGATATATATGAACAGGGCGGGAGTGCCTCTGAACACCTCGGGGATAAATTTGTTGCCGATGATATGCTTCATTCCTGCATTGATAAGAAGCATTGAAAGTGTAAAGGCAAGGCCTGCACCGATGCCCGTACCGATTGATTCCCAGATACTGTAGGCTGCCTTGAATTCGATTACGGGAAGGGCAACGATAAGGGTGTTAAGTGCGCACATACCCAGAGAATTCATAAATTTCTTGTCTGCCTTTAAAAAGAAGAGACTGAAAAGTGCCGCAAGAATATAAAGTATAACAAGTACAAGTATATAAATTCCTACGTGTAAGCCTGTGCTGAGCTCGGTAACACCGGGAATTTTTGAAAGGAAAAAGCATATAACCGAAAGGCTCAGGGAAAAGAAGGTGACTGAGGAGCCGTACATAATAAAATGCTTCGGTCTCTTGGCCATTCTTATGCTTTCGCTCATACCGTAGCCCGCGCTGAAAATAAGGTTCTGCACAAGCATTGCATAGAGGGCGGCAGTGACCATTGATGTAAACTGATGCATTATTCGTCCCTGCCTTTCTCTTGACCAAGGTCGTGTCTCGGACGGATGCTGTCATAGTCACGGATAACCTTAGGCTTTGATTTTGTTTTATCGGTGAAAAGTCCCGGGTCCTTTTTAGCCGGCTTTTCAAAAACTGCATTCATTGAGAAGGTGTCTCTGACCTCTTCGGGATAGAACTTAATGAGCACCCACTTGTGTATCGCCGCAAGAAAGCCGAGAATGATAAGAGCCATAAAGGGCATAGCTGTCTGAGGCATACGGGGGACAGCATCGGCAGGGGCAAAAAGTGTGCCGAAGTTCATAAATTCTCTTACTGCACCTACAATTACTGCAACGGCACCGAAGCCGACGCCTGCCGCAAGACCGTCGGTTGCAGAATTGAGAACGCTTGTCTTGCAGGCAAATTTCTCGCATCTTATAACTGCAAGAGCATTGATGCAAAGAAGATAGAAATATATACCGAGACCTGCACCGCTGTCGGGTGTAAGCCTGTAAATAAAGCTGTCGCAAAGAAGAGTGAGTGCCGTACCTATGAGGGCATAAATGCACATTCTCAGCCAGCGGGGCACCTTCTTTAAAAGAAGACTTGTCACCGCTTCCGTCACAACAAGTATTACCGTAAGCATAAGTGAAAGTGCAAAACCGTCAGCTACGGTTGTTGCGGCACCTACTATGGGACATATACCGATAATCTGAGTAAGGACGGGATTATGGACAAAGCTACCCTTGAAAAGAGCTGTGGAAAGCTTTAAAACGGGAGTTTTTTTCTTTTTTGACGTGTTTATCATTTTGCCTTCGCCTCCTTTTTATGTGAGGCTTTTACCTTTTTAACTGCAGTCTTTGTCTGCGCGTTTTTCTTTCTGAGAACCGTTTCATTTGTGAGCACGGGCCAGAGAGCATTGGCAATAAGCACACTGAAGCAGGATGGGTCGGGAGTCTTCGAAAAATATCTTAAAAGCATACAGATTGCACCGGCAAGAGTACCGTAGACGAAGGCGCTTGAGGGTTGCCTCGGTGAACAGACCGGATCGGTAATAAGGAGCATTGCCGTAAAGATAAGTCCGCCTGCACAAAGCTCGGAAATTACTGAAGAGACAATACCTGAATTGACTCTCGGGAAAAGAATTGCAAAAACAGCCACTGCCGAGAAATAGCCGAGACAGGAGAACATTCTTTTCGGGTGTCTGAGGCAAAGAAAAACAAATACACCGAAAAGAGTGAGCATACTTGTAGTACCGATTGCGCCGGGGTATGCACCGGAAAGAAGCTCCACTCTGCCGAAAACATTAAGTGAAAGGCTGTCGCCCTTTGAGAGCATATCGAAAATAGTGTAGCCCTTTGAAAAGCCTTCACTGCCGAAAAAGGCAAAGTCTGAGCCGAATTCGGGATAGGTAAAAACTGCATCGGTGAACATCATTGCACCAAAGCACATACCTGCCGCAGCAGGAACGAAGGGAGTATTTCTCACATCGCCGAAGGGAAGCTTTGCAACGACTATGGCGAAAATGCATGAGCAGATACCTACATAAAAGGGTGCCGACACGGGAAGCATAAGTCCGATAAGCATACCCGTTGTAAGAGCACTGAGGTCGCCTACGGTATTTTTCTTAAGCACAAGCTTAAAAGCTATAAGCTCACTTAAAACTGCCGTAAGGGCGCACAGAGCTATCTGCCACAGAGCGTAAATACCGTTCAGGTAAATGCCAACGGCAGAAAGAGTAAGGCAGACTGCAAGAATATCAAAGTTATATTTGAAAACGGGGTTTTTAAAGGCAGAAAGCTTTGTGCTTTCGTTCATAGAGGTCACCTCAGATTAATTTCAGAAATACTTTGCAGCTTTTTCGCGAAGAAGAGAAATTGTCTCCTTCGGGTCTTCACTGCCGAAAATAGCTGAGCCTGCAACAAGAATGTTTGCACCTGCTTCGGCTACGGTTTCAACGGTCTTAAGGGAGATACCGCCGTCAACCTGAATATCCATAGGAAGATTTCTTCTCTTACATTCTTCACGGAGCTTTACGATTTTAGGCATCATATCCTCCATAAAGCTCTGACCGCCGAAGCCGGGCTCAACAGTCATAACGAGAACCATACCGAGCTTTTCAAGGTAGGGATAAACGGCTTCAATATCTGTACCGGGCTTTACTGCAAGGGCAGCAACCCTGCCTTCGCTTCTTATATAGTCGATGGTCTCTTCGATGGGGGAGTCACATTCCACGTGGAAGCAGATAAGGTCAGCACCTGCTTTGATGAAATCGGGTGCATACTTAAGAGGGTCGCTTATCATAAGGTGACAGTCGAAGAGAAGGTCTGAGCATTTTCTAAGGCACTTCACAAGGGGCGCACCCAGAGTTATGTTAGGTACAAAGTGGCCGTCCATAACATCAATGTGAAGCCAGTCGGCACCGCAGCGTTTCATATTTTCAAATTCTTCGCCCATTTTTGAGTAGTCGCAGGAAAGAATAGACGGTGAAATTTTAATCATAGCTTTATTCTCCTTATAATATAATCATATTTTATCAGTTTATTATATCAATTATATAGGGAAAAATCAAGAGGGATAAGAAAGCGTGTTTTCTGCATTAAATACCCTTTTCCCCTTGACACAAACAAATATTTTTTATATAATACCATAATGTATAAATGTGTGAACTAATAATCTATCACGAAAGGAAGATATACAATGGCACAGGAAATTTTGCTTACTTCTCAAGGCCTTAAAGAATTGGAGGACGAGCTCGAATATTTAAGAGTTACGGGAAGACAGGAAATTAAAGAAAAGATTCAGGTTGCTCTCGGCTACGGTGACTTATCTGAAAACTCAGAATATGACGAAGCAAGAAACGATCAGGGCAAGCTTGAAGCAAGAATCAGTGAAATTGAAGATATCCTCTCAAGAGCAAAGCTCATTGACGAAGATGCTCTTTCAACAGATATTATTCAGATGGGTTCAAAGGTAACAATCAAGGATATCGAATACGGCGACGTATACAAGTATCAGATTATCTCTTCAACATCAACCTCAAAGGATAAGGGTGCAGACTATCTTACAAGTGACGAATCACCTGTTGCAAAGGCACTTATCGGCCATAAGGTAGGCGACATTGTAGAGGTTGAAGCACCGATAGGAGTTATAAAGTACGAGGTTATGGAAATCTCAAAATAATCTTTCTGAAAGGAAAAAAGTTATGTCAGAAGAAAAGAATCTGAACGCTCCCGAGGTACAGGAGATTCAGCAGGATACCAATGAATTAAGACAGGTAAGGGTAGAAAAGCTTGAAGCTCTTCAGCAGGCAGGCAATGACCCCTTTGTAATTACAAAGTATGATCAGACTCACCACAGCGCTGTAATCAAAGAAAGCTTTGACGAGCTTGAGGGTCAGACTGTCCGTGTTGCAGGCCGTATGATGTCAAAGCGTATTATGGGTAAGGCATCATTCTGTAACATTCAGGACTTAAAGGGTAATATTCAGTCTTATGTTGCCCGTGACAGTATCGGTGAAGAAGAATACAAGGAATTCAAAAAGCTTGATATCGGTGATATAATCGGTATTGAGGGTACTGTATTCAAGACAAGAACAGGCGAAATTTCAATTCACGCAGAAAAGCTTGTTCTTCTTACAAAATCACTTCTTCCCCTTCCCGAAAAGTTCCACGGACTTACCAATACTGACACAAGATACCGTCAGAGATATGTTGACCTTATAATGAATGCTGATTCAAAGCAGACACTTATCAACCGTTCAAAGATTATCCGTGCTGTAAGAAATTATCTTGACTCACAGGGCTTCCTTGAGGTTGAAACACCTATGCTTGTTTCCAATGCAGGCGGTGCAGCTGCAAGACCCTTTGAAACTCATTTCAATGCACTCAGCGAGGATTTCAAGCTCAGAATTTCCCTTGAGCTTTATCTTAAGAGACTTATTGTCGGCGGACTTGAAAGGGTATATGAAATCGGCAGAGTATTCCGTAACGAAGGCCTTGACACAAGACACAACCCTGAGTTCACACTTATGGAGCTCTATCAGGCATACACCGATTACCACGGTATGATGGACCTTACAGAAAATCTGTACCGTCACGTTGCTCAGGAGGTTCTCGGCACAACAAAGATTGTATATAACGGCGTTGAAATGGATCTCGGCAAGCCCTTTGAAAGAATCACTATGCTTGATGCTGTCAAGAAATATACAGGCATTGACTTCAATGAAATCAAGACTGACGAAGAAGCTAAGGCTCTTGCCAAGGAAAAGGGCGTAGAATTTGAAAAGAGACACAAGAAGGGTGATATCCTCAATCTCTTCTTCGAGGAATTTGTTGAGCATCATCTTATTCAGCCCACATTCCTTATGGACCATCCCGTAGAGATATCTCCTCTTACAAAGAAAAAGCCCGAAAATCCCGACTATGTTGAGAGATTCGAGTTCTTTATGAACGGCTGGGAAATGGCAAACGCTTACTCAGAGCTTAATGATCCCATTGATCAGAGAGAGAGATTCAAGGCTCAGGAAGAGCTTCTCAAGCAGGGCGATGAAGAAGCCAACACAACTGACGAGGACTTCCTTACTGCTCTTGAATACGGTATGGCTCCCACCGGCGGTATCGGCTTCGGTATCGACAGAATGGTAATGCTTCTTACTGACAGCGCAGCCATCAGAGATGTTCTTCTCTTCCCCACAATGAAGTCATTGGATAAATAAAAGTGTCAAAAAGCCTTATTTTACTGGGGTTTTGAGGGGTGCAAAACTCCGAAAACTTACATCATACATCAAATTTACATCAATCGATGCAAAAAATGTGCAGAGATTTCAGTTCTTTAAATTTTTGTAGTAAGCATACATCAAAAAAGTTAAGACTGCTATCAGAGAAAATTCTGAAAGCAGTCTTTTTTGCCTATGAACCAAGATTTAAAAGCCGGTTGCTTTTTATTCGTATATTCTTATATCCTTGAGTACGGGGTTTGACCGTGACTGTGTTACAACAATGACAAGTCTGTCTGTCACAACGGGAGAATCGAGCTTAATGATTTTCTTTGACCCTACAACAGTACCCGTGTAAATAAGTTTATAGTCAGAGCTTTCGTCTCCGGCATAAATCTTAAACTCTTCAATACGCTGACTGTATGTCAGGTTTTCTGAAAGGGTAATAAGCTTAACTTGCTTTTTTGATGGGAGATTAACGGCTATGCCTGATTCACCGTCGGCAAGAGAAATACAGCCCTCGGTTAACTCTCTTGTACTATTCGCGGGAGAGTATGCAGTAAGCCTTTTGTTTTTTATCTCTTTTTTAAAAGGTTCAGTAATGAGGCGAGTGAATTTTTTGAGTGTTTTAATTTCACGGTTATCTATAAGACCGTTTTTATTGGGAGGTACATTAAGAAGCATTGAAGCGTTACCGCCTACAGAGTCAAAATATATTTTTGCAAGGTCTTCGGCAGTTCTCTGCTTTTTGAAAAGGTAATACAGGTTATTGTGCCAGAACCATCCGAGGTTTATTGAAACATCTGCTTCTGCGGGCTTGAAGACAAGGCTTTGATAATTTTTCAGCACATCTCTTGAGCCGAGATCTTCGGATCTGTCGTTCAGCTTTTCAGCCATAATTTTTGTCTGGTCTTCGGCGGTTTGTGAATTATCGGCAACAGCATCGGCGCTGTCCTTTTCGTCGGGAATTACACTCCATTCGCTTTTTCTTACTCTGCCGCCTTCATTGCCTATCCATCGCACATCGGGTCCGCAGACAGAAATAACAGCGTCGGGGTGATGCTTTCTTATGACGGAATAATATCTGTTCCAGTCATAAACCTGCTTTTTGCCGTTTTTTCCTTCGCCGCAGGCTCCGTCGAACCAGAAGCAGAATATATCGCCGTAGTTACAGCAAAGCTCTGTCAGCTGATTTACAAAGAAATCGTTATATTCTTCTGTACCGTAGGTCGATTCGTGTCTGTCCCATGGTGAAAGATAAATTCCGAGTCTGAGCCCGTATTTTTTGCAGCTTTCCGAAAGCATTTTCACTATATCCTTGCCGAAAGGTGTGTTCATAACATTGTGATCAGTGAATTTTGTATCAAAAAGACAGAAGCCGTCGTGATGCTTGGCGGTAATTATTATACCCTTGCTTCCCGTAGCTTTAAGTACACTGCACCACTGATCAGTATCGAGCCTTTTGGGGTTGAAGCGGGAAATATCCTCTTTTCCGTCGCCCCACTCCCGATTTGTAATTGTATTTATGCCAAAGTGAATGAAATTATAGTATTCAAGCTTCATAAATTCCTTCTGACGCTCAGAAGGAACAACGCTTATATATCTTTCAACTTCAGCGTCATTTGTCGGATAAGAGTTGTTGCCGAAGCACCAACCTTCTTCAATAACTTTCATAACATATCTCCTTAGTAAAGACCTTTTGCTGTTCATACAATATGAGGATTTGTCAGTAGCACCGCAGAGCTTTTTATGACCTCAGAAGTGTTGAACCGGCAATACTTTTTTATCATAAGAGTCTGTAAAGTCATACAAACAGATCTTTTTTTAATCCGTTTTTGAATTATACAGTATTTTGAAGACAAAAGCAATAAGCGAAAAGGAATATCTGAGTTTAAAAGGGGCTGTATTTTTGTCTTTACGTACGAAAGAACGAAAATCGTATACATCACTTGTTTTTTTCGTTATATTAGGATATAATTTAAAATAGCATATCAAAATTTATACTATAAGGAGACAAGGTGCAGTGGAGTTTAAAACTGTTTTTGGTCCGGGTACAGGCGGGCCTTCAGATTATTACAGAATACCCTCGATGATTACAACAAAAAACGGTGTAGTTGTAGCATGCGCAGATGCCAGATTCTTTACAGGTTCCGACAATCCGAACAGAATTGACAAGGTTGTCAGAAGAAGTATGGATTCAGGTGAAACGTGGGAGGATTATCAGATAGTTGTTGAAGAATACGGTAAAGAAAAAAATCTTTCTTCTGCAGCTATTGACCCGATTCTTACATATTCAA
The DNA here is from genome assembly GCA_045544175.1 of Acutalibacteraceae bacterium. Classification (GTDB taxonomy): domain Bacteria; phylum Bacillota; class Clostridia; order Oscillospirales; family Acutalibacteraceae; genus UBA6857. The sequence goes on along the minus strand of JAZPYL010000051.1, from coordinate 2,228 downwards.
GTGATACCGGACGAATTTTTATGCACTACTGTCACACTCCGGCAGGAGTTGGTATTCTTAACTGCAATTCCTGCATCGGCGAAGACAGTGAAGGTAACAAGATTATCACCCGCGGACACAGAAAGTACATTTTGAAAGATGGTGCGCTTTATTCAAAAAGCGGTAAAAAGACCGTATATTCTGTTTCTGAAGACGGTGAAGTCACTGACGGAAAAACCGCTTTCGGAAGCATATATACAGGAGGCGATTTCAAGGAAGCTCATACTGCAACACTGATGATGTGCTACAGTGATGACGACGGCTTAACATGGTCAAAGCCCGTTTCTCTTAATTCTCAGATAAAAAAGAAATATATGAGCTTTATCGGCCCCGGCCCCGGCAGCGGAATAGTTGTCAGACACGGGAAATATAAGGGCAGAATCATTGTTCCTGTTTATTACGGTGTAAGAAAGTTTCCTCTCGGATTATCCTGCTGTGTGATTTACAGTGATGATAACGGTAAAAACTGGACCTTGGGTAAAACACCGAACAATACAAGGAAAATTCACGGCTTCAAAGCGAATCATCATCTTATTTTTGAGCAGAATATGCTCACGGAATCTCAGGTTATTGAACAGGAAGACGGCACGCTGAAATATTTTATGAGAAATCATGATCCCAAGCGTTGTGTTGCAGTTGCATACAGCAAAAACGGCGGTGAAAGCTGGGAAAACTTCACTCACGATGAAAGTCTCCCGCAGCCCATATGTCAGAGCTCGGTTATTAAAATTGAAAATTCCGAAAAGCCTTATGTTGTTTTCCTCAATGCAGCTGACAAAAAAGCAAGACAGTGCGGAACGGTAAGACTTTCCGAGGATGACGGTGAGACATTCCTTTATAGCCGTGTTCTTAAACCGGATTCATTTGTCTACAGTTCAATGACACAGCTTCCCGACGGTAATATAGGCGTGCTGTTTGAGCCTGATCTGGAATGCCAGAATATATGGTTCACTAAAATTTCACTGGATTGGATAAAGGGCAAGGACTGCTGATAAAAATTAATACATACAGTAAAAAAACTACATTCTTACCGTGAAGGGCAGGAATGTAGTTTTCTTGTATATTCGTTACCTTATGCGAAGTATCTGATAAGATAGAGCACCAGCATATGTAAGGGGTAAAAGGTATAAAAACCGTATTGCATTATTTTGTTGGAGTGTCCCTTTCTGCCGCCGTAAAGCCAGATGGGTATAAGTGAAAATACGGCAAAGCCCTGAGCCGGTATTTCAAAGCTTTTGCCCAAAAATTCAATCGGGAAAACCTGACCCTCAAAGAAGACGATGTTAATCAGCACCATTGCAACGAGCTGAGCAAGCCATGCAAAAGGAAAATCTCTTAAAAGATAGAACATTACTACCGTAATCATTCCCAGAAAGCCGTAATCAACAAATCCGATAACTGATGCTACACAGATCAGCAGAAGCCACAGTAAAGATAATGCGGCGGCTTTGGCTGTGAAGTTCTTTCTTACCTTATCGATAACGGATATGGCAAGTAATCCCAATAAGAGTGTAAAAAGTACATTCTGATGATAAGGGTTAAACCAGCGGCTGCTGTAAAATAAATTGAAAGGAATTTCTGCAATTACAGCAAAGCCTAAAAGCCGCAAAGCATATTTCCTGAAGTCAGAGGTATGAAAAAAGCCCTCTGCAATCTGAAAAGCAAAGATAGGGAATGCCATTCTGCCTATGTAGGTCATCCAGTTGCCGAAGCTCATTGCAGTTGCCCATATATGATCGCTCAGCATCAGCACAACGGCAATTGTTCTTAGCATATTTGATGTTAATCCGCCAAAGGGTATTTTTATCAATGGACTGTTAGCGGGAAGCTTATTCTTTACATTTTCTTTCATTTGCATCACTCCTTTTTATATTATATCACACATATATTCTTTTTTCAACAAATGCAGCTGTGGCTTCATCAGTAACAGCAAATATAGTCTGAAACAATTTTAATATCTGATATATATTGAACAATGTAATTTTTTTTGATATAATTGCAATAACTGTATGAATGAGCTTGTATTATAAAATAAATCACTTAAGTATTTAAGGTAACGGTAGTCGAACCGTACAAGGTTTAATGGGGCATATTTTCCCTGTAGCATCGTTAAAAGCCTCGGAAATACGCAAGTATTCCCTTCACCTTTTGCCTTGCTACAAGAAAAATCTTCACCCATTAAACTCGAA
>JAZPYL010000050.1:0-9612 GCA_045544175.1 Acutalibacteraceae bacterium | reverse complement strand
TTGTCATTCTGAGCTTTGCGAAGAATCTTAGGCCTTTTAGTGCTAACTTTAAGGTTGTACTTTTGATATTTATACGGATGTCTCTTCCAAGTTCTACTCCGCTCGAGCCGCTCGGGCTTTTCCTTTGGCTCAGACGAGCACCAAAGGAAACAAAATGCCCTTCTTTTTTGGTCGGGAAAAGAGAGTGCAGTTCCTTTGGGTATGCTTTGTCGAAAAGCTCTGCCTTTCAGTAAGGTACTGCTATCGGCTACTTTCCCTCAGGGTGCGACCGTGGCAGGTCGCAAGACAGTCGGGTATGCGGTGCTTTATAGGTATGTGGTTCTTGGCTTTGTGGAGGGGAGGTTGTGTTTTTACTTTCAGGTGGCGGTAGAGGGGCGGCGGCGAGCCGCGAAAATGCCCGACGCAGTCGGAGCATTTTCCAAATGTGTGGCACAGCCACACATTTGACCTGTGCACTGCTTCGCAGGCACAGGTGCGGCTCGCCGCCGCCCCTCTACCGCCACCTGAAAGTAAAAGCACAGCCTTCCCTCAACGAAGCTTAGAACCACATACCTATAAAGCACTACATACCCGATTGTCTTGCGACCTGCCACGGTCGCACCCCGAGGGAAAGTAGCCGATAGCAGTGCCTTGCTGAAAGGCAGGGCTTTTTGCCAAAGTATACCCAAAGGAACAGCACTCTCTTTTCCCGACGTAGAACTAATAAGACATTGAGCAAAAAACAATAAACCACCCATTCCCCTCCACAAAGTCAAGAACCACATACCTATAAAGAACCCCATACCCGGCTGTCTTGCGACCTGCCACGGTCGCACCCTGAGGGAAAGTAGCCGATAGCAGTGCCTTACTGAAAGGCAGAGCCTTTCGCCAAAGCATACCTTAAGGAACAGCACTCTCTTTTCCCGACCAAAAAAGAAGGGCATTTTGTTTCCTTTGGTGCTCGTCTGAGCCAAAGGAAAAGCCCGAGCGGCTCGAGCGGAGTAGAACTAAAAAAAGAGAACCATATGAATATCAAAAGAATCACTTTCAAGTTAGCACTAAAAAAACTAAGATTCTTCGCAAAGCTCAGAATGACAAAGGGTTGTGTTCGGAATGACAAGGGGTTTGTTCAGAATGACAGTAGCAACTTTCCCGATACGTCAGAAAAGACGAACCTTTACAATTAATATCGAAATATCTTTTACGCACACGGACACGGCACGCCGTGTCCCTACGAAATACAATCGACGGATTTACCCGTCACAACCTCGTAATCTTCTGCGGAAAAGAGCAAAAAAGAAAGGCCACGGAAAATCCGCGACCACAATTCTGCATTCTGCATTAAAGAAAGGCCGCGGAAAACCCGCGACCATATATTTAGTTCAGAAAAACCCAACGGGGCGGGTACAACCTGCCCTCTACACGCCCGTCGGACGCGATTGCGAATTGCGAATTGCGCATTGTGCATTGAAAAGAGCCTCCGGCTCTTAAAGCACCTTTGAAAGAAACTCTCTTGCTCTCTCACTCTCAGGTGCTGCGAAGAATTCTTCGGGAGAAGCCTCTTCAACAATACGGCCCTCATCCATAAAGAGAATTCTTGTGCCTACCTCTCTTGCAAAGCCCATTTCGTGAGTAACCACAACCATTGTCATACCCTGATTTGCAAGGTCCTTCATAAGCTCAAGAACCTCACCGACCATTTCGGGGTCCAGTGCCGATGTAGGCTCGTCGAAGAGAATAACATCAGGCTCCATGGCAAGTGAACGGACAATAGCAACTCTCTGCTTCTGACCGCCGGAAAGTGAAGAAGGATAAGCGTCAGCCTTTTCTTCAAGGCCGATTCTTTTAAGAAGCTCAATTGCCTTTTCCCTTGCCTGCTTTTTGATATCTGCAACAGATTCCGTTACAGCTGATACCTCACCTTTTTTGAGATGAAGCTTTATAAGAAGATTGTCTCTCTTCTGCTTTTTAAGATTTTTCTTACCCACATAAACGGGAGCCATCATAATATTTTCGATAACTGTCTTGTTGGCAAAGAGGTTGAAATGCTGGAACACCATACCCATTTTCTGACGGTGAAGATTGATATCAACCTTCATATCAGCGATGTTTTCGCCACGGAAAACAATTGAACCGCTTGTGGGGTCTTCCATACAGTTAAGACAGCGAAGAAAGGTACTTTTACCTGAGCCTGAGGGGCCGATAACAACTACCTTTTCACCCTTTTTTATGGTAATGGAGATATTCTTTAAAACCTTGTTACTGCCGAAGTCTTTGCAAAGACCGTCAACAACAATAAGATTTTCATCTGAAACAGTGTTTTTAATATTATCTGTCACTCTTCCTCAGTCTCCTTTCCATAAGCTTAATAAGCAGGGTAATTGCCATAACAATTGCGATGTAAATAACTGCCATAACAAGATAAGGCACCATATATTCATAGGTACGGCTGCCTATGCTTCTGAAGGCTTTATAAAGGTCTGTCGCACCGACGAAGGAAACAACAGATGTTTCTTTTACAAGGGCGATAAACTCGTTGCCTAAGGTGGGCAGAATATTCTTTATTGCCTGAGGAATAACAATTTTAATCATCGTTGCTCCGTAGGACATACCGACACTTCTTCCACCTTCCATCTGACCGGGGTCAACGGAAAGAATGCCGCTTCGCATAATTTCAGAAATGTAAGCGCCCGAGTTCATACCGAAAACAATTATGGCAACACTTACGGAGTCCACACGGTTAAAGCCAAGCAGCGGCAGAACAACATAGTAGAAAACAAGCAATTGCACTACAATGGGAGTGCCTCTGAAAAGTCCCACGTAAAAAGAGCAGATGCCGTCAAGAATTTTCGGAACGAGCTTATATTTGGGAAGCACTCTTACAACGGCAATAAGTGTACCGATAAGAATACCGATGAAAAGACCGCTTATTGCTATAAGCATTGTGTTCTGCAAGCCTTCGAGAACACTTTCGTAAGCGCCTTTATCTATAAACTGCTCTAAAAACTTAGCAATTTTTGTATCAAAATCAAGCATATTTTTACCTCTGATCTTCAAACAAAGCAATGCCCCACTTAAAAAGTGAGGTATTGCGGATAATTATTGACTTTTATCAGCCGTTGATTGTTTCAACGATTGAAACAGCGGGATCAGCGTCAACGATAACGAAATCAAGGTTGCCGTTAACAAGGTCCTGAGTTGCAAGAGCGGCACTGTCATAGGTTACAGCCTCAGCGTTTGCGATACCTGCAAAGCCGAATGCATCGTTACCTTCGATGTAGGACTGACCTGTTGTACCTGTCTGTGCGCCGATTTTTGTGCCTTCGGGAAGAGCGGCGAGAACTGCTTCAACCTCTTCAGCTGTTGTGCATGCATCAAATCTTGTATCGTCAGCCTTAACGATAATCTTCTGTGCTGACTTGTAGTAAGGAGTTGTGAAGGTTACGGATTCTTCTCTTTCAGGGTTAACTGAAAGGCCTGCGATAGCGATATCGCACTTCTGCTGGCCTACTGCAAGGCAGACAGAGTCAAAATCCATATTATCGATTACAAGCTCTTTGCCGAGTTCCTTTGCAAGAAGAGCAGCAACTTCCATATCAATACCGTAGTAAAGGTCGCCTTCCTTATATTCAAAGGGAGCAAATTCAGCGTTTGTTGCAACTACAAGCTGATCCTTTGAAGCATCGGGAGCAGCAGATTCAACACCTTCGGGTGTGCCTTCGCCGAGATACTTGTTGCAGATAGCTTCAAATGTGCCGTCTTCAAGAATCTTTTCGATGAATTCGTTTACATCAGCAAGAAGCTCGGGCTGATTCTTGTCAACACCGAAAGCATATTCTTCGCTTGAAAGCTGAATGTCGATAAGCTTAACAGCTGTCTTTGTTTCGTCTGAGTCTGTGTTTGTGTCATTACCGCCGCAAGCTGCAAGTGCAAAAAGCATAATTGCTGCAAGGGCAATTGCTAAAAACTTTTTCATAATAATTTAACCTCCGTTAATTTGATAGTGGATATTCTATCACCAAAAGCATTCATTGTCAACTGTTTTATGCAATTTTTCTGAATAATCGTGCATATTTATGAAACCGCCTCATTTACGGTTACAGATTTGATGAAAGGTGCCACAGGAATAAGGGATGCAAATGTATATTCTCCCGAATTTGAAAGGGTGATTTTATTCTCCCCTTCGTTCAGATTTACATTGAAGGTGACAGTCTTGTAGGTGTAGTCGCTGTATGTATTTCTGAAGAAAATATCTTCGCCTTCACCGCCGTTGACACTTACGGTTAAATATCTTTCAATAAGGTCAACATTGTAAGCATGATATCCGCCCTCAGAGTTGTTGGAATAGAGAACAGTCACACGGTAGTCACCTGCTTTGGCTGCATTCACGGTGAAGGAAGCCATACCGCCGGTTGCATCAATACCGCTTACATAAGCATTGCCGTATTTGTCGGTGAGAACCTCTGCACCGCAGCTCAAGGTCATATCCTTTGCAGTAAGTGCTACGGCGGGAATTTTCGGAGAAGCCAAAGTGATTACGGGTGTGGCTACGGAAGCAGCAAATGTGATTTCGTTAAGACCTCTTCTGAGATAAAGATCCGAGCCTGTCTTCACATTACCCTTTGCGCCGTCAACTGTCACGGCACATTCCGTATCACCCATATCAATCGTATAATATCCGTCAGCGGAAGCTACTGCAAGATAAGCTGTGCCGTCGGTACTGTCTTTAAGAACTGCAATTGTGCTGTCATCCTCTGCCTTTGAAACAATAATACTGTCAAGTACATAGGTGCCTTCATTGTTGGTAAATTCAAGTGTATTCTTACCCCATGAAAGCTCAGCCTCAACTGTCTTAAGGGTTGTATATTCACTCTTTATTGTGTTTTCGAGCATAAGCTCCTGAGTGTTGCCGTTAAGGGTAAAGTTCACTTTGCCGTAGTCTCTGCCTGAGGCACCCTGACCGTCGTTATGCTTGCCGTAGATAATATCAAGTCTGTACTTGCCCGCTTCGGTAGCGAATATATCAATTCTTACTCCGTCGCCGTCCTTTTCCATACCGCCGACCATACCCGATTCCTCACCTGTTGTAGCATAGGCACTGTTATAGGTATAAGCATCACCGAGAAGCTTGCCCTTTTCAAATTCATATCTTACGGGGATATTTGTGTTTCTTACACAGTCTTTAAGTCCGCCTTCATGCTTTTCAACCTTAATGAAGCAGACTGCATTGTCATCCGTTGCAGGAATATTGATGTTCAGAGAGCCGAAGGATGCAAGAGTCTGATACTTTCTGAGGACAATGGGTTCATTTACAATGCCTGTAAGTCCCGAATAGTAAACACATTCAATTGTAACATCAACGGTTGTGCCGAGATTTGTGTCGCTGAGATGCGTGAGCTTTACTGCCTTTTTCTTTGAAGAGCCGTTGGTAATAAGGTTAATCTCCTCTTCGCCGTCACTGAGAACTGCAAGACCTACATTTTTCTGCCAGCCGTCATCCTTATCCTTCTTTACGGAAGAAGCATAAAGGGTTGTGCCCTCAAGCTCTGCATACTTTCTGTAAAGCCACCAGTTTGAGTTAGGTGAGTTATCGTCAGCTGCAGTATCGTTAAGGTTATCGGCAAGTCGCCAGAAAGCCATATTGCCGTAGGTGTTGGTTTTTTCCATAGCAATTATGTATCGGAGCATTGCAGCAGGACTGCCGCACTCCTCCATTGTGCCGTATTCGGTTACGATAACGGGAAGCTCGGCAATACCGCAATCCTTTTCCATCTGACGGTATTCACTTACGTGGTCATCCCAGTCGGCACTGCTCCACCATGCGAGCTCGTGATAAATCATAACCTCGGGAACACAGTTGTTTTTACTTACAAATTCCATAAAGTCAAGCTGCTTTTCGGCAACATAGTCGCAAAAGCCCGGACCGCCGATTTTTGCATCGGGGTCAATGCTCTTTACAAGGTCATAGGTGATTTTCCATGCCTCATAGAAGTTGGCACGTCCGATTTCGTCATAGTGAACATTGCCGTCAACGTAGTTACCGAACCACACTGCATTGTCACATTCGTTATAGATACAGTAAACGATATCATCGGCATAAGACTTCTGTGAAAGAGCCGTTACCTTTTCTCTGACAATTGGGAGATATCTCTCTTCGAGGAATTCCCTCCAATCGTAAGTACCGTTCTTTCGCATTTCCATAATCTCGTCATAGCAGTAGTACCATGTGTCAAAAGCATCCTGAAGATAGGTTACTCTGTAATCGCAGCCGCTGAGCTGTTCGGAGAGTCTGTCAATATCGCCTGTAGGATGCTGAAGTCCGCCCATAACCTTCTGTGAAACAGAAGAAATATCAAGGCTGTTTATCATAGCATCACTGGGTACGCCGGGCTCAGCAAGGCCGTAAAGGAAGCCCGTCGCATAATTTGAAACTCTGTCGCCCCTTTCTGATGCATCGACGGTAAGAGTGTCAACACCGATACAGGGAACGGATTCAAAAAGCATAATGATTGTAATGATAAGGGAAATTATTTTTGCCATTTTTCTTTCTCCTTTATATTGATTTAATAAGGTCGGGGAGCTTCTTAAGGGCGGGCACAAGACCTGCAACAATCTTTGCAAGACCTGCCGCCGTTCCTTCACCGTTAAGGACAGTGAGAAGTCCCTCAGCCATTTTTTCCGTAAATACGCCCTGACTCATTGTAACAAAATCCCTTATGGGAATTTCAAGAGCCATTGATTTCATCATACCGGTGTTGGGATCGTCGGGGTCAGCAATTTTTCCTACGGCAGTATCAATAAGCGATATTATTCTGCCGCCCCATTTCGTATGAGAAGCATCGCCAAGGGAATTGAGAAGGGTTATCTTTTCGCTCATATCAAAATATGCAGGGGGAATCTCTCTTCCGAGAACTGCCTCAAATGCACTGTCGGGGATTACCTTTATGTCTGCGCCGTAATAGCAGGGGGCACTTTCTCTGTAGTCGGGTACAACTGCCTCGGGCTGTGATGAGGTAACATTAACCTTAGCCGTAAGTCTTATATCCTCACTTGATGCACCCACAAGAATTTCAAAGTCACCGCTTTCAACGTGCCAGTCGGAAATATTCACATTGTAATATGCAAAGGCTCTTTTTGTAAGCTCCACAGTAATTTCCTTTTCTTCACCTGCTTTAAGGAATACCTTATTAAATGCACGAAGCTCCTTCTTCGGTCTGAATATTGTGCTTTCACAGTCAGAAACATAAACCTGTGAAATCTCGGCACCGTCTCTGTCTCCTACATTCTTTATTTTATAGGTGAGAGTAAGGCTGTCTGTGTCGGCAATTTCTTTCTTTGAAAGCTTCAGGTCTGAATACTCAAACTTTGTGTATGAAAGACCGTAGCCGAAGGGGAAAAGAACCTTCTTTTCAGCCGTATCATAATATCTGTAGCCGATGTAGACGCTTTCTCTGTGCTCGGCTGTTCTGTCGGTACCGGGATAGTATTTATGGCAGGGAGTGTCTTCTATTGCAAGAGGATAAGTCTCCGCAAGCTTACCTGAGGGGCAGACCGCACCTGAAATAATCTGAGCTATCGCCTTGCCGCTTGCCTGTCCGCCGAGATAGCCGTTTATGACTGCCTTGACCTTCTTAAGCCATGGCATTCTTACGGGTGAGCCGCCCGAAAGAACAACAATCACATTTTCATTGACGGAAAGAATTTCTTCCACAAGCTTGTTATGGGAAGAGGGAAGCTCAAGATGGCTTCGGTCAAAGCCTTCGCTTTCATATTCCTCCGTAAGACCGATAAAGAGAAGAACCGTATCTGCCCTTGATGCTACAAGCTTAGCATCAGAAAGGAGCATCTCACTGAGCTCGTCCTTTTTCTTATAGTAGCCGGGTGCAAAGGTTACCTTGTAGCCCTCACTCATAAGTCCCTCAAAGGCGTCCGTAAGCTTATGGGGATTAATAAGTGAAGAGCCTGCGCCCTGATATCTGGGAGCTCTTGCCATTTCACCGATAACGGCAACCTTTCTGTCTTTAGAAAGGGGCAGAGTATTATTTTCGTTTTTAAGAAGAACCACGGAAGAAGCACAGATTTCAGCTGCAAGATTGTGATGTGCTTGAGCATCGTAGTCATATTCACCGAGAACCTCAGCGGACTTGCCGATTAAGGTGAGCATTCTGTCGGCGGCAATATCAAGATATTTTTCTTCGAGAGTGCCGTTTCTTATGGCGTCGCAGATTTTCTTAGTGTTATATCCGCCCGAAGAGGGCATTTCAAGATCGTTACCGTTTTTAATACCCACTACTCTGTCATTCGCTGCACCCCAGTCGGTTACAACCACACCCTCAAAGCCCCATTCGTCACGGAGAATTTTATTCTGCAGATAACCGTTATCTGAGCAGTAGGTGCCGTTGACTCTGTTGTATGCGTTCATCACCGTCCATGGCTGAGCCTTTTTAACGGCAATTTCAAAGGCTGTCAGATAAATCTCCCTGAGTGCTCTTTCGTCAACAACACTGTCAATTGTCATTCTTCTTTTTTCCTGACTGTTGACGGCAAAGTGCTTTATTGATGTACCTACGCCCTTTGACTGCACACCGTCAATAAGACTTGCGGCAAGCTCGCCTGCAAGAAGAGGGTCTTCGGAAAAATACTCAAAGTTTCTTCCGCAAAGGGGTGACCTTTTCATATTTACACCGGGGCCTAAAATTACGCTTACCTTTTCCTTGAGGCATTCCTCGCCCATTGCCTCGCCCATTCTGTAAAGCAAATCCTTATCCCAGGAGCAAGCCGTTGTCGCTGCAGTAGGAAAGCAGGTAGCAGGGACAGAATTAAGAAGGCCTGTCTTGTTGCCGTTGGGGTCCTGAAGTCTTAAGCCGTGAGGGCCGTCAGTAACCGTAAGAGAGGGTATACCGAGTCTCTCCACTGCGTTAAGGTGCCAGAAGTCCTTGCCTGTGCAAAGGTCAGCCTTTTCCTCAAGGGTAAGCTTTTCGAGTATTTCTTTATTCTTCATATTTCTCCTCCGAAAACTTCCTGAAATTATTTTTGCTTATAATCTATTTTATTATATTACTATTTCTTTCCACCGTCAATACAAATAATCTTTTCTATTTGAATATAAAATCAAGAATCTTCTTTTTATCCTTGCACTGAGCATCACAGCAGCAGTTCTCTGTGCAGACGAGAATTGTGTCATCACCGATTACCTGAATATCACACCAGGGAATTCTTATATCATCTGCTCCGCCCGAAAGAAATCCGAGATGGCTTTTTCTCCATATAATTATTGCCGTAAGATTACCGTTTTCACAGCATATCTCCACATCGCTCACACAGCCGAGACGGCATCCGTTTTTAGTATTTATTACCTCTTTATTGCGAAGCTCCGTTACTGAACAGTTCATTAAATCACCTCAGTTTATTATATTCATCCGCACTGAATATTTGACAGTCTTTATTGAAAAACTAAAGAGAGAATAACGGTTTAACAAAACAGTGTCAGACTAAGGTAACGGTAATCGAACCGAACAAGCCAAAATGTCCGATTTCCGGCACCTTTGTAATTTTTTCTCCTCGCAATACGCGAGTATTGTTTCGTCGAAGAAAATCCCAAATGCACCAAAACTCGGGCATTTACGGTCTTTG
>JAZPYL010000049.1:0-20711 GCA_045544175.1 Acutalibacteraceae bacterium | reverse complement strand
TACACTGCTCCGTGTGTTTTTGGGGCTTGCACTCGAAATTACACTATATATTGTGCTGACCGTCGCTTTTATGCGTTAAAGTCTATATGTGGTGAGTTATTATTCACTCTGTTTTGTGTTGTTTTTCCTCCGTTGGCTTTCTATATTATATATACATTAACCGAAACGCATTTGCGGTCACGCACAATCTATCTCTACACATTTTGTCATTCTGAACGTAGTGAAGAATCTTAAGATCCTTCGCTCTGCTCAGGATGACATTTCAATAGCCGCGGCACGCTCACGCCGTGATACTACAGTAATATCTGCCCTTACATAAAGCAAGGACGGCCACATCGGGTCGTCCTTACATTTGTTTTTATTCAATTCTGCTCCGGCTCTGACTGCCTCATTTCGCCATCATTCTTTTCCACGTCTTTGCCTTCGATTTTCTTTTCAATATTGTCAAGACGTGAATCCAAATCATTCAACTTGTCATTTATATTAATTAAAAGAACCAGAACTACTCCAAGCAAGCCTATACCGAAAGCAAAAACATATTCGCCGGTTACAAGTCCAATGTATCCCAGAATCACAAAAGCTATGATTGCCAGTATAACCACTTTTCATTCCTCCTGTGTTCGCAAGGTATTATTCAGCGGGTAGCGCTTAACCTCTACCGCTCTATACGGTATCCTTGGCCCTTGATCTTATTTCTTGATTGTGCCCAGATAATCCTCTACCATTGCAACCATTTCTTCATTGATATTAACAACGGGAAGGTCGAGAAGCTGTCTTAAAGTGAAGGGCTTGACTGCGAGCATAAGGGGGCTCTTGAGAAGCTTGCCTGCGAAGCCGCCGACCATACCCATAATCTCATCACTCTTGAGAAGGTCGCCGACCTTATCGTCAAGTGAGTAGCAGTCGGGATTGCTGTTGTCATCCTTTTCAACGAACCAGTTGCGTACCATTGATGCTGCACCCTCAGGCATTGTGTATTCTGCAGGATATTCTTCAACACCTGTAATAATGAATGTCTCCTTGATGTCGCCTGCAGTAATAACAATCTTGTTTTCGCCTGCCTTGATTTCCATATCCTCAAATACGAAAATGCCTTCTGCAGTAACTGTTTTCTGCTTGTTATTAACCTTAATCTGCACCTTTTCGCAGTTGGAGTAAACCTTGAAGGTCTGCTGACCGATTTTGCGAAGAGGATATCTGTCGCCTACAAGGTGAACAAACTTATCGTCTGACCAGAATGCCTTGTAAAGCCAGAAGGAATCCTTCTTTGTCTTTCTGTCGAAGGTAACAAGTCCCTTGTTGTTTCTGCCCTTGACGCCGCCTTCGTTTCTTACAGCTGAGCCGAAGTCAAACATATTCCATACGTATGAGCCCCAGATCCACTTGTTAGCGTTGATGCTCTTGATATAGTGCTCATGATACATAGCCTGATAGCCTTCAGAGTAGTCACCCTGAACAGGGCTGTCACTGAAATAGCCGAGAACACCCTCAGCGCCGTATTCTGAAATACCGAGCTTCAGATCAGGGTTTTCTGCGTGGAACTTTTCGAGCCACTGATCAAGACCGTCGCAGGTCTTCATATACCAGCCGAAATAGTGGTTGTATGCAAGAATATCTGTAATTCGGTTAAGCTCAGACTTGTTTGAAGCCATTGTGAACTGTGCCTGAGTGGTAGGTCTTGAGGGGTCAAGAAGCTTCGCATAAGCGTTAAGCTCTCTGATGCCTTCAATAAGAGTTTCGTTTTCACTTGTGATTGTGATTTCGTTCTGTACGCCCCAGCAGAAAATTGATGCGTGGTGCATATTCTGCTTGATAAGCTCTTCAAGCTGACTCAGAGCATTGTCCTGTGCTGCCTTTGAATAACGGGAGATAACAGGAATCTCTGCCCATACGAGAAAGCCCATTTCGTCGCAGAGGTCATAGAATTCCTCAGCCTGCTGATAGTGAGCAAGTCTCAGTGAGTTAGCACCCATATCCTTGATGATTTCAAGGTCTTCTCTGTGCTCTTCAATTGTAAGAGCGTTACCGATAACCTCTCTGTCCTGATGGCGTGAAACACCCTTGAGCTTAATATATTCGCCGTTAAGGTAACAGCCCTCTGCGCTGTCAAATCTGATATCTCTGAAGCCGAAGCGAACCTCAGACTTGTCGATAACGTTGCCGTTCTTTCTGAGAGTTGCTCTGAGAGTATAAAGATAGGGATTCTTAAGTCCGTTCCAGAGTATGGGAGACTCAACCTTAAGCTTTTCTCTGTCACCTGCGGAAGCTACAACATTTCCTTCCTTATCGATAATCTCGTAAAGAACCCTGATGTCCTTCTTGTAGTTGGAGATAACAGCCTTTACCTTAACTGTACCGTCTGTCTTTGCAGTTACATAGATACCCTTGCTGCCGTAATCGTCAAGAGAGAAATGTGTTTCGGGGATATCTGTAATAAGGCTGACCTCTCTGTAAAGACCGCCGTAGAATGTAAAGTCAGCGAATGAGGGATAAACCTTCTTGTTTTCGCCGTTGTCAACAATAATTTCAAGAAAGTTCTTCGGTGAGGTAAGAAGATGGCCGATTTCAAAACGGAAGGTTGAATATCCGCCTTCGTGCACACCTGCAACTCTGCCGTTGACCTTTACGGTGCAGACACTGTTTGCGCCCTTGAGCTCAATATAGGTCTTGCCCTCATATTTAGGTAAAATCTTTGTGTAGGTGCAGGCACCTCTGTAGTATGAGCCGTCAGTACCTCCCTGACCGTCAATGCCGTTCCATGTATGAGGGAGATTAACGGTTTCTTTTACACCCTCTTTGCAGAAGGTCCACTCGCTGTTAAGCGGAAGTATTTTTTTCATTTCTTTTTCTCCTTTTGCTTTTCTGTATTATCAATCACTTATCTGACATAGCAGCTGACTACCTCTCCGATATACATACGGTGGTAGTCCTTCATAGGATAGCATTTTTCATCGATAGTTCCGTCGATAAAGCCTTCGGGGTCAATATCCTGAACGGCAACCTTTTTAAGAACGATTATTATTTCACTTTCTTCAAAGGATACAGAGCCGTCAACAGCCTTTGCCGTAAGACCTGTCTCCTTTGCCTTGTCATAATCTCTGCCGCTTTTTGTGCCGCAGAAGGAAAGCGCCTTTCTGTATTCCTCGCCGAAAAAGCTAAGAGTGAAAAGCTCGTTCTTCTCGGTGAACTCGTAGGTGTATCTCTGGGGACGGATAAAGCAGAAGCAGACATCCTTGTTCCAGAGCTCGCCCATTGCACCCCAGGAAGCCGTCATTGTGTTATAGCTGTCCTCTGTTCCTGCAGTAATGAGACACCACTTATCGTCAAAAAGAGATACCGCGTTGCCCTGAAGCTCTTTGATATTGATTTTTTTCATAGAATCACCTCGGTTTATTCTATGATTTCGCTAATCATTTTATCAGCCATTATAAGCATTCTCGGTAAATGGAAGGGGCCCTTGAAGGTGCTGCCCTTACAGGCAGGCTCTGTAGGCTTTCCGTCTCTGCGGAGATAGCCGTACCATTCGCCGTACTTTCTGTCGGAGAAATATTCTATACAGTAATCAAATGCCTTCTTGAAGCATTCAAAGAAATATTCATCCTTTGTATCACGGTAAGCCATAAGAGAAGCGATAACAATCTCATTATGGGGCCACCATAATTTCATATCGTGCTCATAAGCCTCGGGAGGATTGCCCAGACAGTCTTTGAAGTAAAGAAGACCGCCGTATTCCTTATCCCAACCGCCGTCAAAGGCAAAGCGGAAAATCTCCTGTGCCTTTTCGTGAATTTCTTTATTTCCGTGATAGTTTGCTTCTTCCATAAGGAACCAGCTGCATTCGATATCGTGGCCGGGATTTACAACTCTGCCTGCAGTAAAATCAGACATAAATTCGCCGTTCATTCCTACACTTTCAAGTGTGCATTTAAGCTCAGGCTTATGATGATAGGTAATGATATTGTGAACGCATTCGGCACTGTACTTGTTGTAAAGCTCTTCGTTTTCCTTGTCCACTCTGCGCATAATAGCAGTAGTGTTAAGGAAAATCATCGGGTCAGCAAGTGCTCTGCCCGTTCTTGTTTCGGGTATAGTCTTGGGGCCGAGACCTGCAGGGTCCTTTTCACCGTGGTTGAGCTTATATATAATATTGTATGCTCTTTTTGCTCTTTCAAGATGCTCTTTTTTGCCCGTCACGCCGTAGTATTCAGCATTGGCTATGCAGTAAAATGCCTCAGAGAAGCAGTATCTTCTCTGTCTTAAGGGCTTGCCGTCAGCAGTTACGGTGAAATACATTCTTCCGTCAGCTTCAGGATTAATGCAGTACTTTTCCATAAAGTCAAGGCAGGATTTTGATGCCTCGAGCCATTCATCCTTTAAGCCGTAAACGTGGCAGAGATAAGCGAATATCCAGCCGCAGCGGCCCTGCATCCATACGCTTTTATCGGTGGAGAAGATTTTACCCTCTCTGTCAAGGCAGGTATATACACCGCCGTGCTCCTTGTCCATACCGTTTTTAAGCCAGAAATCAATTGTGGTTTCAAGCTCTTCTTTTATCCATTTCTGACATTCAGCTAAATATGTTTTACTCATAATATCACCCCAAAAAATCGGCCTTGGCCTTATCTATCATATTCTTTACGTTTTCTGCAAGATATTTCTTTTCTTCCTTAAGAGGCATAAAGGGAGCTCTTACGCTTCCGCATTCCACACCCTGAAGGGATAGAATATACTTTGCAGCCGCATACATACTGCAGTCACAGTCACACATAGCATAGATAATCTCGTTGATTCTGTGCTGTAAAGCAGTAGCTGTTTTCATATCACAGTTGTTTACAAGCTCGTCAAGCTTTAAGAAAAGCTCGGGCATTACGCCGTATGTACCGCCGATACCGCCCTCTGCGCCGATTACACGGCCTGCAACGAACTGCTCGTCGGGACCGTTGAAAATTACGATATCGTCCTTGCCCTCATTTTTGAACATCTGAATATCCTGAGTGGGCATTGAAGAGTTCTTTACACCTACAACACGGGGATTCTTTCTCATTTCTTTGAGAAGGCTCATTGTAAGAGAAACGCCTGCAAGCTGAGGAATATTATAAATAATGAAATCTGTATTCGGTGCAGCTGAGGAGATATCATTCCAATACTTTGCAATTGCATTTTCGGGGAGTCTGAAATATATAGTGGGTATTGCGGCAATAGCATCTACACCGAGGCTCTCAGCGTGTGCAGCAAGCTCCATTGAATCAGCTGTGTTATTGCAGGCAACGTGAGCGATAATCGTAATCTTACCCTTAGCAACCTCCATTACACTTTCAAGAATAAGCTTTCTCTCTTCCTTGCTCTGATAAATGCACTCACCTGATGAGCCACAGCAGTAAAGGCCCTTTACGCCTTTTTCAATAAGATATTCTGTAAGCTTTTTTGTTCTTTCAACACTTACTGAGCCGTCATCGTTGTAGCAAGCGTAAAAAGCAGGAATAATGCCGTGATACTTCTGAAGATTTTTCATTTCTTTCTTTTCCTTTCTGTTTTTTCTTTAAATTTAATTTTAGCACAAATTATTTCTGTTGTCTATAACATAAATAAAAAATCTGCCCTTGTCCCCTGAGTCTTTTCGGCAGATAAAAGGCGAGGCTTCTCCGAAATAAAAAGTCGTCTGCCACATATATTAATCTGCAATAAAAAAGGCGTTGTGCAAATTAACACAACGCCTTATATTATTATTTATTTTCTGCCGCATCCTTTTCCTTAGGCTGATAGTTCATATAGAAAACAGAAGGAACGAAGGGCTTGAGCTCCTTGAGCCTGATTACGATGATAAGCACTTCAATAGCCGCAATGGAAAATACACTGCCGACGATGATGAAAAGTGTGTTGATTTCAACAAGGTGGAACAGGAAGGGTGAGCCTGCAACGCAGCAGCCGAGAAGCTTATCAAAATATGTATGAGGGAATGTGAATTTCTTGAACTTTATCTGAGAAACCAATGCAGCTGAAGCAAAGATTGCTACTGTAACACCGAGCCAGCCGATAAACCAACCGGGAATAAGCTTGAGAACCACAAGCACCTTAACAGGTGTAAAGCCAATAAGGGCATCACCAATGGTGTCAAGAGTAACACCGAGGACACTTGAGGTATTGAGCTTTCTTGCAAGGAATCCGTCAATTGCATCTGTTGAACAGAAGATTGCATAGAGGATAAGGAACTTGGTATCGAAATCAGTTGCAGTCAGCAAAAGATAAATCGCACCGACAATTCTTACGCAAGAGAAAAAGTTCGCAATATTTTTTCTTATAAATTCTTTCATTTGTTTTCTCCTTTTCATTATTAAAAAACATCCTGTGCTTTTTAATACTTTTTAATAAACACATTATATTCTCCTGTCAAAAAAAAGTAAAGTGCTTTGTATGGTGTTCAAAAAAAGTTCAAAAAATTCCTACACAACAAAAACAAAAGGCAACATCTGTAAATGCTGCCTTAATTTTCAGTTGATTTTCAGTTAATTATAGTCTGTGATGCTCTTAACCTTCTGCCTTTTTCTTGTTGACATGAAATACTGAAAGTACATCTTCAGGCTCTTTGCTCACAAGCTGAATGTATATAATTTCAGCTACATTAATTGTTGCATTAACAGCGATAGCTACAATCCATACTATTACCGGCATAAACTGTACCATAAGCGGAAGAACAAAAACAACTACACCCAGAAGCTTTCCTACATATGTATGGGGAATAAAGAATTTCTTGAATCTGCCCAGAGCAATAAATGCTCCGACAAAGGCTAAAGCAAGGTCAGCCAAAATCCATACAACAACCCAATTGGGAATCAGCTTCTGCACAACAAGAATTTTTAAAAGCGGCAGATATGTCATACCGTCACCGATGCTGTCAAGAGCAGCGCCCAATTTACTTTCGCAATGATATTTCCTTGCAATCCTTCCGTCAAAGAAATCTGTCGCGGCACAGTAAATATATATAACCAAAAAAACGGGAGAGTAAAAATCGTTGAAGGTGAAAAGAAAAGATGCCGCAATCACCCTGCTCAATGAAAGGATGTTAGGTACATATTTAATAAAGTTCTTCATATAAATTTTCTCCTGATAAGGCAACAATTCACCTTAATAAATTTTAATAATTTGATTATACACTCAGTTTTTTTAAAAGAAAAGTGATATTTTTCAAATTAAAATAAATTTCATAATTATATTACAAAACTCAAACAAATGACAGCACATTTCAAAAATGCGCTGTCATTCTGTCATTTTTACAAAATATTTCGCAAACATTTCTCTAACAAATCAATTTCTGCCTCAGGAGAAAGCTCTTTTACTTATGATATTTTGTTCCCGCCGAAATCTGAGCGGCACGGTAAATCTGTTCAAGAAGCATTACCCTTGCAACCTGATGGGGAAAGGTCATCTTGCTCATAGAAAGACGGTAATTACTTGCCTCCTTGACCTTTTCACTAAGACCGAAGGAGCCGCCTATTATAAAAGCCACATTGCCGAAGCCTCTTACCGCAAGGTCTTCCATTTCTCTGCTCAGCTCTTCACTGGTTTTCTGCTTACCCTCAATACACATCGTATAGACATACGCACCCTTGGGTATTTTTTCCAGTATCTTCTTTCCTTCATTTTCAAGAGCATTTTCAATCTCCTTCTGCGAGGGATTGTCCGAAAGCTTTTCTGCGGGGAGCTCAATTATACTGAGCTTACAGAGAGTGGAAAGCCTTTTCACATACTCTGCTACAGCGTCACGGAGATACTGCTCTTTCAGCTTGCCTATACAAATTAAAGTTACATTCTGCATCTTTTTTCACCTCAGAATCTTACAATATCATCCGTATTTGCTATTGGATTGACTTTCAGAATATAGTCCGTGCCCTCTGATGCCCCTGCACCTTTCAGTGCGGCAAGAGTTGTCTGATAGGCAAGGTCAGGAAAATTATTTTCCCGACTCAGATGCCCGAGAAAGAGTCTTGATGTACCTTTCTTTATGAGCTTTACCGCCTCTTCGGCACAGGCTTCATTGGAAAGGTGTCCCACATCGGATAGAATTCTTCTTTTAAGATAATAGGGATATGGTCCGCTCTGGAGCATTGCGATATCGTGATTCGATTCAAGCATTACAAGCTCTGCACCCAAAAGTGCTTCTTCAACAGCAGGGGTAATTTTACCGATATCTGTCGCTACAACCGCCTTCTGTCCGTGAGGAAAAGTGATTTTATAGCCGCAGCTTTCACGGCTGTCGTGAGGAGTAGAAAAGCTCTTTACAAAAAGGTCCCCTGCCGTAACACCCTCAAGGGGCATAATTTCAAAGGGAAACTTGCCGTTGATTACTCCGTTTTCCTCGAGTGCGCTCATTGTTCCCTCAGTCGCATATACGGGTATATTATAAGTGGAAGCGATTATTCTTATGCCGCAGATATGGTCGCTGTGCTCATGGGTGACAAAGATACCGTCGATTTTGCCGGGGTCAATCTCCCTTGCAAGAAGAGCTTCCTTTATTCTCTTTGCACTTACACCTGCATCAATGAGTATTCCTCTGTCGCCGTTACCCAAAAAGGTAGCATTGCCCGAGGACGATGAAAAAAGAGAGCAGAATTTAGCCATAATTTTCCTTTCCTTTACTACATAAAAAAGAGTTTGCACAAGACAAACCCTTTCCTTAATTTCACTTAAGCTATCGACTCAGACTGCATTATCCTGCTCGTCGGGACGGTAGGTATCCTTACGGTAAATATCCGCACCGAGATTTCTGAACTTTTCTACAAAGTCCTCATAGCCTCTGTCAATATAAATAATATTCTCAATTTCGGTTTTGCCTCTTGCAATAAGACCTGCAATAATCATTGCGGCACCGGCACGAAGGTCATCAGCCTTAACGGGAGCACCCGTAAGCTCACTTACACCCTGAAAAACAGCGATTGTGCCGTCAACCTGAACGTTTGCACCCATTCTTATAAGCTGGTCAACATACTTGAAGCGATTATCCCACACACCCTCGGAAACAATGCTCGTTCCCTGAGCCACGGAGAGAAGCACAGCCATCTGAGGCTGCATATCCGTCGGGAAGCCCGGATGAGGCATTGTCTTAAGGTTGCACTTTTTAAACACACCGTCAGACTGAACTCTTACGGCATCGTCATATTCCGTTACCTCTGCACCGCATTCAACAAGCTTCGCTGTAATTGATTCAAGGTGCTTGGGAGTAACATTCTTTACAAGAACATCACCGCCCGTTGCCGCAGCGGCAACCATATAGGTACCTGCTTCAATCTGATCGGGAATAATCGAATAAGTACAGCCGTGAAGAGCTGATACACCGTGAATTTTGATAACGTCGGTACCTGCGCCTCTTACGTCAGCACCCATTGCATTGAGGAAGTTGGCAAGGTCAACTATGTGAGGCTCTTTTGCAGCATTTTCAATAATGGTAAGGCCCCTTGCCTTAACAGCGGCAAGCATTATATTGATGGTTGCACCTACGGAAACCTTATCCATATATATGGGACTGCCTGAAAGACGGTCAGCCTTTGCGTTTATCATACCGCCCTCGGTAACGGCCGTTGCACCTAAAAGCTCAAAGCCCTTAATGTGAAGGTCGATAGGTCTTACACCGAAATCGCAGCCGCCGGGCAAAGCAACCTTTGCTCTGCTGTATCTGCCTAAAAGGGCACCGATAAGATAATAGGAAGCACGAAGCTGCTTGGTCATCTCATGGGGTACGATATAGGAGTTGACAGTCTTTGTATTGATTTCAATTGTATGTTTATTGATATACTTAACCTGTGCGCCCATCTGGCTTAAGATTTTTACCATACAGGCTACATCGCTTATGTTGGGTATATTTTCTAAACGGCATACATCCTGTGCAAGAAGTGTTGCGGGAATAATAGCAACAGCGGCATTCTTAGCACCGCTTATTTCAACTTCGCCCGACAGTCTGTTACCGCCGTGAATAACAAGCTTTTCCAAAACTAAATCTCCTCTTCCGTTTTATTGTCGGAAATTTGCCAAAATCGATATATAAATCATCTTCTGAAAACCAGAAGATACAAGAGGTCGCTATTTAACTAATGTATTATAACACTTATTTTTACAAAATAAAAGACCTTTTAAGGCTTTTTGTGAAAAATATACTAAATATATTTTCTGCTGCCGATTTTTTAGTATGCACTCTATTCCTTTTCCCTATTATTATCGGTTTTTTTGCCCGTTTAATGTCTTAGAATTTTTGCCTTTTATAAAATACAATACATATATTTACTTTTAAGATTTTTAATGGTAAAATTATTCAAATGACTAAAAAAAGCAGGTGAAACCGTGAAAGCACCCCTTGCAGACAGAATAAGACCTCAGTCCATTGATGACATCGTAGGTCAGAGCCATCTTTTAAAGGAAGGCGCTGCATTAAGAAATATTATTGAATCGGGCGAGGTTCCCAACCTTATTTTCTACGGCCCGTCGGGTATAGGCAAGACTACCCTTGCGTCTATTATTGCAAGAAAAACCAACCGTAGATTTCACAAGCTCAACGGCACTACGGCATCAACGGCTGACATAAAGGCAATCGTTGCCGAGCTTGACACCCTTGCCGCACCCGAAGGCGTTCTTCTCTACCTTGACGAGATTCAGTATTTCAATAAAAAGCAGCAGCAGACTCTTCTTGACTATATCGAAAGAGGAGAAATCACTCTTATTGCCTCAACAACGGAAAACCCCTATTTCTATATTCACGGGGCAATTCTCAGCCGATGCACCGTTTTTGAATTCAAGAGTGTTACTGCTGAGGAGACAATTCCTGCAGTCAGAAGAGCCTTTGAAATTCTCAGAGAAGAAAAGAACAAGGAGATTGTCGCCGACGACGAGGTAATAAAATATATTGCCCTTTCCTGCGGCGGCGATGTAAGGAAGGCTATGAATTCGGCAGAGCTCTGTGTTCTGAGCACTCTCCCCGATGAAGAGGGCAGAATAATCATCACCCTCGAAAAAGCGAAAGAGCTTACACAGAAAAGTGCCCTTAAATATGACCGTGAGGGCGACGAGCATTACGATATACTCTCCGCCTTTCAGAAAAGTATGCGAGGCAGTGACCCTGACGCAGCTCTTCATTATCTGGGCAGACTTCTTGAGGCAGGCGATATGCCCTCAGCCATACGCAGACTTATGGTATGTGCCGCCGAGGATGTAGGCCTTGCCTATCCGATGATTATACCTATTGTAAAGGCTGCCGTTGATATGGCGCTTATGGTAGGTATGCCCGAAGCGAGAATTCCCTTAGGCGATGCCGTTGTACTTGTCTGCAACTCGCCCAAATCCAACTCTGCTCACATAGCCCTTGACGAAGCTATGGCAGACATAAGAAGAGGCAATTCAGGGCCTATCCCCCGTCAGCTTCAGAACAAGCATTTTGACGGTGAGGACAATCAGAACAAGGGACAGTTTTATCTTTATCCCCACGATTATCCTAACAGTTATGTGCCTCAGCAGTATCTCCCCGACAAGATAAAGAAGAAAAAGTATTACGTTTTCGGCAACAACAAAAACGAACAGGCGGCAAAGGAATACTGGGAGAAAATCAAGGGTAAAAAAGGAGAATAATATGGACTACGCAAAGCCTGCAAAAAGCCTTTACGGCAAATATCTGTTTGTCTATTTCGTCGGCAACGGTGAGGGCGAAGAGAGAATTCACTTTGCCGTAAGTGAGGACGGCTACAGCTTCAAGCCCCTTAACAACAACGAAGCCGTTATCACTCAGCATAAGGGCAAAAAATGTGTCCGTGACCCATACATTTTAAAGGGTCAGGACGGCTGTTATTACATAGTCGGCACCGATATGAAATGCGAGGAGGGCTGGGAGTCCAACCATGCTCTTGTAACATGGAAATCCGAAGACCTTATCAACTGGACTGACGAGACTATTATTGATATGCAGTCTCTCGGCGGAGAATTTACGAACACCACGCGCGCATGGGCACCTCAGGCAATGTGGCACGAAGAAAAGAAGACCTATATGCTTTACTGGGCGCACTCCACCAAGGAGCATAACACTGCAGGTATGTACTGTGCCTTCACTGACGATTTCAAGACAATCACCACCCCGCAGAAGATGTACTGCCGCAGCATTCAGACCATTGACGGAGACATTATATATAATAAGGAAAACGGGAAATATTATCTCTATTTCAAGCACGACGAGGATCAGACTATAGCCTATGTTGTCGCAGACAAGCCCGAAGGCCCATATATTGACGAGCCTGTTATTGTGTCCGTTGCACCAAGCGGTGTAGAGGGCAGTGAGATGTATAACATTAACGGAACTGACACATGGGTAATGGTTATGGACGAATACGGCAAGGGCAGATTCTTTATGCAGCAGACAGAGGATTTTAAATCCTATCTTCCCGTAAGCAATGATGATTATTCAATGGATTTCGGACCGAGACACGGCAGTATATGCTCTGTAAGTGATGAGGAGTATGAGAGACTTATAAAATATTTTGGGATATAAACAGTTTCAGCCACCGTAAAAGGTGGCTGATTTTTATTCACTTTCACATTCCTTCCACTGACCTTCATCAAGGAAAATCTCGGTAGGTTTTTTCTCCGTAGTATCCGTAGGATAGTCAATGGTTATGCCTTCGTTTTCGTCGTAGTAATCGTTATACTTTTCTTTTTTTGTGAGCTTGTTTTTGCCGGTTATACAGCACTCATTAATCTTATCTTGCAGATAAATCATTCCGGCAAAAGTATCAATTAAATGCAGAAGCAATGAAACGAGTCCTGTTTCCTTTTCTTCAATACCGTTCTTAATAAGTTTATCCCCTGCTCGCTCCGCCTGATTGTAAAACCAGAAGAAAGAATAAAAAGGTATAAGGTGCTTCGCCGTTGTTGCTCCGGGCTTATACTTATCGTATTCACCGCAAAACTCATTAATCGCCTTGGTTGAACGGTAAACCCAGACAAAATACCATATAGGCCCGATAAAGAAACATAACAGTAAATGCTTTTTCATATCTATGTAAGCATAATTTTCAATTGCTTCGCCGTCGTATTTTTCCTGAATATCCTCATCCTCATAATTAATTAATACTACCGCATAAAACATAAGGGATATCATAAGAAGTGCTGTGTCAAAGCCTGAATTTCCGAAAACAGTAAGTATGTATGTAAGAAAATCAAAGGCATTATCTGTATATACACCGTTTATCGCCTGTGTAAACAAGAAAACTGAAGCGAACAATTCAACAGCTGTAATAATGTAAAGACTGAGCTTTGCTATACCCTTTCTGAAGGTAACAAGAGATAAAAGGATTAGCGAGCAGACAACCACAGGCATAAGATTCAAAAGAACCATTATATAATGAACATCTTCTTGTAAAAAGGTCTGAACAAGATAAAATATACCTTCAGCCATAAGACATACAATTCCTGCTATTATGTTTTTCGGGTGATTCCTGACAAGACCAATACCCAGTATAATCGCAATTATGCAGGAAACCCCCATCGCAGCTAAATCATATACTGAAATACCGGTAATCAGTTCATCCGTATAGTGCGACAATCCGAGTGCATTGCTTTGCTGTGCGATAAGATTATCCAAATAATCCATAAACAGAGTAACTGTTTCCTTCGCATAATATGATATCCACATAAATCCTACAATCAACCCCACAAGACGAGGACTTGTACTTTTTAATATACCTTTATTTACACTCATACTTTTCAACTCCTTCTTTTTTTATGATAACAGAATAAGTCTTTCTTTTCAACGTGTGTATATGCACAAATGAATTGTACCGCAATTTGCAGTATATGTCAATACCGCATTTTGCAGTGGCATATAATAAACACGGTGATAAAAATGATATTTCAACGCATAAAAGACCTTCGTGAAGATAAAGACCTGACGCAGAAAGAAATGGCTCGGATTCTTAACTGCTCTCAGCAGGTATACAGCAATTACGAGCTCGGACAAAGGGATATTCCTACGGAAATACTTATCCGTCTGTCTGAATATCATAAAGTTACAACAGACTATATCTTAGGTCTGAGTGATAACCCCAACAAATAAAACCACCCACCGCCGCTGTTTAAAGCTTCGGTGGGTTTACTGTTTTATTAAACTTAAAATCACAAATGAAAATATCTTTTCAAGCTCTCTGAAAAGCTGATGTCGGGATTTCTGAGCTTTGCCTTTCTGTCAACCCTCGCGGGAATAAATATCTCCTTTGAATAGGCATCTCCGTCGCCGACGATAATGCCCTCAATATCACTGTAATCCGTGTCTCTGTTGGTTTCAACCGTAAGGTCTATTCCCATATCCCTGAGCTTTTTCAGAAACTCGTTTTCTATATCCCTTTCTTCATAACGGTTGGAAAAGGTAAAAGCAAGTCTGTCACCCAAGGAGACAACACCGCAGCGTGCGCCGTTGACAATACCGGGGCCTGTATAGAATGCGAATTTCTCTACGTGCGCCCTCATATCCTCAGGAATATCTATGGGGCCGAGATTTGAAATAAGTGTAGATGTGGAATACTCGGCTCCCACACTGAAGCCTGCCCTGATAACAGAATTCTTTATCACCAAAGGCAGAAGCTTTATAGACTCTGTTCCGATTTTAACGGTTCTTGTTATATAAGCATTGAGATATCCGATGTTGTTGGCTTTTCTCAGCTGAGTGCTTACCTCGCTGACTATTTCTTCAAAGGCGTATTCGTCCTTTCGGGGCCTGAGATTTACCGTAAGGCACATCACAAAATTTCTCAGTGTCTCACTGGGGAATGCTTTTCTTAAATTTACGGGAATCTGCACACTGACTGTCTGACGGAATTTTCTCTGACTGAGCTGCTTTCTGTAATGGATATCAAGAAGAATTGCCGCAAGAAGCTCCGTTACCGTAACACCGTAGCCTTTGCTCACCTTGTGAAGCTGTTCAAAGGACATTATCACCGTTGTATAGTTGCACATATGTAAAGGCAGCCTTGTGCCTCTTCTGTGATATACCATAGTCTCCGTAAGACTGCATTTTTCCTTTGAGGAGGCATTAAGTATATAAGCATCCTCTCGCTCTTCCTCTTTCGGACTGTCATTCACATCAAGAACAAACTTGCTTTGGGATACGCTGTGGCCCTTAAGACGCAGATATTCACCGGTAAGGGTTGAAATAAACACTGCTGCACCGTAGCCGTCACATAAGGCATGGTATACGTCAATACCGATACGGCAGCTGTGATAGTAGACTCTGAAAAGGTAGCCGTTGTTCTCTTTAAAATTAATTCTGTAGCAATGGTTTTTTATATCATGTCTTACGGGACACTCCATTTCGTTGAATTCGTAATAATTCCAGAAAAATCCGTT
This sequence comes from Acutalibacteraceae bacterium, assembly GCA_045544175.1. Classification (GTDB taxonomy): domain Bacteria; phylum Bacillota; class Clostridia; order Oscillospirales; family Acutalibacteraceae; genus UBA6857. The sequence goes on along the minus strand of JAZPYL010000049.1, from coordinate 5,345 downwards.
GCGGATTCTTACTCTGAAGGTGGGAATTCTGTTAAAGGTTCTGCTGAGTGCTTCTTTCAGAATTGCGGGATCTATTTCCTCTTTAAGCTGAACAGACAAACGGAAAACATTTGACCAACGGTTCGTATTCTGTCCGGGGAAAACCTTTCCTGCATTATCGAGGGGTATCCATTCAAAAACCTTATTCGTCATAAAAGATATCCTTTCAAAAAAATATCAGGCACTACACAGTCAGGCTGTAATTCTCTATATCAACATATTCACCGAATTTTATACCTACCTCTTTTATGCTTCCGCAGAAGGTGAAGCCGAACTTTTCGTGAAGTCTGCAGGAGGCGGCATTTCCCGAGGTAATAACAGATACTACCGTATGGGTTTCTTCATCTTCTCTTGCAAGGCGCAAAATCTCTTCCATAAGAAGAGTTCCCACTCCCTTTTGTCTGTGCCGTGGCGACACGTATACGGAAAGCTCTACGGTAGATTTGTACGCCTCTTTTTCACGGTAGGAGGAAAGGGTTGCATAGCCTGCAATTTCTCCTTCATCCTCGCAGACAATAAGAGGGTGATTGTTTATATTGTGACTGTCGTACCACCTTTCCCAATCCGTCATGGTCTTGGGGTTAATGTCAAGAGTGGCAATTCCGTTCTTTACCTCATAGTTATAAATTTCAAGAAGAGCAGGTATATCTTCTCTTACGGGCTTTCTTATTATCATATACTCTGTACTCCAAAAAAACGCCCCGACAGATGCCGGGGCGTTATATTTTTATTTCTTATTCGTCGTCTTCTTCGTCTTCTTCGATTTCGAACTCAAGAATTGCACCGCAGCAGGGGCATTCTGCTTCGCCGTCATCGTCGATTTCGTCAAAGCCGATCATAACTTCGTTTTCACATGCGGGGCATGTAACCTCGAGGCATTCATCCTCACAGCAATCGCAATCGTCATCGTCACAGCAGCAATCGCAGTCACAATCGTCGTCGCAGTCATCGTAAACGTATTCTTCAACGTCGCCGAGGTCTTCGTCGATTTCTTCGATGTAATCGGCAAGGTCTTCCATATCCTCTTCCATATCGCTGAGCTCAGAAGCAACCTCGTCAAGAGCATCGATAATAGCAGCAAAAAGCTTTGCTTCCTTCTTGTCCTCGTCTAAATCAAGACCTTCCATAAGGCCCTTTAAATATGCAACTTTTTCTGAAACTGACATAGTAGTAATTTCCTTTCTGATTATTTGTATCTGTTTGCATCGTTTAAGATAAAACTATCTTATGCACGGCCGAGATATTCACCTGTTCTGGTGTCAATCTGAATCATTTCACCCTCATCAATGAAGAGAGGAACCTTAACCTCTGCACCTGTTTCAAGAGTAGCAGGCTTTGTTGTGTTTGTAGCTGTGTTGCCTGCAAAGCCGGGATCAGTCTTTGTAACCTGAAGCTCAACAAATGTGGGAGGCTCAACACCGAAAACATTGCCCTTGTAGGAGAGAACCTTACAAACCATGTTTTCCTTAACAAACTTGAAGTTATCTGAAAGCTCGCTTTCGTTGATGGGAACGAGTTCATAGGTTTCGGGATCCATAAAGTAATAAAGACCGCCGTCGCTGTATGAATATTCCATATCCTTTCTTTCAACAAAAGCTGTGGGGAACTTTTCGTTGGGGTTGAATGTACGCTCAATAACAGAGCCTGTAATAACGTTTCTTACCTTTGCACGAACAAAAGCCGCACCTTTACCGGGCTTAACATGCTGGAATTCAATGATCTGAAGAACATTGCCGTCCATTTCAAATGTAACGCCGTTTCTGAAATCGCCTGCTGATACCATTTTAATATTCCTCCGAATAACATAGATTATTTTTTATTTATTGTATTTTATAACAAACAAGGATATTTTTCAAGTCTTTTTTGAAAATACAGTATAATTTATAGCCTCAAATTACTATTTTCTTACAAATTTGATAAATTAACGGCTTTTGTCTTTCTTTTTTCGCTCCCGTATGCTACAATCTCCTAAAAGAAAAATATAAGGAAGTGAATGTAAAATGAAAAAGCTTCTTGTTATACTCTGTGTTATCTGCACCCTATTATTATGTGCCTGTTCAAAGGAAGATATTAAGGAAGAAATAAAAGAATTCGTTCCCGAGGTAATCACTACAACTGCAATTCCTACAGCTACGGTGACCTTCCCCGAGGGCTTTACGGCCGTTCAGATTGCCGAAAGACTCGAAGAGAATTCTGTCTGCTCAGCTGCTGAATTTTTAAAGCTCGTAAACGATAAGGAATTCATAAATTCTCTCGGCTATACCTTTGTTTCTTTTGTTCCCGATTGCGACAGAGCCTTTGTCCTTGAGGGCTACGTTTTCCCCGACACCTACGAATTTTATCTTAATGACAGTGCAGAAAATGTCCTCAAAAAAATCCTCGTCAACACCGCCGCAAAGCTTAAGGGTGCTTACACCGTAAGAGCTGAAGAGCTGGGCTATACCCTTGACGAGATTGTTACTCTTGCATCAATTATTCAGGAGGAGGCTTACACCGACGAATCAATGAAGCTTATTTCCTCCGTTCTTCATAACCGTCTTAAGAGTCCCGATTTCCCGAAGCTTCAGTGTGATGTCACCGTTCATTATTTAAATGACTACGTTGTCGGTTCACCCTATCTTACGGGAGACACAGAAAAATACAAGGAGCTTTATAACGCCTATAAATGCATCGGTCTTCCCGAAGGGCCTATCTGCTGTCCGGGCATTGAGGCTATTGAAGCGGCTCTTTATCCCGAGGAATCAGACTATTACTACTTCTTTACGGATAAAGACTGGAACTACTATTTCAACGAGACTTATTCCGCTCACGTAAAGCAGGCAAGAGAGCTGGGCGTTATTAAATGATAAAAACAGCTGTCATATTTATGGCAGCTATTTTATTTTCTTAAAAGGTTGTATTTTTTATTTAATGTTGGTATAATTATAATAATACATTTAAACTAAGGCAGGTGAAAAAGCCAATGGAAATCGGCGCATCCTCAGCGTGCTTCTATCCCCTTGAAACAGAAAGGTCATTTCTGCATATAGCCGAGCTTGGCTTTAAGCATGCCGAGATTTTTTTCAACGCACATTCTGAGCTCAGACCTCACTATATAAGAGAGCTTAAAACCGTTCAGGATGCCTACGGCATTGAGGTGGTTTCTCTTCACCCCTACGGCTCCTTCGGTGAGGGCTATGACTTTTTCAGTGCATATAAAAGGCGCTTTTTTGACGGCATCGAGCAGTACAAGAGATATTACAACGCCGCCGCACTTTTAGGCGCAAAATATATTGTAATGCACGGCGCATCAAGGCTTTTCGATATTGATATGGAAACCTATGCGGAAAGATTCGCTAAGCTTAATGAGGTTGCCGACTCCTTCGGCTGTACCGTTGCCCACGAAAACATAGTAAATTTCATTTCGGGCTCTCCCGATTTCCACAAATATATGAAAAGTCAGCTGGGTGACAGCTACAATGCCGTTCTCGATATAAAGCAGGCAAGACGTGCAGGCTATGAGCCGAAAGAGTTCATAGATATTCTGGGTAAAAATATCGTCCACGTACACCTTAGTGATTTCAGTGATGAAAAGGACTGTATAGCTCCCGGTGAAGAGGGCCTTTTCGACTTTGAAAAGCTTTTCTCTGACCTGCACAGAATCGGCTACAGCGGAAAATTTATCGTTGAACTTTATTCTGACGGATTCAAGAGAAAAAGAGAAATTACAAACAGTGCAAAATATCTTGATGCCCTTCTTAAAAAGGTGCGTCAAGGTCTGTGATAAAAATGTAAAGGAGTTTTGAAAATGAAGTGTCCCTTCTGCAGCTATGAAGAAAGTAAGGTTATCGACTCAAGACCTACCGATGAGGGCGAAAAAATACGCCGCCGCCGTGAATGTATCTCCTGCGGCAAGCGTTTCACTACTTACGAGATAATTGAAAGTGTGCCTATTATCGTTGTCAAAAAGGATAAGTCAAGACAGGCCTTTGACCGTGTGAAGCTCTTCAACGGTATGCTCCGTGCCTGCGAAAAGAGACCCGTTTCAATCGAGCAGATTGACAAGGTGGTTTCAGAAATCGAAGCTGAGCTTCAGAACTCCCTTGACAGAGAGGTTACCTCTGTACATATCGGTGAGCTTGTTATGGAAAGACTCAAGGGTCTTGACGAGGTTGCTTACGTCCGTTTTGCATCCGTATACCGTCAGTTCAAGGACATCAACACCTTTATGGACGAACTCGCAAAGCTTCTCGGCGAGAAATAATTACTATCGGGTGATACTATGATTTACGAGGGTTTCTGCTCTCTTGTGGGGAAAACTCCCCTTCTTAAAGCTTCTGCTTTCGCTGAAGAAATGAAAATTGATGCAAATCTTTTTGCAAAGCTTGAATATTTCAATCCTGCAGGCTCCGTCAAGGACAGAGTTGCAGTAAATATGCTCACAAAGGCAAAAGAAAAAGGCCTTATTACCGAGGGTGCAACAATTATTGAGCCCACAAGCGGCAACACCGGTATCGGACTTGCTGCAGCGGCGGCTTCTCTCGGCTACAGAGCTGTTCTTGTTATGCCTGATACAATGAGTGTTGAAAGGCAGCAGCTCCTCAAAGCCTACGGTGCTGAGATTGTTCTAACTGAGGGTACAAAGGGTATGCTCGGCTCAATTGAAAAGGCAAAGGAGCTAAATGAGAAAACGCCCAACAGCTTTATCCCCTCACAGTTCGACAATCCCACCAACCCCGAAAGCCACATTCTTTCTACGGGCCCTGAGATTTATGAAGATACTGACGGAAAAGCAGATATTTTTATTGCCTGCATAGGTACGGGCGGTACAATTTCCGGTACGGGAAGATACCTCAAGGAAAAAATCGACGGCATTAAGATTATAGGTGCAGAGCCTTTCGACTCCCCTCTTATTACAAAGGGCACTGCAGGCCCTCACGGCATTCAGGGAATCGGTGCCAACTTTATCCCCGAAAATCTTGATATGTTCGTAGTTGATGAGGTGCTGACGGTTAAGACAGAAGATGCTTTCAGTATGTGTAAGGTATTTGCAAAAAAAGAAGGTCTTCTTGTAGGCATTTCCTCAGGTGCGGCTCTCTGTGCGGCAAAGGAGATTGCCGGCAGAGAAGAGAACAAGGGTAAGAATATCGTTGTTCTTCTGCCCGATTCGGGAGAAAGATATATGAGTGTTAACCTCTTCGGGTAATACAGAATTGCAAAATGCAAAATTAAGGTCGCGGATTTTCCGTGGCCTTTCTTTTATGCTCTTTTCCGCAGAGGATACGGGGATATAGTGGGTAGGTCCGTCAATTGTAAATGGAGGGGAG
>JAZPYL010000048.1:0-40475 GCA_045544175.1 Acutalibacteraceae bacterium | reverse complement strand
GTTTTTTCAAAAAAATGAAGATTAGACGTCAATTCAAAAAGTTTATTTGTACTTAAGAAAGTTGGTAAAAGAAGTGGGCTTTAAATATAAAGTATCTGTTATTATTCCGGTATATAATGCTGAAGAATATCTTGAGGAATGTTTGGATTCCATTGTTGAACAAACTGTATGTAAGGAAGACATAGAGGTTCTTCTCATTAATGACGGCTCAGTTGACGGTAGCGGTGAAATATGTGAGAGATACGTGAAAGAGTATCCGTATATGAAACATTTCTATAAGGAAAACACAGGTGTATCTGCGACACGAAATATGGGCATAAGACTTTCACAGGGTAAGTATATGCTTTTTCTTGATTCCGATGATAAATATACAAAAAATTCAGTTGAAGAAATCGTCAATTTCTTTGACGGGGTGTATGATGAAGTAGATTTGGTAACTTGTTTCATACAACCTTATAAAGACGGGAAAATGCTCAAGACTCATTCAAGATATGAATCTGACCTCAAGACATCGGGTGTATATGACCTTGAAAAGAATCCATATGTTATTCAGACAACTATGAACATATGCGTCAAAAATCTCGGTAAAGAAAACAATGTTTATTTCAATGAGCAGATGAAACGTCAGGAAGATCAGGAATATATCAACAGAGTTCTTGAAAGAAAATTCAAGCTCGGTTACTGCTCAAAGGCTACTTATTTATATAACCGTAACAATGAAAGCAGCTCCGTTGCCAATCATTTCTACGCATACTATCTCTTTGAGGATACAATGAAGTACTTTGAGGAGCTTTTTGCAAGATATGAAGGCGATGTTCCAAAATATATTCAGGCAATTTTTTTCCATGATTTGCGTTGGAAGCTGACCTCAAGAATACTTTACCCGTTTCATTATGATGATGAAAAGTTTGAAGAGGCAGTAAACAGAATTAAAGCACTTCTTGCAAGAGTAGATGTAAGCACTATTGTAAAAAACCCCAGTATCAATAAAAAACATATTCACTACTGGCTCAGAATGAAGCCGAATATAAATCCCGTAGCTTTTGTTACAAAGGATAAAATCAGGGTGATGGTTGACGGCTATACTGTTGAAACCTCGACAAAAACCAGTGTGCGTCTTGTAAAATTTGAACAGACCAACGAGGGTAAATTCAGACTCAGAGGTGTTATAGAATCTGCAATTTACAACTATATTGATGAAGTCCCCGAGTTGTATGTTGTTGAAAATTCCCGCACTGAGAAAAAGCTCGAGCTTTTTCCGTCCAGATACGGCTATGTTGCAACTAATATTCCGACTAATAAAGCTTATGCCTTCGACTATCTTATTGATCCTGAGAAAGTAAAAAGCTTTTCACTCAGGTGCGTTGTTGAGGGTATTACTCACGATGTGAAAATGAATTTTATGGGACAGGCTGTTTTCAAGCATAAGGACAGAATTTATTCCTTTGCAAGAAACAATTTCATTATTTCATATAACAGCGATACCGTTCATTTTGAAAAGAAGACCAAAGAAGAAATATACGATTTCGAAAAAAGTCAGGTCCTTGCACATATCAAGAATTCGATTATTGCCGAGCTTAAGAATAATGCTATCGATTACCGTTACAATCACAGAGTATGGCTTTATTTTGATTCGAACACTGTTGACAAGGATAACGGATATTATCAGTTTATCAATGATTTCGGTAAGAATGACGGCATAGACAGGTATTATGTTTACGGCAAGCCTCTCGAGGAGATAGAGCACCTGTTCACTGAAGAGCAGAAGGAATATCTTGTTGAATTCGGAAGCTCACTGCATAAACTTCTTTATCTTTCAAGTGAGATAATCGTAACTTCATTCTTCGGAAGAGAGTCGATTTCTCCCTTCCCGACAGAAGGGGAAGAGTTCGATTATTATGATATTGAGCATTTCAGAATAATATATATGCAGCACGGAGTTCTTCATGCGAATTATGTTATTAAGTATTCAGCTGAAAATGCACGTTGTGATAAGGTAGTTGTTTCAACAAACTTTGAAATCGAAAATCTTACAAGTAAGTATGCTTACCGCGACGAAGACCTTATTAAATGTGGTATGCCCCGATATGAGCATATTGACCGTAATGCCAAGGCAAAGAACAGAGTTCTTATGGCACCGTCATGGAGAAGCTATTTTGCAAAAAATGTTACTCCTACAACCTACCATATAAATTCGGGAGGCTTTTGCAGCACCGATTATTACCTTAATTTCCAGAAGTTCTTAAACGATGAAAGACTCATAAGGACCCTTGAAGAAAAGGATATATATCTTGATGTTAAAATGCATCCGATTATAAACGGAATTGTTTCTGATCTTTTTGTTACAAAGAGTGACAGAATCAATTTTGTATCAGAAATAAAGCTTGAAGATTACAAGCTATTTATAACTGACTTTTCTTCCTTCGTTTTTGACTATGCTTATCTCGGCAGACCGATTATGTACTTTGTTCCTGACTATGACCAGTTCAGATCGGGTATGAACCTTTACAGAGAGCTTGACCTGCCCTTTGAAGAGGCCTTCGGTCCTTTATCGACAGACTCCGACACTGCGGTTGAAGATTTTATCGGTATCTGTAACCGCGATTTTGTTGCAGAAGATATCTATCAGGAAAGAATGGATAATTTCTATCTTCCGATGGAAAACTGCTGCGAGGGCATATATAATTACATTTATAATGAAATGTTTTAATACTGTCTGAAGGACGGTATGTGACGGCACCTCCGGAAGAGGTGCCGATTTTTTGAAGTTTTTTATTAATTTCACTAAAACTTTCAGCTCGTTAATATTTTTTTCTTGAAATCCTATTTATTGTATGTTATCATAATAAATAAGTATAATATAAACAGATTAAGATTAATGATTTATAAAAAACAGGAGTGATATTATGAAGTGTAGTTATTGCGGCAACGAGCTTGAAAAAGGTGCTGAATTCTGTCCCGAATGCGGTATGATTTTAGGCCTTAACGAAACAAGGGACGGAAAGGACAATGAGCCTACCTACAGAGTTCCCGAATATACACCTAATGTTTTCAGGGCTATGGATATTGAAGAGGAGCCTGATGTTCCCGCTGCAGAGCTTGAAGCAGACAGCACGGAAGAGATTGTTCCCGTTACGGAAAATATCCCTGAATTTGTCCCTGAGGTTCCTGAATACATACCTGCTCAGATAACTGTAGAGGATGTTGAAATTGAGGAGACAGTCGAAGAGCCTGCGGAAGAAATCGCAGAGGAATCTGCAGAAGAGCCTGCAGAAGAAATTGCAGAAGAATCTGCAGAAGAGCCTGCAGATGAATATGAGGATGTATTCTCAAATACAGAAGAAGTATCTGAGGAAGCAGCAGATGAGACGGCAGAAGAAGCCGCTGAAGAAAATGCAGAAGAAGCTGAAGCTGAGGCAGAACCTGAAGCTGAGGAAGAAACCGAAGCTGAACCCGAAGCAGAAACACAAGAGCCTGAGCTTGCAGCTCCTGAATATATTCCCGCTCCTGATATGCCCAAGGAGGACGAGCTTCAGATAAGAGTTCCCGAAGAAGATATTACATATCCCGAATATGAGAATTATAAGGCTGAGCAGCAGGAAAATGAAGTAATCTCTCCGAAAGAGGAAGAAGAGTACGAAGAGATTGATGCTGACGATATTTATGTTGCTCCCTCCAAGAGCAAGAAGCCTCTTGCAGTGTTCCTTGTAATCGCTCTTATCTGCGTAATTGTCGGCGGTGTTTACGCCGTGAAGAATATTCTTCCTGCTTCCACTCAGGGTGAAACAACTACAAGTGCAGTTTCAGATACAACTGAGGGAGATACAACCGAAGAGGATACAACTGCTGAAGAAGAATCAACCGAGGCTGAGGATACAACCGAAGAAGATACAACGGAAGCTGAGTCTGAGACAGCAGAAGGTGTTGTCGGTGAAGGCGAAGACGCTACAACAACTACAGAAGAGACAACTACCGAGGTAACAACTACCGAAGCAACAACTACCGAAGCAACAACTACAGCTCCTGCCACAACAAAGGCCCCCTCAACCACTAAGGCGCCTGCAACAACAAAAGCTCCCGCAACAACCAAGGCACCTGCTACAACAAAGGCTGATCCTTACGGAATAGCTGATGTTGAGGTTAAGAAGCCTTCAAAGAATCTTGCTAAGACATTTATCGCTTACTGCACCGCTGAGGGCGTAGTGCTCAGAAACAAGCCTTCAACCTCAGGCGCAAGAGTTCTTTATCTTTCAAAGGGCGCTGACCTTACAGTATATGCAGAGGAAGACGGCTTCTATTATGTAAGAAGTAACCGTTACGGTGTAAACGGCTGGGTAAGCAAGACCTACGCTTCAAAGGAAAGACCCACAGAAGAAACCACAAAGGTTTACAAGAATACCGTTCAGCCCGATAAGAAATATGACAAGGCTGAGACTAAGTATTCAACCTATACTCTTAACATCAGAAAGGGTCCGGGAACAGATTACGAAATAATTTCATTCATTCCCGGCAACTATCCCGTTAAGGTAATCGGTGCAAAGAAGGGCGTTTCCGGCTGGGTTTATGTAACAGATTTAACCTACGGTGTTTCCGGTTGGGTTTCAAGCGCATATATCAAATAAGATAACTTAAGGAGAAAACAGTGATGATGACACTTAAAACACGTTGGGCAGAAGAGGCAATGTGCGACCTGCCCCTTAACGAATACCCCCGTCCTCAGATGGTGAGAGAAAACTGGACAAACCTCAACGGTATGTTCGACTTCGCAATTCTCGGTGAGAATGACCAGTGGTGCGAGGAGTACAAGGAAGAAATCCGTGTACCCTTCGCCGTAGAAAGCTGCCTTTCAGGCATTTGCAGAAGAGTCAGCGCAAAGGACCGTATCTGGTACAGAAAGAAGTTCACAGCTGATACAAAGGGCAGAACTCTTCTTCACTTTGAAGCAGTTGACTGGGAATGTACAGTTTACATCAATAAAAAAGAGGTAGGCGGTCACACAGGCGGCTACTGTCCCTTTACAATTGATATTACCGATGCACTCACTGACGGCGAAAATGAGCTCGTAGTAAAGGTTTATGACCCCACTGACGAGGGCTGGCAGAACAGAGGTAAGCAGGCAAGTGAATCTCACGGCTTCTGGTACACTGCAACATCGGGTATATGGCAGACAGTATGGCTTGAAAAGGTAAACGAAAGCTACATCAAGGGCTATAAGCTTACTCCTGATATTGATACAGGTGTTCTCAATATTAAAACCGACATCTGCGGTAAGGGCGACCTTTATATCAAGGTTCTTGACGGTGAAGAAGTAGTAACTGAAAAAGCAATCTCCGCTGACGACAAGGTAGAAATCAAGGACGCAAAATTATGGAGTCCCGAGGAACCCTTCCTTTACGATTTTGTCCTTGAGCTCAAGAACGGCGAAGAAGTGTCCGACAGTGTCAAGGGCTATTTCGGTATGAGAAAGTTCAGCATCGGCGAATATGAAGGCTATAACAGACTCTTCCTTAACAATAAGCCTTATTTCCAGAGAGGTCTTCTTGATCAGGGCTACTGGAGTGACGGCGGTATGACACCTCCCACTGATGAGGCTATGATTTATGATATTCAGCTTATGAAGGACTTAGGCTTCAATATGCTCAGAAAGCATATCAAGACCGAAAGTGCAAGATGGTACTACCATTGCGACAGAATCGGTATGCTTGTATGGCAGGATATGATAAGCGGCGGTAAGGCTCTCAATCTTTTCCACGCAGGTGTTCTTCCCAATGTTCACGGTGTTCTCAATCCCGTTCTTTACCTTTCAAAGAAGGATAACACATACAAGACCTTCAACAGAGACAGAATCGAATGGAGACAGCAGTTCGAGGAAGAGCTTTTCGAAATGATTGATACACTCTATAACTATCCGTCAATCAGCTGCTGGGTACCCTTCAACGAAGGCTGGGGACAGTTCGATGCAAAGAGAATCGGTGATGCAATCAAGGCTTATGACCCCTCAAGATTTGTTGACCATGCAAGCGGCTGGTATGACCAGAAGGGCTGCGATTTCAGAAGTATGCATAAGTACATTCTTCCCGTTATTCTTCCCAAGTACGACGGCAGACCTATAGTTCTGAGCGAATACGGCGGATACAGCAACAAGATTCAGAATCATGTATGGAACTGGGAAAAGAGCTTCGGCTATCAGATGTACAAGGACAAGGACAGCCTTACTGCAGCATATAAAAAGCTTCACGAAAAGCAGATTATTCCTCAGATTAAGAAGGGACTTTCAGCAACAGTTTATACGCAGGTTTCTGACGTTGAATTCGAGGTCAACGGTATGCTTTCTTATGACAGAGAAATCATAAAGCTTCACGAAGATGTTATAAAGGATATCAACAGTAAGCTTGAATATTAAAAGGATTACGCTGACCTTTTCCTGAGGTCAGCGTGTTTTTTGAAAAAATGAGGTATGGGAGAAAGGAGAAAGGAGAAAGCGATGAAGGATAAGGGTTATACTAAATTAAAGCTTTTATATATTAAGGACTACCTTGAAAAGAACAGTGACGAGGACCACCCTGTAAGTGTTGAACGAATCAGCGAAATGCTTGAGGAAAAGGGGATAGTCTGCGAAAGAAAGTCCATTTACAGTGACGTCAAGACTCTTAAGGAGTACGGCACCGATATAGCCTCCGTTAAAAAGCCTTCAAGCGGTTACGCTGTACTTTCAAGGGATTTTGAGGTGCCTGAAATAAGGCTTCTTATTGATGCTGTTCAGGCGGCAGATTTTATCACGCCCAAAAAGACCAAGGAGCTTATTGCCAAAATGGGCACTCTTTGCAGCACATGGCAGAGCAAGTCTCTTCAGAAGCAGGTTTACATAGAAAACAGAGTGAAATGCACCAACGAAGAGATATACTATAATATAGATGTTGTCAGCCGTGCCATTCAGCAGAGAAAAAAGATAAGCTTTATCTATTATAAAAGAAAGCTCAATGACGGTGAAAAGGTCATTACAAGCGACGAAAAGGAGTTCGTTGTAAGCCCTTATGCTCTTATATGGAGCAATGACCATTACTATCTTGTGTCAAACAACGAGAAATACGATAACCTTATGCACACAAGAATTGACCGAATGAAAAAGGTGCATATCACCGAAGCGAGAGCGAGAGATTTTTCTGAGGTTTCCGAATACAAGAACTATTTCGATGCGGCAGACTATTCCTCAAAGAGCTTCAATATGTACAGCGGTGACACGCAGAGGCTGGTTATTTCCTGCGACAATTCGATTTTAGAGGAGATTGTTGACCGTTTCGGTGACGACGGTATAAGGGCAGACAAGGATGAAAGCAGATTTATTCTTTCTGCACAGTGTGTAATCAGTGAGGGCCTTGCTTCATGGGTTATGCAGTTTGGCAACAAGGTTGAGGTTTTAGAGCCTAAAAAGCTCAGGGAAGACATAAAAAAGAAGGCTGAAGATATACTGAATTTATATATCTGATAAAGGTAAAAATATTTGTAAAAATGTGCTTGACAAACATTGACTCTTATGCTATACTCATTCATACCGCATATTACGGGCGGCGTGTTTTGGTGCGCCACAAAGACAGAAGGTCTGCCCCAAAGTAGCGAGTCCATAATAAAGGAAGGAAAGAAACTATGTACGCAATTATCGAAACAGGCGGCAAGCAGTATAAGGTTGAAGCAGGCGATACACTCTTCATCGAAAAGCTTGACGTTGAAGCAGACTCCGAGGTTACCTTTGACAAGGTTATCGCAGTTGGCAATGATGACGGCATCAAGGTTGGTGCTCCCTATGTTGACGGCGCAACAGTAATTGCAAAGGCAATCAAGAACGGTAAGGGTAAGAAGATTGTTGTCTTCACTTACAAGTGCAAGAAGAATGCAAAGCGTAAGATGGGCCACAGACAGCCTTACACTAAGGTTGAAATCGCAGCTATCAACGCTTAATTATGATTGAGGCTACCTTTTATAAGGATAACGGAAAGCTGAAGGGCTTTGTTATCGAAGGACACAGCGGCTACGCAGAAGAGGGCAGTGACATAATCTGTGCATCTGTATCTTCGGCGGCATATATGGCAGCGAACACTTTGACCGAGATTGTATCGGCAAAGGCTGACATAGATGTTGAAGACGGCTACCTTAAGCTGATAACGAATGACACTTCCGAAAATGCTCAGGTTATTCTTCAGGGTCTCAGACTTCACATCAGCACTCTGGCAGAGGATTACAAAGAGTACATTATCTGCCAAGAAAAAACTCTTTAAGAAATAATACGGAGGTGTAACAAATGCTTAAGATAAACATTCAATTATTCGCTCACAAAAAAGGTATGGGTTCAACCCGTAACGGCCGTGACTCAGAATCAAAGAGACTCGGTGTTAAGCGTGCAGACGGCCAGTTCGTTCTTGCAGGTAACATCCTTGTAAAGCAGCGCGGCACACACATTCATCCGGGCAACAACGTTGGCAGAGGTAAGGATGACAGTCTCTTCGCTCTCATCGACGGTAAGGTCAAGTTCGAAAGAATGGGTAAGGACCGTAAGAAGGTCAGCGTTTACGCTGTAGAGCAGTAATAAGCATTTAAAGTTGGCGATGACAATCCGAAACAGCCTGAAAGCATTAATTTTTAAGGCTTTTCGGTGCTTCGCTCTTGAAAGGCGTCAGCCTTCCTACGTTCTCAGCATCCAAAAATCCAATAAAAATTCTTCACTTTCAGGTCGAAGATTTTTTGAATAGAGTATTTTTGTCAAGCTGAGGCATAAAACGCAGTAAATCCTTGCCGGATTTACGAGTATTTTAACAATAGATTGGCGAAAATCCTCATTCAAAAAACTTTTTCGGATTATCATCGCCAACTTAATAATTGCAACATAGCACGTTGAGAAATCAGCGTGCTGTTTTTTGTTATGAAAAAATACAGGCGGCTTATTTTATGCCGCCTGTTTTATTCTATTTCCTGTTCAAGATTAATAAATTCATTTGTGTTAAAGAATTCCGTAATACTGATTTCCAAGCCGTCGCAAAGCTTTTTAAGTGTAACAATGCCGGGATTTTTACTTTCACCGCCAAGTATACTTTTTACGGTGGACTGTGAAACCCCTGACATATAACTCAAGGCATTGGGCGTTATATTTCTTTCATTGCAAAGCTCATATATTCTTTTAACCACTGATTCGTATATACCCATTTTTCACCTCATATTACAGTCAGTCTATATAGAGATGATATATCACTACATTTTTAATTGTTAGTGATATTTCACTATAAATTCAGAAAAACATATTGACACCTATCTGTACTTGCTTTATAATATAGATGTATATCACTAATATTTGGTGATATAAGCAAATATTACCGTTTCGGAGAAAGGAAAAAACATTATGAAAAACAAGAAAAAAATACTTGCAGTAGCCATTGCTGTGATTATGCTCATGTCCGCTGTATCTTTTAACTCCTTTGCAGCTCTTGATTTTTTGAAAGCACCTGAAGTTGAAAGCGTAGCTTTTACTGACAGTCAGAGCCTTTCATTAAAGGATTTTCAGCTCTACCGTGATTCAATGGATGAAATAATGAATGAATACGGTGATTTATTTGAAAATTTCACTGATGACAGCACAATACATGATTATCTGTACAGTTATCGTTTGGATTATTCTTCTGTTGACCACAATGTTGAAATAACTATGAGTGACGGAACAAAGGCTTCCGCTTCTGTTCAGGACGGTTATGTGGATTTAAATAAGGTATATAGAGTAGAGGTTTATGCTTATGTTCCTTATGACAAATTTGTTGAGGCTTCAGAAAGCGGAGCAGACACTGTTGATGTAACCGTTGAGACAAGTGTGTACAGTAATCTTCTGGGAAGATATACACAGGAAGAGCCTAAGGCATTTACACTTGAAAAATCTCTTACTGATTGCTTTGTAAAGAGCATCAGCGAAATATCGGGTGTTCCGTCAGAAATTTGTGCGGACGGTGACTACTATTGTCTTGACGGAGCTGAGTTTTTAGTTGAGTATGCTGATGGCAGAAAAGAAAACTATACTGTCAAAACTGAGTTCGGTGAGCTGTTCCCTACATATAAGCTTGGCGATTCAAAGCTCGGTGTTTATGATGAAGAGGGTAAGCTCTATATACAGTATCTTGATGAGATGATTGAAAAAGAAATCACCTATGTTGAGGAGCCCTTTGAGAGTATTAAAATAACTGATTGTGTTTACGATGCTGAAAATCTTGTTCTTTCATCCCTTTCCTATACAATTGAATGGAAAGACGGCAGAAAAGAGTCTTACACATACGCACCCTCAGCCGCAGGAATGACGGTATTGTTATCTGAAATTGTTGAAAGGGTTGACGGATTTTATGTTTATGTTGATTCAATGCCCTTCGAAACTGATTTTGAAAGCGGAGACATAAATTATGATAAAATAAAAATTACTGTCTCTGTAGGCAGTGAGCTTTCCGATAGCTATGAGATGGACAGTCCTTATGCTAAGCCGCTTAATACTCTGACATCAATAGCAAAATTCTTTTCAGGTATTATTTCAGTTTTCCGCAATATAATTTCTTTCCTTTTAAATATTGGTTCCGTTGGATAAGATATGAATAGAATGCATCTCCGGCAGATTCCGCTTCTGCCGGAGATGTTTATTTTGCGACCTTCATTGTCTCTCTTTTTCTTTTCACCCCTTGACTTATTCCGAAAAGTGAGCTATAATCAATTCAATATCGTCTAAAGGCTATGACTGAGTTACAGTAGATAAGGGATAAGGCTTTTCAGAGAGGGATTGTCAGCTGGAAAAATCCTATTGCCCCCGAGTCGAAATTCGCCTCACGAGCTGTCTGTGAAAAGCAGAATGTAATCGCTGCATTAAAGCGAATCAAAGCGGCAGGGGTGTCCCTGCAAATTGAGTGGTACCGCGGAATTTTTCGTCTCATTATTTATGAGGCGATTTTTTTATTTTAATCTGTAAATTATATTTTCAATTTATACGGAGGTTTAAAATGGAAAGTAAAATTATACTTGTCAGAGATGAATTTACTGCTGAACTTAATAAAGCGGAAAATTCAGCCGACCTTGAAGCCATAAGAGTAAAATACTTAGGCAAAAAAGGTCCCGTTACCGAGCTTATGAAAGAGATGAAGGACCTTACTCCCGAAGAGAAAAAGGCCTTCGGTCAGAAGGTAAATGAGCTCAAGGGCGAGCTTACAAATAAGGTTGCCGAAAAAACACAGCTTTTAAAGGAGCAGGAAATTCAGAAGGAAATCGATTCAATGGCTGAATTCGATATTTCTATGCCTGCATCTCTCGGTGAGGGCTCATATCATCCCATCACTCTTGTTCAGAGACAGTGCGAAAGAATCTTCAAGTCAATGGGCTTTGCCGTTGAAGATTATGCCGAGGTTGTTTCCGACTACGAATGCTTCGAGTCACTCAATATCCCAAAACATCACCCTGCAAGAGATATGCAGGATACCTACTATCTCGAAAACGGTCAGCTTTTAAAGACTCAGACCTCAGCAGCACAGAATGCTATCTATAAGAAGTACAAGGACGCCCTCATTAATGACGGTGTACCCATCAAGGCTATTTTCCCCGGCAGATGCTTCAGAAATGAGGCTACCGATGCCTGCCACGAAAATACCTTCTTCCAGATGGAAGGCGTTATGGTAGATAAGAATATCTCCATTTCAAACCTTATCTACTTTATGAAAACTATGCTTTCAGAGGTATTCCGGAAGGATATCAATGTAAGACTCCGTCCCGGCTTCTTCCCCTTCGTTGAGCCCGGCTTTGAGCTTGATATCAGCTGTCTTATCTGCGGCGGCGAAGGCTGTCCCTCCTGTAAGCACAGCGGATGGCTTGAGCTTTGCCCCTGCGGTATGATTCATCCCGAGGTGCTCAAGGACGGCGGAATTGACCCCGAAGAATACACAGGCTTTGCTTTCGGTCTCGGCCTTACAAGACTTGTTATGATGAAATACGGTATCAAGGATATCCGTGACCTTAACAGCGGCAGCCTTAAAACACTTACACAGTTTACTGATGACGAATAAGAGGGGAGGAACAGAGCTATGTTTTTATCAATGAATTGGATTTCAGACTTTGTTGACCTTGAAGGTATCGACAAGTTAGACCTTATCCACCGTTTTTCTCTTTCCACCGCTGAGGTTGAAAATGAGATTTTCTTCAAAGGCTCAGATATAAGCGGCATTGTTGTTGCAGAAATCAAGAGCGTTGAGGACCACCCTGAATCAAAGAAGCTTCATCTTCTCAAGGTTGATGCAGGTGACGGTCAGCTTACAGATGTTGTCTGCGGCGCACCCAATGTAAGAGTAGGTATGAAGACTGCTTTTGCTAAAATCGGCGCCAAGATAGGCGAAATCGAAATCACACCCAGAGCACTTGCAGGCTACACCTCCTACGGTATGTGCTGCAGTGAAAAAGAGGTAGGCATCAGCGACGATAATTCAGGTATTATGGATATTGCCGAGGATGTGGCAAACGGCACAGATATCAAAGATCTCTATGCAGTTGAAGATATTGTTTTCGAGGTTGATAACAAGTCTCTTACCAACCGTCCTGACCTCTGGGGCCACTACGGTATTGCAAGAGAATTTGCCGCTCTTGCAGGCAGACCTCTCAAGGCTCTCGAAACTGTTGACCTTTCAAAATACAATGACCTTAAGAAGGTTGATATGAAAATCGAAGACGAGCTTTGTCAGAGATATTCCTGTCTTCAGGTTGAAAATATCACTAAGAATGTAAGTCCCGTCAATATGAGAATCAGACTTTTCTATTGCGGTATGAGAAGCATTAATCTTCTCGCTGACCTTACTAACTACCTTATGCTTGAAATGGGCCAGCCCATGCATGCTTTTGACTCAAGAAAGGTTGAAAAGCTCCGTATCAAGCGCTTCAATGAACCCTTCACCTTCACAACTCTTGACGGTGTGGAAAGAAATATTGATGAGAATACCCTTATGATCTGTAACGGCGACACACCCGTTGCTATTGCAGGTATTATGGGCGGTCTTGATTCGGAAATCGTTGACGATACAACAACACTTACTCTCGAATCTGCAACCTTCAACGCAGTTTCCATAAGAAAGTCAACTGTTCGTCTTGCACACAGAACTGACGCTTCAATGAGATACGAAAAGTGTCTTGACCCCGAAATGACAGTTCCCGCTATTGCACGTTTTGTAAAGCTTCTTCAGGATATTGACGGCGGCGTTCAGGTTGTATCCTCACTTACCGACGAGCAGGCTTTCAAGTATGACGATATTACACTTTCCTTCAGCAAGAACTTTGTTGACAGATACACAGGTATCGAAATCAGCAACGATACTATCGTTAAGACTCTTGAGTCTCTCGGCTTCGGCGTAGAGCTTGAAGGCGATGATTTCACTGTTGCTGTTCCCTCGTGGAGAGCTACAAAGGACGTTACATTAAAGGCAGATATTATTGAAGAAATCACCCGTATTTACGGTTATGACAACTTCGATATCCATACAACTGCAACACCTCTTTATCCCGTCCGCCCCGACACAGAAAAGACAGTTGAAGATAAAATCAAGGATATCCTTGTAAAGAGATTCTCCCTTCACGAAGCACATTCTTATGTATGGGCTTACTATGACGAGTATAAGGCTTTAGGTATCGAAATTGAAGACAACGTAAAGCTTCTCAATGCTACTAACCCCAATATTGAAACTATCCGTAAGTCAATCGTTCCCACTCAGCTCTGTCAGGTTAAGGTGAATAACAATTATGCAGCTGATTTCGGACTCTTTGAGGTAGGCAGAGTAGTTGACGGGCTCAAAGCGGACGGTCTTTGCAACGAAAGAAAGAAGCTTGCAATCACTCTCTTCAGCAAGACAAAGACAACAGAACAGCTTTATTTCGAGCTTCGTGATATGCTCCTTACTCTTGCAAACGATATCAAGCATCTTACACTTTCCTTTAAGACAGCCGAAGCTACACACTCTTACGAGCATCCGAAGAACCTTAACGCAATTATCTGCGGCGACAAGGAAATCGGTAAAATCGGCCTTGTTTATCCCACAGTTCTTAAGAAGATTGACAAGAAGGCAAACATTGTCTGGGCAGAAATTGACGTAAACGATTTCGCATTTACCGAGGCTGAAAGCATTAAGTATGAAGAGCCTTCAAAGTTCCCCGGCATTGAAATTGACCTTTCATTTGTAAGCGATAAGTTTGCACCTATCGGCGAAGCTGTCAAGGCTGCCGACTGTCCGCTTATCAAGGGTATCGACGTTGTTGACACCTATGCTGACGAAAACGGCAAGTCAATCACCTCAAGAATTTACTTTGCACATCCCGAAAAGACTCTTACCAAGGAAGAGGTTATGGATGTTGTAAACGGAATTATTGATTCTCTTGAAGCAAAGGGCATCGCACTTAAGAAGTAATAATCCCACAAAAAAATTAATCACCCGAAATTATCTTCGGGTGATTTTTCTTATATAATCTGTATTCTCAGAACACAACCTGCACAAGAAACATATAGCATACAGTACCGCTGATGATGCTCAGAAGTGTATTCCTCTTCCATATATAAAGGAGACTTACCACTGCCCCTGCAATAACTGTCGGCAGAAAGCCTGAAATGCTCGTAAAACTGACATCTTTAAGGCAGTACACAACAAGCATACCCATAACTGCAAAGGGGAGAGTCTTACCCAATTTTTTAACAATTTCGGGTGTCTTTTCACTGTCGCTGAAGATTAAAAAGGGTGTGAATCTCAGTGCAGCTGTTACAAGTGCGATTACTGCAATTATATAAAGAGTATGTTTATCAGTCATTGTCCTTTTTCTCCTTATATAAGCAAAGTAACACGGTAATTATAACCATTGTGGGAATCAGAAAGCTCTCACTGCCGAAAACAACAAGGCAAAGTAATGATGCGCCTACACCGACAAGAGCGGGAATATGCTTTTTATTGGTCATCCACTGCTCAATGAAAATAGTTATGAACAGAGCCGTCAGAACAAAATCGATGCCTTCGCTGTTGAATTTTACAAGTGTTCCCGCAAGAGCACCGAGGACTGAGCCTGTAATCCAGTAGGAATGGTTGAAGAGAGAGACAAAAAAGTAATAGTTTTTCTGCTGTTCGGGCTCAATACCGGGAGTATCTCCGCATAAGAGAGAATAGGTCTCATCGGTCAGTGCGAACATAAGATAAGGCTTGCGAAGTCCTGTCCCTCTGTATTTTGAAAGCATTGAGATACCGTAGAAGAGGTGCCTTGCATTTACAAGAAGAGTAGTCAGTGCAACGGTTATCAGCGGTGCATTACTTGCTAAAAGACCTACGGCAACATACTGCATTGCACCTGCGAATATGGTAAGGCTCATAAAAAATGCCGTTAAAATGCCGAAGCCTGCTGATTTGAGCATAATGCCGAAGCCGAAGCCGAGAGCAATATACCCTGTCAGCACGGGTATTGTGTTGACAAACGCCTTTTTAATTGTGCTTTTCATATTCCTTTCCTTTCGCTGATTTTAAAGTGATGACAAGTCATTCCACAGTAATTTTTCGGAATGGGAAACGGTGCCGCAAAAGTCATCGTCAAAGTAGGAGAAATGCTCAGCACCAAGCTTTTTATAGAGATTTCCTGCTTTATCGTTGCCTTTGACAATACACACACTCATTTTCAAATAATTGTTTTCGGCAGCATATTTCATCATTGTCTTTATTAAAGCAGTTCCGATACCTTTGCCACGCGCCTTTTCCGTAATATGAAGAGAGTCGAGATACCATGTGTCTGTCAGCTCTTTGTCCTTCATACCTGCCGTAAAGCCGAGAAAATCCTCTTCGTTATATGCTACCCGGATTATTCTGCCCACAGTATCAAGATATGTATTCCATTTTTCTTTGGCATAATTTAGGGTAAGTCTTTCAAAGTAAGTGTCGGACAACAGATCTTTATAGGCTTCTTTGTGATTTTTTATATACAGCTCAGCAATTTTTTCTATGTCTGACGGTTTTGCCGGTCGGATAATCATTGTGTTCACCTCCGGAAAATTTCGGTTTAATAAAAAAGATTATAGCACTATGATTTTGTATAAACAAGCCTTTAGGGAATGTGTATTCTTTTTCTTTTTAGCAAAAAATAAAAGCACCCAAAGGGAGACACTCCGTAAGGAAGTTGTCTCCCTTCGGCTTTTGTAATCAGCCCAAAAGATTGAATTGTAGGTATAAATCAATCTATACGGAGGATTACATAATGTCAAATATCATTGAAGAATTATTCTACGGAAACCTTGAGCCACAAGAGCTCACCACAGAAATAACACCCCGTCTCAAAAAGAAGTTAAATGAGCTTGTAAAGAAAGAGGAAGAACTGGCAGCAAAACTGTCTGACGAAGAAAAAGAGAAGTTTGCAAATTATGTGAGCAAATATAATGAATTTTCAAGCATCAGCATTGCTGACGGTTTTGTTTCAGGCTTTAGATTTGGTGCAAGATTTACATACGATACTTTTGTTGTGAATTCAAAAGGAGGTATGTAAAATGAGCGAGAAAATAAAAATAACTTATCGACAGGTTGGCGACTTTAAAATTCCAAACATCATCCTGCCGCCTGAGCAAGCAAATATCATCATTGGTAAATGGGGTATGATGCACAAAAACTACCTTGAGCACAACAAACGAGGTCTGTTTATGCTAATGGTAACTAAATGCACGCTTTGGCCGTATCTTGTAGATATTGACCATCAGGCAAATGAAATGTATGACCTTTTGATTGAACAGATGAAAGAAGTAGAAGGTGTCACAGAAGAACTCAAAGAACAAGACCAACTTGAATGGGTACAGAGGATGGGCAATATTCAGGAACAGGCAAGAGAGATTGTGTGCAGTGAATTGATATACAGCTAAAATTTAATTGGCGTTTGAATTTGATATAGCAAAGCACGGCTTACAGTTGTAGGTCGTGCTTACTTTTAGTGTTAAAAATGCCTTTTATACGTTAATCTTCTTGGATAATACATTTGGTCATTTTAAAAATTTCCATCGAATACAGAGCAAAATTCAAAAAAATCGTACAATATATTGTGGTTAGTTGCAACAACTCTTGGATTATATGGTGTGAATTTTTTCCTTTGTCGGAGAGGATTTTTTAAGCAAGAAATTTTGCCTGTGCGAAACAGATATACAGTGTTAATATTATGCTGAAGTTGTATTTGTCACCGTTTTTATTTTCTATGAGCATCCTTGTCATTAAAGCCGACTTCACCTCTCAAAGCTGTTTCTAACCATAATAATAAAATATGATTTTTTTAATCTTAATTTCAATCGGAAAGTGAAATCCTTGGCGGTTGATGCTTATTAAAAATATTGTTCGTTTTTTTCGTATTTTATTGACAAAGCAGCCTCTGATAAATATAATAAAGTTAAACTGTACCCGGGTTTAATTTGTGTTAAACCCTTTTGAAAGGAGCGATGATTTGTCGAACTTTAGAAGCGAAGCCGAAAGCAGAGAATTATACAGGCAGATTCTCACAGCCGCAACGGCTTTGTTCATTCAGAAAGGCTATGAGCGTACAAAAATAACTGACATTGCAAAACTATCCGGTGTGCCTAAATCAAAGATACTTTATGAAATGAACAGCAAAGAGGAAATTTTAGGATTGCTTGTCACAAGGTTTCTCGACGGTGTTACATCGGCATCAGATGCAGTCTCAAAAAAGCTCACCGACGATAAAGTGCTTATCCTAATTGCCAATGAGGTCTTGCAGCTTTATATGGCGGAAATGAATGAGGATATGCGTAACCTCTATCTTTCAGGCTATTCAATGCCGAAAACAAGTGAAGAGGTTCTTAAACGAAGAACCGATATGATGTATGATTCCTTCAGTGAAACATTTAAAAATTTTACGTGGAATGACTTCTACGAAACGGAAATCGCTTCAATGGGTATAATGAGAGCATATATGACCGTTCCCTGCGGTATATATTTTACTATTGAAGCCAAAGCAAAACGACTCGTAACAATGCTTCTGCGTATTTATAAGGCAGAAGATGAAAAAATCACCGAGGCAATCAGCTTTATCGAAAAAATTGATTTTGCAACCGTTGCAAAAGAGGCGGTGCAAAGTGTTTTCGATGAACTTCAGATACACACCCAAAACTCTTTCCCGAAAGGAGAATAAACTATGAAAAAATTTTTATCAATCATTCTCTCAATCTTAATGGTTGTGACAATGCTTCCCATGTCGGTACTGCCGGCAAGTGCGTCAACAGCCACAGGCGGCTGTGATGGTAGTCACAGCGGTTATACCGCGATCAGCGGAAGAACAACAATAAATAAAGCCGGTAATTATTATCTTACCGGAGATGTGTCCGCTAACGGTGCTTATTATCCGCTTAAAATTTATTGTTCCGGAACAGTAACATTATGTCTCAACGGTTATGATATTTATCAGGCCGGAACTGCTAGCGTTGTAGTTGATATTGTAGCTACCGGCGGAGACTTAACAGTTAATCTTTGCGACTGTAAGGGCACGGGTGAAATTTACCGTAATAATCGTAGTTATATGGGAATTTACTTAGAAGGTGACAGCTCTAACGGGTACTATGCAACACTCAATATGTACGGCGGTACTATCAGAAATTCTACTTCCGGTGTATGCGAATATCCTAATACCATATTCAATATGTACGGAGGAACAATTAAAAACAGTCTGTATTACGGAGTTGTTCAAGACTCATCTGCCGGCAAGGTCAATATATACGGCGGCACGATTACCGGGAATCCCGAGGGTATCCGCGTATGCTCGGCAGATGGAGTAACCTTAACCGGCTCACCTGTTATTAAAGATAACACAAAAGGCGACCTTTACATCAGAATAAAAAATTCCACGGTTATTGCAGAAAACCTCAGTGTCAGCAGTCCTATCACCATAGCTCAGGACAGTGCGGCTGCGGGTGACTACGCTGTGGTTAAGGTTGATTCAGCCGATATGATTAACAGCTTTAAGTATATCAACGATACTAAAACGTTGGTTTATGTTGACGGTCATATTTATTCCCACGGCGACAGCCATACCTTCAAAGATGCAACCTGCGTTGCTCCCAAGACCTGTATTGCTTGCGGTGTAACAGAAGGTGACATTGATGCTACTGCACACAGTTGGGCAAATCTTGACGGCATCTGTGCAAACGGTTGCGGTCTTGAATGCACCCACGAAAATCAGACAGGTGAAACCTGTGAAATCTGCGGTGCAGATATTCACCTCTGTAGCTATAACAACGGCTTCTGTACTGAGTGCGATGCCTACGAACCTGCTGAACTGAACGAAAACGGCTACTACGAGATCGGCAACGCAGGTCAGCTCTTCTGGTACGCAAACTACATAAATACTGTTGACAGAACAGCAAATGCAGTTCTCACAGCAGATATTGACCTCGAAAACAGACCCTGGACACCCATCGGCGCGACCGGTGAAAACAGCAACAACTTCCGCGGTATCTTTGACGGACAGAATTACACCATCAGGGGTCTTTATGCTGAAGGCGGCAGAGCAGGTCTCGGCTTCTTCGGTGAAGTCAGAACCGGTACAGTCAAGAACTTCACCATCTATGGTGAGGTAGTCGTGAACACCGAGGTCGATTATGTCGGCGGTGTTATCGGCTCTGTCTGCGGTGTCAACGGTGAAAATGACCTTGAAAGAAACGGTGCGATTATTCAGAATATTAGGTCTTTCGTAAATCTTACCGCTAAGGCACACGGCGTTGGTATGATAGGCGGCTTTGTGGGTTATGCAAACCATGAGAGCCTTATTGAAAACTGCTCCTGGTACGGTACCTTTGATGCAGGCAAGTACCGTGTGGACTCGGGTGCAGGCGGATTTATCGGAAAGATTCGGGAGAATTCAAGTGAAGTTACTATCCGTAACTGCGGAGCCTACGGTACAATAAAGACAAATTACGCAAAGAACAGCTATAATAACAACGCAACCATTTATATGGGCGGATTCCTGAGCTTTTCCAACACGAACGCACAGACTACCCTTGAAAACTGTCTGTTTGCAGGTAAGTTTGAGCGCGGTGAAAACCTGACCGATGAAGCTTTTCTTGGCGCATTCGGCACCCTTCGCAGCGTTAAAGCAATCAAGAATTGCTATTACCTCGGTGATGACGGTCTTGAGGCAGTACACAGCGATTCATCTCTGAAACCCGGTAGTGATAACGTAGAAATCACAAAGGTAACAGAAGAACAGCTCAAGTCCGGCGAGATTGCATACAAGCTGCAGGAAGCAAATGAGATCTGGGGTCAGGCCATCGGCACAGATGCTTATCCCGTACTCGGCGGCGAAGAGGTTTACTGCGGCTACACCGCTTGCGACGATGAAGCTATGGTTTATACCAACGACAGCACGGTAAGTGACACAAAGCCCGAACATAGCATCGATGCCAACTCCGTCGTTGACAATGGTGACGGCACACACAGCTTTACCTGCGGCGACTGCGGTGCGACCGTTTCTGACAACCATGACTTTGGTAGCGGCAACACCTGCATCTGCGGTGCTGAAATTGCGTTTACAGGGATTGTTGTTGATGATGAAAACTCAGATGAATACAGATATGATGAAACCAGAAAAACATATACCATTATTATTCCTGCTGATGAAGTGGGTGGTAATGGCTATTTATCCTACGATATTATTGGTACTAATCTGACACTTATTGAAGATACGAACACACTTCTGAAAGTACAGCATGAAAACGAAGATGGTCTCACCTCTGCTCCAGACAACCTTTTAGTAGATGTGCTGCAAGACAATGGTTATTTTGGATGGAGCGTTTTGGGATATGGAGACGGAGAGTGGGAAAAACTGTTGTATTCCAACGATGGTGGCATGACTTGGACCACCTACACTTTTGAAGTTAAGCAGGCTTACTCCATTACCGTGAATGCTTCTCAAAATGGCACCGTTACTGCTAACGAATATGCCATTGAAGGCGATAACATCGCCCTAAATGTATCTCCCGCCGAGGGCTATATGCTGGATACCCTGTCCGTCACCGATGCAAGCGGCAATTCTGTGGATGTTGAAAACAACGCTTTCACTATGCCCGCTTCTGCTGTCACAGTCACCGCAACTTTTGCTGTTTGCGACCACAAGGATGGCCGACATGAAACTGCTACCGACAACGGTGATGGTACCCACGATACGACCTATTCCTGCTGCGGCGCTGCTATTACCGAGGGGCACACCGGCGGCACGGCAACCTGTAAGGAACAGGCAAAGTGTGAGCACTGCGGTGCAAGCTACGGTGAGGTTAATGCTCACGATTGGTCAAACAAAGACGGCATCTGTACCAACTGCGGCGAGGTATGTCCCCACGAAAAGTACACCAACAGTGTTTGTGACAAATGCGGTTATGCTTGTCCTCACGATAGCTACACCAACGGCTTCTGCACTGAGTGCGATGCCTACGAGCCTGCTGAACTGAACGAAAACGGTTACTACGAAATCGGTAACGCAGGTCAGCTGTACTGGTTTGCAGATAAGGTCAAAAACGACAGGACCAACTATGGCTCTGCAAATGCTATTCTGACCCAAAACATCGTGGTCAATGAAAATGTATTGACTGCGGACGGTAAGCTTAACGGTTTTGGCTCGGATTTCAGAGCATGGATACCTCCTTACGCATACAAGGGCACATTCGATGGCGCAGGTAAAACCGTCAGCGGTCTGTATTTTGAAGACACGGAAGAAAGAGATGTAGGCTTTATAGGCTATCTTTACGGTGGCACAGTGAAGAATCTGACAGTAAAGGATTCGTATTTTAATGCCTATAGCGCTGTGGGCGGTATTGTTGGTAGTGTTATTGAGGGCACAGTCACCGACTGCTTCAGCAGCGCTACCGTAATTGCCGGGTCTTTGGGTTATGCCGGCGGTATCGCGGGTGAAAACGGTGCCGGTCTTGTGGAACGCTGTGCTAATTCCGGTTTCGTTACATCGGGATATGAGGCCGGTGGTATTGTAGGCTACAATCATAACTATTATGATGATCCCGATCCTGCAATTATACGCCATTGCTATAATATTGGCAGTGTCTCCGGATACACTGTAGGTGGCATTGTAGGCTTTGCAACTCAGCAAATGGGTTCTTCTGTCGAGATAGATAGCTGCTGGGCTGCCTGCGAGCTGAACGGCACAAATAGTGTAGGTGGTCTGATAGGCCATGCCAGTGGTTCAACAATAAGATGTTGTAGTTACGATAAAACAGTTTTCACGGGCAATCCGGTCGGCAAGAAAACAAGTTGTAATATCCTCGACTCCGGATTCAAAAGTACCGAGGAATTCGCCAGTGGCGCTGCTGCTTATCTGTTAAACGGCGAATCCTCAGGGGGCTTTTGGAGACAGACTATCGGTACCGACGCTTACCCCGGCTTCAGCGGCGATAAGGTCTACTACGGTTATATCTCCTGTGCGGACAATGCCAAGAAGGTATACACCAATGATGCGACTGCAACAGAAGTAAAGCCGGCGCACAACTGGTCAAATAATGACGGCATCTGTGCAAACGGTTGCGGCTATGTCTGCACTCACGTAAGCTACACCGACGGTGTTTGTGATAACTGTAATTATGAATGTCCTCACGCTTGGGGCGAGGGCGTGCTCACAAGACCCGTACATGATGCAGTTCTCGGCGCAAAGGACGGCTATTACACCTACACCTGCACTGTTTGCGGCAAGGAAAAGAAAGAAGCTGTAAAGGGTGCTGACTACTCAGCTTACGATGCAGTTTCAGAAGAAATCAACGGCTTACTTCAGTCTGATGACCTTACTCCCGAGGCAAAGCAGGCAATCTATTCAGCAGCTAATGAATGCGGACTTCTCTCCAATGACCTTACGGAAAGCGAGCAGAATAAAGTTGACGATTTAGTTGCAGAACTTGAAAAAATCGTTGCTGACGCCGAAGAAAAAATCGCAAGCGGCGAATATGTCAAGGCTGATTACACCGAAATCGACGAAGCTATTGATGATATCGAAGAAAAGCTTGCTTCAGAAAACGTAACCGACGAAGGCAAGGCAGAGCTTGAAGAAATCAAGAAGCAGCTCGAAGAAATGAAGGCTGACGAAAATACAAGCGCAGCAGATGTTGCAGAGCTTGAAAAGGCTCTCAGTGAATATGAAGCAGAACTTGACAAGGGCATCGAAGACGGCACACTTGTTGAGGTTGATGGCATTGCAATTGCCGGCGAAGCTACTGAAAAGTGGAAGGAAAGGCTTGAAGCCGAAGGCTTAACTGATGAGTATGAGGATTTCATAAATAATCCAAAAGCAACTGATGAAGTATTAGCGGCAGAAAAGGAAATAAATGATTTTGCAAATTCCCTCGAAGGCACAGTAGCTGAAAATGCTGAAAATATTGCAAAGTTCAACGAAATGTTCGATTATTTATTTGCTTCATTGGAAAACTGTCTCAGAGGTACTCATAATTTTAAGGACTATGAAGTAACCTCACCTGCAAAGTGTGAAGTTAATGCAATCGAAACACGCACCTGTTGGTTCTGTGGCGAAACCGACGAAAGAGAAGTCGAAGGCACAGCACTCGAGCACTCCTTCACAAAGTACGAAGAAACAGAAGCTCCCAAGTGCGGTGTTGCAGGTAAGGAAGTAGCTTACTGCGACAACGGTTGTCAGACAACTGACGAAAGAGAAACTCCTGCTCTTGAGCACATCTTCCTTGATTACGTCTCAAACGGTGATGCAACCTGCACAGCTGACGGCACAAAAACAGCCTCCTGTCTCAACGGCTGCGGCACAACCGACACGGTAGCAGATGAGGGCTCAATGCTTGACCACACTGATGAAGACGGCGACAAGCTTTGTGACGACTGCGGCGAAGAGGTTTATGACCGCTGTGATATTTGCGGCGGCAAGGCTCACGGAGACGATAAGATTCAGTTAGTCTTCTGTATGATAATAACAATAATCAGATTTGTCACAGCAATTCTGAAATCAATCAACTAAAACCCAATAAATAAACTAACCGCTGGGGAGAAAATCCTCGGCGGTTATGCTATTTTGTATCAATCATCTTATTTTATGGCAATTCTTTTTTTACCACAGCCTTTTCCGTTATCAAGGCCGCTCTGCTTCTTCTCTTGACAACAAAAACATACTGTGCTCTGTGGGAATTACGAGGGCGATACCCTCACTATATAACCGTTAAGGTTATCAAAAAAATTATTCAAGGAAGAATGTAATAATTCAATAACACTCAGAAGAAATTTATTTCTTCTTGGCGGCAGGTTGCGAAGCAAAAATATTTTTCAACTTTTTTCAAAACTCAGGAACATTTTTGCGTTCTGATGTCGTTATATATATGGAGAGGAAAATATTTTTTTCAAAAGCCTAAACTAAATATTATTGACCGTGAAAAAATTTTTTAAACCCTTCGACAAAATCCGCATTGACAAATTTTTCTGATTGATGTACAATAGCCCCGTCAACACAGACGTTAAAAGTTAGGCTCGCTGTGACAAAAGGTAGCTGTCCCTTTCAGCGAGATGTGGAGACAGGTGTAACCCTATTTTCTTTTTCTTTTGCTTTGATTTAATTCAAAGCCGTTACATATTTTGGGTTTAAAACAGAATACCGGCGCGGAAAGAAATTTTCTTCCACGCTTGTTTCTGTTGCCCGAAGTATGTAGCGGCTTTTTTGTTTTGCAATTTTTCTTGCGGCGGGTTGTAAATATTTTGAAAACAATTTGATTTTTGGGTGTCCACTTGGCCTCTCCCAGTCCTAATAAGTGAGGAATTGTTTTTGCATCAAAACAAAAAGCTCAAAACATTTGGAAAGGAGTTAGAAAAAGTTCAGAACAACAAACCCAACCGACTACAATTATCAGAATACAAAGAATGTGATTTTAGGCGGCATCAGTATCAGCAAGCACTGAATTCGGGTACTCACAATTCGTGCTTTGCTTCAACTTAAATGCAATGGCATTAGTATCAGCAAGCACTGAATTTATACGGACACATTTACTTGTTGCGACTACTTTGCTATGGCACGTGTCTTAACAAGCAATGGATATGAGTACTCAGAATCCTTGCTTTGTTACTACTTAATGCGGTGGCATCAGTATTAACAAGCAATGGATTTGTACGGTCAAATTCACTTGCTTCTACTTAAATGCCGTGGCATTAGTATCAGCAAGCAATGAATTTGAATATCCAAATTCCGCTTGTTAGGGAGCTACCCCTAAAACCCCGAGAAAAAAATTAAAAAGAAAGGAGACGAAAAGATGAGCGAAGCTATGTATAAGATTAAAGATTTAAGTGAAGACGAATTCATTTTCATCACAGCGTTTATGAGAGAAATTAAAAATTTGATTTCAAAAATTTCTGTGATGACACAAGAGGAACGGTTAGCTTGGTACGAAAAGTTTCAGTATCCTCGCCCGATAAACTTTGAAAAGAAAATTGACGGAACAATTTATTCGGTTAACAGTCACTTCAATCAGAAATCAAATGAACCTTTGGTCAGAAAAATTGAAAGAATAATTTTAAAAGAAGAACAGTAAAAAACTAAAATATCGCACTTTAAAGTGTTGAAGTTCAATAAAAGTTATGCTATACTATAGATGTCCTACAATTCAAATCATAACGGCTGTGGAAAGGAGTATAATGCGTAAACAGTCAGAAAAAATTACCGCCCTTTATTGCCGACTGTCAAGAGATGATGAACAGGAAGGCTTGTCGGGCAGTATAAAAAATCAACAGGCAATACTTGAAAAGTATGCCAAAGAAAACGGTTTTAAAAATACAAGAGTGTTCATTGATGACGGATGGTCAGGTGTAACTTTCACAAGACCTGCCTTCACGGAAATTATGGAGCTCGGTGAGCAAGGAAAAATTTCTACGCTCATAGTCAAAGACCATTCACGTCTCGGAAGAAACAGACTTGTTGTCGGTCAGTTACTTGAAGAAGAGTTTGACCGAATGGGTATCAGGTACATTGCCATAATGGATAACATTGATACGGCAAAGGGTATAAGTGACATTGTACCTATGCAAGATTTGTTTAACGAGTGGCACGCAAAGAACACAAGTCAGAAGGTAAGAAATGTTTTCAAAAGCAAAGGAATGTCAGGTGTACCTCTCACAACTAATCCGCCTTTCGGTTATATGAAAAATCCTGAGAACACCAAAGAGTGGATTGTTGACGAACCGGCTGCTAAAGTTGTCAGAAAAATTTTCAATCTCTGCATTGAAGGTTTAGGTCCGTCACAGATTGCAAAGAGGTTAAAGGCTGAACAGATAATGACACCTACGGAATATTGGAGCAGCATTGGTCGTTGTTGTTCTAAACCGCCTGCAAGACAATTTAATTGGAGCCCAAGTACCGTCGTTGATATTCTTATGAAGCAGGAGTATTGCGGAGATACAGTAAACTTCCGCTACATGAGAAAATCTTTCAAGAACAAGAAGCGAGTGGAAAGACCTGAAAACGAATGGATAATTTTTACAGACACGCATCCTGCAATAATTGACAGAGAAACATACAACCTTGTAAAAGAATTGCGTAAACATAAACGTAGATACACTAAAACAGGAATAGTGAGTATGTTCTCAGGTCTTTTATACTGTGGTGATTGCGGTGAGAAACTTTATTACTGTTCAACTAACAATTACAAACGTGAGCAAGCCTTCTTCTGTTGTTCAGCTTACAGAAAAAATTCTGATGTGTGTTCAGTACACTACATCAGAGAAAAGGTTATCAATGAGCTTGTGCTTGAAAGTATGAAAAGAGTTTTATGGTATGTGCAATGTTATGAAACTCAGTTTGCAAAAG
Organism: Acutalibacteraceae bacterium; assembly: GCA_045544175.1. Classification (GTDB taxonomy): domain Bacteria; phylum Bacillota; class Clostridia; order Oscillospirales; family Acutalibacteraceae; genus UBA6857. The sequence goes on along the minus strand of JAZPYL010000048.1, from coordinate 13,625 downwards.
AACAGATGAACATTCTTGACATAAGACAGCAGAAAGAATTACTTACCAAACGCAGAGAACTTGAAAAAGCAATCAGGCGTGTAAATGAAATTGATAACATAATTCAAAAGCTTTACGAAGATAACATAATAGGAAAAGTATCTGATGAAAGATTTGCCACCTTATCCTTATCTTTGGAAAACGAGCAGAAATCTTTAAGAGAAACCATTCCTGAAATGGAAGAGTATATCAGCACTGCATCCGTTAAGAAAGAAAACTTGCAACAATTTATTGATAAAGCAAAGCGTGTTACAAGACTAAAGGAATTGACACCTGAAATTGTGCATGAGTTTATTGAAAGGATTGTTGTATCAAAACCAACCTATATTGACGGGGTAAGACATCAAAACATTGATATATACTATAAAGGTGTTGGTATTATAAAATTCTTCTCGCCTGAAGAAATGGAAGCTCTTTATCAAAAGCACATTAACAGCAAACGATCAAAAGAAAAAACGGCATAGCATAAGCTACACCGTGAAAAATTAATATTTTTACTACAGAAGCCACCTTGGGGTACCAACTTCCTTATGAAGGGTACCCCAATTGGATGCTTTTACCTTGGCGGAGTAGGAGAGACTCACCCCTCTTGCGGTTCCCAAAATCGCTTATCGGCTTGGAGCGCCGAGCGATTTTGACCGCTGCATATCCGTTATATGAGAACATTTCTTTTATGTTCTTTGCCCTCTTGCGGTTCCCAAAGTTTTGTTGCGCCTTGGAGCGGCGCCAAAACTTTGACCGCTGCGCCATTTCGCCCTCCCTTCATCCGCCACCGGCGGCGGTCGGGCTCAATGCCCGCGCCTCCGGCGCTCGAGTTCGAGCCCGGTGCTTTTTAGTAAAAAAATAAAAGCACCCAAATTGGATGCTTTTACCTTGGCGGAGTAGGAGAGACTCGAACTCTCGCGCCGGTTACCCGACCTACGCCCTTAGCAGGGGCGCCTCGTCACCAACTTGAGTACTACTCCATTAGTGCCTTAAAATAAAAAAAGACTATTAAAAAAATGGCGGAGAGAGTGGGATTCGAACCCACGGTACGCGTAAACGTACGACGGTTTTCAAGACCGTTCCGTTATAACCACTTCGGTATCTCTCCGTATGTGCCTAATGATATTAACATATACTTTCTCTGTTGTCAAGGGTTTTTCAAGAAATAATTTGAGTTTTTTGCTTTTTTCTTCGGGCAATTCTTTTTACTGCTCTTTCTGTTTTTTGCATTTTTTTATCTTGCGGTTAATACTTTTTCTGTGTTATAATAGTAGCCGTTAAATTTACGAAAGGCAGGTGGTATCGGTGCTGAAAAAGCTCAACTGGTCAATGTTTCCCGTAATATTTACTCTTGCGTGGCCGACAATGCTCGAACAGCTTATGCAGACGGCTGTTCAGTACATAGATACGGCAATGGTCGGCTCACTCGGCACTGAGGCTACTGCCGCAGTAGGCTCTACAACAACAGTGAACTGGCTTATCAGCAGCTCCATATCAGCCCTTGGTGTAGGCTTCCTCGCCTTTATTTCTCAGGCTCTCGGTGCAAAGGAAAAAGACCTTGCTCTCCGTGCTTCCTCTCAGTCTGTTCTTGCGGTTCTCGTGTCGGGTATATTCTTCACGGCAGTAACTCTTGCCCTGAGTCCTTTTGTGCCCGTAATGATGCAGGTTGACCCTGCAATAAGAGATATAACGGCAAGGTATTTCTTCATTATCTACACTCCGATGCTGCCCCGTGCTGCAAGTATAATTTTCGGTGCCATTCTCCGTGGAGCAGGGGACTCGAAAACACCTATGCGTGTAGGTCTTATTGTAAATATTATCAATATCATCCTTAACTTTATTCTTATCTATCCCACAAGACAGTATACGGTTTTCGGTAAAGAAATCACCATTTTCGGTGCAGATATGGGGGTTATCGGTGCAGCTGCGGCAACGGCAATTGCCTTTACTGTGGGAGGTATTCTCATTACCGTCGCCTTATGGAGCCATAAGGAAATCTCTCCCCGACATAAAAGTATAAAGCCCGATATGACTGTGCTCAGACCTTGCCTTAAGGTTGCTCTTCCCAATATGCTTCAGCGCTTCGGAACGTCTCTGGGCTATGTTGTATTCGCTTCAATGATTAACTCTTTAGGGGAGATTTCTACGGCAGCTCATACAATCGCCAATACAGTCGAATCTGCCTTTTATATCCCCGGCTACGGTATGCAGGCGGCAGCGGCAACACTTATGGGCAATGCCTACGGTGCAAAGGACACTCAGAGAGCAAAGGAACTGAGCAGGCTTCTCATTTTTACCGAGGTCACTCTGATGATTGTTTCGGGAGGGCTGCTGTTTATCTTTGCAAGAGATATGATGTATCTTTTCTCCGATAATGAAGAGGTAATCTCCCTTGGCGTTACGGTGCTTCGTATGGTCGCACTCTCTGAGCCGTTCTACGGAGTTTCTCTGATAATCGAAGGTATGCTTCAGGGTATCGGTAACACAAAAACACCCTTTAAATTCAATATAGCAGGTATGTGGGGCGTAAGAATCGTGGGCACATTTATCTGCACCCAGCTTTTATCAATGGGACTTGTGTCGGCGTGGGTGTGTATGATAGTGCATAATCTCTTACTGTTTGCTATGTTTCTTGTGTATTACAAGAGTAAAAAATTTAATAACTATAACTAAAGGACAGGCCGACCTGTCCTTTTACTTTTTATCTTTACTTTTAGCAAAAACCGATACCACAAGGCCGCATATAACTGCTGCCATTATTCCCACTGACGCAGAAGAAAGGGGACCGCTGAGAACACCCAGAAGTCCGTCTTCCCCAAGAGCCTCTTTAGTACCCTTGGCAAGACTGTAGCCGAAGCCTGTAAGCGGCAGGGTAGCACCTGCGCCTGCCCATTCGGCAAGAGGCTCATAAATGCCGATACCGCCTAAAACTACACCGATTATTACAAAAGAAACGAGTATCTTTGCAGGGGTAAGTCGCGTAAGGTCAATAAGAAGCTGACCGACTACACAGATAGCACCGCCTACGGCAAAGGCCTTAAGGAGCTGAAGCACAATATCCATCAGAACATCTCCTTAAGCTTTTTTATTGAAAAGCTTCCTCTGCCTGAAAGACTTATGCAGAAAACAACTGCAAGAGCCGCAGCGGTAATGCAGACAGCCTTTTTGGCAAAATAAAGGTATTTACTGCACTTTATAAGACAGCACATACATTTTATCCATGAAAACAGTGTCATTTTCTTTCACCTCTTTTTATATTGACAAGATGTGCAATTCCGGGAATGCTTTCTCCCTCTCTTGCGGAAACAGGGGACATAAGAGCACCCGTTGCCATAAAGAGAATATTACTGTATTTTCCCTCATTCATTGATTTGAGAATGTGGGAGCAGAGAACACTCGCACTGCAGCCGCAGCCTGAACCGCCTGCATGGACATCCTGTTTTTCTCTGTCGTAAATCATAAGCCCGCAATCAAAGTGATTCTTTGCAATATCAAAATGGTCTTCACGGTGAATAAGCTCTCTGAGAAGTGAGGAGCCTACAAGGCCTAAGTCACCGGTAAAGATGCAGTCATAATCGTCGGGCGTTGTCTTTGTATCACGGAAAAATTCCGAAAGAGTCTTTCTTGCGGCGGGTGCCATAGCTGCACCCATATTTGTCATATCCGTTATACCTAAGTCTTCGATAGCACCCATATAGATTTTGTCAATATAAGGGAGACTGCCTTCAGCGTCATCCTTCAGAATTGCTGCACCTGAGCCTGTTACAGTCCATTGTGCCGTTGGTGACCTCTGACCGCCGTATTCAAGGGGAAAACGGAACTGCTTTTCTGCTGAGCAGAAGTGTGAGCTTGTAACGGCAAGGCAGGTATTGAGGGCGCCGCTTTCTATTGCAAGTGACGATGCAATAAGACTCAGTGCCATAGTTGAGCAGGCACCGTAAAGTCCCATAAAGGGTATGCCGAAATCTCTCAGGGCAAAGGCTGAGCCTGTACATTGATTGAGAAGGTCACCCGAAAAAATGCCGTCAATATTTTCAGGGTTGACACCGGCTTTTTCCATAACAGTTGTAACTGCCGTTTTCATAAGTGCGCTTTCTGCCTTTTCCCAGGAATCCTCGCCTAAGGTAGTATCGTCAAAGATTTTATCGAAATCTGCTGACAAAGGGCCTTCACCCTCCTTTTTGCCTACAACAGCGGCAGAGGCAATGATTTTCGGCTTTTTACTGAGAATTACTGTTTTACCTTTGCGTTCAGCCATAAGAATCTCCTTAATACATATTCAATAAATAAATAATAAGTCCGTAAAGCGAGGCACTTGAACAGCCGAAAACAATAACGGGACCGGCAATTGAAAACATCTGTGCCGCAGTGCCTGTTATTGTTCCTTCTGCCCGGAATTCCATGGCAGGGGAGACAATAGAGTTGGCAAAGCCCGTAATCGGCACCATTGTACCTGCACCTGCATGCTTTGCGATATTATCAAAAAGACCTATGCCCGTAAGAATTGCCGTAACGGCGATAACGATAATCATAGCGAGGCTTTTACTGTCATCCTTTGTAAGTCCTGTGCTTATAAACCATATCTGAAGCCCCTGAGCGAAGGTGCAGATAAGCCCTCCGACTAAAAATGCCATAAGGCAGTCCTTTAAAACGGGTGAACGGGGAGAATAGCTTTTTGCAAGTTTTCCGTATTCTTCTTTTGAAACAGACATTTTAATCCTTCTTTCCTTTTTTATCAACGGTAGTTTGTGTGCTTTTACTGCCAAATATTCTTAAAAAGGACAAAAGAGGCAAAAAAAATCCGTTTATAAACAAAATTTTAACAAAACTGTGTTATTATTATCCTGTAAGTTGTTACAGGAGGAAATATGTATGCTTAAGATACTTGTTGTTGAAGATGATAAAGATTTAAACCGTGCTGTATGCTCATATCTCAATCAGAAGGGCTACAGAGCTACAGGCTGCCTGTCGGCAAAGGAAGCTTTTGAATATATGCATAGTACGGTCTGTGACCTTATAGTTACGGATATAATGATGCCTGAGGTTGACGGATACGAATTCACAAAAACAGTACGCTCAACAGATAAGGAAATACCTATTCTCTTTATGAGTGCGAGGGATGATTTTTATTCAAAGCAGAAGGGCTTTACAATCGGTATTGACGATTATATGGTTAAGCCTATTAATCTTGAAGAGCTTGTTCTTCGCATAGAGGCTCTTTTCAGAAGAGCGAAAATTGTTTCAAGCAGAAAGCTTGAAATAGGCGAGCTTATAATGAATATGGATGAAAGAACAACAAAGCTTGCAGGTAAGGAAATCCCTCTGACAGCAAGAGAATTCAATATCATTTATAAGCTTCTCTCTTATCCGGGAAAAACCTTCACCCGCTCTCAGCTTATGGACGAATTCTGGGATATCGATACATCCTCAGGACCCAGAACAGTTGACGTTTATATGGCAAAGATACGAGATAAGTTTTCGGAGTGTAAGGATTTTGAAATTGTTACCGTGCACGGTCTCGGTTACAAGGTGGTTTTGAAAAAATGAAAATAACCTATAAAAAAGACAAAAAGAACGAAGATAAGAAAATCAATTTTTCTTTGTTTTCTGTCAAGCAGTTTCTTTATGTGTTTGCGCTTTTCGGCTTTGTAATTACAGTAAGCTTTTTCCTTTTCTTTAATAACGAGCTGGCTATGGCTTTTGAGGGAATTGAGCTTGAGTACGGTATAAAAGAAAGAGCTATTCAGAATTTTCTTAATGTTATTTTTCTGAGCCTTACAATGAGTATCATTTACAATGTTATCAAATATTTTACCATTAAGATTCCCGTTGTAAAAATACTTGATGCCACTCACAGAATAACAAAGGGAGATTTTTCCGCAAGAATTTATCACAAAAAGCCGATTCCTACAATTACAGAGTTTGACGTTATTATTCAGGACTTCAATAAAATGGCTGAGGAGCTTTCGGGTATAGAGACTCTTAAAACCGACTTTATATCCAACGTTTCCCATGAGCTTAAAACACCCCTTTCGGTTATTCAGAACTATTCAACCATGCTTCAGAATCCTTCCTTAAGTGAAGAGGAAAGGATTGAGTACGCAAGAATACTTAACAGCGCCTCAGCAAATCTGTCCGAGCTTATTACGAGTATTCTTCGTCTTAATAAGCTTGAAAATCAGCAGATTTTTCCCCAGAAAGAGCTGTTTAATCTTGGGGAGAATGTGTGTGAATGTATGCTTCAGTTTGAAAAAGACTGGGAAGAGAAAAAGCTCAATATTGAAACGGATATTGAAGAGGACGTTATTGTAGACGGAGATATTTCTCTTCTCTCAATGGTGTGGTCCAATCTTATTTCCAACGCAATCAAGTTTACCGACGAGGGTGATACGGTTTCTGTAAGTGTTCGTAAGGACGGAAAAGATGCAGTCGTTGAGGTGTCCGATACGGGTTGCGGAATGACACCCGAGGTAGCTGAGCGCATTTTTGAAAAGTTCTATCAGGGAGATACCTCAAGAGCCACCAAGGGCAATGGTCTGGGACTTGCACTTGTGAAAAGGGTTATTGATATTACCGACGGAGAAATCAAGGTTGAAAGCGAAGAGGGAGTGGGCACAACCTTTTCAGTAAAAATTCCTGCATAAAAAGTAATGGCACCTGCTACAAAGTCAGGTGCTGTTTTTTGTTACCTATGCCTATTTTTTGCAGTGATATTGACTTTTGAGTGCCGTGGGTATTATAATCTAATTAATTATGTATATAAGGTGAAAATATGGAAAATTATGATAAAATACAAACAGAAAAGGTTCTCGGCTTAGCTCTTGATCTCGGCAAAAGTATGATAAAATGCGGTGCTGAAATGAACAGGGTAGAGGAGACTATTATGAGGGTCGGTTACGCCTATAATATGAAAAGCACCGAGGTTTTTTCCGTTGTTTCAATGATAACGGCTACAGCTATAGACGAAAACGGAAGAACCCATACTCAGACAAGAAGAATTTATTCTTATTCGGTAAATTTTGACAAGCTTGAAAAGCTCAATGCCCTTTCAAGAAAAATCTGTTCCGAGAAGCCCGAAATCGATGAGGCGAGACAGGAGCTTGAAAAAATAATGGTTCCGTCAAAGATTTTTAACCCTGTGGTTCTTCTGGGCTACACTCTTGCATCGGCAGGCTTTGCCATGTTTTTCGGCGGTACATTCCTTGACGGACTTGCATCGGTTCCTATTGCTATAGTTATTTATCTTCTTAATTCCTTTATAAAGGTTACGGGTGCCAGCAGACTGTTCTTTACAGTGCTGACCTCTGCCGTTTCGGGTGCACTTGCTCTTTTATTTGTACATATAGGCTTCGGTAATAATGCCGATATGATAATGATGGGTAACATAATGCTTCTCATACCCGGACTTATGCTTATAAACTCCGTAAGAGAAATGCTCTGCGGTGACCTTATGTCAGGTATTTTAAGACTCCTTGAGTCAATCATTCTTGCCCTCTCTGTTGCGGCGGGCTTTGCGATACCCATTTATATTTCGGGACTTCTGGGGGTGTAAAAAATGGAAATTAAAGAAATAATCTCCCTTGTTCTTTCGGCTATGGTGGGAACTCTCGGCTTTTCGATTTTCTTTCGCTCCAATAAAAGCCGTGTTTTTGCATGTACTGTAGGCGGTATGCTCGTTACTCTTGTTTATGTGGGTTGCGTCAGTATTTCTGACAGTCTGTTCTTTCAGAATTTTGTACCCTCATTGTTCGCAACGGTTTATGCCGAAATTATGGCAAGAATTATGAAGGCTCCCGCAACGCCTATTCTTACCTGCTCGGCAATCTCGCTTATTCCCGGCGGCAGACTTTACTATACAACTTACTATTTTGTAATAAACGATACGGTAAATTTCAATAAAGAGCTTACCGAAATCCTTCAGGTAGCGGCAGGTATTGCTCTGGGAATTACATTTATATCCGTTATTGTTTACGAAATAAACAGACATAAATTCAAGCAGATTTTTGAAATGAAATAAAGGAGAAAGATTATGGCAATCAAAGATAACGTACTTAAGCTTGTTGGTAAGGTTTACACTAAAATCAATTCACTTTCTCAGGCTGAGCAGCAGAGAAGCGTAGCTGAAAAGGTCATTACACCCGGTATGCCTGAGCTTGTAAGAGAGGCCGCCGCACAGGGTGCAGTGCTTCTTAAAAACGACGGCGTGCTTCCCCTGAGTGAAGGCACTGCAGTGTCTCTTTTCTCAAGAGTGCAGAAGGATTGGTTCTTCACAGGCTACGGCTCGGGCGGTGATGTAAATAAGCCCTATGCCGTTAATCTTGTTGACGGTATAAGAAACTGCGAAAAGCTCATTCTCAATGAAGAGCTTGCAGGCATTTATGAAAAATGGTGCGAAGAGAATCCCGTTGACCACGGCTTCTGGGGACATTGGCCGAGATTTTATCCCGATATGCCCCTTGACACTGCAGTGGTAAAGAGTGCAAAGGAAAAGAGCCGGCTTGCAATTGCCGTAATCGGACGTTCAAGCGGTGAGGACAGAGAAAACGCACTTGAAAAAGGCAGCTATTATGCAACCGATGAAGAGATAGATATGCTCAGAAAGGTTACATCAGAATTTGATAAAACTGTTGTTCTTTTCAATATCGGCTGTATTATGGATATGAGCTTCCTTCAGCAGTTCGGTGATAAGATTTCCGCAATTCTTGTTGTATGGCAGGGCGGTATGGAAAGCGGTAACGCAGTGGCGGATCTTCTTTCAGGTAAGGCTTCTCCTTCCGGTAAGCTTCCTGCAACGGTTGCAAAGAAATACGAATACTTCCCCTCAGCCGCTGATTTCGGAAATAAAAATTTCAATAACTACACTGAAGATATTTATGTAGGCTACCGTTATTTTGAAACCTTCAATAAGGATGCTGTTCTTTATCCCTTCGGCTTCGGCCTTACCTACGGTGATTTCGTAACTGAATTTGTTTCTGCCGAAGAAAAGGAGGAGGGCTACGAATTTACTCTTAAGGTAACAAATAAAGGCTCATTCCCGTCAGCTTATGCACCTCAGATTTATGTGGAAAAGCCCTGCGGTGTGCTCGGAAATCCCTACCGTGAGCTTGCCGCATTCAAGAAAACCAAGGTTCTTGCTGAAGGCGAAAGTGAAAATCTTTCCCTCTTTGTTTCAAAGTATTCTCTTTCTTCCTATGACGAAAAAGGTCAGACGGGCTTTAAATCCTCTTATGTTATCGAAAAGGGTACTTACGGCTTTGCTGTGGGCGACAATGTAAGAGATGCCGAAAGAAAATGGGAGTGTACATTCAGTGAAAACACTCTCTATAAGGCACATACACAGGTTGCTGCACCCAGAGAAAGCTTTGATATTATTACAGCAACAGAAAAAGACGGCAAGTATGAAATCAAGAAAGCTCCCGTTAATTTAAAGAACTATGACCTTAAAAAGATTATTACCGATAATCTTCCCAAGGGTAAAACCGTAACGGGCGATAAGGGATATAAGCTTATTGATGTTAAAGAAGGCAGAGTGTCAATGGAGGATTTCGTTGCACAGCTTCACCTTCCCGAGCTTGAAGCAATTTCAAGAGGCGACTATATTATGAACAGCCCCTTGGGTGTCCCCGGTAATGCAGGCTGCTTCGGCGGTGTTCTTCCTTCTCTTCGTGAAAAGGGTATACCTGCCGCAACAACAACTGACGGCCCCTCAGGCATCAGACTTTCAGCCTCCTGCTCGCTTATTCCCATCGGCACACTTATTGCAAGCAGCTTCGATGCAGACTTTACCGAAAAGCTTCTTTCAAAGCTCAGCGACGAAATGGCTGACAAGGGTACAGACATTCTCCTTGCCCCCGGTATGAATATTCACCGTAATCCTCTTTGCGGAAGAAACTTCGAGTATTTCTCTGAAGACCCATATCTCTGCGGTAAGATTGCTGCAGCTTATGTAAAGGGCGTCCAGAAAAACGGCAAATCTGCCTGCCCGAAGCATTTCGCCTGTAATAATCAGGAATTCAACCGTAACGGCAATGACTCAAGAGTTTCAGAAAGAGCTCTCAGAGAGATTTATCTGCGTGGCTTTGAAATCTGCGTAAAGGAAGCAGAGCCTAAGAATATTATGACGTCCTATAACCTTATCAACGGTGTATGGGGCCACTATAACTATGAGCTTTGCACTCTCATTTTAAGAAATGAATGGGGCTACAAGGGTAACGTTATGACTGACTGGTGGATGAGAAAATCAAAGAGTCAGGAATTCCCCGTAATGCGTGATCAGGCATACAGAGTAAGAGCACAGGTTGACGTGCTTATGCCCGGCGGCGGAAGAACAGGCAAGAACAAGAAGCCCGACGGCACACTCCTTGCCTCTTACGGCAAAGAGGGCGGTATCACTTTGGGCGAAATGCAGAGAACTGCCGCAAACGTACTGAATTTCGTTATGAATTCAACTGCTATGGACAGAATGGGGGATAAATAATATGCCGCTTATAACAACCAAGGCTTCAACAGAAATTACCAAAGAAAAGGAAATCAGCCTTAAAGCACAGTTCGGTAAGGCAATTGAGCTTATCGGTAAAAGCGAAAGCTGGTTAATGGTTGAGTTTCAGGATAACTGCCGCCTTTATTTCAAGGGTGACGACAAGGCCTCTGCTATGATTGAGGTTGACCTTTTCGGCAGAGCAAGCGAAAGCGGCTATGACGCACTGACGGAAAAGATTACAGAGATTGTGTCAGCTGAGCTTGGTATTTCTAAGGACAGAATTTATGTGAAGTACAGCGAAATTGAGCACTGGGGATACAGTGGGTTCAATTTCTGATAAAATGCCGAATATTGAAGAAACTGCAGCAGGGTCAGCACCTTGTTGCAGTTTTTATTGTTATACTGTTTATGCAAAGTGCATAGTTTTTGAGCCTTTTTTTATACTTGCTTTTTTACGGTAAAATTGATACAATGTACATTGAAATAACTTAAGAATTACTTTAAAAAGCGGTGTATTTATGGGCAGATTGGATTTCAGCTGTAAGCCGACCTTCAATAACATATCCGAAGAAAAAAGAATAAAAATTTTGTCTGTAGCCGTCAATGAATTCGCATATAACGGCTTTGAGAACGCCAACATCAACACCATAGCGAAAAAAGCTCAGGTAAGTGTCGGCTCTCTCTATAAATACTTTGACACCAAGACTGACCTTTTTTTAACCAGTGTCAACTACGGTATACAGAATCTTGAGGCTGTAATGGAGTCGGTTATTGTAAGCGATGAGCCTATTATGAAAAAGCTTGAAAGGCTTATAAGAATTGCTATCGGTTATTCGAGAAAAGATGAGGTTTTAATAAAGCTTTATAACATCGTTACAAGTGAAAGTAATTCCGAGCTTGCGAAAAAGATTGCAACGGAGATGGAAAGCCTTACCTGCGCCGCCTACAAAAGAGTTATAACCGAGGGCCAGGCTGAAGGGGAGATAAGAAAGGATATTGATCCGGGTATGGCTGCATATCTTGTTGACAATATTCTTATGAATATTCAGTTTACCTACGCCTGCGATTATTACAAGGAAAGGTATAAAATCTACTGCGGAGAGAATATATTTGAAAAGGACGAGTTTGTTCTTGAAAACATTCTTCGCTTTGTTGAAGCGGCACTTAAAAATTAAAATATAAAATAAACCCGAAAGGATGTATAATATGAAGTACGCACTTGCCTATGATATAGGTACAACCGGAGTAAAAACCTGTCTTTTTGAAATTGACAAGGAAATCAAGCTTATTGCTGACGCAATTGAAGGCTATGAGCTTTATGTTTTCCCCGACGGCGGCGCAGAGCAGGACCCTGACGAATGGTGGTCAGCTATGTGTTCAACAACTAAGGAGCTTTTCACAAAGTGTGACATAAAGCCCGAGCAGATTGACGGTATTTCCTTCTGCTCACAGGCACAGGGACTTGTTCTTGTAAATAAGGAAGGCAGACACATCCGCCGTGCCTTCAGCTATATGGACCAGAGAGCAAGAAAGGAACAGAAGGAGCTTATGGACCACGGCTTCCTTCATCAGATTGCAGGTGCAAGCCTTCCCAAGCTTCTTGTTTCTCTTGCAAAAACAGGTGCAGTTGCTGCATCGGTAAAGGACCCTGTTTTCAAGTATAACTGGGTAAGAAATAATGAGTCTGACAATTTTGAAAAGGTATATAAGTGGCTTGACGTTAAGGAAGCACTTATTGCACGTATGACAGGCGAGTTCATTATGACTGAGGACTCAGCCTTCGGCACTCTTCTTTATGATATTCATAAGAAGGCATGGAGCCCTGAGGTTTGTAAAATCCTTCATGTAAATATGGATCATCTTCCTAAGATTATCAAGTCCACAGATATCGCAGGTAAGATTACAGCTAAGGCAGCTGAAGAACTGGGTCTTGCTGAGGGCACACCCGTATTCGGCGGCGGTATGGACGCTTCTCTTATCGGTGTCGGTGCAGGTGCAGTCAACAACAACGAAACTCACGTTTATATGGGTACATCAGGCTGGGTATCAACTGTTGTTGATAAGAGTATTGTTGACGCTTCAGCTATGATCGCCGCTGTTGTAGGCGCAAGACCGGGATATTATAACTACTTTGCAGAGCTTGAGACTGCAGGTAAGTGTCTTGAATGGGTTAAGAATCACCTTGCCCTTGACGAAATCGGCATCTATCTTAAGAAGACAGACGTTGCCGAAGACCTTGAAAGCGAGTACACTAACCTTTATCAGTACCTTTCATCAGTTATTGAAAAGGTTCCCGCAGGCTCAAACGGTGTTATGTTTACACCCTGGCTCCACGGTAACCGTTGTCCCTTCGAGGATCCCAACTCAAGAGGTATGTTCTTCAACTTAAGCATCGAAACAGGCAAGAGCGAAATGATCCGTGCCGTTGTTGAAGGTGTATGTATGCATATGCGTTGGATGCTCGAAACTCACGAAAAGAAAACAAAGACATCAAATGTTATCCGTTTTGTAGGCGGCGGTGCTCTTAACGATTCCACAAGCCAGATTCTTGCTGACTGTACAGGCAGAGTTGTTGAAACCGTTCCCAGTCCTCAGAATGTAGGCGCTGTAGGTGCTGCAATTATTGTTGCAACAGGTCTCGGTGTTATTGACTCCATCGCTCAGGCAAATCTTCTTATTGATGCTGACAAGAGATTTACTCCCAATAAGGCAAACAAGCCCGTTTATGATAAGATGTTTGAAGCATATAAGGAGATTTATCCTGCAAATAAAAAGGTATTCAAAATGCTTAACGGCTGATAAAAAAAGGTCACCTTGGGGTGACCTTTTTTAGTGAAGAAGTAATAGGAAATAGTGAATAAGTGTGGTCGCGGGTTAGCTGCGGCCTTTCTTTTTTGTGTGTTGCCGCAGAGGGAAGAGAATAAAGGAGAAAGATACATCGATTGTATGTGGAGGGGAAGTGGGTGCTTCTTTCTTGCAGTGGGCGGTAGGCGGGCGGCGGCGAGCCGCGAAAATGCCCGGCGAAGCCGAGGCATTTTCCAATTGTGTGGCTGCGCCACACAATTGACCTGCGTGGGCGCACAGCGCCTTCACGCAGGTGCGGCTCGCCGCCGCCCCCACC
>JAZPYL010000047.1:0-123580 GCA_045544175.1 Acutalibacteraceae bacterium | reverse complement strand
TTTAATTATATTGCAAATTTTTTTCAAAAATCTGAATAAAATTTCTTAAACATATTTACATTCTTGCCGTTTTTGTTTATAATACATTTGTATAGTTATGCGAAAAGGTTGACATTATGAAATAAATTAATAATAACTAATCATTCTTTTTGCATTATTTATCTTACAGGAGGATAAAGCACGATGAAAAGAACTATCAAAAAATCAATTTCACTTTTCCTTGCACTCACAATGCTTGTGGGTATCTGGTCTGTGACAGCTTATGCTAAACCGACCGAGTGGATTTCTCAGAGTCTCAGTGACATTCCCGTTATCCGTATTTCCGGTGACGGTGAAAAGCTTGTTGACGAAAACGGAAATAAGGTTTTCCATTATAAGGATTTCGCTTCAATTCTTGACAGCGATGACGAAGAGGAAGAAGAGGGTGATAACGCACTGCTTGAAGCAACTGCCAACATTCTTATGCCTTTCCTTATTGACGGTCTGCTCAATGACAACTGGGATCCCTATTACAAGAATCTTCAGAAAGAAATCAGTGAGCTTTTTGAAAATTCACTTCTTGACAAGGACGGTAATGCACAGTACGGTACAGGTCTGCGTCAGGAGAGAAAAGATAAAATGAATAATACCAGACATAATGATCAGGCATGGCGTACAGCTGACGGTGTGAAATACTATGTTCACGACAGATACTGGTTCTATTATGACTGGAGACTTGACCCCATCGAAACAGCAGCTGAGCTCAAGTCATTTATTGATGATATTTTAGCTTCAACAGGCTGTAATGAGGTTGGTATTGTAGCCAGCTGTCTCGGTACAAACGTTGTTACTGCATACCTTGCAGTTTATCCCGATCACGCAGCAAAGTACATCAGAGGCGTTGCCTTTGACGGAAGCGTTGTAGGCGGTGCAGAAATGCTCAGTGAAGCAATCAGCGGAAAATTCAACATTGATGCGGCGGCTATTAACAGAACACTCAAGGACTGCGGCGCAATCGGAATGTTCGATGTTGACGGTTTCATCAATACAACACTTGAAATGCTTGACAGAACAGGCGTACTTGACAGAGTTATTGATAAAGGTAAGGACTGGATTTACTATAAGCTGGTCGAAGGCGTTACATCAGCACTTGCTCTTTCAACCTTCTATACATGGCCTAACTACTGGGCTTGTGTATCACCTCAGGACTATGATACTGCAATGAAATATGTATTCGGCCCCGAGGGCAGTGAAAAGAGAACAGAGTATGCAGGTCTCATTGCTAAGCTTGATAATTATAATACTGTTGTACGCAGCAGAGTACCTGAAATACTTAAAACAACAGTTGCAAACGGAGTAAACTTCGGTGTTATTTCAAAGTACGGCTTCCAGACTCTTCCTATCTGCGAAACCAATTATCTTGTTTCTGACCAGTTCGCATCAGTCGGCCGCACATCCTTCGGCGCAACGACAGGTACAATTTACAATGACCTTACTGACGATTATATCGCTGCAAGAAAAGAAGCAGGCTTCGGTAAATATATCTCTCCCGACGAGCAGATTGACGCTTCAACCTGTCTTTTCCCTGAAAGCACATGGTTCATAAAGGGCTCCAGCCATTCCAACTGGTCTGACTGGGAATTAAGACTTCTCTATGATATTGCTTCATCAGAGGAAAAGGTAACAATCAACAATTCCTGCTGGCCCTCACAGTTTGTGGTGTATGAATACACTAATCCCGATGAAGATTCTGACGGTGAAATTGAGGTAATGACAACAGAGAACTGTGATACAGAAAACTGGGAAGCAGAAGAAAAGCTTGATAATCCTAAGGATAAGCACAGCAAAATTTTCGTTTCTATAACATCGTTTATCAAATGGTTAGTTGAGCTCTTCAAAAAAATATTCAAGATTAAATAATAAATTCTTATTCAGAACGGTGCCTTAAGGTGCCGTTCTTTTTTTATATAAGACAACGCTAAAAACTATTTAACATAACGGACAGATAATTTTACATTTTAAGCCAATGCATAACTTGTAAAATTTAATAAACTGTGATATGATTACAAATTATATTGTCGATTTAAACTAAGTCTCACAGAAAGGATGTTAAAGATGCAGGATGTAATTCAGGAACTGCTTCACGGCTTCGGTGCGCTGAGTGTTTATTTTATCGTTGCTGCTTCGACAGTTCTCCTGTGCCGTTTTCTTATTAAAATTCCTAATGAAGTTTTCCGTAAAACCTTGCATTTCGTTTTGCTTGGATCTGTTTTTGTATTTGTTTATGGCTTTGAAACCTGGTGGATTTCTGCTCTTGCTGCAATCATTTTTGAGGTTATAGTATACCCTATACTTATGGTTGTCGAGCATATAAAAAACTTTTCGGAATTTACTACAGAGAGAAAAAAAGGGGAGCTTAAAACCAGTCTGCTTCTTGTTTTTACAATGTTTGCTTTTGTCATCTCTGTTTGTTGGGGTATCTTCCACGACAGAATGCTGGTCATTGCAAGTATTCTTGCATGGGGTATAGGTGACGCTTTCGCTGCTCTTGTAGGCAAAAAGTTCGGAAAGCATAAAATCAAGGATAAATTTACCGACGGCAAAAAAAGCTATGAGGGTACCTTTGCCATGTTTATTTCGTCTTTTGTAACTGTTGCGGTTGTAATGACCTTGCACGGCGGATTGAAACCTGTAGGATATATTATAATACCTCTTGTAACTGCAGTTATAAGTGCCTTAGCTGAGCTGTACTCAAAAAACGGTATGGATACGGTTATATGTCCTGTTGCGGCAATGGTTGTTGTTGACGGACTTACTCTTTTGTTCGGAGGTATTGTATGAGTAACAAAAAATCAGGCAGTAAAACGCTTCTTATGTCTGTAGTTATGTCTTCACCCGGCCCTCTTATAGTCGGACTCGGACTTATGGCAGGAAAAAGCTCAACTCAGCTCGCTGACTTCGTACGCAGAAGCTCTGAGCTTCTCGGCATAATTATGGCATACGTAATATATCGCATAACCTCAAAGGACGGGGAGATTGATACTGAGAGAAAAGCGAAGCTTGAAAAAATATCGAATATTTTTGTCGGTGCTACAATGTGCATAGGCGGTGCAATTATGCTTGTTCTTGCTTTTGTTTCTGACAATGAAGAAAAAGGTAACGTTATTCCGGGTCTTGTTGTGGCGCTTCTCGGCGTTGTTGCCAATACTGCGTTTTTTATAAAGTATACCCGTCTCAACCGTGCTGAGCCCAATGCAATTATTGAGGTTCAGGCAAGACTTTACAGAGCAAAAAGTCTTGTTGACACCTGTGTGACAGTGGCGCTTCTTTCAGTTGCGATTGCTCCTGAGTCTCCCGTTTCTTATTATCTTGATATGATAGGCTCGGCAATAGTTGCCCTGTATCTTCTTTGGTGCGGAATAAAGACGGTTTATGAAAAATTAAAAGACTGAAAAAAACGGCAAGCAGCTGCTTGTCGTTTTTTTGTATATCAGCAGTATTTATACAGTTAATTTATTGTTTATTCTGTTGACTATCTTTTAGTTTAATGATATCATTAAATTAATAAAATGTGTTTTTTATGCAGAAACAATTCGGAGGATAAAATATGCAATATGATGTTGTAGTAATCGGTGCAGGCGTTGTCGGTGCAATGATTACAAGAGAACTCAGCAAGCTTGATATGAATCTCATTTTGCTTGAAAAATGCGGCGACGTAGCTATGGGAAGTACGAAGGCAAACAGCGCAATTGTTCACGCAGGCTTTGATGCCGAGACGGGCTCTCTTAAGGCGAAGCTCAATGTACAGGGTGCGTCACTTATGGCGTATTACTGTAATAAGCTGTCTGTTCCTTATAAAAATATAGGTTCACTTGTTGTTGCGTACAACTGGGATGATATGCAGACGCTTGAAGCCCTTTTCGAAAGAGGCTTTGAAAACGGTGTGCCTAATATGGAGATTATCAGTCAGGAAAGACTTCGCACAATGGAGCCTTATATCAGTGAAGAGGCAATCGGTGCTCTTTGGGCACCTACTGCAGGTATTGTAAGTCCCTATGAGCTCACAATTGCCGCAGCTGAAAATGCGATTGTGAACGGAGCAAGAGTGAAGAGAAACAGCGGTGTTTTTGATATCGAATATAAGAACGATATGTTCTGTCTTTCAACTGCAACAGGTGTTACAAAATCAAGATATGTAATCAACTGTGCAGGTATTTTCGCTGACAAAATTGCTAATATGATAGGCGACACATCCTTTAAGCTTATTCCGAGAAAAGGTGAATATTACCTTCTTGATAAAACAGAAAAAAAGATGGTAAACCACGTCCTGTTCCAGTGCCCCTCACCTATGGGTAAGGGCATACTCGTAACACCTACAGCTCACGGAAATGTACTTATGGGCCCTACAGCTATCGACCTTGATTTCGACAGTAAGCTTGATGTTGATACAACAATTGAAGGACTTAACTCAGTCAAAGAATCTGTAAGCAGAGTTATTCCTCAGCTTACGACGAGAAATGCAATAACCTCATTTGCGGGACTCAGAGCGCACAGAGCAGGGGACAACAGCGATTTTATTATTGAACCCAGTAAGGAAAACGGACGTTTTATTAATGTAGCAGGTATTGAGTCTCCGGGACTTACTGCAGCACCTGCAATAGCAAGGTATGTCGGTAAAATGTTCAGAGAGATGGCTCCCGAATATGAAAGAAAGCAGGATTTTATTGCTACACGTCAGGCTCCCATCAGAATGGCTGAGCTTTCACCTGAGGAAAGAGCAGAGATTGTAAAAAAGGATGCACGTTACGGCAGAATTATTTGCCGCTGTGAAGGAATTACAGAGGGCGAAATCATTGACGCAATCAAAGCTCCCTGCGGTGCAAGAGACGTTGATGCTGTAAAGAGAAGAACCCGTTCGGGTATGGGCAGATGTCAGGGTGGCTTCTGCGGCTCAAAGGTTGTAGAAATTCTCTCAAGAGAGCTTGATATTCCGATGAATAAGGTTACAAAACACGGTAACGGTTCAAAGATTCTCTATAATAAAACAAAGTGAGGTGAGAGTAAATGCTTAAATATGATCTTGTGGTAATCGGCGGCGGCCCTGCAGGTATGGCTGCAGCACTTAAGGCAAGAGAGTGCGGTGTACAGAAAATCATTATTCTTGAAAGAGCAGCTACTCTCGGAGGTATTCTTGAGCAGTGTATACACACAGGCTTCGGTCTTCATTATTTCGGCGAGGAGCTTTCCGGTCCGGAATACGCATACCGTTTTATAAAAGAGCTTGAGAAGACGGATATTGAGGTTAAGGTTGACACAATGGTTACGGATATTCTTCCCGGTAATGTAGTTGTTGCAACCAATAAGGCTGACGGTGTTATGCAGATACACACAACAGCAATCATTCTTGCTATGGGCTGCCGTGAGCGTCCGAGGGGCGCACTCGATATGCCCGGCTCACGTGCTTCAGGCATTATGACAGCAGGTACTGCGCAGAAATATGTAAATATTGACGGATATATGCCCGGTAAGAAGATTGTAATTCTCGGCTCAGGTGATATAGGGCTTATTATGGCAAGAAGAATGACACTTGAAGGCGCAAAGGTTGAGATGGTCTGTGAGCTTATGCCTTATTCGGGCGGACTTACAAGAAACATTGTTCAGTGTCTTGATGATATGGGAATTCCGCTTAAGCTCAGCTGTACGGTTATTAAAACTCATGGTATTGAACGTCTTGAGGGCGTAACCATTGCTAATGTTGACAGTAACCGGAGAGTTATTCCCGGCACAGAGCAGTATGTTGAATGTGATACACTTCTTCTTTCCGTAGGTCTCATTCCCGAAAACGAGCTTACACGAATGGCAGGTATTATAATTGACCCCGTAACAAACGGAGCGATTGTTGATGAATACAGACAGACAAACCGTCCCGGTGTATTTGCCTGCGGTAATGTTCTTCAGGTTCATGACCTTGTTGACTATGTAACTGAAGAAAGTCAGATTGCAGGTGAAGGTGCTGCAAAGTACATTCTTTCAAAGGGTAGAAATAAAGGCAGAGCAGGAAAGGATAATATTCACGTCAAGGCCGAAAGCGGCGTAAGATATGTTGTTCCTCAGAACATCAACCGTTCTACAGATAAGGATGTTAAAGTATATTTCCGTGTTGCCGATGTATATAAGGATACTTATGTTGTGGTTAAGTGCGGTGACCAGGTGCTTTACCGAAAGAAAAAGAGAAAGCTTGCTCCCGGCGAAATGGAAAATGTTGCAATAAAGCTTGAGGATATTGTCAAGCTTCCCGGAAAAGAAATTACAGTTATGCTGGAGGTGTGAGAATATGATTAAAGAAATGGTATGTGTTTCATGTCCTATCGGTTGTATGCTCACCGTTGAGCTCAGTGATAAGAATGAGGTTCTCTCAGTTAAGGGTAACACCTGCAAAAGAGGTGAGCAGTATGCTGTTGACGAGTGCACAAATCCCGTCAGAATGCTTACTACAACAATCAAAGTAAGCGGCGGTGCACTCCCTGTTGTGCCTGTTAAAACCTCGAAGCCCATTCCCAAGGATAAGATGTTTGAATGTATGAAGGTTATCAATAATGAGGCAGTTGATGCACCTGTAAAAATGGGTGATGTGCTTATATGTAATATCTGCGATACAGGTGTTGACATTATCGCAACTAATGAAGTATAATTCCGAATCAATGAAAAGTCCGACAAAAAGTCGGACTTTTTTATATAAAAAAGGATATATAAAAGAATAAAACAGAAAATGTTCTTCTTTGTTTATCTTGTGTTAATTTTCGATGTTACAATTAATCGGTTTGTGTCTAATCGATGTTGCATTATTGTTCAAAAAATGTTAATATTTAGCTTGGTTAAGATAAAGCAATTATTAATGGAGTGATATTGGTGAAAACAGGTGGGAGTCTGAAGGCCATAGACAGACTTGAAAAAGCATATTTTGAAATGCTTGAAACTACTCATTACAGCAAGATATCTGTTTCGGATATAATAGAAAAAGCAGGTGTCAGCCGTACAACCTTTTACAGACATTATGATGATATATTTGATATGCACACAAAGATTGCTGAAAAATTCGGTGAGATTGCGATGGGAGCCTGCATAGAGATTGTAGTTACATCGGCAAGTGAGCAGGAGTGCTTTGATAAAATTCTGGAAATATTTAATTCTCAGGAAAAATATATAGTGCTCATTTCCGGTGAAAACGGAAGCAGATATTTTTTTGAGTCTATGTTCAGAAAGGTGGAAAAAATTTTCCCCGCTTTCAGCCACCTTAATGATGACCAGCTTTTCCGTATACGCTTTATGGTTATGTCAATGATAGGAGTTTATGTCAGGGATATAATCGAAAAAAGGGAACATAATACACATTATATTGCCATTTGTAAAAAGCTTCTTAATTTTGAGGAATTGTTCGGGGGTGACGGTTCAGATGAAGGTTGAAGAAAAACTCAGAAAAGCTATAGCGGAGCTGTCAATCAGAAATGTGGAAAGGATTTCTGTTTCTGCCCTTTGTGAAAAAGCGGGTATTTCAAGAGCGAGCTTCTATCTTTACTATAAGGATCTTGACGATTTTATTTCAAAAATCCGTGAATATGTTATTAATAAGCTTGACGAACAGCTCAATATCATTCTTGATATTAAAGACGGTATATTTGCTAATGAATATTGCATTCTTCTTGATGAAACTGATATTGTACTGCTTAAAGGGGTTACCGGTAAGCATGTCTATTGGGATTTTGCTATCGATGCGAATAAAATTATAATTCCGCGATGTGAAAAGAAAATGCGTGAGCGCTGGGGCGATGAATATTATGAGCAGAATAAAGAAAAGTTTGAATTTATGATAAGTGGCGGCATATTTACACTTTATATTGACCTTGTTTGCTTTGATAAGGAGACTTATAAAAAAAATATGCATCGTGTTACTGAAATTGCCGAAGAATTGTTTGGAAGAAAATAATTTTATATATTTTTAATAGAATTTAGTGACAAAATCAACTATTTTGTAATGCTTTGACAAAAGGGTAGGTTTTGTTACTTGTTTTTTTACAATTTATTTTAATATAATATAAATGAAAAGTTTGTGAACAGTGACACAAACAAGTATTCATATTAAAGGAGGAACTAATGATGAAAAAAACACTGGCAATCATTCTTTCAGTTGTAATGCTTTTCGGTATGATTCCCTTTGCTGTTTCAGCTGCTGATAATTATGACAGAGCAGCAGTTGCAGCTAATGACGAAGCATACATCGATGGTATGTCAGCTGAGCAGATGGCATCTGTTATCCTTGATTGGGTTGACAGAGAAATCGCAAAGTACACAGAAGAAATTGAAGCAGACATCGTTGCAGGTGTTGTTGCTAACGGCGGCTTTGAAGAATTCGAAGCTATCCTTGGCGAAGACGAACTCGGCAATATCATTGCTGATAAGATCCCTGCAATCACCTCTCTTGACGCTGTAATCGGTTACAAGGATTACCTCACAGAGCTCGGCGGTGATTTCGCTAATCTCGATGCAACAAACCTCATCACACGTGCAGATGCAGGTTCAGCTCTCGGCTTTATCGACGGCGTTCTTCAGTTTATGGCTGACAACTCCGAAACCTTCGGTAAGGTTTTCCGTTGGGACGAAGAAGTATTTGACTACGGTAAAGTAGGCGAGTACATTCTTACACTCGACACAACAGATCCCGAAAATAAGAAGATCGTTGATTTCTATAACGATTATCTTATCGGTAATGACATTCAGTCCAAGTTCGTTAACTGGGTTGCTACTCAGATGAACTACACACCCGCTGAAAATGAAACATTCGACGATACTCTCAACAACGGTATCCTCGGTTGGTTCGTAGGTCTTTGCGAAACTAACGGCATTCTTTCAGAAGAAGGCATCGCAGAGCTCGAAACCTACGACCTCAGAACAAATGATATCTACACACTTGTTAAAGATTTCGTAGCTCTTGCAGAAGAAGACAACGAAGTTAAGATTGACACATACTACAACTACATCATGGATACAGTTGTACGTACACTCCTCAAGACTACTCTCGGTCAGACAGCTACAGTAGGCGCAGAAGCTGAAGTTCCCGCAGGCTTCTCAGCTATCTACACAGACCTTGCTCTCCTCGAAGAAATTTCAGGCGGTAAGGCATATTACAAAGATGGCGACACTTACTATCAGATTACAATCGCTGACGGCGTTGCAACAGCTAACGTTGTTACATGGGCTGATGCTCTTGATATA
Organism: Acutalibacteraceae bacterium; assembly: GCA_045544175.1. Taxonomy (GTDB): domain Bacteria; phylum Bacillota; class Clostridia; order Oscillospirales; family Acutalibacteraceae; genus UBA6857. The sequence continues at coordinate 114,331 of JAZPYL010000047.1, read as the reverse complement.
AACTTTGAACCTCCCGTTGCAACAATTTCTACAGGTGCAGAAGGTACAACAAAGGTTGCAGAGTACAGACCTTCATCAACAAAATATCTTTCAGCTGAAGAAATGCCTGTTTATCTTTATGCAACAGCAAAGAATCAGGCACTTATCAACAGTGCAGTTACAGGTCTCACATTCAAAGGTGAAAGCCCCGAAGCTTATTCATCAGCAATGGTAGACGCAAACAAGAAGACTCTTGACAGCCGTTTTGTTTTCAAAGTAGAAGGCAAAGACATTCAGGGCAATGCTCTTGCTATTCCTGCAATTGATATCAGCTTTACTGCTATTGAAGAATTTGCAGAAGCAAAAGCTCTCAAGTTAGCTCAGGATGCAGCAGCATCATTTGCTACACTCGGTATCAGCATTGATTCAGTTGACGTTGTTCTTTCATATACCGGTTGGGCAACAGAAGATGAGTTCATCGCTCAGGTTGCAGTTGAAGATATCGTAGCTTATATGAACGGAACTGCAGTAACTAAGGACACTCCGTTAATCGGCGAAACAATTATGAATTTAATGGCTTCTATGATTGATAATCCTCTTATGACAATCGTAGCAGACGAACTCAGCGGCAGCCTTAACATTGACGATGCAAAGGAACTCCTTAGCTTCATCGATACAGACTACGCTATTGATGCTGACCTTCTTGCTTTCTCAGCTAACTATGACACCTATAACGGTGTTGTAGGTCAGGTTAACCACATTCTCTACGGCCTTGTTGATATGCTCGTAAGTGACAGCGGTATGAATACACTTGGTCTTGTAGACGGCGACAATACTTACCTCAATGACAATCTTGAAAAGATCTGTGCAACAGCTAATGATATGATGGCTGCAGCAAATGAGGTTATCAATAATGAACAGTACAAAGAGCTTGCAGGTCAGATCGGCATTGATGTTGATGCTCTTCTTGCAAACTTTGATACAGAACTCCTTTATAAGATTGACTTCTCATCAGTAGAAGCTCTCTGGGTATCTGTTATTACTCTCGGTCTCGATATGGTTGATGACGGCACAAACGAGCTTATCGCTGAAATCCACGCACTTATCGGCGACCTCGAAAACCTTGACGCTATGGCAGTAGCTATGGCTGATTATGCTCTTGCAGAATGCATTCCCACACTCAACACAACTCTTGCAGATGCAGGCGTTGATTTTGCTCTTACAGTTCCCGCAGCAACAGATGCAGCTTCAGTTGCAGACGGCGCAGGTAAGGACATCATTATGACAAAGGTAGCTGACCTTCTTTACGAAGCAGCAACAGAAGGCGTAGCACTTGTTAATGCAATTGCAAACGAAGCTATCGGTCACGTAGAAGGCGAAACAAACATTGACCTTCCCACAGTAGCATTTGAACTCGGCGTAGAAAAGGGCGCAACATGGCAGGATACTCTTGCAGGTCTTACAGACAGAGTATACGAGCTTGCAAAGGGCATCATCATCGCTTGCGGTGAACAGCCTGCAGATACAATCGACGCTATTTCAAAGGTAGCAAACGCTATCCTTCCTCTCGGCTCACTCGCTTCTAACTGTGCAAGTGCAAACTACGCATTTGACGGTAATCTTGTAATGGGCTTCCTCTTCGATGACGGTCTTGAAGGCGACCTTGAAGGCTTCCTCCGTCTCTTCGAAACAAAGACAAAGACTGCAGACGTTGCAGCAGATGTATCAGTAACTGAAGCTCTTATTAAGGCTTCCGAGCACATCGTTGATGCTATATTCCCCGACACTGTTAAGTCTGAGCTTTATGTAAATCTTGCTGATTATTCAGCAGTAAGCTTCACTGAAACAACAGTTCAGGAATACTTCACAGGCGCTGAAAACGATGCAGTTATCGCTTCCAATAATATGGACAGCATCAACGCTCGTAAGGCAGACCTTGTTCCCGCAGCTCTTAACCTTGTAAGAGAAGCAGGCATCCTTCCCTTCTTCGCAAAGTGCGATAAGGATCACACAGCAGCAGACCTTGAAACAATCACTGTTTCCGGTAAGGCAGCAACATGTACAGAAGACGGTGTCGAAGATACAGTTAAGTGCGCAGAATGCGGCTATGTAGTATCAGGCGGCGGCACAATCGGAAAACTCGGTCACAAGTGGGGTGCATGGGCAACTACAACAGCTCCCAAGTGTGAAGCTAAGGGTGTTAAGACACGTACTTGCGGTGCTTGCGGTATTGCTGAGACAGAATCTATCGCAGCAACAGGTCATGTAACATGGAGCGCATGGAAGACAACTAAGGCAGCAACATGTACAGCTGAAGGCGTTGAAACACGTACATGCTCATGCGGCAAGGCAGAAACAAGATCAATCGCTAAGACAGACCATCCCGATGCCGACGGCAATAAGGTTTGTGACGCTTGCGGTCATGACTGGAACGAAGTCGACAACAGCTTCTTCGGTAAGATCAAGGCATTCTTCCAGAGAATCATTGATTGGTTCAAGAATCTCTTTAAGTTCTGATTTTAATATGATTTTGCCCTCCTGATTTCAGGAGGGCATTTTTATATGTGATACGTCTTGCCGTGTCTGTTTAAAAATGATTTTATAAATATTTCAGCTCATATAATCAAAGAAATAACCCTTGAAAATATAAAAGCCATTGTAATTTTTCGACTTTACAATGGCTTCTGTATTTTTATTTCAATTAATTTACTCTGTTATTTAATCAGCTTAAACATATATCCGTCAAAGCTGTATGTATGTTCGTTTCCTCTGACAGAACGCGGAGGATAGTCTGTAGTAATGATATGTGAACGGCAAACGTCTGTTGCAGCATATCTCTCCTTGCTGAAATCCGGGTAGTCATCTGCCCTTGTTCTTACTATAATTCTTTTTTCATCAACTGCAATTGTGTTATTCTTTACCGCATCAGAGGGGTTGTTTTCAAGAATAAAAGATGTGCAGGTTCTGTCTGCATCACCGAAACGAAGGGCGGGGAACATAGCCTGAGTTCTGATTGAAGGGTCAGTATTTATATAATCCTCGGTAATACTGCAGGGATGAAGTATTACAATTATTTTACCTGCACTTTCCTTAAGCGTAGGCCAGCCGTCAGCCTTTCTCATTTCTCCGAAGCTTTCATATTCTCCCATTGCATCATCGGGTGTGAGAAGTCTGTCGCCGAGAACTTCACGGATTACTTTATCAAACTCAAGAGCATATTCTGCACTGAAGTTTTTCATATTTTTTATTTCGGGAACATCTCCCTTAGGCTCAATAAGCAGATAAACGGGGATGTGTCCGGGGTTATGGTCTGACCAGAGAGCAATTTCCTCAAGGCATTTTGAAAAATCATAGCAGCTTGATACATTGTCTATTAAAGGGTCATGGGTAACAATAAAACTGACACTGCCGTTATCATCAACTGTTTCAATATCGATTTCAAGGTTTCTCACACCCTGTTGGAGCTGTTCTGTGAGAGTATCCATTTCGAAATCGGATTTATCTTCTACATAACCAAAGGTAATCAATCTGAGTGCTTTAACAATTGCGCGTTTAAAGGTAAAGGTGAGCAGCTGATAACTGTTGTGAGTTCCTATGACGGCTATTTCGTTAAGCCTGACATTATCTGAAAACGCCTTTTCGATGTCAAAATCGGCAAGCTTCTGTTCGTCACAGGGAGTATAAGAGTCAGTATAATACTCATTTTTCAGATATTCCAGATGATTGTTCTGATATTCGATGTTTTTATTATCGTATGTAAGACCTGTCACCAATGTGCCTATACCGAGCGTGAGCATAATTGCCACCAGACACAAAACTGCAGAAATAAGTATTTTTAAAAGCTGTTTCAGATATTTCATATTTTTCCTCCTGTTCTTTTATGAGACAATTATATAACAAGTGAAGATAATTATCAACAGAAAGAAGAAAACATTTTTTCTTTTGTGCTGAGGCAGAATTAAATTAAAAATTTTAATAAAAATAACCTAATTTAAATGTTACCGCTTTCGGTAAATAATTGATTTTTCGGTTTATTTGTGTTATTCTTAAAATAACTGAAAATAAATATTTTTTCGACATAAATAAAGGAGAAATGAATATGGAAAAAAACGCCACAATAATTGCCCTTTCAGGCAAGGGCGGAGTAGGTAAGACCTCAATTTCCGCGGCTATAGTGAAGCTTCTTGTCGAGGCGCATCCGGACAAAAAAATCCTTGCCATTGATGCTGACCCTGCCGTAGGCCTTTCCACTGCACTTGGTATTGAGGTAGAGACTACAATTGACGATATCCGCAAAGAGATTGTCTCCACTGTTGAAGGGGGAGACACGAAGACAGCCATTGAGCTTTTAGGTGATGCAAGATATAAGATTTTCGACGCTCTTGTTGAAACTGACGGCTTTGCATTTATTGCTGTGGGAAGACCTGAAAGCGCAGGCTGTTACTGTAAAATAAATTCATATCTCAAAGAGGTTATCAGCATACTTTCAAAGGATTTCGACTATGTTGTTATTGACGGCGAAGCGGGCATTGAGCAGATTAACCGAAGAGTTATGGAAAAGGTTTCACACCTTCTTCTTATTACCGATGCCAGCAAAAAGGGCACACAGGTTATTTCGACCATTAAGTCAGTTGCCGATGAGCTTGTTATGTATAAGAAAATCGGTGCTATCGTCAACCGTATTCCCGATGAAAGTGTAATTGAGCATATCAATACGGGGGATATACCTGTTTTATCCTATATTCCCACCGATAAAAACCTTGCAATTTTTGATATTGAGGGCAAGAATATTACAAAGCTTCCCGATGATTCAAATGTTGTAAAGGGCGTAAAAGAGGCTCTTACTAAATTAGAGATTATAAAGGAGTAAGCTATGAGAGATTTAAAGCATCTTTATGAGTTTGAAAATCTGTTGCAGGACGCAAACAACGAGCTTGTCAAGAAAGCCAAAGCTAACGGAGGAATAGCTCTCGGTTATACCTGTTACCACATTCCCGAGGTACTGCTTAATTGTGGCGACTGTTTTTCCGTAAGACTCCGTGCACCGCGTACGGGCTCAATGGATATTGCGACATATTATATGAGTAACTTCCTTTGCGGCTATTCAAAGGCGATTCTTGAAAGAGCGATTGAGGGCGGATACAATTTCCTTAATGCACTTTTAGCTTCCGAGACCTGCTCGGAAATGAACAGAACAGCCGAGCATTTCGAGCTTCTTGACTTAGTGCCTGAGAATAAATTCTTCGTCACCTTCCTTGATGCACCCTTCAAGATTGAGGACCATACGGTAAAGCATTATGTAAAGCAGACAAGAGTTAAAATTCTCGATAAGCTTACGGAGGTTTACGGTGTTGATACCTCTGATGAAGCACTTTTAAAGGCCGTGGAAGAGCATAACGAGGTCTGCCGTCTTATGACAGAAATAGGGGAGTACCGTAAGGAAGAAAATCCACGTATCACAGGCTATGAATATCATATTCTTAACCTTATTACATATTGCTGTCCCAAGTCTCTTATCCTTCCTGCCCTTCGTGAAACGGCAGAGGAGCTTAAAACAAGAGAGCCTGACGAAAAGAAAAACTACCGTGCAAAAATTGTTGTTGTCGGCTCAGAAATGGATGACCCTGATTTTACTGCACTTATTGAAGACAGCGGTGCACTTGTTGTTGCCGACAGATATTGCTTCGGTGCACTGCCTGGCAGACAAGAGATTATTATTGATAAGGATAAAGACATTCTCACTCAGATTTGTCTGCATTACCTTAAAACAAGTCAGTGTCCGCGTTTTATGAGTCACGAAAAGGTGCAGGAAAGACGTGACTATGTAAAGCAGCTTGTTGACGAATACGGCGCTGACGGTGTTATGTACGAGCAGCTCAAATTCTGCGAATACTGGGGCTATGAAAGAGCGCTTGCCTCTTATGTTATGAGCGGCGACTACGGAGTACCCACTGCGGCGGTTGACCGTCAGTATACGGCTTCAGCTTCGGGTCAGCTTCGCACAAGAGTTCAGGCTTTTGTTGAAAGCCTTGAAATCAAGAAAATTCAGAAGGAAAGGGAGATGAAAGAAAATGGCTGATTACGGTAAGCTCTATAAGGAGCATACGGCTATACTGAAGCACCGTGAATGGCGAGGCTTCAGGGATACAATGTATGACTATTACCGCTGGCTCGTTACGTGGAAAGATATGATAAAAATGGTGCTCAAGGCTCCCGTTTCCACTGTAAAAGGCTTGTGGAGATATCGCTGGATGGCTTCTTATCTTTCAGCGCCTTCCTTTGTTGACCGCCATGTTGCAGGCCTCAGAGGACCCCATCTCCGTATAGCGCACCTTCATTACAATATGATTGTAAAGCACACAACGGATATGATAAATATCTCTTTCCGTGCCGACGAAAAGATAAATCCGAATAATAAGCTTTCAAAGAAAATCATCCTCACCGATGAAATTATTCCTAACGAAATCTTTACGGGCTTCCCAAATCTTAAGGTTATACCGCTTCAGACCCTTCCGATTTTCCTTTCTTCAATGGTTGACCAGCAGATTACACCGCCTTATCTTGAGGTAACGGAAAGCTTCGGTGTTCCTGCTGACGTTTGCCCTCTTCCAAGTGCTGAGGCAGGTGTTGCAATTGAAGACGATTATCCGAAAATGGGCTGCTGTATGATCGGTACAAATATGCCCTGCGACGGCTCTATAATGAATTCCTCCTTCCTTGACAGAAGACTAAATCTTCCCACACATTGCTTCGGTGTACCTCTCCGTTATGACGGTGAGGATGTTCAGGAATATGCTGTTGATGAAATCAAGTCTCTTATTGAATTCGTTGAAAAGCAGACGGGAGAAAAGTTCGACTGGGATGCATATTTCAGAAGAATGAAGGATTACAACAAGCAGCTTGAATACGAGCGTCAGAAATGGGATATCAATAAGACTCCCTATCCTCAGATGACAGGTGCAGCCTTTTGGCTTTACAGAATATTCTACTTCAATCTTTCGGGTGGTTCAAATGAAAGATTCCTTAAGGTTGACGAAAAGGTCAACAAGATAATGATGAAGGCTTACGAGAAGAAAACTCCCGTATCAAAGGAAATGCGCCACAGAGCAGTTGTATGGAGCTGTCCCGCAAACTACTATACAAGCTTTGCAAACTGGCTTGAAAACTGCTGGGGTATGAATGTTGTTATGGATATGGAAACAATGATTTCCTATCTTGAAATCAACGACGAGGATAAAGAACAGTCCCTCAAGGACCTTGCAAAGACCTATCAGCGATCAATTATGCGTAAGCATACAAAGGGCGGTTATGCACACGTTGTGGATGAGCTCTGGAGAATTGTTGAAGAGTATAACGCTGATACGGTTATTATGTATGACCAGATTTCCTGCAAGGGTATGGACGGTCTTACGGGTATATTTGATGACCAGGCAAGAGAGAGAAACGTGAACTTTATCTGGGTCAAGCAGGACCTTATGGACCCGAGAACAATTTCAAGAAGAGATATGCGTGAGCAGGTAAATCAGTATATGAGAACTGTTCTGCAGGAAGAGCCTCTTGATGAGTCACTTGTAGATTTTGAAGACGATTTAGCTTGGTAAAGGAGATAAAAAATTATGAAATATTTTGGCGGATGCGACGTTGGTTCAACCTATACGAAATGTGTAATTCTTGATGAAAACGGCAAAATGGTTGCCAATGTTACAAACAGAAGTAAAATAAACCCTGTTGCAAGTGCAGAGATTGCCTTGGGCGATGCAATTGCACAGGTTGACGGTCTCAGCTCAGCTGAGGAGCTTACATATCTTATCGGTACGGGCTACGGCAGAAACAAGGTGCCCTTTGCTGATGAAAACATTTCCGAAATCAGCTGTCACGCAATGGGTGTACACGTAACCAACCCCGAAGTTAAGGCAATCATAGATATCGGCGGTCAGGATGTTAAGGGTATCTCCATTGATACTGACGGTACAGTTAAAAACTTTGCAATGAACGATAAGTGTGCCGCAGGTACGGGCAGATTCTATGAGGCTATGGCGAATGCTTTTGAAATGACACTTCCCGAGTTTTCAAAGCTTTCACTTAACGCTAAGAACACAATCCCCATCACTGCTCAGTGTACTGTTTTTGCTGAGAGCGAGGTTATCTCTCTTGTCGGTGAAGGCAAGCCCATGGACGAAATCGCAGCAGGTATTCAGCTTGCAGTTGCAAAGCGCTGCTTTGTTATGGCAAAGAAGGCAGGTGCAACCGACAGTATTACTCTTACAGGCGGCTGTGCAAAGAATGACGGTCTTAAGAAGGCAATTGAAAAGGTTCTTAAAATCAAGGTTGTTGAGCTTTCAGTTGACCCTCAGCTTATGGGTGCTCTCGGTGCCGCCGAATATGCACGTCAGAAAGGTCTTTCAAAGGTGAAATAATATGGAGATTATCTTGATAATACTTGCAGTTATCCTTTGTCTCTTTGTATTAACCTTTGCAATTTACTGGTTCAATCTTGATATGAAGCTTGTGCGTATTGTATACGACCTTCTTCAGAAGCATTACGACAAAATGAAAAGGGATAAAAAGCTGTAATGAACTTTTTTAATTCTTTAATTCAGGATACATTAGCCTTGACGGATAATCTGCCGCAGAAAAAATATTCTTTCGATAAAAACGGTGGGTGGAATGACCTTGGCTGTAATCAGGTTATTCTGCAGAGAGACAGTGCCTATGAAATAAGCGGTACGGGCTTTAACCTTGTGACATCGGAAAGAGTAGACGATGAAATTATTGTCTGCGGTGAGGATTTATCCGAAATAAAGGGCGACAGACCTTTTGTGAGAATATCCGTTATAGAAATTGACTCTGAGGATGACGAGCAGAAGGCATATAACCTTATAAGAAAAATCGAATATGTGAAATATCATTATTTTCCTAAGGGCTATATGATAAGAACCTCAACCAATGCTCAGAAAGAGGCCGTAAGAGTTGCAAAGTCCGCAATCAGAAAAGGCATTGACTTTCAGAAGGTTGGTAATCTTCTTATAAATAAGTATAAGGAAATTCCTCAGGTAAAAGGCGTAAAGGTGTTTTTTGTCACAAGCACCGAGGCAGATTATTTCCGCTTTTCTGAGATCGCCGAAAAGGGTAATACCATTACCAAAGCTCTCAACCATATTATGAGCACCGTCAATTTTGACTGTGACAGCTGTAATCTAAAGCCCGTCTGTGACGAGGTAGAGGGCATGAGAGAGCTTCATTTCAGAAGCGGTATGGCAATGAAAGGCGGAAGAGATGAATAAGCAGGACGTAATTGAATTTTTCGATAAATCTGCATCCTCCTGGGATGACAGTCAGGAACGCAATGAAGAAGTGATTGTAAAGATTCTGCACCTTGGCGGAATAAAGAAGGGTGCAGACCTTCTTGACGTAGCCTGCGGAACGGGTGTGCTCTTTCCCGATTACATAAAGCTTCAGACTGCATCTGTGACGGGTATTGATATTTCATCGGAAATGGTGAGAATCGCCAAGGAAAAATTCCCTCAGGCAGAGGTTGTCTGCGGAGATGCAGAGGCTTATGAATTCCGAAAGAAATTCGATGCGGTAATGATTTACAATGCCTTTCCGCATTTTGTGAATCCCGATAAGCTTATTGAGAACCTTGCTCAGTCAATAAAAACGGGTGGAAGACTTTCTGTCGCTCACGGGGCAGGTAAGGAAGAAATTGACAAGTGTCATTCGGGCAGTGCAAGGAATATATCCTTAAGCCTGCCGGAAGCTGAGGAAACGGCAAAAATATTTGAGCCGCATTTTAATGTAGATGTTATTATTTCCGACAGCAGTATGTATATGGTGTCCGGAACAAAAAAATAAGTCCGTCTGAATTTTCTGCACGGACTTATTATCAATAAAAAGGGGAGATAATATGAAAACCAAAGAGAAGACCGTTTTAACTGAAAAGCGGCAGCTTGACAGATTGATGTCAAAGCGTACAAAGGGAACTTATGCCGGATATTTCGGTATGCTTATTTTCCTTGTAGCCTTTGTCAATATAATTGACGAGGTAACCAGTAATCTGTCCGTTACGGTTCAGTCATCATTTGTAACGGAATTTTTCGTAAACCGAGAAATTTTCGGAAGAACTTATACCTTTGAAGAGGGCCTGTCTCTTCATACGTCAATCAGTGTAATAAGCTACGTTTTCGGTATAATTACACCCTTCTATAAGGCTCTTGCTGACAAATGGGGCAGAAAACCGCTCTTTGCTCTTTCAACCTTCGGTATGGCAGCCGGTCTGTTTATGATCTTTTTTTCACCGAACTACATTGTTTTCCTTTTAGGCTACGGTGTGATCGGTTTCTTCTACAGTCACGATATTCAGATTATTTACATACTTGAAGAAGCTCCCGACAAGTTCAGAGCAATGATTTACAGTATTCTCAAGAGTCTCGGTATATTCGGCGTTGTATGTATACCCATTCTCCGTAATGCCCTTATGGGCAACGATGCGACTCAGTGGAGAAAAATCTTCCTTGTTCCTGCAATTGCAGGTGTGATTGCTACTGTTCTTATACTTGTTTTCGCAAGGGATACAAAAGTCTTTATAAACGAAAGAATAGCCTACCTTTCAATTCCTTATGAGGTAAGACAGGCAGAAAAGCAAAGGGTAAAGGAAGAGAAAAAAGCACAGAGAAATCAGTCGGGTGTATTCAATGCCGTAAAATATATCTTTGCAAATAAAGATACCAAAAACCTTATAATCTCCCATATTATCTTTGATGCGGGTATGGCAGCTATTGCTCTTTATTACGAATCCTCAATGCATATAGCAGGAATGAGCACCGAGGATATTACAAAGGCTCTTTTTGTTCAGCCCGTTGTTTATGCAGTTCTTACCTTCTGTTCAGGCTTTGTTGCTGACCTTATAGGCAGAAAGAAAACTATAGGCATAGCCTCCGTGTTATGTGTTGTGGGCTTTATTCTTTTTGCCGCAGGTATAAACAATCTCTGGAGCCCTTACCTTATAGGCGGTCTCTGCGGTCTTTATCAGGGATGCTACTGGATAGGCAGAGACTATATGAACATTATGATGACGGAAAAGGTTCCCACGGATATCAGAGCCTCCGTTGTCGGTGCTGAAGGTCTGCTTGTTATTATCGGCCTTGCTGTAGGATATATACTTACAATTGTAGGTATGCTTGTAATCCCCGTATGGCTCACCTGCCTTCTTGTCGCAATTCCCTGCGTTACTGTTTCTGCTGTTATGCTTACAATTAAGGTCAGAGAGACAAAAGGCGCAAATCTTGATACGATAGAGGAGTGCTGAAAATGATTAAGCATATAGTGATGTGGAAATTCAAGGATTTTGCTGAAGGTGCTTCTAAAGATGAGAATATCCTTAAGGTTAAGACAATGCTCGAAGCACTTCCTTCAAAAATAGACTTTATAAGAGAAATGCACGTTGAAATAAATGTAAATCCCAAGGACGGTATGTATGATGCGGTTTTAATCAGTTCTTTTGACAGTATTGACGATGTAAACCGTTACAGAGTACATCCCGACCATAAGAAAATATCTTCTTTTGTGGCACTTATCAGAGAGGCAAGGGCGAGTGTAGATTATGAAATATGACAAAAAGGGTTATAAACCTGTCATAAATATTTCCAGAATATTTTATTTTTAAACAAACATTAAACTTTCACAAAAAAACTCGACTATTATGAAATATTATGATAATATGTTTACACTGTTTGTCTATATGTCGATTTAATCGGCTTATATTTTGAAGGAGGAGTATTTTTGAAAGCCAATGAAAGCGTAAAGAATTACGCATCTTCTCTCAGAATGTATACAAATTATACTGTGAGAGAAATTAAAAAAATCTGTAAAGAAATCGGCCCCAGAATTGCAGGCTCTGAAGCTGAACACAAGGCACATGAGCATCTTGCAAAAGAGATGGAAACCTGCTGTGATGAGGTAAAGGTTGAGGAATTTACCGTTTCGAGAGAAGCAATGATCAGCTTTATCCGCGTGTGCGGCATATTAGTTGCAATCGCAATGGCATTTTCATTTTTTGGCCTTCCCGTAGTTGCAATGGGTATTTCAATCGTAGCGTTTATCGTCCTTATTTTTGAATTCGGTATGTATAAGCAGTTCTATGACCGTCTGTTTAAAAAATATACCTCTCATAATGCAATAGGTGTAAGAAAAGCAGCGGGCGAAACCAAGCAGAGAATTATTTTCTCAGGTCATGCCGACTCTTCACACGAGTGGAGATTTACACACCTTGGCGGTGCACCTGTTCTTTATATGGCGGGTGTATGGGCTGTGCTCGGTATGTTCTATACACTTATTTATGCAGTTCTTGCAACATTCGGTATCGGCTCAGAAGAGCTTCTTGTTACTCTTAAGTATGTACACTTTGCATTTGTTCCCGGTATTATCTGTGCCGTACTTTTCATTAACTACAGCATCACTGTTGAAGGTGCAAACGATAACCTTACCGGCGCGGTTTCTTCAATTGCAATTGCAAAGTTCCTTAAGGATAATGATATCAGATTTGAAAACACTGAGGTTCTCTGCATTGCTACAGGCTCAGAGGAATCAGGCCTTCGCGGTGCAAAGGCTTTTGCTAAGAGACATCACGACGAACTTACAGATGTTCCCACAATTTTTGTCGGACTTGAAACCTTCAGAGATTATAAGAACATTTCAATCTGTAAGCGTGACCTTTCAGGTACCGTTGCTATGGACGAGCGTGTATGCCGCCTTCTTAAAAAGGCAGGCGAAGAGGCAGGTGTCAACCTTCCCTACATATCTGTATATCTCGGTGCATCTGATGCTGCCGCTATTCAGCAGAGCGGCATCCCTGCAGTAACTCTCGCTGCTATGAATCCCGGCCCGCCAAGATACTATCACACAAGAGGCGATACGGCTGATAATATGGATATTAAGACTGTTGAAAAAGGTCTTGATATCGCTTTACGTGCACTCTTCATTTATGATGAAGAAGGACTTAAGGAAAATTATTGATTTTAAGGCGGATATCCTTTTCGGGTATCCGCTTTGTTTATATTTGTTCTATTGACTCTGTAACAATCGGGTGTTATAATTTTTGCAGTATATAATATAGGTTGTGTAAATATGAAGAATAAAAAAAGCAATAAGAAAATTTCAAATGTATTTCTTTTTATAATAGTTATTGTTCTTGCACTTGTACTGGGCTGCTTTAATATAGATAATCTCAATGAAGAAGCCACTGAGGATCCCTTCGGTGATTTGTCAGAGTTTTTTGAGAGTGTCGGAGCAACCGAAGGAACCACCGGTGAAACAACCGAGGCACCGACCACTGAGGAGCAGACAACAAAGTCACAGAAAATCAACGAGGAAACGGGCAGAATAATTATTGATCCCCAACAGGAGAACTGGAATCTCGTTGTGGTGAATACCACAAGAGAAATGCCCTCTGATTATGAGCCTGAGCTGAAAGAGATTCTGTCAACGGGATACTATATGGACGAAAGGGTAGTGCCTTTCTATGAGGATATGTATAAGGCGGCAAAGGAAGAGGGAATAATCCTTACACCTTATTCAGGCTACCGTTCCTATGCGCGTCAGGAAAGGAATTATAAAAACCTGACTGAAACATATATGTCCGAGTACGGTATTTCAAGGGAAGAGGCTGCAAAAAAAGCGGCTACGGTAATTCTTCCTCCGGGTACAAGTGAGCATAATTTAGGTCTTGCTATGGATATATGCAATACCCTTGATGCTTTTGCCGAAACCAAGGAATACGAATGGCTTACGGAGAACGCTCATAAGTACGGCTTTATATTAAGATATACCGAAGAAAAGATGGATATAACGGGCATAGTTGACGAGCCGTGGCATTGGCGGTTTGTAGGTGTGGAATATGCCGAGGATATTAAAAACAGCGGACTTTGCCTTGAAGAATATCTTGATATGAAAGGCATAGCTTATTAAGAAAAATATTTTAAAAACTTTATAAAAGCTATTGACAAAGGCGACAACCTGTGATAATATATCTGCACAACAAAGTAGAGCAGTTTGCGTTCTCACCTACGGAATTCCGTTTCCCAAGGTCAATAGACTATTTCTTTTAGTGTATTGGTGCGTGAACAGCTTGCTGTTCACGCTTTGATTTTATCTGACTAAAAGTCAACCCGATATTTTTGGAGGTGTATGAACATCGCTATCAAAGAAATGCAAATCAATGAAGAGATCAATGACAAGGAACTGAGAGTTATCCTCGGTGACGGTGAAGTGCTTGGCATTATGTCAGCAGAAGAAGCTTTAAAAATTGCTGAAGAAAAGAATCTTGACTTAGTTAAGATTGCTCCTCAGGCTGTTCCGCCCGTCTGCAAGATTATGGACTACGGCAAGTACCGTTTTGAGCAGACCAAGCGTGAAAAAGAAGCAAAGAAAAATCAGCATGTTGTTGAAATTAAGGAAATCAGACTTTCCCTTAACATTGACACGCATGACTTCGACACAAAGGTCAACCATGCAAGACGTTTCCTTACAAGCGGAAATAAGGTTAAGGTATCTATCCGTTTCAGAGGCAGAGAAATGGCTCATACGGAAAACGGTATCACTACAATGCAGCAGTTTGCCGAAGCCTGTATGGAATTTGGTAATCTTGAAAAGGCTCCCAAGCTCGAAGGTAAATCAATGATGATGTTCCTGGCACCTAAGCCAAAAAAGTAATAACAGGAGGAATTTACAATGCCTAAAATTAAAACACACAGCGGTGCAAAAAAACGTTTTAAGCTTTCCAAGAACGGTAAGCCCATCCGTTATCATGCAAACAAATCACACATTCTCACAAAGAAGAATACAAAGCGTAAGAGAGGTCTTCGTCAGACAACTGTTGCTGATAAGACAAACGAGAAGCAGATTAAGCGTCTTATTCCTTACAAATAATTCAAAAATCAACTAATTTTATAACAAACGGAGGTACTTAATCATGGCTCGTATTAAAGGCGCAATGATGACTCGTAAGAGAAGAAATAAAGTATTAAAGCTTGCTAAGGGCTACTACGGCTCAAAGCACAGCCTCTTCAAGACAGCTAAGCAGGCTGTTATGAAGTCAGGCAACTATGCATACATCGGCAGAAAGCAGAAGAAGAGAGATTTCCGCCGTCTTTGGATCACAAGAATTTCAGCTGCTTGTAAGGCAAACGGCATGAACTACTCAACATTTATGAACGGCCTCAAGAAGGCAGGCATCACTCTTAACAGAAAGATGCTTTCAGAAATTGCAATTGCTGATCCCGCAGCTTTCACAGCTCTTGTTGAAAAGGCAAAGGCAGCTCTTTAATTTCAAAAGTTTACGTCCGAGATTTAATTTTCTCGGGCGTATTTGTGTTTTTAAAAGGAACAAAAAATCAGTAAAAAATCAAGGTTTTATCAGAGAGGAAAGTATAAATGAACCGACTTGACAGTGTCTCTAACGATAAGGTTAAGCTTGCCGTAAAGGTTGCTTCATCGTCAAAAGCAAGAAAAGAAAAAGGACTGTTTTTTCTTGAAGGCTTAAGACTTTGCCGCGACAGTGCTCTTACGGGCACTGAAATTAAATATGCTTTCTTTTCCGATAAGGCTTATGAAAGGTTTACTGAGGAAGCTGAGATTATTGTTGAGAAGGCGGAGGAAGCCTATCTCATATCCGAAGCAGTAGCTTCAAAGCTTTCCCTTACGGAAACCTCTCAGGGCTTTTACTGTCTTTGCAGAAGGGGAGAGTCACTTGATTTTTCCGACCTTGACAGCGAAGGAAAGTATATAGCTTTGGAAAACATACAGGACCCTGCCAATCTCGGTGCAGTATGCCGTACGGCTGAGGCTCTCGGCATAAAGGGTGCAATTTTATATAATTGCTGCGACCGATATTCTCCGAAAAGTCAGAGGGCAGCTATGGGTTCACTTTTGAGGCTTCCTGTATATGAAAGCGATAATCTCGTTTCTGATTTAGTCTCCCTTAAAGAAAAGGGTATGAAAATTTATGCAACCTCACCTGACGAAAAGTCTCTTAAAATTACCGAAACTTCAATGTCGGGAGGCGTAGTCTGTGTAATCGGTAACGAGGGTAACGGTGTAAGCGACGAGGTGTTTGCCGTAACTGAAAAGATTACGATTCCTATGCTCGGTAATGCCGAATCCCTTAATGCTTCAATGGCTGCAGCGATTACTATGTGGGAAATGATGAGGTAAGCCTTATGGAAAATGAAATTTACTGGCTCTGGCTTCAGGGTGCTTTAGGCTATGCCGACAAAAAAGCAAAGGCGATAGTTGACTTTTTCGGTGATGCCAGGACTGTCTATGAGGCTGATGCAAAGGCTCTTAAGGATGCCCGTATAAGCGGTCTCGGCCCTAAAGCTATAGGCAGACTCAAGGACGAGGATATCGAAAAATATTATGACACCTATGACTTTTGTAAAAACCACAAAATACATATAATCACTCCCGACAGTGAGTATTATCCGAAAAGGCTTCGTGAAATCGAAAATCTGCCCTATGTGCTTTATGTAAGAGGGGATTATAAATGCCTTAATGCAGAAAAAGCACTTGCTGTTATAGGCAGCCGTACACCGTCAGAATACGGTGAAGAAGCGGCAAGGGAGATTGTAAATGGTCTCTGCAAGGAAAATGTGCTTATAGTCAGCGGCGGTGCCTTGGGTATAGATTCCGTAGCACACACAGGTGCCATAGAAAACGGCGGCAAGACAGTGCTTGTAATGGGTTGCGGTCACGGCAGCGGTTATCTTCCGCAGAATTCGGAATTAAGAAAAAGAGTAGCGCAGAACGGTGCTCTTGTTACTGAATATCCTCCATATACTAATGTGGGACAAAATACCTTCCCTCAGAGAAACAGAATAATCTCAGGTATGTCAAGCGGGGTTGTAATTGCTGAGGCTGCACAGTTCAGCGGTACCTTCAGCACAGCAAGACACGCGGTGCGTCAGGGCAGAGAGGTCTTTGTATTACCCGGTGACATAAACAGCGGTAATTTTGAAGGCTCAAACCAGCTTATTACCGAGGGTGCAAAGCCTGTATTCTCAGCGGAAAATATTCTATATGGGAAAGCAAAAGGCAGTCCGACAGGAGAAAAAACGGGTAAGCCCTTTGAGAATATTCTTGAAGAGTCTTCTTTCAGCAAGAATAATCCGGAGAAAAAAGCGAAGAGAAAACCGAAGAAAAAATCTGCGCCAAAGGCAGAAAAAGAAGAGGTAACTCTGAAGGAAGAAAAAAATAATGAAAAAAATCTAAAAATTAACATGGAAACTATTTCTAAAAACGCAGGAATAGTGTATAATATAATGTCCGACGGTATATGTGATTTTGACGGCATTGTAAGAGAGTCTGAAATTCAGGTAAATAAGGTGCTTTCAGCACTGACCGAGCTTGAAATGAAGGGCATAATAAGCCGTGAAGGTCCGAACAGATACAGTCTTAACTAAGCAAATAAACGAAAAGGTGAAAATATATGGCAAATTTAATTATCGTTGAGTCGCCATCCAAGGCAAAAACTTTAAAGAACTACTTAGGAAGCGGCTATGAAATCGTAGCATCAAAGGGTCATGTAAGGGATTTACCTGCTGCAAGACTCAGTGTTGATGTAAAGAACGATTTCGCCCCCAAATACAGCATAGTAAAGGGAAAGGAAAAGCTCGTCAAGGAACTTAAGGCTGCTGTTGCCGAAAGTGACGAGGTTTATCTCGCAACTGACCCGGACCGTGAGGGAGAAGCAATATCATGGCACCTTGCGGAAATTCTTGAGCTTGATCTTAATAAGCTCAACCGAGTTACCTTTAACGAAATTACCAAAACCGGTGTAAAAAACGGTATGGCTAATCCCAGAAAGGTTGACCTTGACCTTGTAAACGCTCAGCAGGCAAGAAGAATTCTTGACCGACTTGTAGGCTATAAGCTCAGTCCCTTCGTATCACAGAAAATCAGAAGAGGCCTTTCGGCCGGCCGTGTGCAGAGTGTTGCTGTCAGAATGATTGTTGACCGAGAAAATGAAATCAGAGCTTTCAATCCCGAAGAATACTGGTCACTTGAAGCAAAGTTCGGCTCAGGCAAGAAAGGCTTCACAGCTTCCTTCTACGGTGACGAGACAGGAAAAATCGAGCTTAAAACTCAGGAGCAGACCGACGAAATAATTGCCAGACTTGAGGGAGCAACCTATGTAATTAGCTCACTTAAAAACGGCACAAGAAAGAAGAACCCTGCACCTCCCTTTATTACATCAACTCTTCAGCAGGAGGCTTCAAGAAAGCTTGGCTTCAGAGCTGAACGCACAATGAAAATTGCTCAGGAGCTTTACGAGGGTGTTACGATTCCCGGTTACGGCTCAATCGGTCTTATCACTTATATGAGAACTGACTCTCTTCGTATTTCCGAAGAGGCAAGACAGGCAACAAACGATTTCATTAAGGCTAACTACGGTGAGAAATATCTCCCCGAAAAGCCAAGATATTATAAATCAAGAAGCAACGCTCAGGACGGTCACGAGGCTATCAGACCTTCAACTGTCTCCATCACACCGGCACAGATAAAGGACAGCCTTTCCTCCGAGCAGTATAAGCTTTACAACCTCATCTGGAACAGATTTGTAGCTTCGCTTATGGCTTCCTGCGTTCAGAATACACAGAAGCTTGAAATCAAGGGCTTCAAGGGTGCAGATGATAAATACTGTCTCTTTACAGCAAGCGGATATTCCGTTAAGTTTGACGGCTTCACTGCTTTATACGATAACACAGATAAGGATGAAGAAAAGTCTAAGCTTCCCGAAGGTCTTGCAAAGGACGAAACCTTAAAGCTTAAGAGTCTTGAAAAAGAACAGCATTTTACTCAGCCTCCTGCAAGATACACCGAAGAGTCACTTATCAAGACTCTCGAAGAAAACGGTGTAGGCAGACCGAGTACCTATGCGACTATTATTTCAACAATCGTTAAGCGTGAGTATGTTCAGAGAAAGTCAAAGCAGCTCATTCCTACAGAGCTTGGTGAAGCCATTGTAAATCTCCTTAAAGAAAAGTTCAAGAATATAGTAAATGTTAAATTCACTGCACAGCTTGAAGCTGACCTTGACAGAGTAGGCGAGGGTCAGCAGGATTATATCAAGATGCTTCACGATTTCTACGGTGATTTTGAGGAGACTCTTCAGAAAGCAAAGTCTGAGCTCAGCGGCGTAAAGATTCAGCTCAAGGAAGACGAAACTGATATTCCCTGTGAAAAGTGCGGAAGAATGATGGTAATCAAGGTCGGCAGATTCGGTAAATTCCTTGCCTGCCCCGGTTACCCCGAATGTAAAACAACCAAGCCTTATGTTACGGAGACTGATGCTACCTGTCCCGTATGCGGCGGCAAGGTTATTTCAAAGAAATCAAAGAAGGGCTATACCTTCTTCGGCTGCGACAACTGGCCCGAATGTAACTTTATGACTTGGGATAAGCCTACGAGCGAAAAATGTCCCAAGTGCGGCAAATCTCTCTTTAAGGCAAAGGGCGGTATGCTTACCTGCCTTGATGAGAAATGTGGCTATACAGCCAAGGCAACAAGAAAGAAAAAAGGCGAATAAATTATAAAAGAAGGTGAAGAAATGAGCAAAAAAGTGAAGGTTATCGGCGGAGGTCTCGCAGGCGTAGAGGCTGCGTGGGCACTTGCAAACAAGGGCATAAAGGTTGAGCTTTATGAAATGAAGCCGAAAAAATATTCACCGGCTCATAAGCTTCCCACTCTTGCAGAGCTTGTCTGCTCAAATTCACTTAAGGCTGAAAGAATTGAATCTGCCGCAGGTCTTCTTAAAGAGGAAATGCGAAGACTCGGCTCAATCTGTGTCGAGTGCGCATATAAATGCAAGGTGCCTGCAGGCGGTGCTTTAGCCGTTGACAGAGACGATTTCTCCCGACTTATTACGGAAAAGATAAGCTCTCACGAAAATATAACTATAATCAATAAAGAAATTACAGAGATTCCCGACGGTAACGTAATTATTGCGGCAGGGCCTCTTGCAAGTGATGCCTTAAGTGAAAAAATTGCAGAGCTTTGCGGTGACGGACTTCACTTCTTTGATGCGGCGGCACCTATTGTAACTCTCGAAAGCATCAATATGGAAAAGGCCTTCTGTGCTTCAAGGTACGAAAGAGGCGGTGAGGACGATTATATCAACTGTCCTATGAACAAGGAAGAGTACGAGAATTTCTATGATGCTCTCATAAGTGCCGAATCGGCTGATCTTCATTCCTTCGATAAGAAAAAGGATGTTTATGAAGGCTGTATGCCTATAGAGGTTATGGCTTCAAGAGGTAAGGATACAATGCGTTTCGGCCCACTTAAGCCCGTAGGTCTCAGAGATCCCCGAACAGGTCACAGACCATGGGCAGTTCTTCAACTGAGAAAAGAAAACAGTCAGGGTACAATGTTCAATCTTGTGGGCTTTCAGACTAACCTTAAATTCGGTGAGCAGAAAAGAGTTTTTTCAATGATTCCTGCTCTTGAAAATGCCGAGTTTATAAGATACGGTGTAATGCACCGTAATACCTTTATTGACTCACCCCGACTCCTGAACGGTGATTTCAGCTTCAGAGAAAGAGAAAACCTTTTCTTTGCCGGTCAGATAACGGGTGTTGAAGGCTATATGGAATCGGCAGCATCGGGAATTATGGCGGGCCTCAATATGGCAAGACGGCTTGAAGGTAAAGATACCTATATCTTGCCTGATACAACAATGACAGGTGCTCTGAGCCGATATATCAGCGACCCGACAGTTACGAATTTTCAGCCAATGGGTGCAAACTTTGGTGTTTTACCGCCTATTGAACCGAAAATCAGAGATAAAAAAGAAAGATATAAGGCACTGTCCGAAAGAGGACTTAAAGATTTTGAGGATTATTTAAAGAGAGGTGAGGAAGAATGAATTTCGGCGAATTTGAAGAAATAATCGGTTATAAATTCAATGACATAAGTCTTTTGGAGAAAGCACTGACTCATTCGTCCTATGCTAATGAAAAACAGCTTTCAAGGGAATGTAATGAAAGACTTGAATTCTTAGGTGACTCGGTGTTAGGTGTAATTACTGCCGAATACTTTTACCACAATCATAACAATCTTCCCGAGGGTGAAATGACCAAAAGAAGAGCCGCCTGTGCCTGCGAAAAAGCACTTTACGGCTTTGCTAAAGAGATTAACTTAGGTAAATTCATTCTTTTAGGAAGAGGCGAGGAACATACCGGCGGCAGAAACAGAGCATCTATTCTTGCTGATGCCTTTGAAGCGGTTATTGCGGCTATTTATCTTGACGGCGGACTTGACAATGCAAGAAAGTTTGTACTTGACTTTGTAAAGAAAACTGCAAGTCAGCAGATGTCCTTTGTGGACTATAAAACCGAGCTTCAGGAGATTATTCAGAAAAACCCCGATGAGCATTTATCCTATGTTCTTGTGGGGGAAAGCGGACCTGACCATGATAAGAGATTCGAGGTTGAGGTAAATCTCAACAGTAACGTTATCGGCTACGGCAAGGGCAGAAGCAAGAAAATTGCTGAGCAGCAGGCGGCAAAGCAGGCTCTCGAATTAATGGGTGTAAAGTTTTGAAGCATATAAATGTTGCACTCTTTGTGCCCGACGAGGGATGTCCTCACCGATGCAGCTTCTGTAACCAGAAGACAATTTCGGGTAAGACAAAGGCTTTAAAGATTGAGGATATAGAAAAAGCAGTAGAAACGGCACTTTCGTCAGCCGATTGTAATGAAGGTGAAATCGCTTTCTTCGGTGGCAGCTTCACTGCAATTGACAGAGAATATATGCTCTCTCTTCTCAGAAAAGCAAAGGAATATCTTGATAAAGGTCTTTTTAAGGGAATAAGAATTTCCACAAGACCCGACTGCATAAATGAAGAAATACTCTGTCTTTTAAAGGAATACGGCGTCACCTCAATTGAGCTCGGCTGTCAGAGTATGAGTGACGAGGTTTTGAGACTCAACGAGCGAGGTCACAGTGCCGAAGATGTTGTAAAGTCGGCTAAGCTTATAAAAGATTACGGCTTTGAATTCGGTGTGCAGATGATGACGGGACTTTACGGTGACAGTGATGAAGAGGCAATAAGAACTGCCGGAAAGCTTATATCACTGAGGCCTGATACTGCAAGAATATATCCCACCGTAGTGCTCGAAAACACAAGGCTTTGTGAGCTGTACCGAAAGGGTGAATATAAGCCTCAGACTCTCGACGAAGCGGCTGATCTTTGTGCGAAGCTTCTTCTGATGTTCCACGAGGCTGATATAAGAGTCATTAGGCTCGGTCTTCATTCGGGCGGTAATGTAGAAGAAGGATATGTTGCAGGTGCTTATCATCCTGCATTCAGGGAGATAGCCGAAAGCAGAATATACCTTGGTAAAATAACCGAAGCAATTGAAAAGAGCAATATAGAAAAAGGTGACCTTGAGGTTACTGTAGGCAGCAGATTTCTGTCTATGGCGACGGGACAGAAAAGGTATAATATATTAAAGCTCAGCGAAATGGGCTATAAAGTAAAATTCATTCAGAATACGAATTATAAAAAATATGAAGTAAGTGTGAGGTTAACAAAATGATATTAACATCACTTGAAATGCAAGGCTTTAAATCCTTTCCCGAAAAGACGGTACTTACCTTCGGCAAAGGTATAACTGCAGTTGTAGGCCCTAACGGCAGCGGTAAGAGTAATATTTCTGACGCTGTAAGGTGGGTTTTAGGTGAGCAGTCCAGTAAATCTCTTCGTGGCTCTAAGATGGAGGACGTTATTTTTGACGGCACCAAAATCAGAAAAGCACACGGCTTTGCTCAGGTAACTCTGCGTCTTGATAACAAGGACAGAACCATTAAGGGCGCTGATACCGACGAGGTTGCAGTTACAAGAAGATACTACCGTTCAGGCGAAAGTGAATATAAAATCAACGGCGTAAATGTAAGACTAAGAGACGTCCATGAGCTCTTTATGGATACAGGTCTGGGCCGTGACGGCTATTCAATGGTCAGTCAGGGAAAAATTGCCGATATGGTAAGCGGTAAGGGTAAGGAATGCCGTGATATGCTCGAAGAGGCGGCAGGTATTTCTGCATACCGTTATAAGAGAAATGACTCCCTTAAAAAGCTCAGCCAGGCTGAAGAAAATCTTGTAAGACTCAGAGATATTCTCACTGAGCTTGAAAGCCGTATAGGCCCCCTTAAGACTCAGAGCGCAAAGGCAGAGAAATTCCTTGTTTTAGCCGCTGAAAAGAAAGAAATTGAAATCGGCTTGTGGCTTCACAATATCGATAAGCTCCGTGACGGCTTAAGAAAGCAGGAGGATAATATCTCTATTGCAACCGGTCATTATAATCAGACCGAGGAAGAGCTTTCCGAAATCGAAAGAATGATTGAAAAGGCAATTGCCGATACTCAGAATATCAACATAAAAATCGATGAAATCCGTCAGGGTATCTCTCTTCTTGAGGAGAAAGCAGCAACGGCAGGCAGTCAGCAGGCTGTTTTAAGAAACTCAATTGAACATAATAATGAAACTATCGAAAGAATTTCCCGTGACCGATACGATTCCGAAAGCAGTCAGAATCAGCTTCTTAAGGAGATTGAAAACGAAGAAAAGCTTATTCTTCAGATAAAAAATATCCGTGACGAAAAAACTGCAGAGTTAGAGAAGGTCAATGCCGACCTTGACAGAATGCAGAATGAGGGCGGAAGCCTTCTTGACGAATCCAATGAGATTGCAAGAACAGTTGCACTTCTTACAAAGGAGCTTGCCGACAGCCGTGTTGCAGTTTCAACGGCACTTTCATCAATCAATGAAATCAGAGCAAGAGTTGAGGTTATTGATTCTCTCATTTCACAGAGACAGGAAACCCTTGATGAATTAACTCAGGAAAAGACAAGAAGTGAAAAGGCTCTTACGGACTGTGAGAAGGAAATTGAAGAATTAACCAACTCCGTTGAAGGCTACACATTACGCTTTAAGTCAAAGGATGAAAAAGCCGACGTACTTAAAAAAGAGCTTGACGAAAAATCCTTTGAAGCACAGAGAGTATCTTCAAAGGTGAAGATGCTTGAAGAGCTTGAAAAGAGCATGGAAGGCTATTCGGGCTCCGTTAAAAAGGTTATAAAGGAAAGCGAAAAGGGTGCGCTCAGAGGTATCCACGGCACACTTTCTCAGCTTATCTCCGTTAAAGAGAAATACGCAGTAGCTATTGAAACAGCACTTGGTAATGCTGTGCAGAATATCGTTACCGATACGGAAAACGATGCAAAAGCAGCTATCAACTTCCTTAAAAATGCCAACCTCGGCAGAGCAACCTTCCAGCCTGTTTCTTCCGTTAAGGGCAAAACTCTTGAAGAAAAGGACCTTGACGATTGCTACGGATATATTGATATTGCTACAAAGCTTCTTACCTATGACAGTAAGTACAGTGAGATTATCTCTTCACTTTTAGGTAAAACCGTAATCGCCGAAGATCTCAGCTGTGCAATTGCTATCGGTAAAAAATATAATCACCGCTTTAAGATAGTTACTCTTGACGGTCAGGTGGTAAACGCAGGCGGCTCAATGACGGGTGGTTCTGCAATACAGAATATCGGTATTCTGTCCCGAAGCAACGAAATTGAAAAGCTTAAAGAGAAAGAAAAAGAACTGAATGAGGCTGTAAACGGTCTTACCGAAAAGTACGAAAAGGTTAACAGCGAGCTTTCAGCAATCAGCCGTGAGCTTGAAACAGAGAAGGAAAGTCTTCTTGCCGCTCAGGAAGAAAAAATCCGTCTTGAAGGTCAGTTCAATCTTATCTGTGAGCAGTTCTACTCTGCAAAAAGCGGTGTGGACGAGCTTATGGGCGAAAAAAATAATGCGGACAGCAGAATTGCAAGCATTCAGAATAACTACGAGAAAGCAAGTAAAGCAGTAGAAGACCTTACAAAAGCCATTGAAGAAAAGGAAAACGAAAGCGAAATGCTCGGTCAGAAGAGAACAGAGCTTTCTGCCAAGAGAGAAGAAATCGCTTCCAAGATTGCCAAAATCAACCTTGAAATTCACGGCGCAGGCAAGGATCTTTCTGCAAGAACGACTGCTCTTAATCTTCTTAAAGCAAGACTTATTGATCAGGAGGATAAGGACAAGCTTCTCGATAAGGAAATTGACAACATAAAAGAGAAAAATGCTGAGCTTGAAAAAGAAATCGAAGCACTTTCTCTTCTTTCGGAAAACATTCACCTTGAATCTGAAAAAGCAAAGGCAGAGATTGTTTCCCTGCAGAAAAACAGAAGCGAAGAGGAAGAGAGATCCTCACGTCTTCGTGTCAGTGAGAGAAACAAATCTGCCGAGAGAGAAAAAATCAGCGGTGAGCTTGCCCGTCTCGAAGAAAGAAAAGAGACGATGCTCAAGGAATATGACGATACGGTCAATAAGCTCTATGACGAATATCAGCTGACAAAGCGTGAGGCTGAGGCTGTAGCCGAAAGACCTGAGGACCCGAAGGCAGCTCAGAAGAGACTTCACGAAATCAAGGGCTCCATAAGAGCTTTAGGCTCCGTAAACGTGGGCGCTATTGAGGAATACAAGGAAGTCAGCGAAAGATACGAGTTTATGTCTGCTCAGGTGGGCGATGTTGAAAAGAGCAAGAAGGAGCTTATAAGACTTATCGGTGAGCTGACGGACAAGATGTCAACTCAGTTCAGAGAGCAGTTCTCAAAGATAAACACAAACTTTAATGAGACCTTCTGCGAGCTCTTCGGCGGCGGCAAAGCCGAGCTTATTCTCGAAGACCCGACAGATGTACTCGAAAGTAATATTGATATCAAGCTTCAGCCTCCCGGAAAGAATGTTAAGCGACTTGATTCACTTTCCGGCGGTGAAAAGGGACTTTCAGCAATTGCACTTCTCTTTGCAATTATGAAGGTAAATCCCGCACCCTTCTGTATCTTTGACGAGGTTGAGGCGGCTCTTGACGATGTCAACGTTACAAGATATGCCCAGTATGTGAGAAGAATGACGGGCAACACTCAGTTCATTCTTATTACTCACCGCCGCGGCACAATGGAAGAGGCAGATATGCTCTACGGTATTACAATGCAGGAGCAGGGCGTTTCAAAGCTTCTTGAATTAAAGACAGCCGAGCTTGCAAAATCACTCGGTATTACTCAATAAGAATAGAGGAAAAGACTATGGGTATTTTTAAAAAGTTCGGCTTCGGACTTAAAAAGACAAGAGAGGGTATGACCGGCAGAATTGAAGATGTTCTCGGTGCATACGAAGAAATAACTGACGATTTATTTGATGATCTTGAAGAAGCACTTATTATGGGCGACGTAGGCTTTAAAACGGCTGTAGATATCGTTGAAGAGCTTCGCAAGAGAGTAAATAAAAATGAGGTTCGCAATCCCAAGCACGCAAAGATGATAATTTCCGATATTATTGCCGATATGATTGACGGCGGTGAGGATATGGGACTTATTACAATTCCCTCGGTTATTCTCGTTATCGGTGTTAACGGCGTAGGTAAAACAACCACAATCGGTAAGCTCGCCGCTATGTACAAAAAAGAGGGCAAGAAGGTTATCCTCGGTGCCGCTGATACCTTCAGAGCTGCCGCAATTGAGCAGCTTGAGGTTTGGGCCGAGAGAGCAGGCGTAGATATCGTAAAGCACAAGGAGGGTGCAGACCCTGCCGCAGTTGTTTACGATACAATCAATGCAGGTATTTCAAGAGACTGTGATATTATTATCTGTGACACTGCAGGCCGTCTTCATAACAAGAAAAACCTTATGGACGAGCTTGCAAAGATTTACAGAGTTGTTGAAAAAGAGCTTCCTTATGCCGACCGTGAAATTCTTCTTGTTCTCGACGCTACAACGGGACAGAATGCAGTAAATCAGGCTAAGGAATTTATGAACGTAGCTGAGCTTACGGGTATTGCTCTTACGAAGCTTGACGGCACAGCAAGAGGCGGTGTTGTTCTTGCTATCAAGAATGAGCTTAAGCTTCCCGTTAAGTTTATCGGTGTCGGTGAGCAGATTGACGATTTACAGCCCTTTAACCCCAAGGTTTTTGCAAAGGCTCTTTTTGAGGATACTGCAGAAACTCACAAGGACGAGGAGGACTGAGAATGAAAATTCTTATTGCTACTCATAATAAGCATAAGCTTACTGAAATGGAAAGAATCCTTGCACCTATGGGCTACGAGGTTGTAACAGATACTGATATAGGTATTTCTCTTACCGATGTGGAAGAGACAGGCACAACCTTTATTGAAAACGCAAGAATCAAGGCTGAAAGCGGCTGTAAGGAAAGCGGACTTATCTGCATAGCCGATGACAGCGGACTTTGTGTTGACGCTCTTGACGGTGCACCGGGTGTATATTCTGCAAGATACTCAGGTGAACACGGCAACGATGAAGCTAATATTGTAAAGCTCCTCGAAGAGCTTAAGGATGTTCCCGATGAAAAAAGAACGGCACATTTTATGTGCTCAATCTGTGTAAGCTTCCCCGACGGCAGTGAAATAACTGCTGACGGCAAATGTGAAGGTAAAATCGGCTACGAAAAAAGAGGGGAGAACGGCTTCGGCTATGACCCCGTATTTATGGTAGGCGATAAGAGCTTTGCCGAACTTTCAAGTGCAGAAAAGGATGCAATCAGCCACAGAGGCAACGCACTTATGGCACTTCGCGAGAAGTTTATCGGCGAGGAGTAAAAATATGTATGAGTCTGCTATAAAAGCTACAATTCTTTTTGAAGATAAAAAGCACAAGGAAGCTATAGAATACCTTGAAAATTTTATAAGCGGTTCTTCAGAAAAAGATGAAGAAACAATTCAGGCATACGAATACCTTTTAAGATTTAAGTCGGAGCTTGGAATTGATTATACCGAGCAGGCAGAGTTTCTTCTGGAATGCTCTGCACTCGAATTGTTCAGTGATACATTGTTTTCTCTTGGTTCCTATTTGCTCAAAAAAGGAGACAGAGAAAAAGCTGTAAAGTATTTTAATACATTTATACTTTGCACAGCTGATGTTGATGATTATGCCAAGCAGATGGGATTTCTTGATGAATGGCTTGAGGTGAAAGAGCTTACTGTTTTGAAAAAAGATGTAAAATCAGATGAGATTGACCTTCATAAGAGATGCAATTACGGCGAAAATACTGAAGCTTTGAGCGAAAAAGAAAAAGAATTAGTTCTTTGTGTAGGTTTTGTTGAAGAGGTGAATTCCGGCGGATTGGAAGGATATTTTTCAACTGATTATTCAAGACATTGTGTTGAAACAGCCGAATATCTTGAAAAGAACAAATCAAAAATATATCCTAAGATACTGAAAAAAGCAATAAGCTTATTCCCAAAGAATTTTGATTTTTCGGACCCTATGAAAACGGAAGATTATCTGGACGAGCATGAAAAGATACTCAATAAATTTGAAAAGTTAGAAGAAAAAATCTATGACAGCGATGAAGACATTGATTTTATTCTTGAACAGTTAAAGGAGCAAATTAAATGACAGGTAAAGAAAGAGCAGCTTTCAGAGCGCAGGCTAACCACCTTGAACCTCTTTTTCAGGTAGGTAAGGGCGGAATGTCCGATGCTCTTATAAAACAGACAGATGATGCCTTAAGAGCCAGAGAGCTTATCAAGGTTAAGGTTCTTCTTGAATCCTCACCCATTACCCCAAGACAGACAGCCGATGAATTGGCTGCAGCAACGGGTGCAGAGGTTATTCAGGTTATCGGTGGTGTAATTGTTCTATACAGAGAAAGCCCCGAGCTTAAGGAAAAGGCATTACAGAAGGAAAAGAACAAGAAAAAGGCAGCAAAGCTTCAGAAAGAAAAGCAGCTCGCCTTGAGAAAAGAGAAAAACAAAAAAGTCGTATTTAAAGGCACAAAGAAAGGCTCAAAATAATGCGTATCGGAATTTTCGGCGGTACCTTCAATCCGCCTCATTCGGGACATAAAAAGCTTGCCTTTGAGATGAAAGAAACGGCATCTCTTGACAAAGTTATCATAATTCCCACCTGTCAGCCTCCTCATAAAGAGGGGAAGGACCTTGCGTCTTCTGCTGACAGAATGGCTATGTGTGAATTCCTTTTCAGTGAAGATTTCTTTACGGTAAGTGATATTGAAATCAGAAGAGAGGGCAAAAGCTACACCTATGATACTCTCTGTGAGCTTAAGAAAATCTATCCCGATGACGAACTGTATCTTATAATCGGCTCAGATATGCTTCTGTGCTTTGATAAGTGGTACAGATACAAGGACATTCTTTCTATGGCACACCTTGCTGTAGCTACAAGAGAAGAAGAGGTGTCTGCACAAAAGCTCAGAGATTACACCGAAAATGTTCTTTCACTTTCAGATGAAAAGGGCCAATATATCTTAGCTGATGTAAAACCCTTTGAATGCTCTTCAACCTTTGTAAGAGAGAGAATAAAAGCCGGCGAAAGTGTTGAGGGATACCTTTCCGATAAGGTCGGAAAATACGTAAAAGCAAAAGGTCTTTACACTGATAAATACGAGGACTGCAAAGCACTTTTAAGGGAAAAGCTTGACGAATACCGTTATATTCATTCTTTAGGTGTTGCCGACAGTGCCCTTCGCCTTGCACTCATATACGGTGCTGACGAAGAAAAGGCTTATTTTGCAGGACTTTTGCACGACATAATGAAGAATACTTCACCCGAAACCCAGTTGCAAATTATGGAAAAAGGTGGTATAATTCTTAGTCAGGTCGAGAAAAATAACAAGGCACTCTGGCACGCAATGGCAGGCCAGGTATATCTGAGGGACGAAATGGGTATAACCGATGAGGAAATTCTCGGTGCCGTCCGTTATCATACAACGGGAAAAAGCGGTATGACGCTGCTGGAAAAGGTAGTCTATATTGCCGATTATATCTCTGCCGAGAGAAACTATCCCGATGTTGATGTTATGAGAAATCTCTCTCTTAATGTAGGACTTGATGAAGCGGCCCTTTATGCTTTGAAGTTTTCTTTTGGGAAATTCTCCCGTGAAAGCAGAGTTATCCATACTGACAGTGTGGATTATTATAATGAGCTTGTTATTAATATGAAAGGGGAGTAATAAAATGACAGAGCTTGAACTTTTAAGAGAAATAGTTACGGTACTTGATAAGAAAAAAGCAATTGACATCAAGGCTATTGAAATTGCCGAGCATTCAATTGTTGCCGATTACTTTGTAATTGCTTCGGGTACATCAAATACACATGTAAAATCCTTGGCTGATGAAATTGACTATGAACTCGGTCTTAAGGGCGTACAGCCTCTTCACATTGAAGGCAAGGCGACCGGATGGATTTTACTTGATTACAACAGTGTTCTCGTTCACGTGTTCACAGGTGAAAGCCGTGAATATTATAATCTTGAACGCTTATGGCAGGACGCAAAAGAGGTAGATATTTCCGACATTATTACGGAAGACTGATAAGCTGACGGGTTCAGCCGATTTATGATAAAAATAATTAAACGGAGTGATAAATTTGTATTACGATTTTAAAAATGCCGAAGCCAAATGGCAGGGCAAATGGGAAGAATCAGGCGTATTTGAAGCAAAGGATATTTCTGACAAGAAAAAGTTCTATGCTCTCGTTGAATTCCCTTATCCCAGCGGTGCAGGTATGCACGTCGGTCACATCAAGGCTTACTCAGGCCTTGAGGTAATTTCAAGAAAACGCAGAATGGAAGGCTACAACGTTCTTTTCCCCATCGGATTTGACGCTTACGGTCTTCCCACAGAAAACTATGCTATCAAGACAGGTATCCATCCCCGTCAGGTTACCGACACAAATATTGCAAAGTTCACAAGTCAGCTTAAAAGAGTAGGCTTCTCTTTCGACTGGAAGAGAGTTGTTGATACAACTGAAGAAGGCTACTATAAGTGGACACAGTGGATTTTCCTCAAGATGTTCGAAAACGGTCTTGCTTTCAGAGATAAGACCCTTGTTAACTACTGTCCTTCCTGTAAGGTTGTTCTTTCCAATGAGGACTCTCAGGGCGGTAAGTGCGATATCTGTCACAGTGATATTGTTCAGAAATCAAAGGACGTATGGTATCTTCGTATTACCGAATATGCAGATAAGCTTCTTGAAGGTCTTAAGGATGTTGACTATCTTCCCAACATCAAGCTTCAGCAGGAAAACTGGATTGGTAAGTCAACAGGCGCATTTGTAAACTTCACCGTAAAGAATACAGAGGAAACTCTCCGTATCTACACAACCCGTCCTGATACTCTCTTCGGTGTTACCTTTATGGTTATGGCACCTGAGCATCCTATGCTTGACAAGTATAAGGATATGATTTCTAATTTCGATGCTGTTGAAAACTACAGAGCTGAATGTGCAAAGAAGACAGAGTTTGAAAGAACACAGCTCGTAAAAGATAAGACAGGTGTTAAGCTTGAAGGCTTTGTTGCCGTAAATCCCGTTAACGGTAAGGAAATCCCCATCTTTATTTCTGACTACGTTATGATGGGCTACGGTACGGGCGCAATTATGGCTGTTCCTGCACACGACCAGAGAGACTACGATTTCGCTAAGGAATTCGGTATTGATATTATCGAGGTTATCAAGGGTGGCGACATTTCAGTTGAAGCATACACAGGCGACGGCGAGATGGTCAACTCCGATTACCTTAACGGTTATACAGATAAGAAGAGCTCAATTGCAAGAGTTCTTGAAGAGCTCGAAAAGCAGGGCATAGGCGAAAAGGGTGTTCAGTATAAGATGAAGGACTGGGCATTCAACCGTCAGCGCTACTGGGGCGAGCCTATCCCCATCGTACACTGTGAAAAGTGCGGTATGGTTGCCGTTCCTTATTCAGAGCTTCCTCTCAAGCTTCCCGAGGTTGAAAACTTTGAGCCCGGTCAGGACGGCGAAAGCCCCCTTGCTAAGATTGACGATTTTGTAAACTGCACCTGTCCCAAGTGTGGCGGCAAGGCTAAGAGAGAAACCGATACAATGCCTCAGTGGGCAGGTTCATCATGGTATTTCCTTCGCTACATTGATCCTCATAATGACAGTGAGATTGCCAATATGGAAAAGCTTAAGTACTGGATGCCTATTGACTGGTACAACGGCGGTATGGAGCACGTAACCCGTCACCTTATCTATTCACGCTTCTGGCATAAGTTCCTTTATGATATCGGTGCTGTTCCCTGCGAAGAGCCTTATGCAAAGAGAACTGCTCAGGGTCTTATCCTTGGCCCCGACGGTGTAAAGATGAGTAAATCACGTGGCAATGTTATTGATCCCAACGAGGTTGTTGACGTATACGGCGCAGACGTGCTTCGTACATACGTACTGTTTATGGGTGACTACGAGCAGGCTGCTCCATGGTCAGAAAGCTCAGTTAAGGGCTGTAAGAGATTTATCGACAGAATCTGGAACCTTCAGGAAATTCTCACTGACGGTGATGAGTATTCTGCTGAGCTTACATCTTCCTTCCACAAGACTATCAAGAAGGTAAGCGAAGATATCGAAGCTCTTAAATACAACACAGCTATCGCAGCTCTTATGACTCTTCTCAATGTTATTTATAACAAGGGCTCAATCAATAAGGCAGAGCTTAAGACACTTCTCCTTCTTGTCAATCCCTTTGCTCCTCACGTTACTGAGGAAATCAATGCTGCAGTTCTCGGCAGTGATACAATGCTCGCTGAAACTCAGTGGCCCGAATATGACGAAGCAAAATGTGTTGACGATGAGATTGAAATCGTTGTGCAGATTAACGGCAAGGTAAGAACAAAGCTCAATGTTGCCGCTGATATTGAAGCTGCTGACGCTATCGCTAAGGCAAAGGCTGACGAAAAGATTGCTTCTGAAATCGAAGGCAAGACAATCGTTAAAGAGCTTTATGTCAAGGGCAGACTTGTAAATATCGTTGTAAGATAAAGAAAAAAGTCTGAATAATTTACCAAAAAGTGTAAAAAGGGCATAAATATCTTATTATTGTTGTAACTTTTCTCTTGACAAGTGAAAATCTATATTGTATAATGTTTGTCGTATCCTTAGTGGAAATATACCCCTGCTAACAGGTAAGGGAGGGAAATATAAATGAGTCAGGTAAAAGTTAAAGAGAACGAGTCACTCGACAGTGCTCTCAGACGTTTTAAGAGACAGACTTCACGTGATGGTATCATTCAGGAAGTTCGTAAAAGAGAACATTATGAAAAGCCGTCAGTAGCAAGAAAGAAGAAGTCTGAAGCTGCTCGTAAGCGTAAATTTAAGTAATTACAAAAATCACCCGAGGCTTTTCTTGGGTGATTTTTTATAGTTTTATATAAAAGGCGGGTTATACTATGATTAATAAGCTTAAGGAATATCTGAAAAAAAGCGGCAGTGCTGCACTTATTATGAGTGAAGAGAATATCTGTTATTTTACATCCTTCCACTCAACTAACGGTTATCTTGTTGTAACGGGGGATAAGGCAATTTTCTTAACCGATTCAAGATATATTGAAGCGGCACAGAATAAAATTACCACCTGTGACGAGATTTTACAGATAAAATCAATGGAAAATGACCTTGTACCTCTTGTTAAGAGTCTTGGTGTAACTGAGGTTAAAACTGAAAGTGAAAGAATTTCCGTTTCAAGATATAACGAAGTTAAAAAGCTTTTTGATTTTGCAAATGTTACAAGCGACGGCGACCTCGATGAAGCTATCGGTGAAATCAGAACTGTAAAAAATGATTCCGAGGTAGCAAAAATCGTAAAGGCACAGAGAATTGCCGAAAAGGCCTTTGATTATATTTTAGGCTTTATCTCCACTGACAAAACAGAAAAGGAGGTTGCTCTTGAGCTTGAATATTTTATGCTCAGAAACGGTGCTGACGGACTTTCCTTTGAAACAATCTGTGTCAGCGGTAAGAACAGCTCTCTTCCTCACGGTGTACCTACGGATAAGAAAATCGAAAAGGGCGACTTTATTACAATGGACTACGGTGCAACAACTGAGTTCTATCATTCCGATATGACAAGAACCGTTGCCGTAGGTGAGGTTTCATCAAAGCAGATTGATATATATGAAACCGTTTTAAAATCTCAGCTCGCAGGCCTTGAGGCTATAAAAGCAGGTGTGAACTGTAAGGATGTTGATGCCGTTTCGAGAAAGATTATAGCCGATAAGGGCTACGGTGACTATTTCGGTCACGGTCTCGGTCACGGCGTAGGTGTTGAAATACACGAATTACCTACTCTTAATCCTTCAAGTAAGGCAGTGCTTAAGGAAGGTCATATCGTTACCGTTGAACCGGGCATCTATCTTCCCGGTGAATTCGGCGTAAGAATTGAAGATATGGCACTTGTTACTGCTGACGGCTGCGAAAATCTTACAAAATGCGAAAAGAAACTTATTGTACTTTAAGGATTGATTTATATGCCAATGTACGAAAATAAAACCGAGCAGGAAAAAGCTCTTCTTGTCAGTGTTGATACGGGCGAATTTGACGCTGAAGCATCAATTGATGAGCTCGAAGAACTTGCACACACTGCAGGGGCAGAGGTTGTCGGCAAGGTTATACAGAAAAAAGAAGCACCCGAAAAGGCGACCTTTGTGGGTGTGGGTAAGCTTGCGGAAATTATTGCTTTCTGTCAGGTGCAGGATGTTGACCTTCTTATTTTTGACAGTGAGCTTTCACCGTCTCAGCAGAGAAATCTTGAAAAGCTGACAAATAAAAGGGTAATTGACCGGACAATGCTTATTCTTGATATTTTCGCAATGCGTGCGAGAACAAGTGAGGGTAAATTGCAGGTCGAGCTTGCACAGCTTCGTTATCAGCTTCCCCGACTTGCAGGTCAGGGTACTGCGCTTTCAAGGCTTGGCGGCGGTATCGGTACAAGAGGCCCCGGTGAAACCAAGCTTGAAAGCGATAAAAGACATATAAGACGAAGAATTCAGAAGCTTCAGGAGGAACTCTCTGAGCTGGAAAAAAGGCGCAATCAGATGCGTAAAAGAAGAGAAAAAGACGGAGTGCAGACCGTTGCTATAGTCGGATATACCAATGCGGGTAAGTCAACGCTTATGAATGCTCTTACCGATGCAGGTGTACTTGCCGAAAACAAGCTTTTTGCTACTCTTGACCCTACATCGAGAGCCCTTACTCTTCCCGACGGCAGGCAAGTTATGCTTATTGATACTGTAGGTCTTATAAGAAGACTTCCCCATAAGCTTGTTGAAGCCTTTAAATCTACACTTGAAGAGGCTGCTCAGGCTACGGTTATTCTCAATGTCTGCGATGCTTCCGATGAGCATTCGGCTGAGCACCTTGAGGTTACAAAGAATCTTCTTGACGAGCTCGGCTGTGCAGGTAAGCCCGTCATCTCCGTTATGAATAAATGCGACCTTGTGGGCGATATATATTCAATGCGTACCTTCGGCAGAACAGTTATGATATCTGCTCTTGAGGAAAAAGGCTTTGATGAGCTTCTTGATGCAATTTTAAAGGAGCTTCCTCCCACAAGAAGAAAGGCTGAGCTTCTTATTCCTTTCTCAGCGGGTGCAATTGCTGCAAGGATAAGAAACGAAGGCGCTGTTGAATTTGAAGAGTACCGTGAAGACGGACTCTATATGAGAGCAACGGTAGAAATCAGCCTTCTTGATACAATCAAGGACTGGATTCTGTAAGAATTGTCTGTGATGTCTGAGGTTTGTCGAAGGTGTGCATAAAGCCTCCCAGCTCTGTCGAGCAGATATCACCGCCAACGATAACACCTTCATAAACGAGGATATTACCTCTTATTATACCGTCGGTATTTTCATAGCCCGGGTAGTTTTTGATTTCATAGCTCCACATTTTGACTCTTGCACCCTTGTATTTTTCAAGGTCAAGATTCTGCTGCTTCTGAATATCATTGTATTCCTCGTAGGTTTCGTCGAATTCCTCGGGAATTACTACCTCTTTTACTTCGAGAGGGTCTTCGGATATCTCCCAACCGAACTGGGAGAAAAATGCGATTCTTTCCTCGGCGGTCTCACCCTTCATAACTATTCCGCCGATATTCGATGCGGGAAGTGCGTTCTGCCTTGAAACAGATATTGCGGCACCGATTGTAAGAACTACGGTCAGAATGGCAGCTAAAGCTAATTTAAATACCTTATCGGATTTTACAGAGATTACAAACATATTTTAATCCACCAATCATTATTTCTTTGGTAATTTATATGCTCGATATATTTTTTTAAGAACATTAAAGGATGTGCTGTATGGATTATATTCCTTTTAACTCACGAAACACTCTGCATAAAAGTAAATTCGGTGCAGTGCGTCAGGGTGAAAATATAGTTTTCAAGGTAGTTTTACCGAGAAATCTTGTCTGCTCAAAGGTTGACCTTGTCATTAAAAGTGACGGGGGAGACTATGAATATCACTCTATGAGCTGGCTTTCAATGGAGGGCGAAAACGAAGAGTGGTGGGCCCTCGGCTACACTGCAAAGGAGCCGGACATTTACTTTTATCATTTTGAATATGACACTCCTTGGGGCAGAATTGCCATAAGGCATGACGGAAATTGTCTGGGTAAGCTTTCAATGGGTACCGAGGACTGGCAGCTTTCCGTTTACAGTAAGGATTTTTCAACACCGGACTGGCTCAAAGGCGGAATGTTCTATCAGATTTTTCCTGACCGTTTCTGCTTTTCGGGGGAGAAAAAGAAAAATGTACCCTCTGACAGAAAGCTCAGAAATGACATTTTCGGTGAACCCGAATGGAAGCCGACAAGCGAAGGCAAGGTTCTTAACAATGACTATTTTCAGGGTGACCTTAAGGGCATTGAAAACAAGCTTGACTACATAGCATCTTTAGGTACAACCTGCATTTATCTTAACCCGATTTTTGAAGCTCAGAGTAATCACAGATACGATACCTCTGACTATTCGAAGATAGATTCACTTTTAGGCACCGAAAAGGACCTTAAAAGCCTTTGTGACAAGGCAAGAGAAAAGGGAATTTCAGTAATCCTTGACGGTGTTTTCAGTCATACGGGTGACGACAGTATTTACTTTAACAAGTACGGAAGATATGACAGTGTAGGTGCATATCAGTCAAAGGAATCACCCTATTACAGTTGGTATAAATTCGTAAATCATCCCGATAAATATCACTCATGGTGGGGAATAAGTATTCTTCCCGAAGTAGTAGAGGAATCGGAAGAGTTTCTTAATTTCATTACAGGCAAAAACGGTATTGCACGAAAGTGGCTTAAGGCAGGTATAAGAGGCTGGCGCCTCGATGTTGCCGATGAGCTACCCGATGTTTTCCTTGACCGATTCAGAAAAGCCGTTAAGCAAGAGAATCCCGAAGCACTTGTACTCGGTGAGGTGTGGGAGGACGCATCAAATAAATTCAGCTACGGTCAGAGAAGAAGATATCTTCAGGGCAATCAGCTTGATTCGGTTATGAATTATCCCTTTGCCGATGCAGTGATTTCCTTTATAAGAACGGGTAAGGTCGAAGGCTTTTCCGATAAAATAATGACCATACTTGAAAACTACCCTAAATGCGTTGTAGATGTACTGATGAATCATATCGGAACTCACGACACAATGAGAGCGATTACTCAGCTTGCAGGTGAAAGCTGTGAGTACAGAGACAGAAGCTGGCAGAGCGGAAGAACTCTCACGAAAGAGCAGTATGAAAAGGGCGTAAAGCTTCTGAAGCTTGCGGCAGTAATACAGTATACTCTTCCCGGTGTGCCGTCCCTTTATTACGGTGACGAGGCAGGAATGGAGGGATATAAGGACCCCTTCAACCGTTTCTGCTACCCTTGGGGCAGAGAAAACAAAGAGCTTATTGACTTTTACCGCAGTCTCGGCAAAGTCAGAAAAGAATGTAAGTGCCTTAAGGAAGGCGAATACTATACTGTTTCCGAAATGCTCGGCTGTCTTGCGTTTGTAAGAAAAGGCGGCGGAGATGAAATAATGGTAATTGTCAACCGTAATGAGCACGAAATTGATTATTTCCTGCCTTATGAATGGCATAATTCCAAAGCTGTTTTCGGCGGTACAATGCAGGGACAAAGCGTGAAGCTTTCAGCCCTTGATGCAGTAATACTCAGAAAAGGAGAATAAAAAATGAGTGATTGGACAGAAGTAAAAATCAGTGTTAATGCTGATGATATAGACAGAGCAGGGGATATTGCTTCAATGGTAGTGCCTTACGGCATTTATATTGAAGACTACCGTGACCTTGAAGCAGAAGCATGGGAAATTGCACACATTGACCTTATTGACGAAGACCTTCTCAGTAAGGACAGAACAAAGGCAATTGTACATATTTATATTTCACCCGAAGAGAATCCTGCCGAAGCTGTAGCTTTTCTTCAGGAAAGATATACAGCTGAGGGAATTGAAAGTGAAATTCTTCTCAATCAGTGTAAAAACGAAGATTGGGAGAACAACTGGAAGCAGTATTTTCATCCCATTCCAGTCGGTGAAAAGCTTCTTATAAGACCTACCTGGGAG
Source organism: Acutalibacteraceae bacterium (assembly GCA_045544175.1). Taxonomy (GTDB): domain Bacteria; phylum Bacillota; class Clostridia; order Oscillospirales; family Acutalibacteraceae; genus UBA6857. The sequence continues at coordinate 75,872 of JAZPYL010000047.1, read as the reverse complement.
GATGAATTTGAAGCAGGGGACAGAAAGGTTCTTAATATTGAGCCCGGACTTGCTTTCGGTACGGGCACACACGAAACCACAAGACTCTGCCTCGAAACTCTCGAAAAGCACATAAAAGAGGGCACAACGGTGCTTGACATCGGCTGCGGCAGCGGTATTCTTTCTATTGCCGCCCTTCTTCTCGGTGCAAAGGAGGCTACGGGCGTTGATATTGACGCTCTTGCAGTTAAAACTGCCCTTGAAAACGGCGAGGTAAATAATTTCTATCCTCCGCAGTACAATATTCTTCAGGGCAACCTCACCGATAAGGTAAGCGGAAAGTTTGATGTAGTTGTAGCAAATATCGTTGCAGATGTTATCATTCTTTTCTGTAAGGATGTCGCTTCCTTTATGAAGGACGATGCTGTGTTTATCACTTCGGGTATTATTGATACAAGAGAGCAGGATGTTATTGATGCCTTCAATAAGTACGGCTTTAAGATTAAAGCAAGACACACCGAAGGCGGTTGGGTCTGCTTTGAGTGTAGTAAATAATGAATTTGAACATAAGGCACTTTCAGATATGAAGGTGCCTTTTTGCTTTTTATCTGCTGTTAATTTGAAAATACTTTTACCGCTTAGGTTGAATAAATTACCGCATACATACTTTTTATTGAATAAAAAAATAAGTTATGCTAACATTTAAACAAAGAAAGGTACCTTGCTTAAATTGCAGGGAAAGGAGGCTTGTATGAAGCTCAGAGTAATAACCGACAGTGAAAGAGATGAAGAAATTATAATTTATACTCATAAAGAAGAAAGTGACCTCATAAAACGTATAAGATCTATAGTAGAGGATAGCGAGAACGTACTTATGGGTTACACAGACAGAGAAGCGGTGAAACTCAATGCAGAAGATGTTCATTATTTTACTGCACAGGGAAATAAGGTTTTTGCAGTTACGGATAAGGGCAGCTATAGGATAAAGGAAAAGCTTTATCAGACAGAAGCAAAATATAAGGATTTATTTGTACGCATAAACCAGTCCTGTATTGCGAACACAGAAAAGATAGAAAAATTCGACGTATCTTTCACGGGTACAATGAAAGTAGTTTTTAAAAACGGATATACGGATTATGTATCCAGAAGAAATCTGAAAAATGTTAAAGAAAGGTTTGGTATTTGAATGAACAGATATTTTAAGGAATTTTTACACAGAGGGCTTATGTTCGGAGGATTCGGGCCTGTGGTTGTAGGTATAATCTATCTGATTTTATCGAAGACCGTAGCTGATTTTGAACTGACTGCAGAGCAGGTGTTTTTGGCAATTGTTACCACCTACGCCTTAGTTTTCATTCATGCGGGAGCCAGTGTTTTCAACGATATTGATCATTGGTCGGTGCCCAAAGCACTTTTTTGGCACTTTGCTCTTTTATATTCAGCTTACAGTATCACTTATGTGCTGAACACATGGATACCTTTTGATATAAAGGTGCTTATCATATTTTCTGTGATTTTTATTGTAGTGTACTTTACAGTATGGCTTGCTGTATATTTTTCTCTTAAGATTGCAAGTAAAAAAATGAATAAAAAGCTTGTACGCTGATAAAGAAAGAGAACCGACCACGGTCGGTTCTCTGAACTTTTATGCCATTTTTACTACTTCTTCAATGGGCCCTCTGAAGCATTCTTCCTTAGTGGGAATCTCTGAATAAATATTCTTAAGGAAGGAGTTGTACTTAAGCTTCTTAACATTAACTGAAAGCTGATATTTTGTAACAAGGTCGATAACCTGCTCTCTCTTATCTCTGTTGCCTCTTGCAGTAATATCTGTGAAGACGATTTCTGCCGAAGCCTTGGGAGAAATACCCTTGAGAGTGATTTCGGTCTTGTTCTTTGTCTTCTTGATTTCGGCTGCAACCTCTTTGCCGTTAACCTTTACTGATACAGACTCTGCATCCTTGATATCTTCAAATACAAGAGTGTAGTTTCTTCTTGAAGGTACAGTTGAGCAGTTGCCTTCTGCGGGGCAGATATTAAAGATAACGTCATTGCCGTTTTCTTTAACTGCATACTTTGTAATAGCAAAGTTGCCGTCCTTGAAGCTGTTGGAAATACCGTCATCCTCGTAAAGCTCAAAGGTGTTGTTACCTCTGAAAATACGGAGAATCATATCCTTGGGATTATCGCTGCAGTTATTTCTGTCATCGGCAGACATAGGAATAATTGCACCTTCTTTTGCAAGAACGGGAATACTTTCAAGTCCTCGGTACATAGTAATCTTCTGACCGCCGTTATAAATGGCACCTGTGTAAATGTCAGTCCATCTGCCTTCGGGGAGCCATACCTCTACGGGAGCGAGGAAGGTTTTAGGATTCATCTTCTGAGTAATGGGAGCTACAAGAAGCTCTGAACCGAAGAAGTACTGATTTTTAACCTCATAGGCTTCCTTGTTTTCGGGATACTGATAGTACATAGGCTCGCAAAGAGCGAGGCAGTGCTTATGGGTACGGTAGTTCATTGAATAGAGATAGGGGATAAGTGCGTGACGTTCACGAAGACAAGCTGTTGCAATTGTCTCAGCCTGGAAATTGTGCTTCCAGGGCTCCTTACCCATAAATTCGTTGCTTGTTGAGTGAAGTCTCATAATAGGATTATAGAGGCCGAACTGTACCCAGCGTGTGTATAATTCGTCGTCCTTGCTGCACATCTGATGTCCGCCGATATCGTGGCTCCACCATGTATAACCGATGTTAGTTGCGGTAAGTGTGAAATAGGGCTGGAAATCGAGACTTTCCCAATTGATAAATGTGTCACCTGAGAAGCCGAGAGGATATCTGTGTGAGCCGACCTCGGCAAATCTTGAAAGAATGAGGGGTCTCTTATCTCCTCTTGCGTTAGCCAGAGTATGATAGTGATTGAGTGCCCAGAGGGGATCGAGGTTCTTGAGTTTTGTATTTTTGCCCTGCTGCCAGTCGATCCACCAGAAATCAACACCGTCATCCTCATAAGGCTTATGAACAAGATTGAAGTAAGCATCAATATACTTCGGGTCTGTGGTGTCAAATTCGATTCTCTTCTTTGTTGCAGGGTCAACACCCATAGCCTCAGCAACCTGAGGATACATATCCTCGAAGAATCTTATACCCTGAGCAGGGTGGAGATTTACTGTAATTCTGAAATTCTTTTCCTTAAGCCACTTCAGGAAGCCCTTATAGTCGGGGAAAAGCTCAGTATTCCAGCTGTAGCCTGTCCAGCCGTCCCCTTGGAAAATGAAATCTGTGGTGTTGGGAAGAAGGGATACCTTGCTACCGCTTTTACCGAAGCGTTCCTTGACATCAACCCAGTGCCAATCCATATCGATTGTGGCAACAGTGATAGGAATTTCCTTTTCAATGAATTTTTCCATAAGTGCAACATACTCGTCCTGAGTATAAGCCTTATATCTGCTCCACCAGTTGCCAAGGCAATATCTCGGAACAAGGGGTACTTCGCCGCAAAGTGAGAAGAAATCCTTAAGACATTCTCTGTAATCGTGGTTGTATGCGAAATAATATTCATCCTTTTCGGTTTTTCTTCTTTCGCCGATTGTACCGTCACCGTTTAAAATAAGGCTTTTGCTGTCATCAATAACAGCAACCCCGTTCCTTGACATAATGCCGTCACCGATATTGATAGCACCACTTGCCATATCGAGAGTACGATATGTGCCCTTAAGGTTGCCTTCCTTGAATTCGGTAAGATTTTTGCCGCCCTTAAGTGATATACCTGTCATTTTCTTTGAGACAGTATCGTATTTGAAAATAGTCTTTGTTGTAATAATGATGACCTTGTCACCGTCTTCGACAACCTTGAATTCGGGCTTGTCGAAGTTGCGGCAGATAATTGACTGGGTAGGTTCATCAGTGAAAAGCCCTTTTTTATCGTATTCGACTCTTAAAAGTCTTGATGTAAGAACAGAAAACCTTACATTGTTTTTGATATAAACAAACTTATCGTCAGTTTTGCTGTCCGACCTCCAGGAAAATGTTTTTAAAAAGTATTCGGTAGTTCTGCTCATAGCAATGCACTCCCTTATTTTAATCTCTTACATCATACAATAATATCCCTTTCTTTTCAACAAAATAAAACACTTTCGGCAAAAGGCACAAAAAGAAGGCTGTATTTTCTACATCAAAAATAAACTGCTAATGAATTTTAATTGACAAATATATACATAAATGTGGTATAATTAACAAAATTATGTAATTATGGAGGATATTATGGATCAGAAAAAATATGTTCCGAAGGGTGAGGTCAAGACCTATGCTATAGCAGCACTTGGTCAGGGCCTTGTTTACAGCTGTATGTCCAGTTACATAACGGACTACTACATGAACGTTCTCACACTCAATGCAATGTTTGTTATTATGCTTATGCTTCTTGCAAGAGTATGGGACGCAATCAACGACCCTATGATGGGTATGATTATGGACAGAAAGACGACAAAGTGGGGCAGAATGAAGCCTTATCCCATTCTTACGGCGATTCCCATTGCAGCACTTACAATTCTTATGTTCGTAAACCCCGGCTTTGATACAGAAAATAAGTCAATCTGGCTTTATGTATTTGTAGCTGTTGTCTATGTTGCATGGGGTATGATTTATACGGTCAGTGACGTGCCTTTCTGGAGTATGCCCAACGTTATGACGCCTAACCCCAAGGAAAGAGGTAATCTTATTTCCTACGGTAAGACTGTCGGCGGTATCGGTTCAGCCGTTACTGTTGCTCTTCCCATTATCGTTGGCTTTATAATCGCAGATATGGATGTTAAAGAGGCCAATATTCTTAAGTATGCTATTATGGCTATTTCGATGGCTGTTATCGGTATGCCTTTATTTGCAATGTCTTCCTTTAAGGTTAAGGAAAGAATTCAGATTCCCGATGCTACCAAAAGAGCTCCCGGTGAGCCTACATCTCTTTCAAGAGTTTTCCACTGCAAGCCCCTGATGCTTGTTGTTCTTTCAGGTATACTTTCATTCGGCAGATATATGCTTCAGGCTGCAGCTCCTCACGTTGCACGTTATTCAGGCTTCTACATCGGCAAAAAGCCCGAAACCGTTGCTGAGTACAATTCCAATATTTCAAGTGTTGCACTTGTTATTCAGGTTTGTGCAGCTGTCGGTATGTTCGGTGCGATGCTCTTCTTACCCAAGCTTTACAAGAAATTTGAATATAAGCACATTATGATAGTTTCCTGTATCGGTGGTTTTGCCGCGAGTGTATGTACTCTTATAATCGGTTGGACTACTAAGAATCTTCTTATCTGCATTCCCTTTATGCTTATTTCAAGTATTCCTCTCGGTGTTATCAATAACGTTTCATTTGCAATGGTATGTGACTGTCTTGACTTTATGGAGTGGAAAACAGGATTCAGAAATACAGGACTCGGTTCCGCATGTCAGTCATTCGTTAATAAAATCGGTAACGCTTTTGCAACAGTAGCAATTATTCTTATGTACATCGTTGTGAATATCGATGTAAGTACAATGAATGTAGGCTCAGGTCAGCAGGTTGTTGATGCAATTAACAGTCTTTCAACAACTCAGAATTTTGCAATGTTCTCACTTGTTACCATTGTTCCCGGTATCAGCCTTGTTCTCTGTGCAATTCCTCTTTTCTTCTACGACCTTACAGGCGCAAAGAAGCAGAAGGTATTTGAGGAGCTTGCTGTTCTCAGGGAAGAAAGAGGCATCACAATAGAAGAATAACAGCAATTTATTTGAAAAGGAGAATCATTTATGTTGACAGTTTTAACTTATGCAGCACTGGCTTTAGGTGCAGCTTCTCTTGTAGCTTTTATGATTAAATGTCATAAGCAGAGAAGCGTTGAGGGTGTATTTATCAAGAATGTTGTAAGTCTTTTCTTCCTTATGACATCAATCACAGGCACACTTGCAAATCCTGAATATTGGGAGCTTGGTATCTCAATTATCGCAGGCGGTATCTTCGGTATGCTCGGTGATATTTATCTTGATCAGAAGTGGGTGTATCCCGCAGACAATGACAAGTACCTCTACGCAGGCTTTACCAGCTTCGGTATAGGTCACCTTATTTACATAGCAGGTCTTTTACATCAGGTTGATTTCGCAGGCAAGGATTTCATTTATCCTGTTATTATCTCACTTGCCGTTACAATAGGCAATCTTATTCTTGAGAAGCCCACAAAGCAGAAATTCGGCAAGTTCAAGCCTATTCTTATTGTTTATGTTCTTATTCTTGCCTTTACAATGGGACTTTCATTTATGGCGGCCGTTAAGACAGGTTATGTAGGCTACTGGGTATATGCAATCGGTCTTGTATTCTTCCTTATTTCAGATATCATTCTTTCACCGATGTATTTTGCAATTGCAAAGGATAAGAATACTCCCGTAAACTTTATACTTAACCACGCAACCTATTATCTTGCACAGTTTATGATTGCATTCTCAATTACACTTCTTCCGTAAGCAAGAACAAAAATATACAGGCTACTGCTTAATTGCGGTAGCCTGTTTTTGTTATATATTATCCTTTTCAGGATTAAATCTTGTCCAGAATTTCACACCCCAGGGATGTTTCTGCTCTTCCCATTCATCACGGTGAGAGAGCATTCTTTCTCTTAAGTGAAGAAGAATATCTCTGTACTTTTCATCTTTTGCCAGACTGTTTTTCTCCCAAGGGTCATTTTTGAGGTCATATAGGAAGGTCCATTTGTCTTCTTCCGTATCACCGTTACGGTATTCAATAAGCTTGTATCTTTTGTCTTTTATGCCTCTTACAAATTCATCGAAAATCAGATAAAGCTCATCTCTGTGTTCGTCGCCGTTTTTACCGTCAAGAAGCTTAGCAAAGCTCTTACCGTCGGTGGAAGAGGGGATGTCAATACCGATTTTTTCGCAGAGAGTGGGGAATACATCATAAAGATAAACATAAGCATTGTTTTTCGCATTCTTTTCGATGCCCGGGCCTGCGATAATAAGAGGAATGCGCACTCCATGCTCATAAATATCCTCTTTACCGAGCCAGCCGTGCTGACCAACTGCAAGACCGTTATCACCTGTAAAGACAATTATTGTGTTGTCAGCTTCGCCCGACTCTTCAAGTGCGTCAAGGAGTCTGCCGATTTCATAGTCGAGGTGAGTAATCATCGCATAATATTCTGCAATATGCCTTCTGATTTCCTCGGGTTTTCTCGGATACTTGGCAAGATGCTCGTCACGGTGCACCATAAGAGGATAGTTTGTATCAATAACCTCCTGAAAATTCGGAGGAAGAGTTATCTTGCTTTCGTCATACATCTGACGGAAACGTTCGGGCATAGTTCTCGGGTCGTGAGGTGCAAGATAAGCGAGATACATAAAGAAAGGTTTTTCTTTGCCGGCATTCTTTTTCAGCATATCAATTGCCGCATCGGTAAGAAGCTCACTCGAATGCTTGCCCGGACAGAATTCGTCACAGTGCTGCTGTTGGGGATGATTGTCATTATAGAAATCCACAACGAAGTTTATTACATTGTCATATTTTCCCGTCGGGTCAAATCTGCAGGTAGGCACATTCCAGTGATCCCACATACCGCCGAAAAATACCTTAGCTCCCTGAGTAAAGCTTCTTGCATAGGCAGGACAGCCGTTATGGAATTTCCCAAGACCGATAGTCTCATAGCCGTTTTCTTTAAACGCCTGAGGCATTGTCGTGTGAATTTCGGGTATATCTCCGCCGAGCTCCTGAAGATGAAAGGGATTTCTGCCCGTAAGAATCATAGCACGGCTGGGCATACATACGGCGCCGCAGGTACCGCCTGCAATATGAGCTCTTGTAAAAGACATACCCTTTTCGGTAAGTCGGTCAAGATTAGGTGTGATTATTTCATCGTTGCCGAGAGCGTGTATTGTGTCAAATCTCTGGTCATCGGTAACGATAAAAAGAACGTTAGGTTTTTTATTCATAATTATCTGCCCCAGAACTTTCTGTCAAGTGAACGGTACTGTACCGCTTCGGTTATGTGTTCAAGCTCAATGTTTTCGCTGCCGTCAAGGTCAGCTATTGTTCGTGCAATTCTCAGAATTTTATCATAGGCTCTTGCTGAAAGTCCCATTCTTTCAAAGCAGTCCTCAAGCATATTTTTGCTGTCAGTGTCAATTCTGCAGAAGGTTCTTGTCATAGCCGGAGTCATTTTAGCGTTGCAGGTGACGGGTGTGCCCTCAAATCGCTTATTCTGTATTTCTCTCGCCTTATCAACTCTCTTTTTTATTTCAGCTGAGCTTTCACTTCTTTCGTCATCAGAAAGCTTCTGAAAATCAACCTGAGGCACCTCAACGTGAATATCAAGTCTGTCGAGAAGGGGGCCGCTGACTCTTGAAAGATACTTAGCAGGCGCGCCCTTTGTACAGGTGCATTCTTTTGTAGGATGTCCGTAGTATCCGCAGGGACAGGGGTTCATAGCACAGACAAGCATAACCTGACTGGGATATGTAAGAGAGCCTGAAACACGGGAAATGGTTATTTTTCCGTCTTCTATAGGCTGTCTCATAGCTTCCATTGAAAGTCTTGAAAATTCGGGAAGCTCATCAAGGAAAAGTACACCGTGGTTTGCAAGACTGATTTCACCGGGACGGGGAATTCTGCCGCCACCCGTAAGACCTGCCGTAGAAATTGAATGATGAGGTGAACGGAAGGGCCTTGATTTTATAAGGGATACATTCTGAGGCAGAATGCCTGCAACAGAAAACATTTTTGTAACGTCAAGGCTTTCATCAAAGGTCATATTCGGAAGAATGGACGGGAGCCTCTGAGCGAGCATACTTTTACCTGAACCGGGAGGTCCTATCATAAGCACATTATGACCGCCTGCAGCGGCAACCTCGAGGGCTCTTTTTACCTGATACTGTCCTTTTACGTCGGCAAAATCAGGTGTAAATTCAGGCATATTTTCATATTCCCTAAAAGATGTCGGGTCAACAACTGAAAGCTTTTTCTTGCCGGTCAGGTGGTCAACAAGCTCTTTGATGTCGCTTAAAGAATAAACATCAATTCCCTTTACCACACAGCCTTCGTTTGCATTTTCCTCAGGAACGAAAATTTCTTTATATCCGAGCTCCTTTGCCTTTATAACCATAGGCAGAGTGCCGTTGATACGTCTTATTTTTCCGTTAAGGGAAAGCTCACCGATAAAAGCACTTTTTGAAATGTCGCATCTGAGCTGACCCGACGCCATAAGAAGAGCAATCAGAATGGGAAGGTCATATACGGGACCTTCTTTTTTTATGTCAGCAGGTGTAAGGTTAACAGTAATTCTCGTTGTTGGAAATTTGAAATCACTGTTTTTCATTGCAGAACGCACTCTGTCTCTTGATTCGCTTACGGCAGTGTCAGGCAGACCTACAATGTCAAATCTTGAAAGTCCGTTATCTATTGAAGCCTCAACACCCACACCGTAGCTGTTCATACCGAGCATACCGATGCTGCCTACTTTTGCAAACATTTTATCAGTCCTTTTACGTCTTTTTTAAGTATTATACAACTAATTTTGTCTTTTGTAAATAAAAGTGATTGACATTAAGAATAATCTGTGATAAAATGACTATAATGTATCAAATGAGACAAAAATGAGGTGTTTTATGACAGCGAAGATACTTGATACAATACATTCAGCTAAGATTTTCTGCGATGCCGATAAAGATATTCTGAAAAAGATTTTTATGCAGGCTGAGCCCGAAATTCTGACCTATAAAAAAGGGGAGACTATTTATTCTCTTTCTCAGTTCAGACTTGCTGTAGGTATAATTCTTAAGGGCAGTGCAAGGGTTGTAAAAGACAACGGAATTGAAATCAGCACCCTTAAGGAAAAGGAAATTTTCGGGTGTGCATCACTCTTTGCAAGCCGTGATTATTATGTCAATAATATAGTGGCTGTAAAAGACTGTAAGGTTGTCTTCGTCAATAAAGAAACCGTCGAAAAAATAATGAAAGAGGACAGTAATTTTTCCCTGAGCTTTATCCGTTATCTTTCTGACCGTCTCTACTATCTCAACACAAGAATAGTTTCGTTTACGGGCGGCACTGCCGAAAGCAGACTTGCTCATTATCTGAATAACAGCTTCAGCAAAAATGAGTCCGAAGAGATTCTGATTTCTGCAAGTCATCTTGCTTTTTCACTTGATGTGAGCAGAGCATCTCTTTACAGAGCCTTCGATAAGCTTTCAGAAAGCGGAGCAATATATAAGGAAGGCAAAACCGTAACTCTGGTAAATGAGGCAAAGCTTAAAAGCTTTCTGCCTTAAAGATATAAATTTTCTATTGAAAGGAACTGAATGAAAATGAAAAACAAAAAATCTTTACTCGCATTACTTCTCGCTGTAGTTATGCTCTTTGCTCTTGTAGCCTGCGGCGGCAGCGGTGATGAAACAACAACCACAGAATCAACTACCGAATCAACATCAGCTGAAGTAACCGAAAAAATCAATGTTGCAGCTATCAGCGGCCCTACAGGTATGGGTATGGTTGATATGATGGATGACGAAAAGTACAGCTTCAAGCTTACAAGTGACCCCACAGAAATCGTTTCACTTATATCAACAAAGGCAGCAGATATTGCCGCTTGTCCTCTTAATCTTGCCGCTAACCTTTATAAGAAGACCGAAGGTGGTATCAAGATTCTCGGCCTTAACACTCTCGGCGTACTCTACTTTGTAACAAACGGCGCAGAGCTTAATGCAGTAACCGACCTTAAGGGCAAGACCGTTTATGCAACAGGTCAGGGCACAACAGTTGAATATATCCTCAACTATATTCTTGAAGGTAACGGCCTTAAGGTAGGCGTGGACGTAACTGTTGAATATCTTTCAGAGCACAGTGAGCTTGTTGCAAAAATGACAAAGGGTGAAGTTGAATACGGCGTGCTTCCTCAGCCCTTCGTAACTGTTGCAACTGCACAGAATCCCGACCTTAAGATTTCCCTTTCACTTACTGATGAATGGAATAAAATCAGCCCTGATACCAAGCTTTCAATGGGCTGTGTAATCGCAAGAACAGAGTTTATTGAAGAAAACCCCGAAGCAGTCAAGAGCTTCATTGCAGAAAACAAGGCTTCTGTTGAATTTGTAAATACAAACATAGATGCAGCTGCAGAGCTCGTTGTTAAGTACGGCATTATTGGTAAAGCTCCCATTGCAAAGAAAGCAATTCCCGAATGTAACATTGTATTTATCGACGGCGAAGAAATGAAGACGATTGCTGCTGCAAACTATCAGGTATACTTTAACGCAGATCCCACCTCAATCGGCGGTGCGGTTCCCGGTGATGACATCTATTATGTTGCAGAATAATTTTAAAAGTAAAGCAAAAAAAACTATATATAAAATTGCCATACTCCTGTTCTGGATAGGAGTATGGCAATGCGCCTGTTTATTGGTAGATATGGAAATGCTTGTTCCTTCACCGATGAATGTTCTTGTAAGACTTTCTGAGCTTATAAAAACGGGAGATTTCTGGATAAGCTCCTTTTACTCTCTTTTAAGAATAACTGCAGGCTATGTTCTCGCCGTAATTTTCGGCACGGTTTTAGGTGTTCTGACCTCGGCTTCAGCTTTTCTTTATGAGCTTTTCAAGCCCGTGATAAGCCTTGTCCGTTCAACACCCGTTGCCTCCATTATTCTTCTTGCTCTTGTATGGCTCAAAAAGGATAATGTTGCAGTGTTTATCTCTTTTCTTATGGCACTGCCGGTTATATGGGCAAATGTGTCTCAGGGCATAAAGGAGACAGATAAATCTCTTCTTGAAATGGCTGAAATTTTCAAGTTTTCCTTTCCGAAAAAGCTGAAGATGATATATCTTCATTCGGTGCTTCCTTTTTTCGTTGCAGGTGCTACAACGGCTCTCGGCCTTGCATGGAAATCGGGTATTGCCGCTGAGGTTATCAGCACCCCCTTGAAGTCAATAGGCTATAATCTGTATCGCTCCAAAATAAATATTGAAACTACGGATTTATTTGCATGGACGGTAGTGGTTATACTTCTGAGTGTAGCTTTTGAAAAGCTCATAGTTTTTCTTTTGAAAAGATTGCAGAACAATAAAACAGAGGAGGAAAAGAAAAATGCTGAGAATTAAAAACCTTTCCTTCTCTTTTGAAAATAATGTTATATTAAAGGATTTCTCCTGCGAGTTCAAAAGGGGAGAAAGAGTGAATATAAGCGGCCCTTCGGGTAAAGGCAAAACGACTCTCCTTCGCATTATTGCTTCTCTTCAGAAGGATTATAAAGGCGATATTACTTTTGAAAAGGGCACGAAAATATCTATGGTATTTCAGGATGATGTGCTTCTTCCCTGGTATACTGCGCTGCAGAATGTCAGCTGTGTCTGCGACGAAAAAAAGGCAAAAGAGTGGCTCAGCCGTCTGGGACTCTCTGATGCTCTGGGTAAGTATCCCTCGGAGCTCAGCGGCGGTATGAAAAGACGTGTTGCTCTTGCAAGAGCTATATGCTTTGGTGGTGATATTCTTATTCTTGATGAAGCCTTCAAGGGTCTTGACGGTGAATTGAAAAGAGAGATTATCGGTTATATCGTCGAGGAATATAAAGATCGTTTAATTATTTTTACAAGCCATGATAAAGACGAAACGGAGCTTTTAGCTACAAGAATTATTGAACTCTGACAAGGTCAGTTCCCCTATAGAAATGTGCAAGAATTTCTTCGTAGGTACTGCCTTGTCTTGCCATATAATCAGCGCTGTATTGACTCATTCCGATGCCGTGGCCTTTACCGTATATGGTAAAAACATAGCTGTCGCCGTCTTTTTTCAGCTTGAAATATGGACTTGCAAGCGAATATGCAGAACGGATATCTGTTTTATTTAATACCTTATCACCTAAGGACAGTTCATTTGTGTACCCGTTTTCATCTTCGCCTGCACTTTTTAAAATCTTATCTGCGTCGCTTTCTGCGGCACCGTCAAAGGCTGAAATGAATTCTGCTTCTGTAAGGGTTACGGACTGAGAAAAATCGGGAGAAAGCTTGTCTCCCGGTGCAGTGACACTTTTAAGATATGGGACTGCACTTTTCCATACCTCTTCAGCAGAATGTGTCTCTCCCGGAGAAAGAGCGTGATAAACAGTCATTGCCGTTTCATTTTCATAGCTTACATATTCAAAAAGGACGCTTTCTACGGCGTCTTTTACTTTTTCTCTGAATATATCATAGCTTGAACCCCATTTCTCCCTGAGCTCTTCATCGGTCAGAAACGCCTGATGTGAGGAGGGATTATTGGTAATATCTGCACCTATAGAGGAGGTATTGTCGCTGTTTTCCTTTAACCATTTCATATATGTGTAAGAGACCACGGCCTGAGCCTTCAGTGCTTCTTCGTGAAAGAAGGCGGGCATTTCGGCACAGACACTGCCGAAGACATAGTCACTGACATTCATTTCTGTAATTTTTCCCGTTGAGGCTGAAAGCACACTGACTGTTTCTATCAAATCTTCAGTTGTAGTATTTTCGGCGGTACTGTTTGCAGAATCGCCGCCAACAAGTGCAATGAAGGGTAAAAAAACCATCATAAGAAAGAGTATAAGAGTAAGTGTCAGATTAGTTTTCATTTAATTAAATCTCCGTTTGATAATTGCATAAATATTTGTAAAGTTAAGGTCTTTTTTATTGACAATATTATTTGTATGTTATATTATATAAAATAATTACATAATTGGGATTAATGTAATTTTTAATGAGGTATTATATTATTTGATTTCGGGAGGATAAGCAAATGAAAGACTCTATAAACCCAATTTCACCCGAGCTTCTCAAAGTAATGAGTGATAAAATTGAAAAGAAAAGCCGAATTGATCTTGACGCATTCTGGAAATACGGCGTAAAACGAGGTCTGAGAAATCCTGACGGTACAGGTGTTATGGCAGGACTCACTAATATATGCTCTGTTGAAGGTTATTATATTGAAGACGGTGAACGTGTTCCGAAACACGGTATTCTCAAATACAGAGGTATTAACATTAACGATATCGTCGAAGCTTGTGAAAAAGAGGACCGTTTCGGTTATGAAGAGGTGGTATATCTTCTTCTCTTCGGCAACCTTCCCACAGAAAGTCAGCTCGAGCTGTTTCGTGAGGTTCTCGGTATCTGCCGTCAGCTTCCCGATACATATATTGAAGACGTACTTATGAAAAATGCATCAATGGATATTATGAACAAGCTTTCAAGATGTGTTCTGACTTCCTACTCCTTTGATGAAAATCCTGATGATATTTCTATAGAGAATGTTCTTCGCCAGTCGATTCAGATTATTTCTCAGATGCCTGTTATGATGTGCTATGCCTATCAGGTGAAAAGAATGAAATTCTACGGCAAGAGTATGTATGTGCATCCTGATAAAAAGGAGCTTACAACTGCTCAGACGATTCTCCGTTCAATCCGTCCGGACAGAAAGTACACTGATGAAGAGGCAAAGCTTCTTGATATCTGCCTTATTCTTCACGCTGAGCACGGCGGCGGTAATAACTCTACCTTTGCAACGAGAGTTCTCACCTCAAGCGGAACAGATACATATTCATCTGTGGCTGCGTCAATCGGTGCTCTCAAGGGCGGACGTCACGGTGGTGCCAATATCAAGGTAAGTCATATGATTGAAGAAATTAAATCGAATATCACCGATATTACCGATGAAAAGCAGATTGCTTCTTATCTTGAAAAGATTATCAGAAAAGAAGCAGGTGACGGAACAGGCCTTGTTTACGGTATGGGCCACGCTGTTTATCTTCTTTCTGACCCGAGAGCTGTTATTCTCAAAAGAAAGGCTAAGGAGTTTGCCTATAAATACGGCTATGAAAAGGACTTTGAGCTTATAAACAGCATCGAAAAGCTTACACCTGAGGTATTCCGTAAGGTAAAGGGAAAGAACAAGATAATGTGCGCCAATGTTGATCTTTATTCCGGTCTTATATATAAGATGCTGAAAATTCCTGAAGACCTTTACACACCTATTTTTGCTACGGCAAGAATTGCAGGCTGGTCTGCACACCGACTTGAAGAGCTTATTTCCGGCGGTAAGATTATAAGACCTGCTTATAAGAGTATTGCTCTTCCCAAGAAATATGTTCCTATGGATGAAAGAGTAGAAAACTACAGACAGAACAACGATTATATTCCGTCTGACCAGAGAATCTATGAGGAGGCAAGTGATTATGAAAATTAAAGAGGCAAACAAAAAGATATCTCTTAAAGATTTACCTGCCGTGTTCTTTATTACTGTTCTTATCTCCGTAGCATTAAGAACAATGCAGATGTTTAATTCTATTGATCACACTACAGGCTTTTATACGGGAAGCACAATATCTCTGATAGCTTTTTATCTTATTATTGCTGTTGCTTGTGTCTGCTTTTCCGTATCCTCATTTTTAAGCTCTGAAAGCAAGAAAATCGGTATTCAGCTGAAGAAAAATCCTGCACTTATTGCTGTAACTGTGATTTTCTCCGTTACATTTTTATATGATTCTTTAAGCTCATTTTATTTTTCTGTTATGTCGGTAGGCACTGAGTCAGCGGGTACTGCTTTTCAGTCGATGATGCTTTCAGGTACAATTCCTACCTTTTTTCAGAGCGTTTTTGCACTTCTTTCTGCCGTATACTTTGTATTCCTTGCAAAAAGCTTCATAAAGGGAGACACAAAGGTATCAAAGCATAAGATTCTTGCGATTGCGCCTGTAGGCTGGGCAGGCTTCAGATTAATTCACCGTTTTGTTGAGCAGATAAGCTATGTCAAGGTTTCGGAATTATTCCTTGAGCTTGTGTTGCTTGCACTTATGATAATGTTCTTTATGGCTTTTGCACAGGTTGCATCTGGTGTCTACTCAAATGTGAGCAGATGGAGAGTTGTCGGCTTCGGTTTATCTTCGGCACTTGTTGCTCTTACGGTGAACTGCCCTAGACTTATTTACGGTTTTGCAAAAGGTGCCGATGCACTGAATGATAAATATCCCTTTACGGTTACTGATTTTATATTCGCAATTTTTGCTCTTGTGCTTGTTAAAGCTATAATCAGTGAAATCAAAACAAAAGAAATCGAGGAATAATAAACTTGTCTTTATTTTTAAATAATACATTATCTGCCGCTACTCAGGTAGGCGTTCTTTACGCAATTGTAGCGGTGGGATTTATCTGTGATAAAACCGGACTTTTCAGTGAAGCTACGGCAAGAAAGGTTGTTAAGCTGCTGCTTAATTTAATTGTACCTTGCGCTATCATTAATTCATTTATGGATATTGAAATGAATGATGACACGGTGAAAAAATTTTTCATCTCGCTCGGACTCGGTGCAGCAACCCATATTATTGCCATCATTATTAATGCTTTTACCTTCAGAAATAAGTCGGATGAAGATAATCCCGTTTATAAATATGCGGCAATTTACGGCAATTTAGGCTTTATGGCTTTGCCTTTGGCTGAGGCTGTATTAGGTGCAGAAGGCGTATTTTATTGTGCCAACGGCTATGTAATGTTCAATGTTTTTACGTATATTCACGGCATAGCTCTTATGAGAAAGACCAAGGAGAAAATGAATCTCAGACAGCTTGTTCTCAATCCGGGTGTAATTTCATTTCTTATAGGTCTGCCTGTTTTTCTTCTGGATATAAAGCTGCCCTATGTTTTCAGCGAGCCTCTTAATATGCTTGCGGCACTTAATTCGCCTATGGGCATGCTCATTTTCGGTACATATCTTGCAAAAACAGACATTAAATCAATGTTTATGGATAAGAAAATCTATCTTGTCGGTCTGTTGAAGCTTATTGTTTTACCCGTTATCTGCTTCGGTCTTTATTACCTTTGCGGAGTAAAGGGTGTGCTTCTCACTGCTGCAATAATTTCTGCAAGTGTACCGTCAGCCAATAACACATTTATGTTTGCAACTATGTATGACAGAAATACGGCAATTGCTTCAAAAACTGTTGCTCTTGTAAGTTTTATGTCAATTTTAACTATACCTGTTATGATTGCTTTAACGCAGCTGACATGGTAACCGATACTATCGCTTAGGGGGATAATAATGGATACTGTTTTAGTAAAGTTTGCCGGTATCGCCAAGGAATTTGAGGTTTCAAAAATTCTTGATTTTGGCTTTGCCGAGGTCAGATGGTACGGAGCGATAATTGCTTTCGGCTTTTTGCTTGCCGTACTTCTCGGAGGAAGAATTGCTCATATGTGGAAGGTTAATCTTGACAAAATGATTGACATTCTTCTTTTCGGTACTATCGGCGGCATCGTAGGAGCCAGAGCTTATTATGTTGCATTCGAGTGGGACTATTATTCTCAGCATTTGTCAGAGATCCCTAAGATATGGGAGGGCGGTCTTGCTATTTACGGAGGTATTATCGGCGGAATTCTTGCAGCCTTCGTGGTCTGTAAGGTGGAGAAGATTAATTTTTATAACCTTCTTGATATGGGCGGCATAAGCCTTCTTGTCGGTCAGGGTATCGGCAGATGGGGGAATTACGCCAATCAGGAGGCCTTCGGTGGCTTTACTTATAAGAACTTCGGTATGATGAGTGATACCGTAATTGATTACATCGAAGCTCACCCTGCATCCTTCGGCGTTGAAAATGTTGAGAACATTGCAGAACATATTGCCGAAAACAACCTTTATGTTCACCCGACATTCTTTTATGAATCTGTGTGGTGTCTGCTCGGTGTTATTGTTCTTTATGTTGTTATGAAGAAATGCAGAAAATTCAGCGGTGAAATGTTCCTCATTTACGGAATATGGTACGGCCTTGAAAGAGCATTTGTTGAAGGTCTTCGTACAGACAGTCTTTACATAGGTGATACAGGCCTCAGAGTTTCTCAGGTGCTTTCTGTTATGATTGTTGCTGTCTGCGGAAGCCTGCTTGTTGCCAAGCTTATTAAATATACAAAGAATCCATGTGAAGTTGAAGGAACGGATTACATTGCCGTTTCTGACGACAAAGAATATAACCGTATTACCAAAGCTCTTGATAAAAGGGCAAAGAGAAAGAATTATAAATTTGAATACAATCGTATTAATGACAAGTTATATGTAACAGCTACTACGGATAAAGGCGTAGTAACAAATAAGATAATCTGACAGAGGTTTTGTTTTATGTATAAATTAATTGACGGTAAAGAAGTATCAACTTATATCAAAGGAAAAGTAAAAGAGGAGATTACTCTTCTTAATGAAAAGGGGATTTCATCTGCACTTGCAGTAATTATTGTCGGTGATGATCCTGCTTCAAGAGTTTATGTGAATAATAAAAAAAAGGCTTGTGAGGTTACGGGAATAATTTCCGAGGAATATGCTTTGCCTGAAAGTACAACTGAAGACGAGCTGCTTTCACTTATTGACAGACTTAATGCTGACAGTAAAATCAACGGAATTCTTTGTCAGCTTCCCTTGCCGAAGCATATTGATGAAAAGAAGGTCATTGACAGAATTTCTCCCGAAAAGGACGTTGACGTTTTTTCTGAGGTCAATGTTGGCAAAATGTGGGTAGGTGACTATGATGTTGCTTCTTGCACACCGAAGGGCGTAATTGAGCTGCTGGATTACTACGGTATCTCTCCTGAGGGTAAGAACTGCGTAATTGTAGGCAGAAGTAACATTGTAGGTAAGCCTATGGCTGCCCTTCTTCTTGAAAGAAACGCTACGGTCACTGTCTGTCATTCCAGAACAAAGGACCTTGCTTTCTTTACAAGAAATGCAGATATACTCGTTGCCGCTGTAGGCAGACAGAAATTCATAACTGCCGAAATGGTGAGAGAAGGCGCTGTTGTAGTCGATGTAGGCATTAACAGAGATGAAAACGGTAAGCTTTGCGGTGATGTTGATTTTGAAAATGTAAAAGAAAAGTGCTCCTTCATTACTCCGGTTCCCGGCGGCTGCGGACCTATGACAATTGCAGTATTAATGAAGAACACTCTTGCAGTAACAAAAAAGCAGAACAATATATAAAATAATTCAGGAGGTAAAAATTATGAAGAAGCTTTATTTAGGCAGAAACAAAAAAATCTGCGGAGTATGTGCAGGTATCGGTAACTATCTCAATGTTGACCCGACACTTATCAGAATAGGTTTTGTAACCTTATGTATGTTTACAGTGATTTTTCCCTTAGTTGTTGTCTATTTTATACTTGCTCTTGTTTTTCCTCAGCCTCCCGTTGAATATGTTGAAACCAACACAGGCAAAATCCTCACCAAGAGCTATGACAAGAAGCTTGCAGGCGTCTGCGGCGGTTATGCTGATTTCTTCGGCTTCGACCCCACTGTTGTAAGACTTATTTTTGCAATTTTCTTCCTTTTTATAGGCGGCGGACTCTGGCTTTATCTTATAAGCCTTCTGCTGATGCCTTCATTCCATGTGCCCGAAGAGTTTAAACAGCAGATATAAAAGCGAGGGAATAAATTGACTTGTCTTCTTGATATCAGAGATTTTGATGACGGCTTTTTTGAAAAAGTAAAAGAAGCAGAAAAGAGAATAACTGATTCGGACACAGAAAAAAGCAGCAATAAGCTTTCCGTTTATGCGAGAGTTCTTCTCGGCTATATGCTTAAGCGTGATTTCAGTATTGAATCCTACAGCTTGTGCTATGGTGAAAAGGGAAAGCCTTACCTTAAGAATGAGGGTATTTTCTTTAATATCAGTCACAGTGATTTTCTTGTGCTTTGTTCTGTTGACGCAAATGAAATCGGCTGTGATGTGCAGAGCCTTCAGGAATACAGACCTCGTGTTGCAGAAAGATTTTTTACTGAAAAAGAGGCTTCTCTTATTGAAAAATCCGCTGACAAAAGCCGTACATTTATAAATCTATGGGCACTTAAAGAAAGCATCCTGAAAAAAGAAGGCACGGGAATCAGCGGCGGACTTGACAGCTACGATTTTTCCGATTATATAACTGCAGACAGCTTTAAGACTTACGGGTGTTACTTTTCCTGCTTCAGCTTTGATGATTATGAAATAGCTGTTTGCAGTGAAAGAAAAAAAGAGAGTCTTGAAATTGTCTCAAAAGACGAATTTGAAAGGTATGTTGACAGAATAAATCTTTGCAATACTTGATTTATTCTGTCTGCTTATGTATTATATAGAGGACGGAAATCTGAAAGGAGTTTTTTATGAATACCATAAAATACATAAAGAGTAAAATCGGTTACGGTATCGGTGCCATAGGTCTTGACCTTAGCTACGGTATGTTCTATTCATTCCTTGCAAAGTACCTTACGGACGTATTAGGTCTCAGTGCATCATTCCTGCTTATTCTTACACCTTTTGCAAGAATATGGGACGGTATCAATGACCCGATGATGGGTACAATTGTTGATAACAGCCGTTCAAAAATGGGTAAGTACAGACCCTGGATTTTAAGAGGCTCATTCCTTAACGCTATTGTTCTTGTTTTCCTCTTCAGCAACCCCTTTAAGCTTACGGGTGTTGCACTTTGTGCCTATGTTGCAATCGCTTATGTTGCATGGGGTATGACAAACACAATGGCTGATATTCCTTACTGGTCAATGGTGCCCTCATTCACAAGTGACCCTAAGGAAAGAAATCTTGTTTCAACAATTGCGAGAACCTTCTCAGGTCTCGGTCAGGGTATTGTTTCAATCGGTGCACCTCTTGTTATGACTGCAGTCAGTGTTACAACCTCACTTGATGAAGCAGGTAATGCCGTTAAGGTACACGACGCACGAAGCTACGTAGTCTGTGCAGCCGTATGTGCCGTTGCCCTTATTTTCTTCTCAGGCATTTCAGTTGCAACAACCAAAGAAACTCAGGTTACAAAAGCACCCGAAAAGTTCTCCTTCAAGAGAGCCTTCGATGTTATCAAATCCAATGACCAGCTCCTTGTGTTTATGCTCTTTGCAATGATTTCCAATGCAGGCTGGTACCTTACATCAGGTGTTGCTACCTATTACTTTGACGTTGTTGTAGGTGACCCCAACAAGCAGTCAACCTTCTCACTTTTCCAGGCAGCAGGCTCTGTTTTAGGTCTCTTACTTCTTCCTCTTCTTACAAAATATATGTCCAAGCGCAGAGCTTATCAGACATCACTTGTTCTTGCAGCACTTGGCTATGCAGGTATTTCAATAGGTTCATTCACAGGCGTCTTTATGCTTATGAATATCTCATATTTCGTATGTGCAGTGGGTATGGCTTCAATGTTTATCGCACAGACAATCTTCCTTGCTGACGTAGTTGACTACGGTGAGGTTAAGCTTGGCTTCAGAGCCGAATCCATTACCTTCTCAATGAAGGGCTTCCTTCAGAAAATGGCATATACATTCCAGACAATTATTCTCTTCGCTTCACTTGGAATTTCAAACTATGACGGTAATCTCCACAACCAAAACCCCGAAAGTGCAAAGTTTGCAATCACACTTATGCTTTCAGTGATTCCTGCCGTTCTCTTTGTGATTTCACTTATTATTTTCACTAAGAAGTTCAAGCTTCACGGTGACTTTATGGACGAGGTTACATCAATCGTAACCGAGAACAGAAAGAAGAGAGAACTCGCTCAGGGCGAATAAAAGTCAAAAAAACAACTCCACCTTAACGGGTGGAGTTTCAGACTGTCGATAAAGTCGCAAGAACATATATGCGGAATAATATATAAATATGAATTAAAGCAAAGATAATAACAATATTGCCAATAAAATCCGGTGGAACATCGAATTCCTCCGGATTTTCGCATATATTTGCCCTTTTTTCACCCTCTCGGAGTACCTATGTACGCCTTCGGAGTGAAGAAAAGGGCATCTTGCAACATTCTCGGCAGTCTGTCAGCTTGTCGAAAATGCTTTTTCGACAAGCTATAACTCCACCTTAACGGGTGGAGTTTTTTGTTTCAGAATATAATTCTGTAGATTCTGTAGCCTGTATAATAAAACAATTCTCTTAACAGAAATGGGATTTTACTTTTCAGAGTTATGTACCTTGTTGTAGGCGTCGGTGACGAAAAAGCTTCTATCTCATAGTCGTGAGCCATAACCATTGACCTTTTCATATGAAGAGGATCGCTGACAATTATTGCTGTGCTGAGGTCATTGTTGACCATTATTTCTTTAGCATACATAAGGTTTTCCTGAGTTATTGTTGATTGCTCTTCGATTAAAATATCATCTTGTGGTACATTCTGAGATACAGCATAAAGCATTGCGGCACAGGAATCTGAAATATCGTTGCCTTCACCGTAACCGCCTGTAAAGATAAGCTTTTTTACAAAACCGTTTTTGTAAAGATATATACCGTGATTTACCCTTTCTTCAAAAACGGGAGAAAGGGTACCGTTATATGTAGCTGCACCCAAAACTATTGCTGCATCTGCTTTGCATTTTTCGTCTTTTTTACCGTAACTGATTATGAACACGCAAAGCACTGATTCATAAATTATAAGAAATAAAGCTGTAATAATCAAAGCTGTTTTCAGGCGTTTCTTTTTCATTCTGTCACATCCCTTGTTCAGCTTCCATAATAACACGATATTAATATAATATCAAATTAATTTTTAGTTACTATAAATAAATTATCTCCTTTCTTTCTCGACATAATACTCGGCTCTTATTCCATATAATAAATAGGGTGATGTTATGGGGCAGATAATCTATGTTGATGTTCTGATAATAATTAATATTTACATAAATTACGGGCTTTTGCTTCTTACCTGTCTGTGGAGAAAGCACACTGCAAACCGTCTGAGACTTCTTTTGTCAGCACTTTTCGGCGGGGTATATTCGCTTATAATTGTAATTCCCCATATCAGCGACACGGTTATTGCCGTAAGCCGCATTTTTGCTCTTGGTATTATGGTGTATCTTGCATTCGGCTTCGGAGACAGAAAGATGTTTATGAAATTTTCTCTTTCTTTTCTCGGTATAAATTTTGTATTTGCCGGTGTAATGTTTATGCTGTGGTACCTTGCCGCACCGGATAATATGTATTTTAACAGCGGTGTAGTCTATTTCAATATTGACACCCTGACCCTTGTGCTTCTTACTGTTGCCGCGTACGGTGTATTAAAGGTTATAGGAATTTTTACAAAAAACAGAGTGCCCGATAATTCCGTATATGCTATTGAAATCAATATAGGCGAAAAGATCTACTCCTGCCGTGCCTTATACGATACGGGCAATTCTCTTACGGACCCCTTCAGCGGTGAGGGAGTGATAATTGTATCGTTTGATATACTGAAGGATTTGCTCAGTGAGAGCATTTTCACCGACCTTGAATCTGCACCATCTGAACTGAAAATGAAGCTCATTCCCGTGAAATCTGTGGGTGCAGCAAGGCTTTTGCCTTCATTCAGAGCTGACAGTGTGAAAATAAAGGACTACAAAAAGAATATAACTGTCCCGAAGGCACCTCTTGCTGTCTGTAAAGAAAAGATTCACGGGGGCGAATTCGGTGCACTTTTATATTCGTCAGTTTTTGAAAATAATACTTATGAAAAAGGTGAAGATTATGTTTTACACCGTTAAGAATTTAATATCATACATAAAAATAAAGCTCAGAGCTTTTTTCTCCCTTGAAAACGAAGAGGTCTATTATGTCAACGGCTCGGAAAATCTCCCTGCACCTCTTACGAAAGAAAGAGAAGACGAGATTCTCAGTGAAATTGCTTTGCATAACTATGAAAACCGAGAGCTTCTCATAACTCACAATCTGCGACTTGTTGTTTATATAGCGAGAAAGTTTGAGAATACGGGCATTAATATTGAGGACCTTGTGTCAATCGGTACAATAGGCCTTATAAAAGCAGTCAATACCTTTTGCCCGGGAAAGAAAATCAAGCTTGCGACCTATGCTTCAAGGTGCATAGAAAACGAGATTCTTATGTATCTGAGAAAGACAGCCAATCTTAAAAATGAAATGTCTATTGATGAACCTCTGAATGTTGACTGGGACGGGAACGAGCTTCTTCTTTCCGATGTTCTCGGAAGTGACAATGATGTTGTCAACCGTAATATTGAAATGGAAGATGAAAAAAACCAGCTGCTCAAGCTTGTATCAAGGCTTGAAGAAAGGGAGAAAAGAATTGTAGTAATGCGCTTCGGTCTTTTCGGCTCAAAGGAATATACACAGAAAGAGGTTGCTGATATGCTGGGCATTTCTCAAAGCTATATTTCAAGACTTGAAAAGCGTATTATTGAAAAAATCAAAGAGCAGCTTATAAGGGAACAGTGATGCTGTTGACAACAGAGGAGAAAATGTTATAAAATGTAAAAAAAGATTCAGGAGAAAAAGATTATGAGCTTTGCAGCAGGATACGGAAAAACCAATGTTGACTTACTTTTTGAGGGTATGCCCCGACTTCCCCAAGAGGGTGAAGAGATTTTTACCGATAAGTTTTCTCTTTGTATCGGTGGCGGTGTGCCGGGCACAATGATAACTCTAGGAAGACTCGGTATAGAGTGTAAAACAGTAACTGAGCTTTCTGATGATATGTTCTCGCATTTTGCCCTCAGTGAATTCAGAAAAGCAGGTGTTGAGCCCGTCAATGTATTTCACGGAAATAAGGTTGCCGTCAATATTACTGCTGCGGCAATAACAAAAAATGACCGTACCTTCTGGTCTTACGGAAATACAGAGGATTCAGCAAAAGCAGAGGAGATTTACTCTGCACTTAAAGGTGCAAAGGCTGTTGCTATGCACGAAAGCTACACCGATGTTTACAGAAAGCTCAAGGAAGAGGGCACAACCGTAATTCTTGATACGGGATTTATCGAGGGAATGACTCTCGAATCCTTTGAAGAAAAGCTTTATGTTGCCGATTATTATCTTCCCAACAGAAAAGAAGCAACAATCATAACGGGTGAAAGTGAACCGAAGAAGGCCGCAGAGGTTTTAAGTAAGTATCTCGATATTGCTATTGTAAAGCTCGATAAGGACGGCTGTCTTATTTATGATAAAAAGAGCTACACTTATGTAAAGAGTATTGATGAATTTGTTCACGTGGACTCAACGGGTGCAGGTGACGCCTTCTTTGCAGGCTTTATGTTCGGTATAATGACAGGTGAGCCTATAGAAAGATGTGTTCTTTTCGGAAATATTACGGGCGGAAAATGCGTCACTGCCGTAGGCTGTACAACGGCTTATGTTACAAGAGAAGAGCTCTATGAGCTTGCTGAAAAATATAAGGATAATATAGTTTATAACTATTAAGGTGAAGCTATGGAAGAAAAAAGCTTTTCGGGCTGGCTCGTAGTGTCGGATATTGACGGCACACTGAATAACAAGCTGAGAAAAACACCAAGGGTCAATATTGATGCTATCGACCAATTTGTTCATACTCTGGGCGGTAATTTTACCCTCGCTTCTGCAAGAAATGTTCAGTCGCTGAAGCCTCATTATATGAAATTGCCATACCTTAAAACTCCTGCCATTGTAATGAACGGGGCGGGAATATACGATTTCTCAAAGGAAGAAATGCTTTGGTTCAACCCTATACCTTCCTCGGCAGAGGATGTTATAAGAAAAGCTATGGAAAAGTTTCCTGCTCTTGAAATCGGCGTTTTCACTGATGATATGATATATCTTGTAAGACCGAGAATACTATCTCCGTGCATGATGATGCTTGACTCTTTAAGACATAAAAAATGCACCTCAATTGATGAAGTGCCTAAAGGAAAATGGGGTAAGGTAATTTTCTTCTGCTACCCATGGCTAAAAAAGAAAATCAAGGACTTTGTTATTTCTGTCTCCGATGCTGACCTTGCATATATTGACACGGGCAGAGCCTCCTTTGACCTTCTGAACAAAACCACTCACAAGGGTAATGCTGTTCTCGCTCTTGCAGAAATTCTCGGTGTTCCCGAAGAAAATATCGGCGCAATCGGTGACTATTACAACGACCTTGATATGCTTAAGACCGTCAGACATCCGGCGTGCTGTAAGCAGGCACCCGAAGAACTGCATAAGGTCTGTGAGTTTCACGCCTGCCACTGCAATGACGGGGCAGTAGCCGATTTTTTAGGGTATATTGAAAAGAATTATTAATACTTTACTTTTAAAAATAATGTGTTAAAATAATAGCGTGAAAATATGAAAGGAAGTTTTTTATGAAAAGAATAATCAGCATTTTACTTTGTCTTGTTATGGCTTTCAGTTTTGCCGTGCCTTCATTTGCCGCAGATACTGAAGCTGCAGATTATGACGGCTATCCCGTTGTGATTGTAAGAGGTATTAATTTTACGGGCCTTTATAATGAAGACGGAACAAAAGCTCTTCAGATTTCTTTAGGCGATATTCTGAGCTTTTTAACGGATTATATCAGTGACAGATTTATCGGGAAGGAAAAGGATGCACTGAAGGATAATGCCCTTGAGCTTGTTGAAAAGATTTTCGCTCCCATAGCCAATGACAGAGAGGGTAACAGTGTAAATACCCTTTACTACAATAAATTTGACGGCTCAATGGCTGAAAACAAAGAAAAATTAGCTGAGCTTGGTGATGTAGGTGAAGAAGGCTTTGTAAAAACTGCAGTTAAAAAGGTAGGATATGAAAACGTCTACTATTTTACATACGACTGGAGAAAGAGTGCAAGAGAGCTTGCAGGTGAGCTCAACAGCTTCATTGACACGGCTTTAAGCGAGACAGGCAAGGATATGGTTAATATTGCCGCTGCGAGTATGGGCGGTATGGTTACAACTGCATATATGTACTATCACGGCAATGATAAGATTAATAATCTTACTTACATTTCTTCCGCTCACAACGGTGCATATTCCTGCGGCGACCCGCTCAACGGTAATATACGTATCAGCGGTGATGTCCTTTATGCACATGCTGTTGAAGGCACCGGCACAAACATTGTTGTCGGTATGTTTATGAAGGTTCTCAGGGCTGTAGGTATATTTGATGTAGCTGCAGAGCTTGTAAACAGATTCCTTTCTTCAAATAAAGATATCCTTCACAGCGAAGTTCTTCGTGACGGCTTCGGTACGTTTATGGGCTTCTGGGCACTCTGTCCCGATGATGTTTTTGACAGCGGTGTTGAAACTCTATTCGGCGGATATGAGGAAGATTATCCCGTGCTTATGGAAAAGATAGCAGATACAAGGGAATTCATTTTCTCAACAGAGAGGACTATCAGCTCTGCGATTGAAGACGGTGTAAAAGTCACCTTTATCTCAGGCTACGGAAGACCCCTTAATCCCTTGTATGAAAAATCTGATCAGCAGGGTGACAGTGTTCTTGAAACATATCTTACCTCTAATTTTGCCACTACATCAAAAATCTGCGAAACACTTTCCGAGGAGCAGATAGCTGCTGCAGACCCCATATATCTTTCACCGGACAAAACCGTTGATGCAACAACTGCACTTTATAAGGAAGTGACCTGGTTTGTCAGGGACTGTGATCACGTACCCACGGAAACAGACAGTCAGTACAGTGAATTTGCCCTGTGGCTTCTTCTCTCCGATGAACAGCCTACAATTCTCACTGATGAGAGATATCCTCAGTTTATGATTGTTGATTCTGAAGGAAATCTCTTGGCTGATAAATAAAAACAATAGTGCCACTCCGTTCTTTTGCGGAGTGGCAGCTTTTATTATTTTGTAATAGCTTTGATTGCTAAGTAAGCACCGACGGCAATACCCGAAACAATACCGACCTTTTTCGCAAGGCTTAAAGCATCGTTTACTGAAGAGGGCATATGTGTAAAAACAAATTCTTTTACGGGCTTTGAAGGCTTGAAGTCGCAAAGCTCTTCCATTGTAACGGTGTAGGATTTATAGCTTCTGATGTCGCTTTCGTTAAGACTGTAAATTCTCACTCCTCTTTTTCCGCCGGGGCCGTAGGTGTTGAAGCCTGCACCCTGACAGTAGGCAAGGTCAATGCCGTCTTTGTTTATAATGAAGCTGTTGTTATGATCGTGACCGACAAAAATACCGAGAACATCGCCTTTTTCTTTCATAGCCTCGAATTCACCGTTGTTGATTTCGGGAACTGCAGGAGATTCGCCCATAAAATCTCCCTTTGCCTTAGCCTCATCACTTAATTTCCAGAAGGTGTTTTTTCTGCTTTTGAAAGCTTCTACAGCACCTCGTTCTTTTCTTTTACACTTAATGAGCACATCGTAAAACTCGGGAACGGGTATATGCTGAAAAACAAAAGAGGGAAGATAGTCTCCGTTTTTCTCTTTAAGAGCATCTCGTTCATCCTTGTACCACTGAATCTGTTCTTTCTTGACGGGGGAATATGCTCCGTCTTTTTCCTTTTTGTTGGAGTCAATAAGGTAAAGATTAAATATTTCCTTGGCCTTACTGCTGTCAAAAATCTGCAGTGAGTATGTACCGGGGTCGTTATCACATCTCGGTGTACCGAGTACACAGTTTTCAAATTCACTGTAGGTGTCAATCTGAATTTTTTTACTGACACCGCCGTCATCGTCGTGGTTACCGAAGGTGAGACAGAAGGGAATATTTCTTTCTTTAATCGGTGCAATATAGGTACGGATACATTCTTTGACCTTTCTTTCTCCGTCTTTAAGATAGCAGGAGGAATAGCCTTGAATCTGGTCGCCCGTAAGAACAACAAGGTCGGGAGTTTCTCGGTCAAGAGCGAGAGAGATAAGCATTATTGTATCGGGATTAACAGGAAAATCCTCCTGAATGTCTGCAATCTGCATTATTTTGAATTTACCGTCTTTAAAGTGAAGCATTTGTATTATACCTCCGTAGGTCTGTTATGGTACAGTATATATCTTTTCGAGTGTTTGGTCAAGCGGTCGTAACAAGGTTAAAAGACAATTCATATAATAAAATGAATAACAGACGAAGAGGAGGGTAATTAAGTTGACATATACCTATATAAAATTTGAAAGTCAGACACAGGGCGAAAAAGCAAAGGCGTTGCTTTTGAAAAACAATATAAAATCACATTTAAGACGTAATCCGAATCCGGACCGTAAGCAAGGCTGCAACTTTGCCCTTTTTGTTGAAGGCAATATATGGAAAGCCTACGAGATAATAACAACCAAAGATATAAAAAGCCTCGGGGTAGAAAACTACCGTGAGAGAATATGATTTACCTGGATAACAGTGCAACTACTTTTCCTAAGCCTGAGGGTGTAATTGATGCTGTGACTAATGCACAAAGACTGCTGGGTGCAAATCCCGGAAGGGGAGGACACCGAAGCACAATAAAAGCAGGGGAGACAGTATATAAGGCAAGAGAGGCCCTTTCTGAAATGTTCGGCTGCGAAAGTGACGGCGTAGTTTTTACAATGAACTGCACGATGTCGCTGAACACGGCAATTAAGGGCATAGCTGAAAAAGGTGATCATTTTATTATTTCTTCCCTTGAGCATAATTCAGTATTGAGACCCATAGAATTTTTAAAAGAAAAAGGGATAATTACCTATGACGTTGCTTTTGTAAACCCTCAGAACGAAGATGAGACAGTGAGGAACTTTTCTGCACTCATTAAAAAAGGCAAAACAAAAGCGATAGTCTGCACCTATGCTTCCAACGTTTTCGGAACCGTATTGCCTATAGAACGGCTGGGCAGACTCTGTAAGACCAAAGGACTTATATTCATTGTTGATGCAGCTCAGGCGGCAGGAACACTTTCAATTGATATGAAAGAAATGAATATAGATATCCTTTGTGTGCCGGGACACAAGAGTCTCTTCGGACCTATGGGTACAGGTGCAATGCTTATTTCAGGTCGGGTTGTACCGGAATCTTTGATTCAGGGCGGTACGGGAAGCTTTTCAATGGATAAAAGTCAGCCTGATGTTGTGCCCGACAAGTTTGAAAGCGGAACGACGAATTTTCCGGGAATAGCAGGTCTTCTTGCAGGTGTGAATTTTATAAATAAATACGGCGGAGTAAAGGCTGTTCATCAGAAGGAACGGGAGCTTATAAAGATTCTGCGTGAAGATTTATCGGTAATCAGGGGAGTAATCCTTTATAATAAAATGCATTCAAAAATCAATTCACCTATTCTGCCCTTCAATATCCGTGGCTTACACAGTGAAGAGGTGGGAGACAGTCTTGACAGAGGTTCTTTTGCCGTAAGAGCAGGCTATCACTGTGCATATCTTGCTCATAATAGTTACGGAACATCTGAGAGCGGTGTTGTAAGAGTCAGCCCGGGAATATTTAACAGCAAAAAAGACATAAAAAATTTAGTATTTTATCTTAATAAAATTGCAATGAGGAAAAAAATGTGATATAATCATATTTGAGATAGTTTATAAATTGTTTTTTTTAGCGGAGGAAAATATGCTGGAATTCTTAAACGGAGCTCTTGAAGGTGTAATGAAACTGATTACATCAATAAGGTGGTACGATATTGTTGACATAGTTTTTGTCGCACTCGTACTTTATTATCTTATAAAAATATTAAGACAGACAAGGGCATTTCATCTTGTCAAGGGTATTGTGCTTATGGGTGCAATTTACCTTGTTGTCTCTGCTCTTAATATGAATGCCAGCAGTTATCTTTTCAGTCAGTTTTTCGGTAACATTGTTGTTGTAATGCTTCTTCTTTTTCAGCCTGAAATCCGACATACTGTTGAAAGCTTCGGACGAGGGGACTTTAAGAAGTTTTCTGTTTTTTCCTCCAAGGGCTCGGGTCTTCTTGAAGGTGAAATCGAAACTGCAGCCAATAATATTGCGAGGGCTGCCGCAAATATGAGCGACAAGAAGGTCGGCGCACTTATCGTAATCGAAGGCAAATCCCTTTTAGGTGATGTTATCAGTACGGGAAGTGAAGTTGACTCCTCGGTTTCATCCATAATGCTTGAAAACATATTCTTCCCCAAGTCGCCTCTTCATGACGGTGCAGTGGTTATCCGTGACAACCGAATACATTCTGCAGGCTGTATTCTTCCTCTTACCGATGACAGAGAGCTCAGTGCTGAGCTCGGAACAAGACACAGAGCTGCACTTGGTATGAGTGAGCAGAGCGATGCACTTATAGTTGTTGTTTCAGAAGAAACCGGAGCCGTATCTGTTGCAAACAGCGGTTCTCTTGAAAGAAATATTTCATCAGGCGAACTCATTGAAACCATAACGGATTTCCTTAAAAGTGACAGTGCTGAAGACAGCCGTACTTTTAAGATTCTTCGGAGGAAAAAGTAATGAACGGTAGCAGAAAAGGTCTTGTTGAAAAGATAATTTATAATAATAAATTGCTTATGGTGTTCTGCATTTTGATTTCCGTTGCTATTTGGTCAGCGGTAAAAATCAATTACAGTGCTGAAACTACAAGAACAATAAGCGATGTCAAGATAACTATAACAAGCAACAGTGAAAATGCGGAGCTTATTCCCTTCATTGATGAAAAAGAGCTTTATGCTGAGGTCGTTGTCGGCGGTAAGGCTTATAACATTAACAGCTATGCTCTTTCAAAGGATGACATTGTTGTTGAAGCTACAACAACCTATGTTGATTCAGCGGGCTATAAGGTGCTTAACCTTACGGCTGAAGCCTCTGAAACGGGGGATCTTTCCGATGTTGAAGTAATATCAATTAATCCTTCAACTATAACGGTCTACTATGACCGCAAAGCGACTCAGACTTTTAATGTTGAAGCAAAGCTTACCAATGAAATTGACTCTCTCGTTGACGGTGAATATTCAGTAGGTCAGCCTGTTCCCTCACTGAGCACGGTTGATGTTACGGGTCCGGCATCTATACTTAATAAAATGACTAAGGTTTATTTTGAAGCATCGGTCCTTGAAGAGGATCTTCCTCTCACAGAGGCTAAGGTTATTCCTGCCGATGTTACCTTTGAGCTTGAAAGACAAAGGGATGCCGAATATCTTGTATGTGAAAGCATAAACGATGAATCCAATCCTGCAACGGTTACAATACCTGTATATGTTTCAAAGAACGTACCCACTCAGGTGAAATTCATCAATCAGCCTTCCTATTTTGCTGAAAACCCGCCCGAAGTCAAGATTTATCCGTCGGAGGTTAAAATTTCCTACAGTCCTGCTGACAGTGATAAGTACGAATTTATAACCGTCGGTACTATTGATTTCAAGGAGCTTTCCGATAAAGTCAACACCTTTGAGTTTGAAGTGGAAGATGCTCTTAAGAATTCAGCCAATGCAGATACTTCCTTCAGTAAATTTAAAGTGACTGTTGATATGTCATCAATGAGCCAGAAGACCTTTGACCTTACGGGTAGCAATATTGTCCTTCTTAATCAGACTGAGGGCTACAGCTATTCCGTCGATTCACTTAACAGTGAGCTTGATTCAGTGGTTATTGTCGGACCTGAGAGCAGTCTTGAAAAAATCAAAGCTGAGGATATTCAGGTTGAAATCAATGTTTCATCTCTTTCCGTCAATGCAAGACTCAGACAGTCTGCAGAGGTTACAAATATTTCTATTGTCAATTCAAAAATCAATGATTGTTGGATTTACGGAAAATATGATGTAATGGTAAACATTACACCTGTCAATAAATAATAAGGGTAGTTAAATCTACCCTTTTTTATTTTTAAGTCTTGTTATGGATGAAAATTTATGATATAATGAAAAGAAGAATTTAACTCGTAAAGCCTCAGGAGGTTAAAAATGATAGATTACATTAAAATGGTTATTCTTGCGCTGACTGTCGGTGCAACTGCGGCATTGCCTGCATCATCAGCCGCACATTATTCCGTAGTGAACAGCATAGTCAATTTCGCCGAAGATGAAAAAACACTCGGATTTTATTATTCAGTTATTTCTATAGCCTTTGCGTGTGTGATTTTTATTCTTTTGAGAAAGATTTATTTTAACGGCTTCAAATCTCTTTTCACAAAGGATGAGAGCCTTCGTAACTACAAAAAGGTTATGATTAATATTCTGGTTTCTCTGATTCCTATGGCACTTCTTTTTATTCCTGTCGGTGAAGGTACATTGCTCATTGACTATTTTGATAAGTTTCTTTCTGCCGGCAACTTATTACTCGTTGCATTAATCAGCGTTTTAAGTGCCTTGATTCTTATAATTTCAATCTGGTATACGAGACAGGGCTATTCGGGTACAATGCGAGGCTGTGATCTTAAAACAACAATCAGATTTTCCGTTTATCAGCTTGCTTCTTATGTAATACCCGGTATTTCCCGTGTGTCCTCTGCGGCTACAAATATGCTTATCTGCGACGTTGATTCAAGGATTGTTGTAAGAGAAATCTATCTGTACATCGCTCCGCAGATGTTTATTGTAAATCTCATTAAGGCTTTAAGATATGCCCTGAGTGATGCGGTTGTCGACCCTGTTATGATTGTTGTAGGTGCAGTAGTCGGTGCAGCTGTTTCAGCTATTGTTGTTACAAAAATGAGTAAGGTAAATATCCGACGCACATTCACTTTCTTCAGCATTTATTCGGCTGTTTTCGGTATAACGGCTGCCGTTCTTTCGTTTATAATAAGATAAAGATTTATCACTGCTTCAAAGGGGAATTTATAAATTATGGCAAATAAAAAAACAAATAAAAAGACCTCTGCCGTAAAGAAAGGTAAGGGTGCATCAAATAAGAAATCAACTAAATATGTGGGTAAGAAGAAGGATTATACCGTCAGCTTTTCGGAAAGATACCATAATGCCATTATGCTTTCATATATTTTAGGCGGTATTTTCCTTGGCTGTATTGCCATTATTCCCGGCTTCAATGTGTGGGAAAAGCTCCGTGGTGTTCTTTTCTCCACCTTCGGTCTCAGCTTTTATCTTCTTGTTGTGCAGACTGTAGTTATAGGTGTACGCCTTGCTTTAGGCAATCTTAAAAGAAGTCTTCTTATAACCAACATTTCGGGCTTTTTATCTATCGCATCCCTTTCGGGCATTGTTCACCTTTTCACCAATTCAATCGGTGAGGGCGGATTCCCCGAATGGAAGGAGCAGCTTTTTGAAGCTGCAGGCAATGGCTGGGATATGGGTACAGGCAGCTTTAATTTTACGGGCGGTATTCTCGGCGCACTTTTCGGAGGCACGTCTCTCTACACCTGCGGTAAGGCGGCAGCCTTTGTAATAGTCATTACCGTTTTCCTTGTTGCGCTTTTCTTTTATCTTAATATAGATACCAACTCTTTTGGCGATACAGTTTCTGCTACTATCAATGACGGTAAAGCAAAGTATGATTCTTCAAAAGAGAGTATGAAGGTAAAGCGTGAAGAAAGAGCTATGCTTCGCCTTGAAAGAAAAGAGCAGCGTCGGGCTGAGCTTGAAGCACAGGCGGCTGCAAAGGCTGAGGCTTCGTTGGCTGAAGAGGAAAATAAGCCTATTCCCGAAAGCTTTGATTTCAACGAAACTGAAATTGAATACGATCCTATTGACAGAGAAACGGGTAAGCCCTTAAGACCTATTAAGCCCTTCAAGCCTAAGGATCAGCTTTTCACTTATGCTGACGGAGAAAGGCCTGCACCCGTGAAGGAAGAAGAAAGGTTTGATATTGACTTTATCTCTTCACATACAAGATCGTCAGCAAGACCGATACCCGTAAAGCCTCCCGTTGTAAAGGAAGAAAAGGATATTCCTTTAAGCGAGGTTACGGAGGAAACAATTGACGAAATTATTCCCGATGACGATACACTTTCAGCTGATGCTTCTGAAATTGTGCAGGATGCAATCAAGACCGCGAATGCCAATATGAAGAAAAATATGGCAGATGTCAGTGCATCGTCACATGAAAAGAAGCGCAAGAAGAAGGAATATGTTCTTCCTCCTATAGAATGTCTTAATGAGCCTGTTTTCAATAAGGACGAAGACTTTGCCGCTGAAATGAGAATCACGGCAAAGAAGCTTGTTGATGTTCTTAAGAGCTTTGGTGTTGAGACCACGCTTATCGGTGTTTCAAGAGGCCCCTCGGTTACAAGATACGAGCTTTCACCGGCACCAGGTGTAAAAATCAGTAAAATCACCAATCTTGCCGACGATATTGCTCTCGGTCTTGCATCTTCAGGTGTCCGTATTGAAGCTCCTATTCCCAATAAATCTGCCGTAGGTATCGAGGTTCCCAATAAATCAAGAGCTACCGTTACTTTAAGGGAGATAATCTCTTCAACTGAATATAAAAAGAATAAAGGAAAGCTTCTTACCGTTGCTTTAGGTAAAGATATAACAGGTAACATCAGCTGTGCCGACCTTTCCAAGATGCCTCATCTTCTTATTGCAGGTACAACGGGTTCAGGTAAATCTGTCTGCCTTAACGGTATGATTGCAAGTATCCTTTATAATGCTACTCCCTCAGAGGTCAAGCTTCTTATGATTGACCCCAAGCAAGTTGAATTTACTGTCTATAACGGCATTCCTCATCTTCTTGTTCCTGTTATCAGTGATGCAAGAAAGGCCGCAGGCTCACTTGCATGGGCTGTAAGTGAAATGGATAACCGATATAAGACCTTTGCTCAGTGCGGTGTCCGTGATATAGGCTCATTCAACAAATATATTGTTGATCACCCCGAGCTTTCATATATGCCTCAGATTGTTATTTTTATTGACGAGCTTAACGATCTTATGATGGTATCTCCCAAAGAGGTCGAAGATTCTATATGCCGTCTTGCGCAGAAGGCGAGAGCTGCAGGTATGCACCTTGTTGTTGCTACACAGAGACCTTCCGTTGACGTTATTACAGGTATCATCAAGGCAAATATTCCTTCAAGACTTTCTCTTGCTGTTTCTTCTCAGGTCGACTCAAGAACAGTTCTTGATGCAATCGGTGCCGAAAAGCTTCTCGGTAACGGTGATATGCTCTTTAATCCCGTCGGTGTTTCTAAGCCCGTCAGAATTCAGGGTGCATATCTTTCCGATGAAGAAATTGAAAAGATTGTAACCTTTATCAAAGATCAGGAAAATGCAGAGTACGACAGTGAGATTATGGAAGAGATTGAAAGAAACGCTGTTGCAGATAAAAAGAAAGGCTCTTCGGGAGGCGGTGCTTCTGCAGTTGACGATTCCGACGGTCAGTATGACGATATGCTCGATGAAGCAGTCAATGTAATAACTGAACTTAACTCTGCATCCACAACGGTTCTTCAGAGAAAGCTCCGTGTAGGCTATGCAAGAGCTGCAAGAATTATGGACGAGCTTGAACAGCTCGGCTATGTCAGTGCCGCAGAAGGAAACAATAAGCCCCGTAAGGTGCTTGTTACAAGAAGTCAGTATCTTGAAATGAAGGCAGGAGCTGACGTTTCAAATGACGATTTTGATATATTATCGGATTAAATATTAGGAGTATTATGACTGATTTTTTACCCCTTACAAAAGAAGAAGCCCTTGAAAGAGGCTGGGACGAGGTAGACTTTGTCTACGTTATAGGTGATGCCTATGTAGACCACCCCTCTTTTGGCCCTGCCATAATTTCAAGAGTGCTTGAAAACAACGGCTTTACCGTTGGTATAATATCACAGCCTGATTGGCACAGTGCAGAGGACTTTCGTGAATACGGGCGTCCTCGCCTTGGCTTTTTAGTGTCTTCGGGCAACATTGACTCAATGGTGGCTCACTACACTGCTGCCAAGAAAAAACGCAGTGAAGATGCCTATACCCCCGGTGGCAGAGCAGGCGCAAGACCTGACAGAGCGGTTATTGTTTACTGTAACCGAATCCGTGAAGCTTACGGCGATGTGCCTATTATCATCGGCGGTCTTGAAGCATCACTTCGCCGCTTTGCTCACTATGATTACTGGGACGATAAAATCAGAAGGTCGATTATTTTTGACTCTCAGGCAGACCTTATTTCCTACGGTATGGGCGAAAAGCAGACAATTGAAATTGCCGAGAGACTGCGAAACGGTGAGGATATCTCCACTATTACCGATGTAAGAGGAACCTGCTATGTCTGCGACGTAAAGGATACACCTCTTACGGGTGCTGAATGTCCCTCATTTGAGAATGTCTGCAGCAGTAAAAAAGAATATGCCGTTTCCTGCCGTATTCAGCAGGACGAGCAGGACCATATAAGAGGTAAGCTTATAAAGCAGAGACACGGCAATAAAATGCTTGTGCAAAATCCTCCCATGGCACCTCTTACAACGGCTGAGCTTGATGAAATCTATGCCTTGCCTTATACAAGAAACTATCACCCTTCCTATGAAAAGGACGGTGGCGTGCCGGGTATTGAAGAGGTCAAGTTTTCTATCACTCATAACAGAGGCTGCTTCGGCGGATGCAATTTCTGCTCAATCGCTTTTCATCAGGGAAGATATGTAACATCAAGAAGTAAAGAATCTATTTTAAGAGAAGCTGAGCTTCTTACAAAAATGCATGACTTTAAAGGCTACATCCACGATGTAGGCGGTCCTACCGCTAATTTCAGAGATACCTCTTGTGAAAAGCAGAAAACTGCAGGACTCTGCAAGGGAAAGAAATGTCTTGCACCGAAGGTTTGCCCTGCACTTAAAGCTGACCACAGTGAGTACGTTGACATATTAAGAAGTATGAGGAAAATCAAGGGTGTCAAGAAGGTCTTTATCCGCTCGGGCATCCGTTACGATTATATGCTTCAGGATAAAGACGAAACCTTCTTCAAGGAGCTTATAAAATACCATGTCAGCGGTCAGCTGAAGGTCGCCCCCGAGCACTGCAGTGCTATGGTGCTTGAAAAAATGGGAAAGCCTTATATTGATGCATATGTTAATTTCTCAAAGCGATATTTTGAGCTTACAAAGAGCGTCGGCAAGGAGCAGTATCTTGTGCCTTATCTGATGTCATCGCACCCCGGATCAAGACTTGATGAAGCCGTTGAGCTTGCGCTTTTCCTCAAGAAAAGAAAAATCCGTCCCGAGCAGGTACAGGATTTCTATCCCACACCGGGCACGATTTCTACATGTATGTTCTATACGGGACTTGACCCCTACACAATGAAAGAGGTTTATGTTGCAAAGACAGCCGAAGAAAAGGCGATGCAGAGGGCTCTTTTACAGTATTATAATCCGCAGAATAAAGAGATAATAACCAAGGCTCTTAAAAAGTGCGGAAGATATGATCTTATCGGCTCAGGTGAAAAGTGCCTTGTTGCTTCATCGGGCAAAAAAAATCAATCTCAGAACAGAACGGGCAATAACAACAGAAGAACAGGCGGAGGTAATTATGGCAAAAAGAAGAAGCGCTAAAAAGAAGCCGTCAGCCATACTCGGTATTATCGTTCTTATTATAGTTCTTATAACGGGTTATTTCGGCACTGAAACCGAGCAGGGTGAGCATACTAATTCATATCTCGGTGACGGTGAAGCCTATATTCATTTTATTGATGTGGGACAAGGCTCTGCAACTCTTATTCAGCTTGACCGGAGCGGTATACTTATTGATACGGGCGAGGCAGAGTACAGTGAAAGCCTTATAAGCTATATCGGGTCCTGCGGAGTTGAAACTCTCGAATATGTGGTTGCATCCCATCCTCATTCTGACCATATCGGAGGTATGACCGATGTGTTTAAGAACAGTGTTGTCGGAACGGTGCTTATGCCGGAGCTGAGCGAAATAAACATACCCACAACCCGTCTTTATGAAAGGTTTCTCACATTTATTGATGAAAACAATATGTCTGTTGAGTTCCCAGACGTCGGCGACACATATAAGCTCGGTCCGGTTACAATGACAATTATGGGGCCCGTCGAGCAGTCGGAAGACCTTAACAATATGTCTCTTATCTGTAAGGTCGATGCATACGGAACGGATATTATGGTTCTCGGCGATGCGGAAAAAGAGGAGCTCTCGTCGGTTTATAAAAAGACATCAGGCGACTGGAAATCAGACATTCTTGTAATGGGACACCACGGAAGCAGTACATCAGTTCATAAGTCTTTTCTTAACAACGTCGATGCCGATGTTGCGATTATCTCCTGCGGCAGAGACAATTCTTACGGTCATCCTCACAGAGAAGCGCTTGAATATGTAAACGATAAGGGCCTTGAGCTATACAGAACCGATTATGACGGTACAATAGTTTTCAGATGTGATGCAGACGGATATGAGAAGGTGGACTGATATGGAAAAGCTTATTGTTGACCGTATAGAAGAGGGGACAGCCGTTCTCGAAAAGGAAGACGGCACTTATATAAAAATGCAGATATCCGATTTTGATTTTTGCATCAGAGAAGGTAGTATACTGACCTTCGACGGTGAAAAATTTAGTCTCAGCAAAGATGAAGAAGAGGCCAGACGCAGCAAACTCCTTGACCTACAGAGAAAACTTTCACAAAAGGGTAAAAAAGAGTGAATTTTTTTAAAAAATTACTTGCATTTTGGTTTTTGTTGTGATATACTCTTCGAGATAACGCACGCATAGGGATTGGTATGCCCGTTTCGCTCTATGAGGTCACCTCGGAGTGTTGCGTACCTTTGAACTTAGCGGTGGTTAAAAAACAAAAGGAGGACATAACAATGTCAGTAGTATCAATGAAACAGCTTCTTGAAGCAGGTGTACACTTCGGTCACCAGACAAGAAGATGGAATCCGAAAATGGGTGAGTACATTTTCGCAGAAAGAAACGGAATTTACATCATTGACCTTCAGAAGACTGTAAAGAAGCTTGAAGAAGCATATTCTTTCATCCGTGAAGTATCAATGAACGGCGGTGAAGTACTCTTCGTCGGCACAAAGAAGCAGGCTATGGATTCAATCCGTGAGGAAGCAATCCGTGCAGGTATGCCCTATGTTAACGCTCGTTGGCTCGGTGGTATGCTTACAAACTTCGGCACAATCCAGAAGAGAATCAAGAGACTTGCTCAGCTTAAGGTTATGGAGCAGGACGGCACATTCGCACTTCTTCCCAAGAAGGAAGTTATCAAGCTCAACCTTGAAATCGAAAAGCTTGAAAAGTTCATGGGCGGTATCACAGAAATGAAGAAGCAGCCCGCTGCACTCTTCATCGTAGACCCCAGAAAAGAAAGAATCGCTGTTGCAGAAGCTCACAAGCTCGGTATCCCCATCGTAGCTATTGTTGACACAAACTGCGATCCCGATGAAGTTGACTATGTAATCCCCGGTAACGACGACGCTATCAGAGCTGTAAGACTTATCGCAGGTGCTATGGCTGACGCTATCATCGAAGGCAGACAGGGCGAATCAAACGCTCCCGCAGAAGCTGCAGAAGAAGCAGCTGAATAATTCAGTATGAATAATGACCCCGTTATTTTACGGGGTTTCTTTGAAGAAATATAATTTCAGGAGGAATTTATTATGGCATTTACAGCTAAAGACGTACAGGCTCTTCGTGAGAAGACCGGCGTAGGTATGATGGACTGCAAAAAGGCACTTGTTGAAGCTGACGGCGATGTAGACAAGGCTATGGATATTCTCAGAGAAAAAGGTCTTGCTTCTCAGGCTAAGAAGGCAAGCAGAGTTGCTGCTGAAGGTATCGTTGCTGCATATAACGATGCAAACGCAGGTGCTCTTGTAGAAATCAACTGTGAAACAGACTTCGTTGCTAAGGGTGCTCCCTTTGTAAACCTTGCTTCTAAGGTTGTTAAGACTGTTGTTGCTGCAAAGCCCGCTGACCTTGAAGCTCTTCTTGCTACAAAGGCAGTTGACTCTGACAAGACAGTTGACGAAGAAGTACAGGAAGTATTCCTTGCTCTTCGTGAAAATATGAAGGTCCGCAGATTTGCTCTTGTAGAAGGCCACACTGCTTCCTACATTCACGCAGGCGGTACAGTTGGTGTTCTTGTTGCTTTTGATGTTGACGATGCTACAGCTGCAAACGCTGGTTTCGTTGCAATGAGCAAGAACGTAGCAATGCAGATTGCTGCTATGAGCCCCGAATATTTAAGCAAGGCTGACATTTCTGCTGAAGAGCTTGCTAAGATGAAGTCAATTACTGTTGACAGCGCTCTCAATAAGCCCGAATCACTTCCCGTTCCCATTCTCAACAGCCTTATCGCTGAAGTAACCAATGATAAAAAGTGGAGCGACGAAGATATTACTATCTATCAGGGTCTTGATCAGAAGCAGAGAAAGAATTTTGTTAACTTTATTTCTAAAGAAGCTCTTGCAACTCTCGCTGAGGTTGCTGTTGCTCACAAGGCAGAAATCGCTGAGAACAAAATCTTCACAGGTCTTGTTGAAGGACGTCTTTCAAAGCAGATCAAGGAAATCTGTCTTCTTGAGCAGACATTCGTACGTTCAGACCTCTTCGAAGGTGATGTTAACGGCTATGTAAATTCAGTAGCTAAGGCTATCGGCGCAGACATCAAGGTTTCAAGCTTTGTTCGTTTTGCAAAGGGCGAAGGCATTGAAAAGAAGGTTGACGATTTCGCAGCAGAAATCGCTTCAATGGTTAAATAATTAAAACAAGAATTAATTCCACTCTGAAAAGGGTGGAATTTTTTTACTTATCGGGTCTGCATTTCCCGTTTTTTCTTGACTTTGAGTCTTTGCAGTGGTATATTATATAAGAATTTTTAAGGGAGTGATAATATGAAAAAATCAATTAAATTTTTAAGTGTAATTCTTACGGTTTTAGTTGTTCTTTCATCATTTGCGGTTGTATCTTTTGCTGTAGAAACCGATAAAACTACAACCGGCTACCGATATGAAAGCAGATTTAATTTTGCGCGTATTCTTTATAATGACTTTTCACTGGTTACCGAGGAATATTATGCAATTCCCGGACTTGAAAATACTCTTCTTTCAGGTGATAAAAGCTGCACAGCAATGACTCCTCAGGGTCTTACAGTCAGCGAAGATTTTATCTTTATTTCAGCCTACTGCGGTATAAAAAAATACAAGACAGAGCTTGAAGAAAATATAAGTTACGGTAAAAATGCAGAAAAGCTTGAAAAAGAAAAGAATCACGAAGTACATAACTCCGTAATTTATATTCTTGACCGTGAAACAGGCGATTATCTTAAAACACTTGTCCTTCCCGACAGCAATCACGTCGGAGGTCTTGCCACTGACGGCAAAAACCTTTTTATTGCAAAAAGCAGTGATAAGCAGATTAGTGTTATAAGCAGTACTCAGATTAACCTTGCACTCCAGACAAAATCACTGACAGTAAAGGCTGCTTACGAGTACAGTGTAGACTGTGAATGCTCTGCATCCTTTGTTACCTGGTTTGATGATGTTTTATGGGTCGGAGTTTTTGACGAAAAGAACAATGGCGAACTCAGAGGCTTCAGCTTTAACGGTATTTTCGGCCTTGAAGAAATAGTATCTGCCGAAATTCCTGCAAAAGCAAACGGTGCTTGCTTTGCAAAGCTCGGTGACGAAATCTGCCTTGCAGTCAATACATCATACGGCAGAAAGAACCCTTCAAAAATCTATCTTTATTCCGTTTCTGATTACGGCACATCAGCAATGACTCTGAGCGAAAAGGATACATACACAACTCCTCCCACTGTTCAGAATTCCTGTGTTTATGACGGTAAGGTATATTATATATATGAATCTGCTGCAACCTGCTACAGTCAGGTGGATTCACTTTTTGAAATAAAATCTACTACTTGTCCCGTTGACCGTGTTTGTATCGGCAAAGCGGAAAATTTATTCAATTGGCATTGTGAAAACTTGTTCCTTGAAAGAGTGAGCGCATTTGTCAGGGCAATAAAAGTTGTCGCTGAGAATATATTCTGATTATGTTGGGGCATATTCTTATGAATGTGCCTCATATTTTTGCATATAAATGCAATTAATTATGCATAAAATATTGACATATATATTATTTCGTGTATAATTATTGAGAAATATACAAATTATATGTATAATTTTATAAATGAGGTTTAATATGGTAAAGGTATTTATTGACGGTCAGGCAGGAACAACGGGCCTTCAGCTTAAAAGTAAGCTTGTGAATCATCCTTATGTTAAGCTTATCGAAATTGATGAGGAAAAAAGAAAGGACACAGCTGAAAGACAGAAGCTTATGAATGAAAGTGATGTTGTTTTTCTTTGCCTTCCCGATGCGGCGGCTGTTGAAGCCGTAAAGCTTGTAACGAATCCGGAAACAGTTGTTATTGATGCTTCAACAGCGCACAGAACTGCTGACGGCTGGACTTACGGCTTTCCCGAGCTTTCAGCGGAACACTATGAAAAGGTAAAAAATGCAAAGAGAATAGCCAATCCCGGTTGCCACGCAACAGGGTTCATTTCTCTCATATACCCACTTGTTTCAAGTGGCATTATGGGCGCCGATTACCCTGTAACCTGTCACAGCATAACGGGCTACAGCGGCGGCGGAAATAAAATGATAGCCGATTACGAAAGTGCAGACAGACCAAAGGATTTTGATTCTCCGCGTCAGTATGCTCTGACTCAGGTACATAAACATCTGCCCGAAATGAAGGCGATTACGGGACTTTCTGATTATCCTGTTTTCAATCCTATAGTGAGTGATTACTATAACGGAATGGCGGTGAGTGTGCCGCTGTTTACTAAGTTACTCAATAAAAATGTAACTCTTGACGGGCTTTATAATTTTTATAAAGAATTTTACAAGGAAAGCACTTTTATATCTGTACATAAGTCTACAGAAAGCGGTCTTCTTTCACCCATGGGACTTGAAGGCACAAATAAAATGGAAATTTATATCTGCGGTAATGACGAGAGAATTACGGTAACATCTGTATTCGATAATCTCGGTAAGGGAGCATCCTCGGCAGCTATTGAAAATATGAATATTGCTATGGGCTTTCCTGTTGATACAGCTATATAACGGAGGTAATACTATGAAATATATTGACGGCGGTGTAACTGCGGCTAAAGGCTTCAGAGCTTCGGGAATTCACTGCGGAATAAGAAAGAATCATACTAAAAAGGACCTTGCTATGATTGTCAGTGAGGGCAAATGCTCTGCTGCTGCAGTATATACACAGAACAAGGTATACGGTGCGCCCATTACAGTCACAAGAGAAAATCTTTCTGACGGTATGGCTCAGGCTGTAATTGTCAACAGCGGTAATGCTAATACCTGCAATCATGACGGTGTTGAGAAAGCACAGAAAATGTGCGAAATCGCATCAAAGGCTCTCGGTGTCAGTGAAAAGGACGTTATTGTTGCTTCAACGGGCGTTATCGGTATGAGCCTTGATGTAACGCCTATTGCCGAAAGTGCAGATAACCTTGCATCACAGATGAATGAAAAGGGCGGACACGATGCGGCTGAGGCTATTATGACGACTGACACAATTCCCAAAGAGGTTGCTGTACAGATTGAGCTTTCGGGTAAAACCGTAACCCTCGGTGCCTGCTGTAAGGGCTCAGGTATGATTCATCCCAATATG
Source organism: Acutalibacteraceae bacterium (assembly GCA_045544175.1). Classification (GTDB taxonomy): domain Bacteria; phylum Bacillota; class Clostridia; order Oscillospirales; family Acutalibacteraceae; genus UBA6857. The sequence goes on along the minus strand of JAZPYL010000047.1, from coordinate 31,701 downwards.
GCAACAATGCTTTGCTTTATGACTACTGACTGTGCTATTACAAGCGAAATGCTTCAGAAAGCACTTTCCGATGTAGTAAAGGATACATTTAATATGATTTCCGTTGACGGTGATACATCAACCAATGATATGGTCTGCATTATGGCTAACGGCAAGGCGGAAAATGAATGCATCACTACAGAAGGGGAAGATTATGAAAAGTTCAAGCAGGCACTCAAGAGTATATCTGTAAAGCTTTCCCGCCTTATTGCAGGTGACGGCGAGGGTGCGCAGAGGCTTCTTGAGTGTAATGTAACTGCCTGTACAGATGAGGCAACTGCCAAGAATATTGCAAAGAGCATTATCTGTTCTTCTCTTGTAAAAACTGCAATGTTCGGTTCTGATGCCAATTGGGGCAGAATTCTCTGCGCAATCGGCTATACACCCGGTGACTTTAAGGTAGATACCATTGATGTATATCTGTCATCCTGTAAAGGAACGGTTAAGGTATGTGAGAACGGTTTCGGTATTGAGTTTTCCGAGGAAAAGGCGAAAGAGATTCTTCTTGAAAGTGAAATCACTCTTGATGTTGATATGAAGCAGGGCGAATATTCAGCTACAGCATGGGGCTGTGACCTGACATACGATTACGTAAAAATCAACGGCGACTACCGAACATAATACGAGGTGCAAAATGGAAATTAACGATGCAATGAGGGCGAAAATCCTTACAGATGCTTTGCCCTATATACAGAAATATTACGGAAAAACCGTTGTAGTAAAATACGGCGGCAACGCAATGATTGACCCTGAGCTTAAGAAAGCAGTTATGAGCGATATTATTCTGCTTTCTCTTGTAGGAATTAAGGTTGTGCTTATTCATGGCGGCGGTCCTGAAATCAGCGGTATGCTTACAAAGCTCGGCATAGAGTCAAAGTTCGTAAAAGGCCTCAGATATACCGATGCAGCTACTGCTGAGGTTGTGCAGATGGTTCTTGCAGGTAAAACAAATAAAGACCTTGTATCGCTTATCGGCGTCTGCGGCGGTAAGGCAATAGGCCTTTGCGGTATTGACGGCAGTATGATAAAGGCGAAAAAGCTTGAGGATCCCGATGTTGATTACGGTTATGTGGGTGAAATAATCTCTGTTGACCCTAATCCCATAAAAAAATCTCTTGAAGAAGACTACATTCCCGTTATTGCGACGGTAGGTGTTGACGAAGACGGTCAGGTTTATAATATCAATGCTGATACAGCGGCAGCAGAAATTGCGGCAGCCCTGAATGCAGAAAATATTATTACTCTCAGTGACATTCCCGGACTTCTGAAAGATGTCAATGATAAAAATTCTCTTATACCTGAAATTCATATTGATGAAATTGATGAGCTTATTGAAAACGGTGTCATTTCAGGCGGTATGATTCCAAAAATCAAGAGCTGCGAAAAGGCAATCCGCAGCGGTGTTAAAAAGGCGGTTATGATTGACGGCAGAATACCCCATTCAATCATTATAGAAATGTTCTCTAAAGAGGGTATCGGTACTCTTATGACAAGCGAGGAATAATTATGAGTAACTTTGAAATGATTAAAAATGCCGACGAAAATTATGTAGCGCAGACCTACGGCAGATTTCCGGTTGCAATTGAAAAGGGTGAAAATGCTACCTGCTATGACTTTGACGGTAAGGAATACATTGACTTTTCAAGCGGTATAGGAGTAAACTCCTTAGGCTTCTGTGATAAAGGCTGGGTAGAGGCGGTTACAAAGCAGCTTAATACCTTACAGCATATTTCTAACTTATATTACACTAAGCCTTGTACTGATGCGGCAAAATTACTCTGCGAAAAAACAGGAATGAAAAAGGTCTTTTTCTCCAACAGCGGTGCTGAAAGTAATGAGGGCGCAATCAAGTGTGCAAGAAAATACAGCTTTGAAAAATACGGTGAGGGCAGAAATAAGGTTATTACTCTTGTAAACTCTTTTCACGGCAGAACGGTAACAACTCTTGCCGCAACGGGTCAGGATGTGTTTCATAAGTATTTCTTTCCCTTTACGGAGGGCTTTGAGTTTGTAAAGGCAAATGACATTGCTGAGCTTAAAGAGGCTCTTGACGGCAGTATCTGTGCCGTTATGGTAGAGCTTATTCAGGGCGAAGGCGGAGTTATGCCTCTTGATAAGGACTATGTTAAGGAGGTCGAAGCTCTTTGCAAGGAAAATGACATTCTTCTCATAGACGATGAGGTGCAGACAGGTGTCGGCAGAACGGGAGAGCTTTTTGCTTTTCAGCATTACGGCATTACCCCTGATATTGTTACAACTGCAAAGGGCATCGGCGGCGGTCTTCCTTTAGGCTGTGTAATGTTCTCGGAAAAGACAGAAAATGTTCTTAAAGCAGGCGACCATGCAACAACCTTCGGCGGTAACCCCGTAGCAACAGCGGGAGCGGCATATATCCTCGGAAGACTTGACAGAGACTTTCTCAATGAGGTAAAAGCAAAAGGGGAGTACATAAGAGAAAAAATCCTTAAAATGCCCCATGTTCTCGGCATAGACGGTCTTGGTCTTATGATGGGTATCCGTCTTGACGAAGATATAAAGAGTGCTGATGTAGTTAAAAAAGCCATTACAAAGGGCGCACTTATTCTTACTGCAAAGGCTAAAGTTAGATTACTTCCTCCTCTTACTATTACTTATGAGGAAATCGACAAAGGTCTTAAGGCTCTTGAAGAAGCATTAAGTGAGGTATAAAAAATTAAGAGAGGTGCAGAGCCTCTCTTTTTTTATATTTTTAATTATATTGAAAACTGTTATTGCAATAACAAGTACCTGAACACCGGTAAAGGCTTTTTCGACATTTTTTTACTGAGCCTTTTATTCAGAACTGCACCTATGAATCCGCCGAGAACTGAGCCTGCTGCAAGAGGTATTGCAGTTTTAAATGGAAATTCCGTCTTTGATTTTATCTGCTTTATAACACTTACAACAGCCATGGTAAGAACCGTTATTGAGGAAATAATGCTGATAGTCTGAACATCAAAGTCACCGAGCATATCCATAAGCGGCTTTATTATTAGCCCTCCGCCCATACCTGTCAGCGAACCTACAGTTGTGGCGAAAAAGGCAAGAATGAAATAAATTATATATTGCATATTGCGTCTCCCGCACAGCAAAAGTTTATATTAATAGACGTTTTACAATAAACCCGGATATTTTGCAATATAAGTTCTTTAATAAGCAAGAAAATACAGGCCCTTCTCCCAACGGAAGAGCCTGTATTTCTTTAAGGTGAGTATTATTTAGAAAGGATTTAAGTTATTATTTTACGGAGAAGTTAGAATTATTTATACACACCTGAGTAAAATCTATATTTAAACCGATTATCAGTCTCTGTTCTTTTCTACAGAGATGATTTTACCTGTAAGTGCATTGATTTCATATTCATATTCATATCTTCCGTATGAGAATTCGACCTCATAAACCTTAATGCCGTTTTCTTTGTCAAGCTTGCATTCGTATTCACGAACCTGAGACTGCTTAAGCTTTGCGTGACTGAGTGCGATACTGCCTGCTTTAGCAGTGCCGATGACTGAATTTGAAGCTGTATTTGCAGCTTTTCCGCTCGTTGTTACAGAACGAACATCGGAGAAATCACCGTAATATCTTTTTTCGCCGGGCTTATAATATGCTCTTACCTTGAATTTGTAGGTTGTGCCTGCTTTAAGTCCTTTTATCGTAGCGCTTGTACCTTTGACTGTCGCTTTGCGTACATATTTTCCTTTCGCGGCATCATACATATAAACCTGATACCTTGTAGCTCGCTTTTCCTTTGACCATTTCAGTGTAACGGATGTTTTACCTTTTTTTGATACCTTAAGGTTTTCAACCTCGTCCGGATCTGTTGCCGAAGTGAGAACAGAAGAATAAGAGCCGTATTTCTTTTTGCCGTTTTTAAGGTCATAGGCACGCACCTTGAATTTGTACTGCTTTGCACTTGTGAGGTCATCTGCCTCGAATTTCGTTTTCTTGGTTGAGCCCTGACTCTTCCAGCCCTTTGAGGTGTACATATATACTGTATATCCGTCTGCACCTGAAACCTTTTTCCATTTAAGATTGATTTCATCATCGTCACTGTTGTAGGCCTGAAGTGATTTAACCTTTCCTACTGATGCGGCTGAGGCGAGTGTAGCTGAAGAAGAAGCTATCATCGTAAGAGCCAATGTGAGTGAGAGCAATTTTTTTAATGTGTTTTTCATTTAATTTACCACCTTTCATATTTGGTTTTGTATTTGTTTTATTATTGGTATCTGTCTTCTCTTTACACCCATATAATACACACTGAAGATTAAAGAACGATTAGAAAAAATAAAAAAGAGTGAGAAGCATAAAAATTTTCTTATCACTCTTTTTTAGCTTTTTACAAAGGAAACTCTACGGTAAATGTACTGCCTTTTCCTTCTTCGCTTTCTACACTTACAGTACCGCTATGGAGGGAAGCAATCTGCTTTACCATTGGAAGACCGAGGCCTGAACAACCCTGCTCTCTTGAACGTGATTTATCTATACGGTAAAACCTCTGCCAGATTTTATCTAAATGCTCTTTGCTGATACCGATACCGTCATCAGACACCTTTAATATTATTTTATTATCTGTCTTTTTTAGTGCTACAAGAACCTTGCCGTTTTCTTTGCCGTAGGTTATACCGTTTGTAACAAGATTGCTGATAAGCCTTGTTATCATAGCAATATCGAGCTTCATTTCAATTCCGCCGTCAATATCCTTTTCAATACGTATGTTTTTGTCAGCAACCGTTGAAATGTCATCGCAGATATCAGATACAAGCTCACTTAAATCTTCTTTTTGAAAATCCGGCTTTTCTCTTCCTTGCTCCATTCTTGAAAAATATAAAAGCTGAGAAACGATCTGTTTCATAGAGTCGGCTTGTTTTCTGACCGTTTCAATACCTTCACGGTCTTCCTCACTGAGATCGTTCCTTGAAAGCTGATATTCGCACTCGGCAAGTATAACGGCGATAGGCGTTCTGAGTTCATGGGAAACATCAGAGGTGAACTGGGTTTCCATTTCAAATGCTGCTCTGAGTCGCTCAAACATTGCATTGAATTCTTCCGTAAGGGTAATAAGTGCAGGGTCAGAATCCGTTACGGCAATCCTTTTTGTAAGGTCATTGCCCGAGCGTGTTTTTGATATTGCTTCACTGAGTGTTTTAATCGGAAGCATAGCTTTTTTTGATATAAGCCCGCCCACTGATGCGGCAAGGATAATCATAAGCGGAATAAGAACTGCAGCGATTTTTGCAATAGTGCCCCATATTCCGCTTACCCCATCCGTCTTCATAACACCTCGAACCCATATATCCTCGTGACCCTTTTCGGGGGAACAGAACTCTATTTCATATATAGGCTCATCAATATATTCATAGGACTTTGCTAAAATAAGCTCGGTTGTATCTTTGTTTATACCGCTGCTGTCAAGGGCAATATCAACGGCATCCTGATAGGTGAGCACACAGTCCTTACCTGATTCGTTAAGGTCACCGTTATAAATAGTATATGCATCAACACCGTCGCATTCTGCGCTGATAATTTTTCCGGTTACACCGTGAATTTTGTATTCATACTTCATAAACTCAAGCAGACTGTCATAAACATAATAGCCACCGATAACCTCAAATCTGCCTTTTTCAAGTGGCTCGTCTACAGTTATACCGTCGGGATAGCTGCCTCCGAGGAGTCTGCCGTCTTCGCCGAACACAAGCACGTGAACATTGCCGTTAACATAAGCAAAGTCTGACTCAATATCGAGAATACCGCTTTCCACTTCGATTTCATCAAGGTTTCTTTCAACGCTTCTTATAAGGTTCTGCTGTGCCTCGGATCTTTCCGCGATTCTTGCAGCAGAAACAACACAGCCAATGAGTGCAACGGACATTACACACATCAGTATGGTGTACCACAGATTGATTCTGAAGCTCAATGAATCTCTTTTTATCTTTTTCATATTTTTACCTTCTTATTCTTTAAGAATATATCCTGCACCTCTGACAGTGTGAATCAGCTTTTTGTCAAAGTCTTCATCTATTTTCTTTCTGAGATATCTTATATAAACATCGATTACATTTGTACCGCCTGCATAATCATAGTTCCAGACACTTGATTCGATTTTTTCTCTTGTCATAACTATACCTGCATTTCTTATGAGTGCTTCAAGAATTGCATATTCCTTTGAGGAGAGCTCAATATTTTTACCTGCTCTTGTAACTTCTCTTGATTTCAGATTAACTGTAAGGTCAGCAACAGTATAGATGTTTGTGCTGTTGCCTGTAGCCTTCCTTGTAATCATTCTGACTCTTGCGGCGAGCTCTTCAAAAGAAAAAGGCTTAGTGAGATAGTCGTTAGCGCCTAAATCAAGTCCGTAAACCTTGTCCTCAATTTCACTTTTGGCTGTAAGGAAAATAACAGGTGTCTCAATTCCTTTGCTTCTCATTTCTTTCAGCACCTGAAAGCCGTCTTTTTCAGGCATCATAACATCCATAACGATTGCATCGTATGTGGCATTACGTATATAATCAAAAACGCTTTCTCCGTCAAAGCAGCTGTCAACACTATAGCCTGCTTTGACAAACTGTTTTACAAGGATTCTGTTAAGAGCTTTTTCATCCTCTGCAATAAGTATTCTCATATTAACACCGCCTTTAACTGTATTCTATCATAAGTCTGATTAAAATTCCATTAAATTCATTAATTTTTGCATTATATGTTTTGTGATTTCTATATTAAGTTTGTTAACAAAAATGACTTGATTAAAAAAGTTAACAGTATATAATATATACTATAAAACAAAAGGAGTGAAAAATATGGATAAACAGTATGTTGTCAAGTACAGATACGGTAATGAAATTGTAACCTCAACTGAAAAGGAAAATGACTTTTACCGTCTTGAAATTGAAAATGCAGAGGGTAAGTATTCCGTAACTCTTGTGCCCAAAAAGAATTTTGAGCTTGTTGATTTCTATGCTGAAATGCCTTTTGAATTCAAAAACGGAGATAAGTTTTTTGGTGCAGGCTATCAGTCCTGGACAAAAACAAAGGAATGGACAGCCGATGAAATTATGCCCGGTACAATCAAGCTTTCAAACATTTCTGAGTTTACAAAAGACCTTGCAAGAAAAACAAGTGACGAGTGGATAGTTAACTACTCATATAAGCCCGGCGAATTTCACAGCCATTGCTATACCTATATCAGAAACGGTGAGCATGTAAAGCTCTGGGGTTCACTGAGCGAAAAGACAGGCTATACTATCTTCAAGGTTAAAATGAACGAAAACCGTTTTTATTTCTGTAAGGACCTTTTAGGCAAAATCGTTTCCGAGCCTCTTAAGGTGTTTGATATTGTCTATTTTGAAGGTGGCTACGAGGAAGTATTTGATAAGTATTTCGCACTCTGGGATATGCCTGCAACAAGAAAGGGTATGATGAGCGGTTATACATCATGGTACAACTATTTCCAGAATATTACTGAGGATATTATTCTCCGTGACCTTAACGGTCTTGATCCCTATAAGGATCAGGTCAATATTTTCCAGATTGACGACGGTTATGAAACCTTTATCGGTGACTGGCTCGATCCCAATCCCAAAAAGTTCCCCAAGGGTATGAAATATATTGCTGACGAGATTCATAAGAAGGGCTATAAGGCAGGTATATGGCTTGCACCCTTTAACTGTCAGAAGATTTCAAGAATGGCTAAAGAGCATCCCGACTGGCTTATCAAGCACGAAAACGGGAAGCCTATGGTCGGCTGTATTGCATGGGGCGGTGCCTATACCTTTGATATCTATAATGAAGAGGTAAGAGCTTACCTTAAGAAAGTTTTCGACGTTGTTCTCAACGAATGGGGTTATGATATGGTTAAGCTTGACTTCCTTTACAGCCAGTGCATCAAGCCACGTTACGGAAAGAGCCGCGGTGAAATTATGTGCGATGCTATGGAGTTCCTGCGTGAGTGCGTAGGTGATAAGCTCTTCCTGGGCTGCGGTGTTCCCATAGGACCTGCTCTCGGTATCTGTGATGCCTGCAGAATCAGCTGTGACGTTGACCTTTCTTATAAGGGTAAGTTCTACAGTCGCATTCAGGTAAGCAATGAAATGCTTAACGCAAGAAGCGCTATCAATAACTCAATATTCCGCCGTCATCTTAACGGCAGAGCTTGGATGAATGACCCTGATGTATTCTTCCTGAGAAAGAATAATCTTACCTTTACCGATGAACAAAAATATCTTCTCGGTAAAATCAATAATCTTTGCGGTAATGTTCTTTTTGTATCCGATAACGCAGGGGATTATGACACAGCAGCAGATAAGCTTGTAAGAAGATTCTTTAATAAAACCGATGAGAAAATTCTTTCTGCCGAGTATGTAAGCAAGTCCGATATCAAGGTTGTTACAGAAAAAGACGGTAAAGAGGAAAGCTTCCTCTTCAATCTTGATAAGGGAACGATTCTTTCCGATGACAGCTGGAAAGAGTATTTTGTCTGATAAAACGGCTGATTAAAATTAAATAAGCAATTAAATTGACGGGTAACACTGATTCATATTGGTGTTACCCGTTTGTTTTTGACTGTATTAAAATGAAACAAATTATAGACATTTGTCGCTTGACTCTTTGTAAACTAAGTGTTAATATATTATTATAGGTGTTTATGATTTGTTTATAATACATGTTATCGAAACGGAGGTAATTATTTTGAAACTGTGTAAGAAAACGTTGAGCGTATTTTTATCCGCTCTCATACTCATCAGCTGCGTAAGTGTGTGCTTCAGTCCTATTGAAGTTTATGCTGCCACACCTACCAATGCTCAGCTTAACGCTGCATTCAATGCCATCACAAACACTACGGACCTGACAAACGGTGACGGTACTTTGCTCAATGCGGCGGAAATGCTTTATAACTGGGCTTACGGCAATATGCAGACAGGTGCTAACGGTATCGGTGGTACATATGATAACCCTACATTAAGCGCAAAGGGCAATAACTCAATTGTAAACCTTAATCAGAATGCTAAAAGCGCTACCGGTAACGGTTATAACGCTCTTATTGATAAGCTCCTGCCTACATCGGGTGTCTGGGATGACTCCGGCTATCGTAGTACTTACAAGGCGGGCAGTTATACCGAATGGGGTCAACCCGGCTTCAATACAGGAAAGCTTTCCTATAGTGTAACAACTACCCCTACAAAATCTGTAGCTGTATCTGCTAACATTACAAAGGTACTGAAAGCCTATGATTCTCTTGAGGATGTTCCTTCGTCAATTTTACTTAAGGTGACCTACAGTTATGCCCACGCCCGTAAAGACGGTTACCGCACTAAATATGAAAATATTAACTGGGGTGCTCGCAGAACATGGTACTGGCGTTCATATTCATGGCACTATTTTTCAGCCAAGTCATCAGTTTCAAGAACGGTAAACTCCAGCAACACTCAGGCTTACAAGGACCTCCATGCATTCAATGACTATTTCTTCAAAAACGGTCTTGTTGACACAACGCTCAAGGACCTTTGTGATAATTATACCGTTGCTGAGCTTCAGACATTCATCGATGACCTTGATAAAAAGTCTGCAGCTATAGATAAGGCTTACGGCAGCGGTATTACAGATCATTTCTTTGACGAAGATAAATTAGCTTCTTTCAGAGCAAACTGCGTTTTTGCTCAGAAGGTTATCAATGCAAAGCCTGCCATTACGGGCCTCAACGATGCAATGGCGACGGGCTATGATGCCAACAATCTCACAGAAATGGAATCAATGTTTTCTGCACAGAATCCCAATCTTGATTTCCTTGAATCTGTAGAGACAGATGTAATTACCTACGTTGCTGAGAATTATGACGGATATGACACATTCTCTCTTGAAGCAGCAACGGCATTTATGGAAAAGCTTGCTGACGATATTGAGCTTTATAAAATCAGAGAAATCAAAAATGCTATTGATGCTCTCAGGGCTGATTATCCCGATGCAGCTGCTATAGGTAAAATAGACACAGATGCTGACGGCAATTATATTAATGATAATCTTACTCTCTGGACTTATTACGATGTTATGGTCGGCTATACTGCCGCTCTTGAAGGCTTTGAGGCAGAGAACATTGCTGCCGTATTCACTGAGGGCACAGACTATGCCTATACCTTCAAGTCAGAGCTTAAGTACGAATGGGACTACAGAGGTGCCGAGGAGCAGTACGAATCATATTATGCATGGTTCCTTCCTCTTATCTATAAGGACCTTACAGCTTACACTACTGAGCAGATAATCGGCACAGGTGTTGCTGCAAACATCCCCAATATTCCTAACGCAACAAGTAAGCGCACAGCCTATAACAATATGTATAACACATATAAGGATCTTATAGGCGATGACGCAATGAAGGTTATTTTCGGTGACGGAGAAAGCTCTCTCGGCTATATTATCGACGATTACATCGAAAGACTTTATGCTGTTATCCTTGCAAGACTTACCTCCGAGGTCGATACAGCTATCGGTTATTATAATGCCTTCGGTAAGATTACTCTTGACAACTTTGTTGCTGTCAAGGAAGCTATCGGCAGAGTTGAAACAAACATCTGGGACTTCATCAATAAGAACAACTCTTCAATTATTTCATCAACTCTCAGAACAAATTACAACAGACTTTCTTCATTACTTACAGATTATAATAAGTTCGTCGCAGGTAACGGACTTTCAGGCTTTACGCAGAAGCATCTTCACGATGCAAACGGTGTATTCCTTACCCGTGAGCCCGTAGAAGACGATAAAGCAAGAAGCGGCGCTGAGGATAATTACGATGTAACAGAAAAGATTCTTCTTGATACAATCAAGAAGCTTGATGCTTTCCTTACAAGTAACGACTTCACAAAGCTCGTTGATATAGATCAGAATCCGGACAGAGACATTCTTCTCAGTGACTATATCAAGGAATCCCTTGCTCAGACCTTCTATACAGATGAATTTGTTAATATGCTTGTCAATTCAATTTATACAGCTCTGGCAAACACTCTTGAAAGCATATTCAGAAGCCTTCCTAAAACCTATGACACAGGTATTTGGGGTATCGGAGAAGTAAATCTCAGTTATAACTCTCTTACTGAGATAATAAACAAAACCGGTATGGGTATATATCCCAACCAGGTGGATGACTTTATTGCAAACGGCTACGGTACTGCAAAGACACAGCTTTCCAAGGCATCAACATGGAAGGCTCTTCAGGATAAGAACGGTAACCTTGTTCTTGACTGGGGTATCAATTCAATAAAGCCCGAAAATTATTCTTCAACCTCAAAGTATCTTACTGCAAAGAAGAATCAGTTCCTCGGCGCAATGTCAGAGGCTTTTGATGCTATTATTCCTCTTATCAGAGTTATCCTTGCAGACAGAGACGATATAACTGCTAAAGCAGATAAGGTCGGTTCCGCAAGCAAAACCTACTTAGGCATCACCTTCTCTCTTAACGGTGACCTCGTGCTTAATGCAGATGGCTGTGCAGGCTATTCTGATGTTATTGTACCTATTCTTGAAGCTTTCGGTTGCTCAGGCATACAGTCATATAACACAGTTAAGAATTACACAACATCAAAACAGTTTGTAAATGCTATTTTCAATCCTATTATCGATTTCTTTGAGAACAAGCTGGCCTCAGCACCTGCAAGTACTATTGCTTCAATACTCCCGAACCTTGCTTATGCAATTCCCTTTGACAAGCTCTGGGATCTTATTGACCTTCTTAAATTCAGAATTTACTATACAGTTGATGATTCGATTCTTGGTATCAAGGTTATTGATAAAGCACCTATGGATGTTAATCTGAATACCTATATTACAAAGGATATCATTCCCTTTGATTTCGATATTTCATCCTTCAGCAGTGTGCTTCACTTCCTGCTTTCTTCAATGTTCCCGGGCATTGACTTCAGCAAGATGCCTATACTCAATTCAGGCGAATTTGTAAGACTTGCAAAACTCAATACAAATGCATCAACTCTCCGTCATTCCGGCAAGAGAACAAACCTTGAAGCAGATAAGGCTGACGTACTTATGGCCTTCCTTCAGTATCTCGTTTCCTGTCTCAGCGATGAGGCTTTTGTTGAAGAGCTGATAAATGCATTTATGCCTCCCAAGGACGGACAGCCTGCAATTACGCCCGAAATCAGGCAGCTTATTGAAAACATTACTGCAGATCCCGATATGTCTATAGCTGCTATAGTTGAGCTTCTCAACCAGAGAGAATACGGACTTGAGGATTATAACTGGTATGACGGCACAGTAGGCGGTACCGTAGCGGGCGTAACTCCTGCTATATCGGTATATCTCAGCCATACTAACGATTGGGATAAGGCAACTGCCGACTATGTAGATGAAAATATCAATGAAATAGTAGATATGGTTCTTGAATTTGCAGGAAGCGACATCGACATCGGTGCTCAGCTTACAGCCTTCATTAACTCCATATTCACTAATGAAACGCTTACAGGCATTGCAAAGAGTATCGGCGGTCTTGCTACTCTTCCCGAAAAGGCAATAGATGTTGTAAGAGAAGAACTCGGTATAGACCTTAATGTATTTTCTCAGTATGCATCTCTTGCAGACGATCATAACTGGGGCTTCGAAGACGGAGACCGTGACAGCTTCATAGAGGCAATTCTTCAGGTTCTTGAGCCTCTCAGTCCTCTTTACGGCTTCCTTCTTACCGATGATAACCTTAATGTCTTCCAGGATGTAAAGAACAAGGACATTTTGACATTCTACGGTAATAACGGTTATGACACATCGTTTATTCCTCTTCTTGAAGCGCTTGACTGTAATGTTATGACTGCGGAAGAACTCGGCAAGGTGCCCACTGAAGACACCTTCAGAGTGGTAATCAAGGCACTTACTGATAAGCTTGATGAAATTGCCGCCGATCCCATAAATGAGATTCTTGATATTCTTCCCGGTATGCTTTATTACGCATCAAGTGACGGCCTTACAACAGCGATGAGAAATCTCCTTCATCCCGTTTATGTAATTCTTGACACAGTAAGACCTTTTTACGATATCGACCTTAATGAGCTCTTTAATCTCGGTTCTCTCGGTCTTGATATCAATAAGCTCGACCTTGAATTCCTTGTTTCCTTCCTTGAAAAGCTTTCAGGTCTGAAGCTTGACGGTGTTGAAACCGTAATATACGATATCTGCAAGGTAATAGGTGTTGATTATACCTCACAGAGCGCATTCGTTTCTCAGGGTCGTAAAGGTGCCTACACGGAAGGCGTATTTGACAGAGCAGATATGATTACTGTTATAATCAGCCTTCTTCTTGAACTTCTCGAGGATGAGAGCAATGCAGAAGCTTTTGACGCTATTATAGGTGCAGATGACTTTGCAGGATCACTTCTTGCTTTCTTCAAGGGTGTTGATCCTGAAACAAAGACAATAAACTGGATGTATTATTTCGGCGAGGATCACGACTTCACTGAAAGCGATTTCGATACAGGCATCAATATTGTGCCTACAATAGCAACACTTGAATATCCTAACAACTGGACTGAAGCAAGTGCGGTATATGTAAACGAAAATCTCGACGAGGTTGTCAATGCCGTTGTAAACACCGTTGACAGCAATTACACAGATCTTGCTTCACTTGTAAAGGATAAATTCAACCTTTATACAACTGAAAATGTTCAGGCTGCAGCTGACTTTGTTAAGGCTGTATTCAAAGACCTTGATGCACATCTTTATGAAACAGCAAAGGTTGCTCTTGATATTGATCTTGAAGCTCTTAATAACTACACAGCACCTGCGGGCATTGACACTGCCGAAGAATTCTCTGCTGCTCTCGCAGATATTCTTGATACCGTTCCCGGATTTACAAGATGGCTGTTCCTCGGTGACGATTTCAGGTTCTTTACAGGTACTGAAAAGGACGAAACCGGTGAATACACTTACAATGACCTTATTGCTATAAAGGGTGCAGAGGGCTATAAGAAGGGCGTTGTTCCTGTTCTTGAAGCTCTTGACTGCAAGAATATTCCCGTAGGAGACGAAGATAATCTTGCAGAGCGTGTACTTGAGTCCTTCTTTGCAAGACTTGAAGAGATACTTTCCGATCCTGCAAATGAGATTCTTGAGATTCTTCCGAACGTAATTTATTTCCTTAATGCAGACGGACTTACTGCTTCAGTTCACAACATTCTTGCTCCTCTTGAAGCTCTTGGTAAGTCGCTTGAGAATCTCGGTATGGGCTTTGATATTAAAACTGCCTTAGGTGTAGACCTTTCAAAGCTTTCATTTGCGGATGTGATCGGTTTAATTGAAGAAGCTACAAAGCTTGACCTTACTCCCGTCAAGGAAATATTCAGCGGTCTTTGCATAGGCACTATCAGAACTTATTCATCTCTCAGCGGTGAATACGCATACAGAATGACATATACCGAAGAAGATGACAGAAAGGATATGATCACTCTTATCCTTGCAGCTCTTATAAAGGTTGTTGATGTTGAAGAAAATGCTGATATATTCAGAGATATCTTAGGTGAAAAAGAATATACAGTAATACTTAATCTTCTCAACCTCAAAGAGTTCGATATGAAGGAAATTGATTATCTCTGGACTGAGTATGCTGATACAGATAAGGTGTTCTCTGCTCTTGAAACATCAGTTCTATACGAAGGTCACAGATACGGTCCTCTTTATACTGTTGAGATGGCTCAGTATATAGCTGATAATATTCAGAGCTTTATTGATAATATTATCTATCTTTTAGGTATTGAGTTAGAAGGTGTGAGAGTTGACAGTCTTGAAGATGTTCTCAACACTTATATTAACGGCTCACTTTACAACAGTGAAAATGCAGAAAAGATACTTGATGCAGTAAAGAAGATTGCCGCTGAAGTTGACAAGATTGAAAACAGTAAGCACATTAAGGCTATGCTCAAGGCATCTCTCGGTGTTGACCTTGATGCATGGGATAACTACAGTGTTCCCGAATTCGAAGATGACAGAGCAATGTTTACACAGACAATCTGTGAAATTCTCGCTCCCTTGTATCCGGTGCTTGAATGGGCTCTCTGTGATAAGGATTTCACATTCTTTGTTGACGAAAAGGGCGAAGATATCGTAACTGTTCTCGGTGCAGAAGGCTATGCTTACGGTGCAGTACCTCTTATGGAGGCTATTGACTGCAGCGGAATGCTTACACCTGAAGCTTATTATGCCGCCGTTGAAAATGATAAAAATGCTCTTGTCACAGGAATACTCAATCCTTTATTTGACAGACTTGATGAGATTATGGCTGCACCTGCAGACGAAATTCTCGAAATTCTTCCCAATATAATTTATTTCATCAATTCAGGCGGACTTGATACCTGCTTCAAGAATGCACTTCATGCAGTATACGGTATACTTGACGCTGTTGAGCCTCTTGTCAAAGTTGATCTTTACGAGCTTATTAATATAAGACTTGATGAAATCACATTTGAAAGCCTCTTCGAATATGCAATTGAGCTTATTGCTGAAAAGACCGGCTATGAATTCACTGCAATCGACGGTAATGCATTCCTTGAGCTTACAGTCGGAAAGCTTGTGACTTATCAGTCTGCAAACGGTGAAACTCTCTACAAGATGGTATATCAGTCTGAAACAGCTGAGGGTGAGATGGTTACAATTATGCTCAGACTTCTTGTAACCTTCCTTATGACTGAGGACAACAGAGAGATAGCAATTTCGCTGCTTAAAGAATATTTTGGAATGGATGCCGATGCAGAAAAGTATTTAAGAGCGGTATTTGAAAGTATTGCAAAGTGTGTTGTTGAAACACATCTCGGAATGGACCAAGCTCTTTCAATTATTTACTACCTCTTCTACGGTGCAGATATTGCTGCAGGTGAGGCTGCAAACGGACTCAAGGATGTAAATGCTGAGTGGAGAAAACGCCTTAAGAGACTCGGTAAATCAGATAATCCTGATGAGGCAACCGTAGGTAATCTTATTGCAGAAATTCTTGAGGGTGAGCTTTTCGGTGATGTATTTGAAGACATTATTGATACCGATGAGGGTATTGCACCCAATGGTCTCATCAGAATGTTCCAGAAAATCAAGCTTCTGTTTGAAAGATTAATTGAGTTCATAAAAAATCTCTTCTGATAAATCTTTAGGAATAGATATATCCGAAGAATTATTCTTCAAATTGAAAATCCGCAGACAATTTTGTCTGCGGATTTTTCAGTATAATTTTAAGTTTGATTCTTATGAAACAACAGGTATTTATTTAATCGTTTCGCTGTTATTGAGTACTGATGTGCTGTAAAGGAAAAGTACATCTGTACCGTCAAAATCAACAAGGTCTTTAATGTAGTTAATATTGATATATCTTATATCAATAAGTGTAACCTTACTGTAACCCTCAGCTAAAAGCGGTGCAATAGCTGAACCGAAGGAGTCGCGGAAAATCACAAGCTCTCTGTCATTGTCACATAAAGGATTTTCTACAGTTACAAGTGAAAGCGGACCTGAAAGGAAAGTCTCATAAGGGTCACGGCCTGAAACTCTCTCGATATCATAAACAGGGATATCCTTGTTGTTCTGACCGTCATAAGCCTTCATATTATCAATAACAGGGCTTGTAAGATAAGCGATTGTATCGTAGGGAAGGTTAAGTGCCGCCTGACCGTAATACACGCCGTAAAAGGGGAGACTGCTTCTGAATATCTCTCTTTCATCACAAAGAGTTACATTCATTCCTTTCGCTAAAACTTCTGCTGTGTCAGTAATATTTTCCTGCTTCCAGTGTGAGTCTGTTCTGTAATAATCCTCAATGGAAAGAGTAGGGAATATATCAATATATTCCGCGTAAGGCATAGCTTCTCTTATATCTGCTACAAGCTTGTCTGTATCAATATGAAGCACACCTGCGTCTTCGGCAAGAAAGGTGTTTTTGTCGGGGATTACAGAAAGGTAAACCTTTGAATTCTGGAGGAAGCTATCATAGATATAACCGAATCTTGAAGCGGCATACTCAACGGATTCTTTATTATAAGGATAATCTACCGAACCGATATATCCGTTATGAACATAAATGCCGTTATTGTCTTTCTGACCGAGGATATAATAGCTGAAATAAGCCTTCAGGGAACGGAATTCGTCTCTGAACGGAAATGCATCAGAGGCATACTCCTCAAACTTTTTCATAAAATCTCCCTTAATAATTGAAGAGACAGAAAGCCCGGGAAACTTAGCAAACTCACGTCTTTCACTTTGGGAATAGGTGTCTTTGGGCAATACAATGCAAAGAAGACAACCTACAAATATGATTGCGCTCATAAGAATGCAAAGTATAACGTTTTTTATCTTTTTACTCATTTTATCAGAACCTGAAATATAAGAATGGGTTAAAGGAGCCGTCAACAAGGTATGCTGTTGAAAGGGCAACTATAATTAATACGTAAATAGGCTGAAGAATATTAAACAGCTTTTCGGGAAGCTTTTCTGTAAGCTTTTTCATAAGCGGAGTAGAGCCTATAATTGCTGCAAGAAGAATTACGGCATAGCTCTTCAGATAATATAAGGTCTCGGCTGTAACAAAGGGAATACCTGAAAGACCGAATATTTGCGAAAGAGATGTAACTATGCCCGAAGCACCGTTGCTGTTGAAGATTGTAAAGCTGACAATTACAAGGAAAATAACGTAAATGTGGGAGAATATCTTGTGCTTTTTGAGAAAATTACCGATATAAAGCTTTTCTGCAATAAGGAAAAGGGCAAAGAATAAGCCCCAGATTATGAAATTCCAGTCTGCACCGTGCCAGAAGCCTGTAAGAAGCCACACGGCAAAAATATTGAAAAGGTGTCTGCTTTTTGAAACTCTGTTGCCTCCCAATGGGATATATACATAGTCTCTGAACCATGAGCCGAGAGACATATGCCATCTGCGCCAGAATTCTGTTGCACTTTTTGAAATGAACGGGTAATTAAAGTTTTCAAGGAAATTAAATCCGAAAACTCTTCCGAGACCGATTGCCATATCACTGTAGCCTGAAAAGTCGAAATATAGCTGAAGTGCTACTGCAGCTGCATTCATCCAGCTGAAAAGCACTGACGGCTCAGCTGATTCGCTGAAAGCGGAACAAAGACTGCCCAGAGTGTTGGCAATAAGAATTTTTTTACCGAGGCCCACAGTGAATTTCATTATGCCCGAAGCAGCCTTGTCTATAGAATGGGTTCTTGAATTAAGCTCCTTTTCAATGTCAACATAACGTACAATAGGCCCTGCAATAAGCTGTGGGAAAAGAGCAATGTAAGCGGCAAGGTCAATGGGATTTCTCTGAGCCTTCGTACCTCTGTACACGTCAACCTGATAGCTGACAATCTGGAAGGTATAGAAAGAAATACCGATAGGTAAGGCTACTCTGAGAAGAGGTAGTGACAGACCTGTAGCGGCATTAAAATTTTCAATAAAGAAATCGGCGTACTTAAAATAGAGAAGAAAAGAGACAGGTATCAAAATGGACAGGCAAAGAATAAGCCTGCCCATTTTTGTTTCTCTGTTTTTCTCAATAACTAAACCCGAAAGATAGCCTGCCGTAACCGATATAAGCATTATAATCACATATTTCGGTTCGCCCCATGCATAAAATATAAGACTTGATGCAAGCAGAACTGCATTCTTGAATTTTTTCGGGGCAATGAAATAGGTGAGTAGAACGGCCGGCAGAAAATAATATAAAAACGGGATACTTGAAAAAAGCATAGTTTTAGCCTGCGATAGCACCCTCTAAGACAAGCTCGGCATTTTCGAGAGCATTGAGAGCCTTTGTCTTGTAGAGCTCGATGATTTCGCCGTTACCGAAAGCAGTGATAACGAAGCTGCCTGTCTTAACAACAATGAATTTTTCGGGGAAGCCGCACATCCACTGTCTGCCGTCAAGGTTTGCCTTGTATTCGTCAGCAAAAGCTGCAACATCTGCATCAGCCTTTATTTTGTAAGCAGCACCTGTGAAGGTGTTTGCATTCATCATATGCATCATTGAAGCTGCGTCCTCAATGTTGGCAGCCTGTGCTGCGGGAAGAGCAAGAGTAACGTCAAGTTCTTCTGTAGCTGTAATGTCAAACTTACCGGGAACGTCCATAGTCATATTAGCTGAATCACCGCCGCCGATGGGGAACTTGTTTTCGTCTTCGTATGTTGCCCATACAGTGTTGAGAACTTCAACTGCATCTGCATAAGATGATGCTGCAGTGTCGTCATTTGTGTTACCGCCTGCGCAAGCTGCAAGAGCTACAACGCAAACTAATGCGAGAAGGATTGCTGTTAATTTTTTCATTTGTATGAATCTCCTATGTTTTATATTTTTGGCTTTGCCAACGGCAATTATATCATATATGTTTCCCTATTTCAAATCATTTCGCAAAAATTAACTGCTTATACATATTTATCCCTTACTTATCACACTTATGCAGATTTGCATATTAAGAAAAAACATCAAATATGTTGACTTGCAGTTAAAACCGTGTTATAATAAGCCGAAGAAACTCACAGGAGGGAAAGTCAATGAAGCGTATTAAGACAATGGAAACTAAGAACCTTTGCACAAGCGCAAAGAACGGCGGTTGCGGCGAATGCCAGACATCTTGCCAGTCCGCATGTAAGACAAGCTGCGGCATTGCAAATCAGCAGTGCGAAAGCAAGAAATAATTTAAGAATTAATTGGGATGTGCCGCCGACTCAAATTCGGTGGCATTTTTCGTGAAAAAGGTGATAAAATGATTCATTCATATAAACTCGGCGGACTTAATATTGTTCTTGATGTCTGCTCAGGCTCAGTCCATGTTGTTGACGAGGTAGCTTATGATATTATCGGTCTTTATGAAAAGGAAGATAAGGAAACCATAATCAATGCTATGCTCGAAAAATACAGTGATAGAGAAGATGTGACAAGGGAAGAGCTTGAGCTCTGCTTTGACGATATTGAAGAGCTTAAAAATGAGGGCAAGCTTTTTTCTGAGGACACCTTTGAAGGTATGGCAGGCGATCTTAAGAAAAAGAGTGCAGGTATTGTCAAAGCCTTGTGTATACATATAGCTCATACCTGCAACCTCAACTGCTCATACTGCTTTGCAAGTCAGGGTAAATACCACGGTGACAGAGCAATGATGAGCTTTGAGGTAGGCAAGCAGGCATTCGATTTTCTTATAGCTAATTCGGGTACACGAAGAAACCTTGAGGTTGACTTTTTCGGCGGTGAGCCTCTTATGAACTTTGATGTAGTCAAAGAGCTTGTAGCTTATGCAAGAAGCATTGAAAAAGAACACGGCAAAAACTTCCGCTTTACTCTCACTACAAACGGTGTACTTATTGATGACGATGTAATTGAGTTTGCAAATAAGGAGATGAGCAACGTTGTCCTCAGTCTTGACGGCAGAAAAGAGGTACATGACCGATTCAGAGTGGACTATAACGGTCAGGGCAGCTGGGAAAAGATTGTTCCTAAATTCCAGAAGCTTGTAAAAGAGAGAGACGGTAAAAACTACTATATGCGCGGCACCTTTACTCATCATAATCCCGATTTCCTTGAGGATATAAAGGAGATGCTTTCTCTCGGCTTCAAGGAGCTCAGTATGGAGCCCGTTGTTGCCGCTGAGAATGATCCGTCAGCTCTTACCGAAGAGGATTTACCTCTTGTTATGAAGCAGTACGAAGAACTTGCAGAGCTTATGCTTAAAAAGCATAAGGAGGGTGATCCCTTTACGTTCTATCATTATATGATTGATCTTAAGGGCGGTCCTTGTATTTACAAGCGTATTTCAGGCTGTGGCTCAGGAACGGAATATATGGCAGTTACACCTTGGGGTGATCTTTATCCCTGCCATCAGTTTGTAGGCGAAGAAAAATTCAGGCTCGGCGATGTATGGAACGGCGTAACCAACACTGAAATTCAGAATGAATTTGCCGAATGTAATGTATATACAAGAAAAGAATGCCGTGACTGCTGGGCAAGACTTTATTGCTCGGGCGGTTGTGCGGCTAACGCATATCACGCAACGGGAAGCGTCAAGGGTATATATGAATCGGGCTGTAAGCTTTTCCGCAAGAGAATGGAATGTGCAATAATGCTTGAGGTAGCAAAAACTTTAGGTGAGGAATAATGAATACGCCAATATGTGATTTTGTCAGAAAATATGCTGCAGAAAATAAAACCCGTCTTCATATGCCGGGACACAAGGGTAAAGAGTATATAGGTTGTGAAAAAAATGATATTACCGAAATTGACGGTGCAGATATTCTCTATTCCTCTTCGGGCATAATTGCAGAAAGTCAGAAAAATGCATCTGAGCTTTTCGGCACCGAAAAAACATTATACAGCACTGAGGGCTCATCACTGTGTATTCGTGCTATGGTTTATCTTATAAAGCTTACTGCGGAGCTTAAAGGCGAAAAGGCGAAAATACTTGCTTTCCGTAACGCACATAAAACTTTTATAACTGCCTGTGCTGTTCTCGGCGTGGATATTGAGTGGCTTTACGGAGAAAAAAATGAGGGCATAACCTGCTGTAATATCACAGTGGAGCATCTCAGAAAAGAGATTTCTGCCTTAAGTAAAAAGCCAACTGCAATTTATGTCACAAGCCCCGATTATCTCGGTAATATTGCTGATATCAAAGGAATTGCAGAGCTTTGCAAGGAAAAAGGCATCCTTCTCGCAGCTGACAATGCACACGGTGCTTACCTTAATTTTCTTTCCGAAAATAAGCACCCGATTTATCTCGGTGCTGATATTTGCTGTGATTCGGCTCATAAAACTCTTCCTGTTTTAACGGGTGGGGCATATCTGCACATATCCGAAAATGCACCGAAGCTTTTGAAGGATAAGGCACAGTACGCTCTTTCGCTTTTTGCTTCTACGAGTCCGTCATATCTTATTATGCAGTCTCTTGACAATGCAAATATGTGTCTGAGCAAAGGCTACAGAGAAAGATTGGATGTTTTCTGTAATAAGCTTTCAGCTATAAAAGAAAGACTTGAAAAGTACGGATATTCCTTTATCGGAGATGAATCCCTGAAGCTTACAATCAAAGCTAAGGAATATGGCTACAAAGGCACTGAAATAGGTGAGTATCTTCTCAGTAAAGGCATAGTATGTGAGTTTTGTGATCCCGACTATGTTGTTATGATGTTTACTCCCGATAATACAGACTCTGACCTTTCTGATTTGGAAAAAGCCCTTAAGTCTTTACCGAAAAAAGAAGCAATAAAAGAAATGCCGCCTTCAATTGCAAAACCCGAAAAAGTATATTCACTTTCAGAGGCTTTATATCTGCCGACCGGAACTGCAGATATAAAAGATAGTCTCGGTCTGGTAATGGGCTCTGCTTCTGTCAGCTGTCCTCCTGCAGTGCCGATAGTCATTATGGGTGAAAGAATAGGCGAAAATGAAATTGCGCTTCTTGATTATTACGGTGTTAAAGAGTGCGAAATAATAAACATTTGAGAACAGGTTTAACCCTGTTCTTTTTATTTTCTTAGACAAAAACATCTGCAGCGTTGCAGATGAGAACAGATAAAATTTCTGCTTTACAATATTAATAAAAAATTAAGTTTATTTGACGAAAAGATTTAGTTTTTTACTTGAAAAACAGAATTAAAGTGCTATAATTATTCAATAAACATACATAAGAAGGTGATCTTATGAATCAGAATATAATCGGTGCGGTTATTGCGGCGGCAGTAGGTGTGTGTATTGCTTTTATGAATTACATTATATCGAAAGCTGTTCTCGAAAAATCTCCCGATAAGTATTCTATGGCAACGGTAATACGGCAGGTTATACAGATAGGTTATCTTGTAATCGTATATTTTGTCGGTGAGAAAATACTCGGTGATCCGATGTATCTTTTAATCGGTGCCGTTCTCGGTATTACATTACCGATGTTCCTGTTTACAAAAAAGCTTTTAAGCTTTAATGAAACCCTTTACGGAAAAGATAAGAGAAAGGAGGAAGAAACTGATGGGTGAAAAATCCGAGGTACTCTTCAGTATTTTCGGTGTTCTTGATATTACCGGTGAGGTTGTGACAATGTGGATAATTCTTGCAGTTGTTGCACTTATCTCTCTTATAGTCAAGAAAAATCTTAAAGAGAGACCGGGTAAATTTCAGAATATAATCGAAACCGGTGTCGAGTATCTTGACAATTTCTTTTCGGATACACTCGGAAAGAAAAAGGCGAGGAAATATTTTACCTTCCTTGCATCGCTTTTCATTTTTATTATATTTTCCAACTATTCGGGGCTTATCCCCGGTGTCGGTCTTACGGAATATGTCAAAGCACCGACGGCGAGTCTTTCCGTAACTCTCGGACTCGGCATAGTGACATTCGTGTTCTTACAGCTTTCAGGCATAAGACATAACGTCAAGCATTATTTCAAGCGTTTTGTATCACCGATGTTCTTTATGCTTCCTCTGATGCTTCTTGATGAAATAATCAAGCCTGCATCTCTTGCACTGAGACTTTACGGTAATATTTTCGGTGAAGAAACAGTAACGGAGGAGTTATATCATATTCTTCCCATAGGCGCACCTGTTGTAATGATGGTGCTTTCCCTTCTTTTCTGTGCCCTTCAGGCAATCGTATTTACAATGCTCGTATCCATCTATTTAGATGAAGTTACAGAATAATTTTAATTTAAAGGAGTAATTAATTATGACAAATTCAGCTATTATCGCAATCGCAGCAGCAATCGCTATCGCTATGAGTACACTCGGTCCCTCAATCGGTCAGGGCATTACAGCTAAAGCAGCAATGGAAAGTATTGCCCGTCAGCCCGACGCTGCAAAGGATATCCGTTCAACACTTATTATTTCTCTTGCTCTTATGGAAGCTCTTACAATTTACGGACTTCTTATTGCATTTATGCTTGTCGGTAAAGTCTGATAAGGATTAGTTTTGCTGATTTTTAAGGAGGCAATTTATGAACATACAGCTTTCCGTTGTTGTATGGACTGTAATCTGTTTTCTGCTTCTTATGGTGATACTCAAAAACCTTCTTTTCACACCTGTATTAAAGGTTCTTGACGGCAGAAAGGAAAAACTTCAAGCTGCAAGAGAAAAGAAAGAGGAAATTGAGAGGCTGACTGCTGAAAATGAGGCATATCTTAAAAAGCAGATGGCTATTGATACTGAGAAAAGAAAAGCCGAAGCCAAAGCCAAGGCACAGAAAATACAGTCTGACGGTAAAAAAGAAATTGAAGCTGCGCAGAGAAAATGTCTTGATGATATAAAGGCATACAGAGAGGGCATCAGTGATGAATATGACCGTATAGTCAAGTCTGTTGCACCAAAGATGGAAACTGCAGCTGCAATATTTGCGAAAAATATAATATCGCACAGGGTATGATGTTATGGAAATACAATATGTAATTATAAACTTTATAATTCTTGCGGTTATTCTGTTTATTTTCGGCAAAAAGACGGTAAAGTCGATTTTCGGTACACGTCTTGAAAAAATAAACCGTGAGCTTGATGAAGCGGAAGAAGCCGAGAGCCTTGCTATGCCCGTTTTTGAGGAGTACATAGCTGAGGAATATTCTGAGGATAACTCTGAAGAAATAGCTATAGCAAAAGCTGTTTTTGACGAAAAAATAGCACAGATAGAGGATTTCGGCAGTCACATTCACAGCGAAATCCACCGTGAAATGATTGAGGATGCCCGCAAAGAGCTGTTCTCGATTATGAAAGAGAATGTAGTCAGTCTGTTTGCTATTGAAAAATATGAGAAGGAAATCAGAGATCTTGACGGAGATGTAATTGATGCAATTCTCTCACAGATTAAGCTTACCCCCGGAGATATGGCATATCTTAAGCACCACGATGTGCTTTATGTCACTCTTACATCAGCTTTTCCTCTCAGTGAGGAGATTGTTAAAAAGGTTGATGACGCAACAACAAAGTTGCTTTCTGAGGTAGGCGGAAAAACATCGCTTTGGGTACTCGAAGACAAATCTCTTATCGGTGGTCTTAAGCTCAGAATCGGTGATACGGTTTATGACGGTACCGTTGCCGAAGAGCTTTACCGCTTCTCGCAGAACCTTAACCGTGAACCCATTCTCACAACAGATACAGTAGGTCATCTTATTCAGGAATTTGCTGAACGTGCTGAGGCTTTCCGTCCTCAGATTCACGTTTTCCAGCTTGGCCGAGTAATGACCGTTTCTGACGGTATCTGCTGGATGGACGGTCTTGCTGATATTATGTACGGCGAGGTGGTTGAATTTGACTGCGGTGAAAGAGGTATGGTTCTCGATATTCAGCAGAACCGGATAGGCTGTGTTATTTTCGGTGACTTTGCTAATATTGAAAGCGGCAGCAGAGTCAGAAGAGTCGGCACGATTGCATCTGTTCCCGTTGGCGAAGCACTTCTCGGACGAGTTGTTGACGCTCTGGGCAATCCCATTGATGCCGAAGGATATCTTCCTCATAAAGAGAGAAGACCTATTGAATTCAAGGCACCGAGTATACTTGACCGTGCGCCCGTTAATTCACCCCTTCATACAGGTATTAAGGCTATCGATGCCCTTGTACCTATCGGTAAAGGACAGAGAGAGCTTATCATCGGTGACAGACAGACAGGTAAAACCGCTATTGCTGTTGATACAATCATCAATCAGAAGGGTAAGGATACTATCTGCATCTATGTAGCAATAGGACAGAAGGAAACTCTTGTCGCTGAAATCAGAGAAAAACTCAGATCTCACGGAGCACTTGATTATACAATTATTATTTCTGAACCTGCCTCTTCTTCGGCAGCACTGCAGTATCTTGCTCCGTTTTCGGCGTCAGCTATGGCTGAATACTTTATGTATGCAGGTAAGGATGTTCTTATTATCTATGACGACCTTTCAAAGCACGCCGTTGCTTACCGTGAGCTTTCTCTTCTTCTTCACCGTCCCTCAGGCCGTGAAGCTTATCCCGGTGATATTTTCTATCTCCATTCAAGACTCCTCGAAAGAGCGGCACATCTTTCAGATGAGCTGGGCGGCGGCTCAATTACGGCTCTTCCCATTATTGAAACTCTTGCAGGGGATATCTCTGCATACATTCCTACAAACGTTATTTCAATTACCGACGGTCAGATTTTCCTTGACTCCGAGTTGTTCAATGAAGGTCAGAGACCTGCGGTAAATGTGGGCCTCTCCGTTTCCCGTGTAGGCGGTGCGGCACAGAACCCTGTTATGAAGAAGGTTTCATCCTCTCTTCGTACACGCCTTGCACAGTACAGAGAGCTTGCTGAATTTATGCAGTTCGGCTCGGATATCGACGAGTCAACCAAGGCTACACTTGCTTCGGGCAGGCTTCTTACGGAAGCACTCAAGCAAGGCAGATATAAGCCTGTTCCCGATTATCTTCAGGCAATTCTTATCTTTGCCGTAAGCTCAGGCTATGCTGACGGAATCAATCCCGAAGATATGGAAAAATACGAAAATCAGCTTTATAAATATTTCACCGAAGAAAAAGCAGCTCTCGGCGAAAAGGTGAGAACTGCAGCAAAGCTTGACGATGAACTCAGAAATGAGCTTAAAATAGCACTCGGTGAATTTGCTGAGAGGTTTTAATTATGGCCACAGTACAGTCCTTAAAAAAGAAGCTTCAGGTTATCCGTTCAACCCGTAAGCTTACTCAGGCTATGAAGACTGCCTCGACGGTTAAATATTCTAAGCTCAGCACTCTTTACGGTAACTACGAAAAGTATGAGCAGCAGTGCAGCCGTCTTTATGAGGCTTACCGTAAGGAATTTAACAGTGTGTTCCATTTGAGCAACACTGATGCTCCCGTTTGTTATGTTGTAATGGCGGGAAATAAGGGAATGTGCGGAGCCTTTAACTCGGAGCTTCTGCTGTTCTTTGACAGAATTCTGAAAAAAGAAGAAAAAGCCCCTGTTATTTTCCCTTGCGGAAAGAAAGTCCGTGAGCATTTTAATAATAAAGGAATTCCTTACGAAAAGGCATATATATTTGATGACGTGCCTTCATATTCTCAGGCTCAGGAACTTTTTGAAGAAATACGCCGTCTGATGAAGGAAGGAAGAATTTCTTCAGTTAAGATGGTTTATCCCGAGTATGTGAATATGATGAATCAGAAGCCCGTTTGCAGTGACCTTTTCTCTTTTGAAGGTTCGACAGAAGGGGAGGACTCCCCGATGTTTGTTCCCGACAAAGAGACGGTTATAAAAAACGGTGCTGAGAAAATACTTGTTTCGATTATGTATAAAAAAATACTTGAGACTGCTCTTGGCGCTCAGGCGGCAACTCTTACAACTATGCGCTCGGCTTACGATACAGCCTGTGAATACAGCACACAGCTTGAAACAAGAATCAACCGCATTCGTCAGAGTCAGGTCACAGCCGACGTTATAGAGATTTCGGCTGAATATTCAATGAAAGAGGAGGTATAAAATATGGCTGAAGGTTCCGTAGGTATGGTACAGAGAATTACGGGCCCCGTAGTTGATATTCTCTTCGATGAATTCGATATACCCGATATATACAACGCAGTAAATGTTGAGGTAAATAATGAAAAATATACCCTTGAGGTTTCACAGCACCTTGGCGGCGGTGAGGTAAGATGTATTTCTATGAATCCCACCGACGGTATGTCAAGAGGTATGAAGGCTGTTGATACGGGCGCACCTATTAAAATTTCTGTAGGTGAAGAGACCTTAGGCAGAATGGTCAATGTTACGGGTAAACCCATTGACCGTGGTGAAGATATTAAAACAAAAGAGCAATGGCCGATACATCACGCTGCACCTTCTTTTGCTGAAATTGTATCTGCAAACGACATTCTTGAAACGGGAATAAAAGTTATCGACCTTATGACTCCTTATGTAAGAGGCGGTAAAATCGGACTTTTCGGCGGTGCCGGTGTCGGTAAAACCGTTCTTATTATGGAGCTTATCCGTAATGTTGCTTTCGAGCATGACGGCTACTCCGTTTTCGCAGGTGTCGGCGAGCGTTCAAGAGAGGGTAATGACCTCTGGAATGAAATGAATCAGTCGGGCGTTATTGATAAGACTGCACTTGTTTTTGGCCAGATGAATGAAACTGCAGGTGCAAGACTACGTGTACCTCTTGTCGGTCTTACTAT
Organism: Acutalibacteraceae bacterium; assembly: GCA_045544175.1. Taxonomy (GTDB): domain Bacteria; phylum Bacillota; class Clostridia; order Oscillospirales; family Acutalibacteraceae; genus UBA6857. The sequence continues at coordinate 3,540 of JAZPYL010000047.1, read as the reverse complement.
GGCTGAATATTTCCGCGAAGAATCTCATAAGGACGTTCTTCTGTTTATTGATAACATTTACCGTTTCACTCAGGCGGGCAGTGAGGTATCTGCTCTTTTAGGCAGAATGCCTTCAGCCGTCGGTTATCAGCCGACACTCGCATCTGAAATGGGTAAATTGCAGGAAAGAATCGTATCAACGGGTAATGGTTCAATTACATCGGTTCAGGCTGTTTATGTTCCTGCCGATGACCTTACTGACCCTGCTCCCGCAACTACATTCTCACATCTTGACGCTACAACTGTTCTTTCAAGAAAGATTGTTGAGCTTGGTATTTATCCCGCTGTTGACCCTCTTGAATCCTCTTCTAGAGTGCTTTCTCCCGATTTTGTCGGCGACAGGCATTACCGCACTGCAAAGGAGACCCAGAGAGTCCTGCAGAAGTATGCTGAGCTTCAGGATATTATCGCAATTCTCGGTATGGAAGAGCTTTCACCTGAGGATAAGGAACTTGTTAAGAGAGCAAGACGAGTTCAGCGCTTTATGAGTCAGCCCTTCCACGTTGCCGAAAGCTTTACAGGTCAGGCAGGTATCTATGTGCCTCTTGAAAAGACCGTTGACAGTGTTGAAACTATTCTTTCGGGCGAATGTGATCATATTCCTGAGCAGTACTTCCTTATGTCAGGTACAATTGATGATGTATTTAAAAAATATAAGGCTGATAACGGGTGAAGGATATGAATGATAGTCTCACCTTAAAAATGATAACTGTCGACCGTCAGATAGAAATCGGTGATTGTGACAGTATAAGACTTAATATTGCCGACGATAAAAACGGCAAGTTTTCAGGCTCCTACGGCATAAAGAAAGGTCACGCGAGGGCAGTGTTCTCACTTTCTGCAGGCACTGTTAATGCATATAAAAACAATGAACTTGTTTTCTTTGCCGAAACATCTGACGGCTTCGGAATGGTTGAAGATAATACCGTCAGTCTTACTGTTGACTCTATAAAAGAAAGCATATAAAAAATGCCGCCTTGGTTTTTCCAAAGCGGCTTTTATGTTTATATATGGTCTTTATATCTTTCGGCTGTGATTACACCGTCTTTAACGTTAAGCTTGCAGATCCTTGCATTTCTTGCATCAAAAGCATTTACTCCCGTATCGTTGATGTAATCTCTTGCGTGGTAAACTGCATACCACTGACCGTCTTCTTTTATCATTGAGTGATGTCCGGTACCTTCCTCAAAGTCATTGGCACTGAGTACAGGGTGGTAAGTATTAGCATCAGGATATTTTTCAAATTTGATTTTTGTAAGGTCTGTTTCATTTGTCTTCGCTCTTGCATAGCCGATATAGTATGTAGGCTGTTCAAAGCAGTTACCGGAATACATAAGATAATGCCAGTCACCCTCCCTGAAATAGAAAGCGCCCTCAATTGTGTGCCAGTGCTGACCTTTTTTATATCTGTCTCTTCTGTAGATGTCCTCGTCAAGAGTAGGCTCTAAAAGGAGAACAGGATTTCCGGCGGGAGTGAACGGGTCAAGCATTTTATCGACATAGATGCAGGTGCCGATCCTTTCACCTTCAAATTTGTTGGATGAATAGAAAAGGAAAAGACCTGCTTCATTTCTGACAATGTGTGAGTCGATTGAAAAGGGATGAAGAATTCTCTTGATACATTTGAAGGGACCGAGGGGACTGTCTGCCACTGATACGTGCATAGCGCCTCTGTGACCGCCCTTATCAGGTGTATCATCATAGACTTCCATTGAATTGTACATATAGAATTTACCGTCAAGCTCAATAACACTGGGTGCCCAGAAAGAATCAAGCCCTTCAACTGTCATTACAACACCGTAGTATTTCCATCCCTCAAGAAGACTGTCTGATTCATAAGCATAGACGCCGTCGTGACCGGTAACATAAATATAATATCTGCCGCCGCTTTTTAAAATGTAAGGATCAGCCTGACCGACATAATGCTCTTTGTCAATTTTAAGTAAATGCATAGTTGTTTTCTCCATGGTTTATTTTTCTTGATTATATAATGATACAGATAATATTTCAAGTGCTTGAAAGGATTTTTCGTGCCACATTGACAAAGTAAAATATTAAGTGTAAAATTAAAAAAAACATCAATAAACAGGAGATCGTTATGAAAAATATACTTGTAACAGGCGCAACGGGCGGTATGGGTAAAGCGATATGTAAAAGTCTTATAGAAAAAGGCTACCGCGTTTTCGGTATTGACTACAGAGAAGCAGAAATAATTGACGGACTGAAATTTTTTAATTGTGATGTAACCGATATGGGCTCCATTGAAAAGGTCTTTGCGTCAATTAAAGAAGAGACAAGCCGAATTGATGCTATAGTACATACGGCAGGGATTTATAATCTTGATTCTCTTATTGAAATGGAAGAAAAAAGCTTTGAGCGTATTTTTGATATTAATCTTTTCGGTGTTTTCCGTATAAATAAGGTTTTCGCTCCCTTGCTTTCAGAGGGCAGCAGAATAATAATCACCTCAAGTGAGCTTGCACCTCTTGACCCGCTTCCTTTCACGGGTATTTACGGCATTACCAAAGCTGCCCTTGAAAAATATGCTTTTTCTCTTCGTATGGAGACTAATCTTCTCGGTATACCTGTTTCGGTTATTCGTCCCGGTGCAGTAAAAACGGGGCTTCTCAATGCTTCTACACAGGCTCTTGAAAGATTTGTTGAAAATACTAAGCTATATAAGTGCAATGCAGCTAAATTCCGTAAAATTGTTGACAGTGTCGAAGCTAAGAATATTGAGCCTGAGAGAATTGCAGAAAAGGTGCTTTCAGCTCTTGAGGATAAAACACCGAAATATGTTTATAATATAAACCGCAATCCTCTTCTGAGAATTCTCAATGCATTACCTGACAAGCTTCAGGTGTCAATTATAGGCTTAATTTTAAAAGATTGATAAGAAAAAACCACAGCATCGATTGCTGTGGTTTTAGATTTATATAAGTATTTCAAATACAAGTAATATTCCGAGACCGACAATATTTGCTACAGTAAAAACTGCAAGGAATTTCATAACCTTAGCATTATCTGAACGCATATAAAGCTTTAATGTTATAAGACTTGCAAGCGATGCGATAGGCGTGCCGAGGCCACCAATGTTTACACCCGAAAGAAGCTCACGCCAGTTTTCCGTAAAGCCTGAGAGCAGGACAGCAGCAGGAACATTACTTATAACCTGACTTGCTCCCACAGAGGTCAGAAGAGTACTTTTACCGAGAAGCATCTGTAAAAAGTCACGTACTGCATCAATTCTTCCTAAGTTTTCCGACACAATAAAGAAACATACAAAGGTAAGCAGAAGCATATAGTCTATTTCTCTGAGAAGTTTTCTGTCTGCAATTAAAAAGACAAGAACAACAATAACCGTAGGGATAATGTACGGTATAATTCTGAATACAGTAAGGAGACAGAGAACAAAAAGAACCGCAAAAACAATTAAATTTCTGATACTGCTTATTTTCTCCATTTTAAATTTTTCTTCAGACAGAGCTTTCGGCAGAACAG
>JAZPYL010000046.1:0-6250 GCA_045544175.1 Acutalibacteraceae bacterium | reverse complement strand
ATCGGGTATGACGGGACTGCGTATCGTGATGAGATCAACCGGGGAAAGGAACGGTATCCGGTGGTTACCTTTGTACTGTATTACGGAGATAACCCATGGAACAAACCATTGAGCCTGTATGAGACATTTCCTGATAATGCTGAGATTTCCTCTTATGCTGCCGCTTACGTCGTTTCCAAAACAAAAGGAGAGTACACCGGTGATTTGAATCAGTTTCTTGAAAAGTATAATGTTAAGGCACAGCTTGTACCTACGCTGATGAATGTGCTTGGCAATAGTTGGAATGTTGTGAATAAGCTTGCGGAAAGTTGTTCTGCCGCCGAATTTTGTGCAGTTCTTCTTTTCGATAATCTTGTTCAGAGCAGGCGCACGGATAGTGAAACACCTTGTGGGATAGCTGTTTTAGCTGCAAAGCTGCTTGATATAAAAACTGATGATAAAGTTGCTGATCTTTGTACAGGCCAAGCAGCATTTATAAGGGAATGTGTTTCACTCGGATATAATTGTGAATTTCTTGGTAGTGAAATTGAGAGGGATCGTCGGATAGTTGCTCTTATGAGGGCAGATATTTTAGGTGCTGACATTACTGTTACCTCTGAGAATTCCCTTGAAATAACAGGACGATTTGATAAGATATTCTGCAATTTTCCGTTTGGCATAAAACGCCGTGACATTCAGCCTGAAGAAAATAGTTTGGGTTCAGCCGACTGGCTTTTTGCAGAGAAATGCGTTGAACTTATTGGCGAAAGCGGTAAAGCTGTATGCGTGATGACAAACGGAAGTACGTGGAATGGCTCAGATATGAAAATGCGTGAAATGTTTATAAAGTCGGGTTATATTGAATCTGTGATACAACTTACGGGACGCATTTTTGAGTTTAACACTGTCGGTACGTGCCTTATTGTTTTCAGTCGTTCAAATGAAGCTGTAACTTTTGTTGATGCTACGGAGATATACACACAACAGCGCAGAATGAGACAGCTGTCTGCTGAAAATATAGAAGAGATACTTGCTTTCTTAAGTTGCGGCGGAGTTCGTGTCAGCATTGATGATATAGCCAAAAACGATTATATACTTAACCCGCAGAATTATACGAATAAGCTTCCCGAGCCGTCAGATTCAGTTCCCTTTGAAAGATTTATCAAAAGGATAACACGAGGTGCTCAGATCAAAGCGTCTGAGCTTGACTGCTTAGTGTGCGAAAACGTTAAAAAAAATCGTCTTCTCATGCTTTCGAATATTCAGCATGGCATGATCAATACTGATCTTCCGTATCTGAGGGAGATCCCTCAGCGTTGTGAAAAATACTGTGTCAAGAATGGTGATCTCATAATTTCAAAAAACGGATTACCTGTAAAAACGGCGGTTGCAAATGTTGCAGCTGATGAATATGTTCTTGTTAACGGAAATCTATATATTATAGAGCTTGATCGTGAAAAGGTTGATCCATACTATATAAAAGCATATTTCGATACGGAGCAGGGGCAGGCTCAGCTTCAGAATATATGCGTTGGTATGGCAATTCCTAACATTCCTGTGGAAGCACTGAAAAATATTCCTGTACCGCTGAAGCCTATGAGGCAGCAGCACAGGATTGGTGAACGTTACCGAAGTGCTCAGAAAAAAATAGTCTTGCTGAAGGAACAGCTTAAAAGTGCTGTTGAAGAGCTTGGCTTTTGCTTTGACACTTCAGCTTCTGACGATAAATAAACTGCCCTCATAAATGATATTATCAACCCGTTTATAACTTTAAGGCAGGTAAAGAATAATGCAGAAATTTATACCATTTGAAAAACTAAGCAAAAAAGAAAAGAAAAAAATCAATGCAGAGAAACGGAATAACTGGAAAGGCTTGAATCCTTCAACACGGGTTGTTCCAAATAAAAAGGCTTACAGCCGCAAACGAAAGGATTACTTAACGGAGGAAATATGAATTTATCTTTTACAGTTACACAGAACGAATTGTCTGATATACTGCTGAATCTTTCACCGACACGACCTGTTTTTATCTGGGGAGCACCGGGTATAGGAAAATCTGCCCTTGTACAGAAATTTGCAGATGATGTAGGACTTCCGTGTGTATCACTTCTTGGAAGTCAGCTTGCTCCCGAAGACATTATAGGCATCCCCCAGATAATTGGAGATACATCGCAGTTTATCCCGCCGAAAATGATAGCAAGGAAAGAGCCTTATGTGCTATTCCTTGATGAGCTGAATGCCTGTTCACAGGAGGTACAGAAGGCTTTTTACAGTCTTATCCATGAAAAGCGTATAGGAGAATATCATCTTCCGAAGGGAAGTGTTGTTATTGGTGCGGGAAATCGTTCACAAGACGGAGCTATTGTAAAAACAATGTCTACAGCTCTTGTGAACAGAATGTTTCATGTACAGCTTGTGGCTGATCCACAGCAGTGGATTAACTGGGCTTATGAGAGCGAGCTTCACTCATGGGTGATTGATTATATTACGCAGCGTCCCGACCATTTGTTTTCAGAGCCGCCTAAGACAGAAGAGCCTTACTCCACTCCTCGCTCATGGCATATGCTTAGCGATGCTTTAAAAGAGTATGGCGCAGGAGAAAAGGAAGTTCCCGAAAGTATTCTCAGAGTGCTTGCATACGGATCTGTTTCAGCAGGCCATGCGGGAATGTTCCTTGCTTTTGTAAAGAATCTCGGTAATAAGAATCTTTTGAATCAGATAATTAAGGGAGATGCAAGATTCCCTTCAGATCCGAAGGACAGAGATGTTCTGTATTTCGTATCTCAAAGCTTCAGAGCCAAGCTGCTTATGGAGCTTCCTGAGGATAAACAAAAAATGGACAAGAATACTCAGTATCTTACTCACCGTGCAAAAGCACTCATCAAGGATCTGTCTCATATAAATCTTGAGCTTGCGCAGATGATCGTATCATCAGATGACGGAAAAGTTCTTCCTGAATGGTTCATGGTGGAGATAGTGCGTGATCTGCCGAGACTGATTAAGAACGACAAATGATATGGCTAAGAAAAAAGAAGAGAAAAAGATTTCAAAGAATGAACAGCAGCTTCTTGACGGACAGGAGCTTGTTAATCAGCATCCGCTTTTCGGAAGACTTCGAATAAGCAGAATCATTGTTCCGAAAAGCCGGCTCGGTAAAAATGTGCCGGCGAAGGTTTCATCATCGGGTACGATTTATCTTAACAAGGACTGTGATATGACTCCGCAGGAGTGGGCTTATATTATTGCTCACTGTATGTTGCATATTTCTTTCGGGCACTTTGACGCAGACCGAATGCCGGGATATTGGCAGAAGGTCAGCGAGAAAAAACAGACATGGGTTAATGATTACATACCTGATTTGTGGAACATGGCTTGTGACATTTTTATTACACGATTTCTTGCGGATATCAAATTCGGAAACACCGATATAAATGTTGATATGCTAAGTAATTACAGCAGTGCTGGTACTGAGCTGAAAATATATGAAGAGCTTGTGGACAGGCATATTGATCCTGTTGAAAACAGATTCGGTACGGCTGGAGATTGCCCTGATATGATCGGAACTGAAACGCCTGTGACATACAGATTCGGAAAGAATCAGCATATAACTGATTTCGCTTATGCTCTTGCTGATTCTGTACGGTCGATCATTGATAAAGCTGCGGATCCTTCCGCTGTTTGTAAAAAAGGATATACTGTAATGGACAGGGCGGCCGAGTGGTTTATCAACCATTATCCGCTGTTGGGCGGAATTGCTACAGGTTTCAGGATTGTCAGCACATGGCGAAGAAACGATCTCAATGATATCGAAATAGCAGCAGTTAACATTGTAGAAGGCGAGATATACGTAAACCCGGCTTCAGGACTTACCTTTGACGAATGGAAATTCGTGCTTGCTCATGAGTATCTTCATGCAGGTCTGCAGCATCATGCAAGACGTAACGGACGTGACCCTTACCTTTGGAATATTGCCTGCGACTTTGTTATAAACGGCTGGCTTAACGAAATGCAGATAGGCATTATGCCTTGTAATGGACTCATGTATGATGAGACACTTAAAAATCAGTCTGCCGAAGAGATTTACGACAGACTGACAGAAAATATACGTAAAAATTCTAAGCTTTCCACATTTCGCGGCTACGGCATGGGAGATATCATTGACAAGGGCTGGACAGCTGAGTCCGGGAAAGGAACATCTCTTGATGATTTCTGCAAAAGTGCACTGCGAAGCGGCTTGGAATATCACACTTCAACATCAAGAGGATATATCCCTGCGGGATTGATTGAGGAAATCAAAGCTCTTTCCATGCCGCCTGTCCCATGGGACGTAGAGCTTGCCAAGTGGTTTGATACGTGGTTTTCTCCACTTGAAAAGCGCCGCACTTATGCACGCCCAAGTAGACGTCAGAGCAGCACTCCCGATATTCCTCGGCCGAGCTGGATACAGGCTGATATTCCTGAACACAGCCGTACTTACGCTGTCATAATTGACACATCAGGTTCTATGTCGCCGGTTCTTATCGGCAAGGCACTGGGGGCTGCCGCAAGTTATTCCGTTGCAAAGGACGTTCCCTTTGTGAGAGTTGTTTTCTGCGACGCACAGGCTTATGACATTGGATATATTTCTCCTGAGGATATTGCGGGCAGAGTTATGGTCAAGGGCAGAGGCGGTACAGTTTTACAACCGGCTGTGGACCTTCTTGAAAATTCAAAGGATTTTCCGAAAGACGGTCCTATACTCATTATCACCGATGCCGGAATCGAGAATAATCTTAAAGTTCATCATGAACACGCTTTTCTTATTCCTGACGGGGCGAGGCTTCCTTTCAGACCAAAGGGAAAGGTTTTCTATTTCAAATCATAACCACCACTGAAGTGGTGGTTTGCACAGCCCCTAAAAGGGGCAAATACGGGCTCACCCACTAAAGTGGGCACTGAAGGTTTGACATTGCATTACTATCTCGAGCAGCCGCTTCAAGCGGCTGTTTCTTTTTGCTTACTTATTCTTACTACCCGTAAACGGGTCGATATACTCTTTGAATGTTAACTGATCTGCCATGCAATCTTCTTCTGTTTGATTCTTTATGTATTCTCGTATGACTTTCTCGTTTCGTCCTATCGTATCTACATAGTATCCTCTGCACCAGAAATGACGGCTTCCATATTTGTACTTCAAATTTGCATGTCTGTCGAATATCTTTAGTGTACTTTTACCCTTGAGATATCCCATGAATTGTGCTATACTTAAATATGGAGGTATACTTACAAGCATATGTATATGATCACTCATTGCTGTTGCTTCTATTATTTCTACTCCTTTTTGTTCACACAGCTTTCTAAGTATCTGCCCTATATCCGCCTTCAACTGTCCATATATTGCCTTCCTTCTGTATTTCGGTGCAAACACTATGTGATACTGGCATCTGTATGTGGAATTGGTTGTATGCTTTATTTCATTTTTCATTGTTAATAACCTCCTTGTATCTCGGATAGTAATGCGGTCGCCAAACCTTTACTATTCTATCATACTTGGAGGTTATTTTAAAACTCTTGCTAAAGCATTTTTATTCCCCCGGTAGAACCGGGGGTTTAGTTACGCTAAAGCTCCAAGCATAAAAAAACCACGCAACTGCGTGGTTTTTCGCCCTGTCATCTATTTTGGGCATAAGAAATGGTTGCGGCGGCAGGATTTGAACCTACGACCTTCGGGTTATGAGAATCGCTTTTAGATAGTATGTTAGATATTTAACAATCTTTATTACGTAGAATAGGTGAATTTTGCCACCTTATTTTTGTTAAATGTTTTAATATCGTCTTTTTTAAAGGGTATAAGGGTACGGTAAGGGTATGATTTTTATAGTTATTTTCTCTTAACCGAAAGCTCCACTCCATAACCTTCAACTGCAATTTTCTCAAGTTCTCCGCCGTCAATCATTTCATTTACTATTCTGCTTATTTTGTCAGTTATACCTTTGTATCCCATAACTCCTGAAAGCTCAGTAAGCAAAAGCTGCTCTACTTTCAAGATTTCTTCTATCTTACTCCGATAAGCAATTGCCTTATCGGATATTTTATTTTTTGACAGAAAACAACTATGAATCGGAATAATAACCGACAGATAATCACGTTCAGTAGTAAATTATGCGTCCCGCAATTATTCCTCTTCAATTTTTGTAACATAAAAAACAATACCACTTTTAGGATATATCCATTCATCTTTTACTGACACATCATATATACCATTCTGCAATTCATAAGCACCATCATTTGC
>JAZPYL010000045.1:0-6930 GCA_045544175.1 Acutalibacteraceae bacterium | reverse complement strand
GAGCATTTTCCATTTGTGTGGCACAGCCGCACAAATGACCTGTGCACTGCTTCGCAGGCACAGGTGCGGCTCGCCGCCGCCCCCACCGCACTCTGAACCCTTCACCTCCCACTTTCTCTTTGTCTTCCCTGAAAGGTTATTCCCCTTCTAGGGGAAATGTCTGCGTCAGCAGACAAAAGGGTTCCGGTTTCGGAGAAAAGGTGCCCGAAGGGCGGATGGGTTACAATCTACGGACCTTTCCGTTTCATCCTTTTCCCTCTGCGGCAACTGCAAAAGAATAAAAGGGTCCGTTATCCCGCGACCACAATTGCGAATTGTTAATTGCGAATTGCGCATTACTGTTATTTATCGTATCGCATCCCCCAAAAAATAATTGAACTTTTCTCTGTAAAGCTATTGACTTTTACAGATGTTTTTAGTATAATAAGCAAGCTGTAAAGCAAAAAATCTTTACACATACGGAATGAGGGGTGAAATAATGGCTAAAAATCTTGATGTGATTATCCTTTTTGATATCTACGGTGAGCTTCTTACCAAGAAGCAGCAGGATTTTATCAGCTATTATTATAACGACGACCTCTCCCTTGCTGAAATTGCAGAAAACGAAGGTATCACAAGACAGGGCGTCCGTGATGCAATCAAAAGAGCCGAGGCTCAGCTTTTCACCTTTGAAGAGCACATCGGTCTTAATGCCCGCCTTGAAAAAATGAGAAAGGGCCTGCAGGAAATTACCGAGCTTACCGACGTAATCAATGAGGTTAACCGCAGAACCATTCTTTCAAGAGAAATCAACGATGCAGTTTCAAGGATTTCCGTATTGACACAGATTATCGCTGAATAAAAAAACAGATAAAAATTAACCCGAAAGGATTGATTTTATGGCATTTGAAGGTCTTTCAGACAGACTGGAAGCCGCCTTTAAAAAGCTCAGAAGTAAGGGTGCCCTTACTGAAAGCGACGTAAAGGAAGCCATGAGAGAAGTTCGTCTGGCTCTTCTTGAAGCCGACGTTAACTACAAGGTAGCCAAGGACTTTACTCAGACCGTTACCGAAAGAGCAATCGGTTCAAAGGTTATGGAAAGCCTTACCCCCTCACAGATGGTTATTAAAATCGTTAATGAGGAGCTTACCAATCTCATGGGCGGTACAAAGTCCAGACTCAACACAGCCAACCACCCTCCCACAATCGTTATGATGTGCGGTCTTCAGGGTTCAGGTAAAACAACACACAGTGCTAAATTAGCTCTTATGCTTAAAAATCAGGGACACAGACCTCTTCTTGTAGGTTGTGACGTTTACAGACCTGCCGCTATCAAGCAGCTTGAGGTTGTAGGCGAAAAGGCGGGAGTTCCTGTTTTCCAGTTAGGTCAGATTGACCCGGTGGAGATTGCCCGTAAGGCTGTCGCTCACGCTAAGGATCACGGCTTCGACTATGTTTTCCTTGATACAGCCGGCCGACTTCATGTTGACGAAGAGCTTATGAACGAGCTTAAGAACATCAAGAGTGAGGTTCACCCCCACGAAATTATGCTTGTAGTTGACTCAATGACAGGTCAGGATGCAGTTAATGTTGCTACCTCCTTCAACGAGGCTCTGGGCATAGACGGTCTTCTTCTTACGAAGCTTGACGGTGATACAAGAGGCGGTGCCGCCCTTTCAGCAAGAGCAGTTACAGGTAAGCCTATCAAGTTCGTCGGTACAGGTGAAAAATTAGAAAACCTTGATGTTTTCCACCCCGACAGAATGGCATCAAGAATTCTCGGTATGGGTGATATGCTCTCCCTTATTGAAAAGGCTGAGCAGGAGCTTGACGAAAAGAAGGCAAGAGAGCTTGAAATGAAGCTCAGAAAGAATAAGTTTGACTTAAACGACCTTCTTGACCAGCTTGATCAGGTAAGAAGAATGGGTTCAATCAAGGATATGCTCAAAATGCTTCCCGGTGTAGGCAGAAAAATTGATGACGTAGATGTTGACGAAAGACAGTTCGACAGAGTACGTGCAATTATTCTTTCAATGACACCTCAGGAAAGAGCAAAGCCCGACATTATCAACCCCTCAAGAAAAAGAAGAATTGCAGCAGGCTGCGGTATGCAGGTTGAAGACGTTAACCGTCTTCTCTCCCAGTACAGACAGATGCAGAAAATGTTCAAGCAGCTCGGCGGCAAAAATACAAAGAAAATGCAGAGAAGAATGAGAAATATGCCCGGCATGATGAACGGAATGAACGGCATGGGCGGTTTCCCGATGTAAGTTAAATACACTTATGTGTTTAAATATCAAATTAAAAAAATTATTTTATTGGAGGTCATTAAAATGGCAGTAAAAATCAGACTTCGCCGTATGGGCGCAAAGAAGGCACCTTTCTATCGTGTAGTAGTAGCAGATTCAAGATATCCCCGTGACGGTCGTTTCATCGAAGAAATCGGCTATTACAATCCTATGAAGGATCCCGCAGAAATCAAGATTGATGCAGAAAAGGCTCAGAAGTGGATTGCCAACGGCGCACAGCCCACAGACACAGTTAAGGTTCTTCTTAAAAAGTCCGACATCATTAAATAATTGCGGAGGTCGCCACTTTGAAAGAGTTACTTATATCAATTGCAAAGGGTTTAGTTGATGAACCCGAAAAGGTAACTGTTGACGTTGACGACATCAACGAAGAAGGTGTAGTTGTATACCACCTTCACGTTGCTCAGGACGATATGGGTAGAGTTATTGGTAAGCAGGGCAGAATTGCAAAGGCTATCAGAACTGTAATGCGTGCAACTGCAAACAGAAGCGACAGTAAGATTTCCGTAGAAATCGACTGATTAACCGAAAAAATATTCCCCGTCAGTATTGACGGGGAGTTTTTTTATTGAAAATGTCATTCTGAGGCTTGCCGAAGAATCTTAAGCTCTGCTGAAAAGATTCTTCACTGCGTTCAGAATGACATTTGTTTTAGCCGATGTTTTTGTTTACATATTGTTTCATGTGTGATAGAATGAAAAAGAGGTGAAGAGAAATGAAAATAAAAACATTCAGAAACATACTGATTATAATATGTATCCTCAATTTCATTTTTGGGTTAAATTATGAGGAAAAGCTGTTATCCTTGATTTTCAATATGCAGGAACCAACCGCATACAGCTTTTCTTCCATTGCTGTGATGTTCAGACTAGTGACTTTTCCTTTTGTACTGATTTGCTTCCTCCCTCTTTTTAAATCCTACGGATACAACAAAATGACAAAGAAGACTTATTCTATTTTCATTCCCATTTTCACTTTTATATTAATCTTCCCTTTTTTATTCTATCCGTCGAGAACAGAAACAACTGCCAATTCTATAAAAGAGCACAATTTTATTGGTAAGTTATCAAATGTTTATTTATACGAGGATGCGAAAAAAGTGACGGTTGAATTATCTGCCACCGGCGGAAGCCCCAAACATCCAAATCCGAGAATTCATATTTCTTGCGGAATTGAATTTGAAGACGGAACTGTTTATTATTTCACGCAGGCTGACGGTGATATTGGTTGGAAGGTAATGGAAAAGATAAACCGTCTGACCAGAGATAACAAAATTGAAAAAGAAGTAAGTGGCGAAGCATTATATAATAAACTATCAGAATACAATAACTATTATGAATTTTTAGGTCACACCGGTCTTGTTCGCTCTCTTATAAGAAAACAATAAAAGTAATGGCAAAGCAGTTTCTTGCTGCGTTGCCATTTTTTACTTACACTAAATACAATTTTGAATTTTGCTTTCGACAAACATCAATTAATCTCCTGCCGTTATTTATATTACAAGTCACTTGTCATTCTGAGGCTTGCCGAAGAATCTTAAGCTGTGCAAAAAGATTCTTCACTGCATTCAGAATGACATTTTTATATTATCTGCTTTTGTTTTTATAAATCCTGTAAGAATAAACCGTAGGTATAACTACTGCTGCAATCACAATCGCCATAAATACAAAGGGATTTTCTGATACTGCCGTAAGGCACACAAGAACACCGCACAGCACCCAAAGCTTACCTGCAAAACGGTGAGTTTTATTCCAGTTCTCTTCATCGCTCAGTGTCCAGGGAAGTTTTATACCGAAGCTATAATTCTGTCTGCTCTTAGGAAGATAATTACCCATAATCATAAACAGAACGCCCATAAACAGAATGATGATAAAACCTACTCTCAGCTTACTGTTAAGAGCATAACCGTAAACAAGGCTGTTCACAAGAACAGAAATTGCAGGACATATCCAAAGAACCATAATTATATTTTTCTCTGCTATATTTTTGCTTTTCGGGTCAACGGAGGTAATGAGCATACACACCCAATGAAGTGCGAGAATCACAAGGGGCAGACCGAAAACGGCAAAGGCTTTACTGCTGTAGCCGTCGGGCATAATGTCTGTACCGAAATGAGTTGCAAGCTCGTCAGGCAGCCTGTTCCATAAGATTAATCCGAGTAAAATAGGTAGAAGAATTACTGCAGAGGTTAAAATCATTGTTCCTTTGTATTTTTTAATCATTGTCACCCTCTCCTTTCAGGTCAGTTATCCAGAGCATAATCTCCTCAAGAACCGAGACATTAAGCTCATAATATATAAATTTTCCGTCCCTTTCGTCTCTTATAAGGTCAGCGTCCTTAAGAACAGAAAGGTGTCTTGATATAGCGGCGCCGGACACAGAAAACTGTTCAACTATATCCCCTGCTGTCATTTTACCCTTTTTCAGAAGATTTAATATTTCTCTTCTTGTAGGGTCAGACAGTGCTTTGAGTGTGTTTTGCAGACCCATAGCTTTTACCTCCTCATTTAACATTTAACTTAATTGTTAAATGTATTATAGCATGTGTTTTCAGCGTTGTCAAGGGTAATTCCAAAAATGACCGAAATATTTTCGTCACACATAATCACCTGTATATGATATTATATAATTGTAATAATTTTTTCAGAATGAAAAATATACAGCTGATAAGTTGTATTATCAGTGAAAGGAGGTTGAAAGCCATGTATTCCTTTGCTAGCGACGAATACATAGAAGAGACAATCAAAAAACATTCTGCCTCAATGCTTAAAGCGGCCTTTTCACTGCTCAAATCCACTGCCGATGCTGAAGATGCCGTTCAGGACGCATTTCTGATTTATATAACCAAAGCACCCGTTTTCAAAAGTGAGGAGCACCGCAAAGCGTGGCTTTTAAGAGTTACGGTAAATATTTCAAAAAATATGCTTAAAGCAGGCTGGAGAAACAACAGGCCTCCGGTAGAAGATATATCCTTTACCGACAAAACCGATGATGTTTTACCTTACGTACTTGACCTTGAAGAAAAATACCGTATAGTAATACATCTCTATTATTATGAAAGCTATTCCATTAAAGAAATAGCGCAGATTTTAAATTTACCTGCAGCTACAGTGGGAACACGCCTTTCAAGAGGACGAAAGCTCCTTAAAAATACAATGAAGGAGGATTTCGAATTATGAATTTTAAAGAAAAATATCAAAAAGAAATAGACTCTCTTCAGTTCAGCCAAAGCTTTGAAAAGGTACTCACCGAAAGAACACTGTATGCTTCGGAAAGAGAGGATAACCGAATTATTATGAAAAAAAGAAGCCCTATAAGAATTTTAGTTGCCGTTATATCAATTATTCTGCTTTTATCACTCAGTGTCTTTGCCATAACTGCATTTCTTTCTGCCGGGGAAATTGCCGAAGAATTGGGTGAAAGTCAGCTTTCGGATAAATGGCAGAAAAGCGACAGCTTTCCCTATGCATCAGGGAATGAGGAGTACACCGTATCTGTTTTAGGTATAGCAACCGACGAGGAAACCGAAGCCCTTCAGGAATTCGGTGCCGAAAAGGGAAGGTCTTATGTTATAGCCTCCCTGCAGAGAACCGACGGCACTCCCCTTTCCTCAGAAGAAAAGCAAAAAATTCAGTTCACTCCTTTGATTGAAGGCTGTGAGCCCTGGCGTATAAATCTTTGGACATTAGGCTCGGGGGCATTGGGATATGAAAAAGACGGTGTTCAGTATTATCTGTTTGAAACGGAAAACCTTGAGATTTTTGCCGACAGAACAGTTTACCTTGCCGCTTACGAAGGCTTTACACCGTCAGCTGATATATTTAAAATGAACAGTGACGGAACGATAGCTTTTAATGAAAGCTATACGGGCTTTAAGGCCATTTTTGAGCTTCCCTTTGATTCATCAAAAGCCGACCCGATAAGAGCAGAAGAAATTTTATCACAGCTATAACAAATAAAGCACCGTTTTCACGGTGCTTTTGTGTTTTTGAAGCTTAAATGTCCCTTTTTATTTCATCAATCCGTTTATTCCATTGTATTTTTAACTGTTTCATACTTTCTGAATCAGATTCATAAATCTCCATATATGAATCTGATTTGTGTCTTTCCGTTTCATTATTATTTTTTATGGTTGTTATTATCTCTTTTTCCATTTAATAATCTCCATTATCTTCATTTTATAACCAAATGATTATATTTAAGCATATTATACTCCCATTGCGTTTAAAATGTCAATATAATCAATCGGTTATTAAATTGCGGTGGTGATAATATGGGGTATTATAAAAGAATACGTGATTTGCGTGAAGACAAAGATATGACACAGAAACAGGTTGCCGACTATCTTAATATGAAGCAGCCTCAATATAACCGCTATGAAAAAGGATACCGTGATATCCCGTCAGACATCCTTATTGCTCTGGCAGATTTATTCGGCACGACCACAGATTATATTTTAGGCAGAACAGATATAAAATAAAGCACCGTTTTCACGGTGCTTTCAGCTTGTCAAAAAAGCATTTTCGACAAGCTGGCAGACTGCCGAGAATGTTGCAAGATGCCCTTTTCTTCACTCCGAAGGCGTACACAGGTACTCCGAGAGGGTGAAAAAAGGGCAAATATATGCGAAAATCCGGGGGAA
>JAZPYL010000044.1:0-12454 GCA_045544175.1 Acutalibacteraceae bacterium | reverse complement strand
ATGATAAATGATTATGTGGATCTTCAGACTTGTCATTTACTTCTTCAAGCTTTTTAGTCAATCGAGCATCAGAAAAATTGATTGTGCTGTCAATTATACATTTTAACAATGTTTCATCACAATTATCTAAATACTTATCATAAACATATTCATACCCAAACACATCAACAATATACTCTACTGATTTTCTTCGTATCCACTCACTTTCTTCAGTTTTGCTGCAAAAATCTTCTGCAAGTTCTTTTGCACAATTCATTTTGTTTTTTTGACAATATGTAATACAGTTCTCAGCTACATCCTCATTTAACATACCAGGCTTACCATTTGCTTGTATCCAAGACTTGATTTCCTTATCTGTGAGATGTTTTTTTACATAAGAAGAAAAGTCTGCATTGCTAGAAGTTCCATAATCAGCAGACAAATACTTTGGAACAAAAAGCATATCCAAGTAAATATCTTTTGAATATGTGAAGTCAAAATAGGATGAGAAGAACATTACATATATAATCATATAAGGATAGGTTTGATAACTGCCTTTGTTTTTTTCAAAAACATCTATATTTTCTTTACATAATTTTTCAATAAATTGTTTTTGTTCTTCTGAAACCTTTATCTTTTCATTTGACTTTAAAATATTATATATACAACAAACTGAAAAATCATTCCAAGTAACATATGATAAAAATTCACTTATTTTTTCATTGCTTAACTTTGTTCTTTTTAAATCTATTACAAGCGAAAACAACAGCTCACCCTTGTAACGTTCATCAAACTCTCGTTTGTTAATCAAACCATTTAAGTCATTAAATGTTATATCAGGATCAGCCGCGAATTCTAAAAGTGAATCAACTAGCCCCAAATAATCCTCTTTATCAAAAAGACTGTCAAAATACATTTGCACGCCTTTCAAATGTTCTGCTGAATAGTCAATATATGCTCTTCTTTTTGGGATTTCTTTTTTCGTGTTTGTCAATGCGGTTTCATACCCTTTCAAAACAAGACTTTCTTCCGGCAAACGAATATAAAGACGAGAAATGAGTGCAATATGCTTTTCTATATCATTAAGAAGAGACTCGTAACACTCTTCATTCCCTAAAAACTCTAGTAAAAACAAAATATCCCAATTATCCTCAGAATATAATTCTGCAAGCAACAAGAATGCATTTTTTAAGGTATCTGTTTTTTCAAAAAACATTTTGCAATACCGTCTAAATTCACTGTTGTATTTGCGTTCTGAATTTATTATTGCTTTGTAAACTACAGTGAATATATCATACATACCCGCTTTATATAGTTTTATAGCATTTTTAATTATACTTTCAAAAACATCCTTATCACAAGAATAATGTTCCTCATAAGCGCTGAAAGCATTTATAACTTTGCATATTGAATCATAATCATTCAATCTTTCCAAGTAGAACTTAATTCTCAAACGGATGTTGGTGGAATAATCACGATTCATCTTTGCACTATCAATATATTCTTTAAGTAAAATATCAATATATTGTTCACTATCTGGTAGAAAAATCAAATAATTAACAATTCCATACAGTAATATGCTTGAACAACCTTTTTCGTACAAATTTAAAACATAACCCGTTATTTCCGAATTAACTAAATCAAGATCAACTATTGCATCTATTGCTTCTCTTTTTTCGTAATCTCGTGTTTCATCTGATTTTATACAAGAGAAGAGAACATCTCTAATTCTTTCCTCCATATTATACTTTTCTTTAAAGTTTGATAAAACCTGTATAGCATTGGATAATGCTCTAAAATTCGTTGGATTTTCAATTTGTTTCAGCAAATAATCGCATGTTATATTCGATTCTCCAAATTTAGCTAAATCTTCTGCTGAAATATTAGTTCTTGATAACCATATATTACGAGAAGATATGCTATCTATAAACTCAATTAAAATACGATTTCTATCGTCAACACCTATGCGTGTTCGTTCAAATTTAACTATATATTCAGGTCCCGCTTCACATAACCAAGGCAAAAACTCTTCATTATCGTAAATAATAACAAGATATGATAAAACATTTGCCCACGATTCTTTAATTTTACCATCATTAGTCAGTAAAAGTTGTTTGATTTTTTCAAGTTCTAAACAAGACACATATTTCGCTGTTAGAAATTCACGAAAATTGTTGTGTTCAAATTGATGTGTTTCATTTTCGCATATTGAAAATATTCCTGAATAGCTAAGGTAGTTTCTATCCTCTCTACTTAACAGATGCTGATAATTATCTTCACTTATTTGCACTTTATGCATACATTGCATAGCAAAAGCAACTTTTTGCAAATTAAGCATAATATCTCGTTTGCATGCATAAATATCTTTCGTATTAATGTATTTTTTTATATCCTTACTAAATCGACTTAAAATTATTTTTTCCATCAATTCAGATTTTTTAGGTAATTCTCCATCCTCAATAAGAAGTTTAACTATTTCTATAAGATAAAAAGGATTCTCAATTAAATCGTTAATATGATGCTTATTAACCTCCTTGCAAAACAAATCCCAACTTGCTTTACACTCAACAACATAATCTTCTATCTGCTTTGCTGACAGACAACATAATGAGTATTCTTCAAAATTTTCAAATTTAGCTCCATATCCATCCTTGTCGGCTGTAGTGTAAAAATTATTTCTAGAGGATATAACTATAAAAGTATTAGGGTGTTTTTTAACAAAACTATTTAGCTTTCTAGCAAATCGTATTTGTTCTTCTTCCTCAATCTCATCATATGCATCAAGAATTAAAAACACCTTATCCATAGGAATTCCAGAATACTCTGATCTTATTATTTCTTCGATTTCTTGAGAAGTATATAGTTTTAAATCATATAAAATCGGATATAAATTGTTTTTTTCATCAGCACTTACTTCCGCTGCAAGCTGTTTTAACTCAACACTTTTTCCGCAACCTGCTTCACCCAAAAGAACTACCCTTCGTTTTTCAACACAAGCAGCAAATAGAGATTTCTTCAACTCTTTGTGGAAATATAAATGTGTCTTTCCTTTTTGGAAATCTTTAAAAGGAACAACTTCTCTACTTAAACTATTTTCTATAGTCGAATATATTTTTTTCTTTGGAAATGAACTTTGCTCATTTATTACTTCTCGTTCATGTTGTTGCTTAATTTCAAACAGTAGCTTCGGTGGATATTTTTTTTCTTGTCCATCAATTTTTGTGTGACAGTTACAACATAAAAATATAAGATTTGCTTCACTATTTACATACTCTATTGGTTTTGTAGCATCATATCTAGCAGCACCCGGTTTCTCTCCATATATGTGGGCATTTACACCAATGCAAGCCGAATCAATATTTTCCACATCAACCAATACAGTTTTGCATATTGCACACCTATTTCCACTTTTAGAATGTAATTTTCTCTGTTCAGATAATTTTATAGTACCTTTTTTTGACATCCTTCTCACCACTTTATATTTTCTCACTGTTATTGTACAATATTTTGCTGATTTCTTCAACTAATTGAAAAGTTCTATTACTTATTCTATCGTTTTTTTAATAAAGCTACAATAAAAATCATAATCTCTATCCGTATCTATCATATAAGTTGCAGAAAAACCAAAAAGTAACATGTTTTATTAGAATATACATTCCGCACATTCGACTATCCTCCCGTTATAAGGTAGAATAAAGCTACCAAATAACAGGAGGTTTTGTTATGGAAAGAAAAACTAAAATTAAATTCACAGATTTTGAGTGCAATTTACTTATCAATGGGATGAACGAGTTTAGGAATATGCTTTTGGCAGAGAATTTGCCCACCGAGGATGTTGATGAGCTGTTACTGAAAATCGTTGATAAGAGTGAAAAATAAGGAGGATGTTATTATGTCAACCAAAAATTCTATCAGTTACCGACGGGTTGGCGACTATTTCATCCCTAACCTCATTATCCCGCCCGAAGAAGCAAAAATTGTCCTTGGCGAATGGGGAATGATGCACAAATCTTATCTCGAAAAGCATAAGAAGGTGTTTTTTAGTTTGTTGCTTAGTCAAGGTAAGCTCTATCAGCACTGCGCTGAAGTTGAAAACCAAGCTAAGGATATGTATGACACTCTCATAGAGCAGATGAAAGCAAAGGAAGGTGTAACCGAAGAATTAAAAGAACACAACCAATGGGAATGGATTCAGAGAATGAACAACATCCAACAAATAGCAACTGAAATAGTTTGCAACGAACTCATCTATACATAAAGACAAATGCCCCGCAGGTTTTGCAGCCTGCGGAGTTCACTTTATATATTCTCGTTTCGGAGTGTTTCAACTGTATTTTCTTTGTTTACTTTCTTGATTGAGTATATCATACTCAGCACAACAATTATAAACACGCTCGCGATTGCTATGATAAACTTATCCCAAGGAACATAGAAGCCCATTTTATATCCGCTGTCAGATGCAACAAAATACACAAGATATGTCATCACCAACGAAACCGGAAGTGAGAATAAAAGACTTTTTACTCCGTAAAGGATAGATTCAAATGTCATCATTTTTCTCATACCCTTACTTGTAAGACCCACAGATTTGAGTGTTGCGAATTCTCTTCTTCTGAGAGAAATGTTGGTTGAGATTGTGTTAAAAACATTTGCTGCGGCAATCATAGATATAAGAACGATAAAGCCATAAGCAAGAACCTTTGCAATTGTTACAAGTGCTCGGATGCTTTCAATTTCCGCCGCATAATCTACTACACTGACATGATTTGAATCTCCACCAATATCCCTAACAAGTCGGCTTACATCACTTGCAACCTTGCTGTGGTCCTCGCAAAGAATAAAAGCGTATGTCTGGCTGTATTCATCAAGCATTATGCCTTTTCTTACAGATTCAGGGTAAATAAGGTTTGTGTTATGGTCTGCAAAATACGGCTTTTCGTCGATAACCGCACCGATTGAAAGCTTGATATTCTGCACGGCTTTTTCTTCGGACAGGTAACGCTTTGTTGACTCGTCAAATTCTTCGCCCTCGTTACGGCCGATATCATAAACATAATATGTTACACCGTCTTTTACCGTTGTTTCCCCTATATAATGGTAGTCCACATCATTCTCTGTAAAACGAGGAAGGATATTTGTTATCTCAATGCTTGAAGAAATATCGTCCGTGTTAAGGAAAGGTACGATATAAACCTTTTCTTTGTTGTCGTTCTGGTAGATATAAGTGCCCATATCATAAACAAGGGCTTTCGGATTTTCTTTGTCAAAGTATCCCTCTTCGCTGAGACCTTCCGCTTTAAGAAGTCTTCTGAAAGCGTCATCATCAATGAAGTTATATTTGAACATTCCGTAATACTGATTTTCAGCTTCGCCCGAATATCTCTCAACTTCCTTTTTCATCATATCAAGATATTCTTCCGAAATATACTTTTTATCAAGGTTATATTCCGTGTGCATCTTTTTGGCAAGTGTAAATTCATCAATACCCTTTACAGATTTCAATCCGTTATACAGCTTATTTCTGAATTCATCTGTTTCGTATAAAGGATTAAAGTCATTGTTGTAATTGAAAAAGTTTACGGCAACATCATAATTCATATCCTGACTTTCGGCTGCAACAATATCTGTAAAATACGTCGAAAGCGAAGAAGCGGAAATGAAAAGGACAACGGAAACAAAAAGTGAAAAAACTGTAGCACGGTATTTCTTTTTGTTTCTTTTAAAATTCTTTGACGAAAGCGTTGCTTCAAAGCCGAAAATCTTCTCGGTAAGCGGTGAAACCTTAACGCTTCGACGGTTGACCTTAATCTCATTTGACTGTCTGACAGATTCAATGGGGTTAATTTTTATTGCCTTTTTCGCAGGAATATATGCAGAGATGATTACTGTCACAAAGCCTATTACGCTTGCGGCAATGATTGCCACGGGCGAGAACACAAACCGCATTTTAAGGTCTGTAAGCTCTGCAAGGAAGGTGGCGATTGAATCGCTTAAGAAATAGAAGGTTACTCCAATGCCAAGGCAACCTGAAATGAGACCTATCGGTATGCCGATACTGCAAAGCACCGATGCTTCGTAAAGAACAGATTTTCTTATCTGCTTTTTGGTTGCACCTATACTTTTGAGAATACCGAACTGCTTTGTGCGTTCACTTACGGAGATTGAAAACGAATTATAGATAAGTGAAACCGAACCGAAAACGATAAGTCCTATAAGAAGAGAAAGCAAGCCGATAACAAGGAAGGGAAATGCGGAATCAAAGCTCTGAAAGCTGTACATAAGCAGGTCATTGTTTATGCAGGAATTAACTTCAATCTTTTTAACGATATCAAGGTTAAATCGGCTGTAATCTGAGGGTTGAGAAATTACGGTATACACGGAAGAAAGTCTTGTATTTCCCTTTTCGTTTATTGTGTAAGCTGTATAGCCGGGTGCCGAAATGGGTTCAATAGTGGTTTGTTCAGGTCTTACACAAAAGCCTACAACAGTATATGTTTTCTCTTTTGTATTAACAAGATATTCTGTTGCTTCTTCGCCTTCGGTTTTTCTTAACGGATATTCCTGAGTAAGCTTTGCCCAGGAGTCACCGTCAAGTTTTTTATATTCTTCATCTGTAATGTTCACAAGCTCAGACCATTGTCTTTGTCCGACTGCAAGTGTGATTTTCTGTCCGAGCTTAAGATGTACTCCGCCGTTTGAATAAAGATGGTCGGAAACTACGATTTCGTTACTGTTCTGCGGCAATCTGCCTTCGATAAGATGTATCGGCATTATGTCCGTAAAGTCAGACGGTATGCCTGCTATATACAGATACGGCTTGTACTCATTTGAAGAGCCGATTTCAGCATAGCCTATCTCCTGAACAAAGGTATATTTTTCTACTCTTTCGTCCTCGGTAATTTTTGAAATATCATCATATTCAACATCATAAAAGCCTACATGGTATTTGCCGTTATACATTTCGGCATAGTTTATAAGGTAATCCTGAACGGTTACAAAAGCCTCTATTGTGGCAGTAAACATTGCGACGGAAAGGATAATGCCGATGATTGTAACAAGAGTTCTTGTTTTGTTCTCTTTAAGTGAGCGTTTGGTAAACTGTTTAAAGATATTCATTGCGGTCACCTCACTTAACGAGAAGTCTGTCACTCGCAATTTTACCGTCGTTTATGGTGATAATTCTGTCCGCCTGCAAAGCAATCGAATCATCGTGAGTGATAACGATAAGTGTCTGACCGTATTTTTTGTTGGAGAGTTTAAGAAGTTCAACGATTTCGTGGCTGTTTTTCGAGTCAAGGTTACCCGTCGGCTCATCGGCAAGCATAACGGCAGGATTGTTAATAAGTGCTCTGCCGATAGAAACTCTCTGTTGCTGACCACCTGAAAGCTCGTTGGGAAGATGCTTTTCTCTTCCGGTGAGAGAAAGAAGGTCAATAAGCTCACGAAGGTAATTTTTGTCTACCTTTTTGCCGTCCATAAGTACGGGTAACGAAATGTTTTCCGTTACATTGAGAACAGGGATGAGGTTATAAAACTGATAAATAAGACCTACCTGCCTGCGGCGGAATATGGCGAGCTGGTCTTCGTTTTGTGCGTAAACGTCTTGCCCATCGAGGTAAACCTTGCCGCTTGTGGGCTTATCAACACCGCCGAGAATATGCAGAAGTGTACTTTTTCCCGAGCCTGACGGACCGATGATAGCCACAAACTGACCTTTAGGTACGCTGAAGCTTACATTATCGAGAGCTTTAACCTGATTTTCGCCCTCGCCGTAAATTTTTGAAAGGTTTTCAATTTTTAAAATATCCATATTGAATTGCTCCTTTTCTTTTTTATTGCAGCTTCATTGTACCAATCAAAAATTACACTTCGGTGACTCTATTATTACAAAAACGTCACACAACCTGCTTGTAAAATCTTATTGTAAATTTCGCACCGCCGTGCTGACCATTTTCAGCTTTTATTGTTCCATTGTGACCCGAAATAACCATATTTGCGAGGTTTAGACCGACGCCGAAGCTTTCTTTTGATGAATTTTCACCCTTATAAAAGCGTTCAAAAATATGAGGCAGGTCGTTTTCGTTTATGCCGATACCCGTATCGGTGATGACAATTTCCGTAAAAATCGGAGTGTCTTCTGCAACTACGGTTATCTCTCCGTTTTCGGGAGTGTGCTCCGTGCAGTTTTTCAATATATTTCCGAAAGCCTCAAGGCACCAAGAGGAGTCACAGTCAAGACAAACATTATCCGTGTTTATAATAAGCTTCTGATTTTTAATATCCATCGGAACGAGCAGAGGCTCAGCAGATTTTTTAATGAGAGATGTGAGGTCTGTCGGTTTCTTTTCGAACTGTACGGTTCCTGCATCAAGCTTTGAAATTTTAAGAAGAACCGAAACAAGGTATTCCGTTTTGGTAATAAGCGCAGAAAGCTCTCTTAAAAGCTCGTCTCTTCTTTCCTCTGATATGTCAGGCGACTCAATAAGAGACAGAATAAGATTAATACTTGTAAGCGGAGTTCTTAACTGATGAGAAATGTCAGCAATTGAGTCTGCAAGAAAAGTTCTTTTCTTTTCTAAAATATCCTTTTGGTCGCGAAGGCGTACAAGCATTTTTTGCACATCACTTTCTAAAATTGAAAGCTCGCCCTCACCAAAGGATTTAATGTTGATTGTATCGTCGCCGTGAAGAATCTTATCTATGCTTTCACCGAGATTATTAAGCCTGTTATATCTTTTCTTCGTAAACACAAGAAAGCTGATTATCAGGAACGAGCTTAAAATCAGAATGCAAACAGCCGTGAACATCGAATAAAAAGCTGTAATAAAGCATAGTAACAGTGAGGGTATCACTGTTACTGCTAAAAATTTTCTTATTTCGGGATTATTTGAAAGTTTCATTTTATTCACCTAATTTATATCCCAAACCTCTTACGGTAAGAATGATTTTGGGATTTTGTATATCATCTTCCACTTTTTCTCTGAGCCTTTTTATATATACCGTGAGTGTATTGTCGTTGACAAAGTCACCTGCAATATCCCATATTTCAGAAAGCAGTTTATTCCTTGTAAGAGTAACACCGGGATTATTAAGAAAAACAAGAAAAAGTCTGTACTCCAAAGCTGAAAGAAAAACATCCTTGCCGTTTTTAGTGACAATTCCTTTATCCATATCAACACTTACATTGCCGAGAGTGAGAATGCTCTGGCTTTTACCTGTTCGGCGAAGAACGGATTTTATGCGGGATATAAGCTCTCTCGGACGGTAAGGCTTTTCTATGTAATCATCAGCACCTATATCAAGACCTGTAACAACACTGAACTCATCCGCTGAAGCAGTAAGGAAAATTACAGGACAATCGGTCACACTTTTGATTCTGTTGCAAAGAGAAAAACCGTTTCCGTCAGGCAGAAGAACATCTAATAAAACAAGGTCGAACTGTGCAGTTTCAATTTTAGTCTCTGCTTCTTTACAGTTCAGTGCACTATCAGTTTCAAAGCCTTCCTGACGAAGAAGCTCACTTAAATTTTTGACGATGGTAACATCATCTTCTATGATAAGTATTTTAATCACAATATCACTCTTTTCGGTGGGTATGTAATGATTATACATAAACTAAAGGGTAAAATCAACTTTTATGACGGATGAGTAATAAAGATGCCAGTCATTAAAAAGCAAGAATGTAATAATGCAATAATACTCAAGAGAATTTTGTTGCGAATAATATTAAGTAGTGCATAAAAATTTGGATATCTCCTTATACATAACTCTTTATAGCTCTGTTGCGGATTTCGATTTTCATTTGTTACTCTATAATAGGCGATTTTTCAAAAGTTCCCTATTATATATATAGAGGGATATTTCCGTTATTATAATAACTGCCCCCACCAATAATTTTTTTCAAAAGTAGGAACAATTTCATACACATAATTCCCATTACTGTATAGAGATAATTTACACAACACTCGTCAATTTTTGACGGGTGCTTTTTTTATGGCTAAAAATATTTTTCAACTTTTTTCAAAAATCAGGAACATTTCACCCCTGCTTATGTCGTTTAATATAAAGAGGGGTAAAAATTCGAAAAATAGTTTAACGCACCTCTTGAATGTAGATTTGATAGGTGAATTTTTTATACCCAAAATCCTAAATTCCGGTATATGAATACTGCGTCACATTTTTCGCAGTTGAGTATAAAATTTTATAAGAAAGGAGTTTTCAAATGACTTAGCACAAACCACACTGTGAGCCTAATTTGGCTCAGCACAAATTTCAACTGAGCCACAATGGCTCAAAAACGGTGCCACTTTTGGCATCACTTTAACAAACAAAGAAAATATGGCATCGCTTTCGGTGCCACACAAAACATTTGATTAAGGGCGCCCTTATCTGCGGTGAAGGAAGACAGACGAAACACTTAACTATCCTATGGATGTCTGTCCTACACCGTAGCGAGCAGGGAACTTGTACGGCAAGTTCCAAATTCTTTAGGGTCCCTTAATCCCTAAAATCTGATGAAAGGAATGGTGATATGAACAACACACCAAAAGCCAAAACACAAAGGCTTGAAATCAGGATAACACCTGAAAACAAAAAGAAGATTGAGCGTTATGCTTCAAAATGCGGATTATCTACAAGTGAATATGTAACAAAGAGAGCATTGGGATTTACACCGAGAACGGTGTTGCCTGATGCCTTTTTTACTTTCTACTCAAAGCTCTGTGAAATCTGCAATTATGAAATGACACCCGAAACCGAAGCAAAGCTACTCACTCTCATTGATGAAATTCACAACGAAATACTCTCACCGAAAAAGGAGGTGAATGGCCTATTGCTACCACAGGATTCTGGCCCGTAAAGAGCCGGCTTAAAGATGTTATTCAGTATGCTGAAAATCCCGACAAAACCATTGATAAAAAGTATCTCGATGAGGATTTATACCAAACTCTGCAATATGCCGAGAACGATAAGAAGACCGATGAGAAGCTTTATGTATCAGCTATTAACTGTCCCGTACAACGAGCCTATGAGCATATGATGACTACCAAGCTTCATTACGGAAAGCTTGGCGGCAATGTGGCTTATCACGGTTATCAGAGCTTTGCTGAAGGTGAAGTCACACCCGAAGAGTGTCACAGCATAGGTGTAGAAACAGCAAAAAGAATGTGGGGCGACAAATATGAGATTGTTGTCACTACTCATTTAGATAAGCAAAATCATCTACACAATCATTTTGTCGTTAATTCTGTTTCCTTCAGAACTGGCAGAAAGTTTGAAAATCATATTTCTGACCATTACAAGCTTCGTGAGATTTCTGATGCTATCTGTAAAGAACGAGGTAAATCCGTTCTTGAAAATGCACCCTTCTACGGCGGTGAGAAAGCTGCCTATTGGATTCATAAGCAAGGCAAGAAAACTCACAGAGATATGCTCAGAGAAGATATTGAGATTTGTCTTACCGTTGCTACAAGCTGGGATGAATTCAGAAGAGTTCTTTTCACTATGGGATATGAGGTAGATTACAGACGATTCACTATCAAAGCAAAGGATTGGGAAAGAGGAGTAAGGGTTGAAGGTCTTGGTTATACAGTAGAAGGCATAGAGAAAAGGTTCAACGACACCTATTACAGCGGTCATCATCTTGCTGATTGGAATAACTTCTTCTATGCAAGGCGCAGATACTTTCCTCTTGAATCTGTCAGAAAGAAATTGGAGTTTAGCATTGAACACGGCAAACGACCTGAGGTTATTTATGTAAACACTATGTTTCTATTAATAATCTTGGTGTTTCAACTGCTGAAAGAGGTTGCAGATGCAATGCTCATTTCCCCTGAAATAAGGCACGCTGCAAAGGACATTAAACAGTATGTGGCTGATTATCATTTTCTGACCGACAACCAAATTCATACTACTGACGATTTAACAGTCTCCATTGAAGAAACACAGTTAAAAATTGCCGAGCTTGAAGAAAAGCGAAGCAAGGCTGACAACAAAAAACGCAGAGCAAATACCCCTGAAGATAAAGAGAGGTACAAAGCCCTGCGTAAGGAGATAACACAAGAAATCACGCCATTGAAAAAGAAACTAAAACAGGCGGAAGATATTCTTGATAAATCTCCACATCTATATGAGCTCTTGCAAAAAGAGCATCAATTAGAAATTAACAAAATTCGTAAAATAGAAAGGAGCCGATAATATGGCTATTAAACCAAAATCAAAAGTATATCCCCGTGATATTGAAGAAAACAATCCCACAAAAGAAACATTATACGACAAAGTTCAGAAGGCCCGCACAGAATATGTGTGGGCTAATAAAATACCCATTGAGTATTTACGACCTTTTGAAAATCATCCTTACAAGGTGATTGATAACGAGGAAATGCAAAACCTTATTGACAGTATTGATGAGCGTGGTATTCTAACTCCTCTTACCGTTCGCAAAATATCAGGAACGGAATATGAAATCATTTCAGGC
>JAZPYL010000043.1:0-13975 GCA_045544175.1 Acutalibacteraceae bacterium | reverse complement strand
AGATAGTTTTTTCTGTTTTTGATTCATCAGCAACCACAAGATTTGTCTTAAGAGGGTCAAGCCCTCTGTCAACGCACTCAACGGAGGCATAAAAAGACTTAAGGTCGATGGCGATATATGTTTTCAAGAGTAAAAATCACCTCAGCGCAATAATGGTTAACGTAAAGTTGATTTGTTATGCAATAATATCATCGGAAGATCAGCCGATGATATGTTCCGCAAGGCATTTCTCTGTTGTCAGCTTTTACCGGACTTTTGCATTTAATTGCCGTTATTATTTGTTGTTGTATATACCTTTATTAATGAATTTCGATATTTCTACAAATTTGTAAAAAAAACATTGCATAAAATGCTAAACTTAGAATATACAAAAATTATTAAACTGATATTCAAGAGGAGAATGTATTATGCAGAAAAGGTTTGTACTGACTAATTGGAATATATATTGGCGTCCTTATTCAGAAAGAGTATATGCAAAAGGAAACGTATATAACAATCCAAGATTTTATAAAGGACGTGAAATCAACACTTCAGATATTATAAATATGGAAGACGAAGAAAAAAGCTATGTTATACATACGCTCAATTCAATTTATGAACTTCCTAAGAATTCATATAAAGGCAATGAGGAAGAATTGAACGCTGTAAAAGAACTGTTTTTTGAAATTACAAAAAAAGAATCAGAAGCATTTGAGAAACTGCTTTCCCGCGGTGATTGTCTTTTATACAACAACAGACTGATTTATTATTCGGAAAATGGACTCAGAAAAATCTGTGCTTCAAAAAACTTATCGTATAATGTTTATAGTTATCCGAATGAAAATCTCACACTTGTCATCAGCGAGTCATTTATTTTTGACACATTAACTCATATAAAACTTTGTATCACAGGCCGTAATATTGATAATAACAAGCTTTATGTTTTAGATACAGACAGGTATTCGCTATCTGTATACAGTTATAATTCCATATTGCAAAATAATCCTTTGGATATGCTATCAGACTAAATATTACGTGAATAAACAGATACGAGATGTTCTGCTGATTTTTTCATTTCATCTCTTAAGGATTGCGGTGCTAATATTTCACATTTATCGCAATACTCAAGTGCCCACATCTTAACACCTTTGTAAGAGCTGTTTCTGATAGTGATTTTTACTATATCAGGCTTTGGAGTGACGCTTATATCAATTCCGAAACCAAAGGTATCGAGGGCATTGTTTATCAGCGATCTATCACAAAGAATTTCAATACGTTTTAACGGTGTCTGAGCGTACATTACAGGATTTTTTTCTCTGTAATCCTCAGCGTCGAACAATAACGGAACATCAGCAAACTTATCTTCAATTACCCTGACATTCTTCATTCTGTCAATTCTGTAATTTATATAAATAAAGTCATTGTCACCGTGATTATTATGTTTATGGCGTATTGCCGTAACAAGATAGTAATAACCATTTGACCACATAATTCTTACCGGATTAACAGTTCTGATTAACGCTCCGTTTTTCAGTGGTTTTTCTATCAGCTTTTTATTTTCATCATATTCACAGTATACAAAAGAAATTTTATTTATTTGCTTTTTTCTTGAATTTTCATAATCTTTGCGATTCATTTTGTTTTCTTCTGAAGAAGTTATTTCGAAAGAAACATTATTACAATTAATATCATCACGATCGGCAATTACCTTACGGAATGCATCAGTAATTGTCTGAAGATTGTTATAATAATCTGTATTGGGACGACGCTGAACACATGGTAAATTGGCATTGAATTTTCTTCTGTTATAAACAGGTGTTAACCAGTTAAGCTTATCAATAATTCTGCCTGTTGTTGAAGCATCGGAATAAGTAAAGGTTTCGATAGCATTTCTAAGAATATTGATACTTGCTTCATTAAGCGGTCTTTTAATATAAAGAACCTTATAATTGCTTTTGAATTTCAGAGTGTTATTTTCATCAACTGCGTCCTCATATGGCAGGCATGATGATATACAAAAGTCGCCTAAAATTTTTTTATCGAGCCATTCGCCGAGTTTTCGTCTTATCTGAACCACAAGGCTTTTTTGTTCTTTTTCATACACCGGAGAATGTACCGGAGTGAATTTATAATAATCTTCAAATTCTTCTTCATCAAATGAATAATCAGGGGCATCGTTTTTCATTTCCTCAATATATGTGATCCTGCTGTATAGATAATCGGCAATATCATTTACAGAAACCATATTGATTTCAGATGAATATTTCAGCATATAATCTGCAATATGCAGGATATTAATTTTATTGATTTGCATGTAATGCCCCCAAAAATTTTTTCTAATTATAACACAGCGAAAGAGCTTTGTCAATAATCCGAATATTTCTACAAATATGTAAAAATTCATCTGCAAGGGTGGTGTATACTTTTATTATTGAAGATTATCCGCAACAGACATTCAGAGAAAGGAAGTTTAATTATGATTAATTTAAGCTGTGAATATGCAGACACTTTTAATTCAGAAAAGATGCTTGCACCGGCAATATACGACTTTCAAAGTAAAATTATGCCTATTATGAAAGAACGCTCTCGTTTTAAAGAAATTGTGGATTTTATTGATAAGTTCAGCAATCATATCGGTAACGAAGATTTTTCCGAAGCTTATACCAATCACTATTTTATACATTGCAGTGAACTTAATGACGGACTTGTCGCGTCAATAGCTATATGCAATATGATATATGAAAAGTATTCCTATGATATTGGTGAATATATGGTGAACAGAAGCGTTGTCAACCCGACAGCAAAGCTGAAGATAGGCAAAAATACAGAAATGGGATTGCAATTAGTTGTAAGAGATGCAGATATCTCATCTGAAGATATAGTAGAGTTTGTTGATGACGATGAAGAAGATGAAGATTCTTATGATGATAATCCTTCAGTTTTCCTTTTTCACGAAACAACAGTTGAAAAGATATTCAGATTTGATTATGAAGGAGTAAAAGTATGCTTTGTTATATATGTCGACAATCTTGTAAATGAAAGCGGAATAACTATTTCACCTAAACAGGTAGCAGAGAAACTTTGTTATACATATCTTGATATCCCGTCTGACAGCAAAGATGACCTGGCATTATTTATTGCAAATAAGCTGTGCAACTATGGCTTTGATGTTCAAAAGGTACATAAGCAGATTAAATTAACGGCTGATAATCCACTTGTAAATAATGAATATTCAGCAGTTGCTGTAGCCACTAAAATTATGAATAAACATATAAGCAGTTTCGGAGAGATAAGCCCGCTTCATCCTTCTGATTTCGATGATTTTATCGTATCTGCAAAGCACGGAAAAAACAACATAAAGCTTATCGGACTTGAAAAGGAACTTGAGATAATAGAAGGTATGGTCAACACTCTTACACTGGATATTGAAAGAAACCGCAGAAATATCTCAGGTGATATATCGGGGTGCAATATGGTTTTTGCCGGACCTCCGGGCACAGCCAAAACCACTCTTGCAAGAGAATTTGCAAGAATTTTAAGTGAACGCAGACTTATTCCCGGTATTGAAAATTTCCGTGAATGTGTGAAATCTGATATTGTGGGACAATATGTGGGACAAACTGCCAGACAGGTTGACAATATGTTCAGAGAACTTAACCATAACGGAGGCGGTGTTATATTCTTTGATGAAATATATTCTCTTTCGGAAAAAGACAGCACAAGTTATGATAAAGAAGCTGTTACCTGTATTATCAAGAATATGGAGGATTATCGCAATGGCATATTCTGTATATTTGCAGGTTATGAAAACAAAATGAAGGAATTTATGGAGTCAAATCCGGGTCTGAATTCAAGAATAACCACAACCATAAGATTCAAGGCGTACGATAACGAAACTCTTTGCAGGATATTTGATAATATATTGCAAAAAAACAATTTCAAGGTTAAAGGCGCATATACGGATATTCTTACGGGATTTTTCGATAAGCTCAGAGTATTCAGAAAAGAAAGCTTCGGCAACGGCAGAGAAACGAGAAATCTGTTTGAAAATGCAAAGAGAATTATGGCGGGAAGAGTTTGTAAGCAAAAAAAGTATACAAAAGCTCTTCTTACAACTATATATGCTGAAGAAATTAAGAAAGCATCTGATGAAATTCTTAATTCAGTGATTAAAGACAATGTCTCAGAAAGAAAAGCAATAGGTTTTTAAATTTATAAATACAATTACAGGAAAGAAGGTATTTTATATGATACACAATATATCAGAAATGAACATCGGCAATACAGCTGACGGCTTTGAAATTTCAGTTGACAAGGCAAAGGAACAGCTTACAAGAATCGTTACCACATATCTTGAAAAAGATGCAGACGGAAAGCTGGTTATCCCATTTAACAGACAGCGTCCTGTTATGCTTATGGGAGCGTCGGGAATAGGTAAAACCGATGCTCCGTGTCAGGTTGCCAGAGAGCTTGGCATAGGCTTTGTTTCATATTCAATGACGCATCACACAAGACAAAGTGCTCTTGGACTTCCGAAAATCATTGAAAAGGAGTATGAGGGTAAGGGCAAAATTGCAACAGAATACACAATGAGTGAAATAATATCTGCTGTGTATGATGAAATAAAAAGAAGCGGAAATCCCAACGGTATACTTTTTCTTGATGAAATCAACTGTACTTCTGAATCACTTTCTGCTGTAATGCTTCAGCTTTTTCAGAATAAAACGCTGGGACAAAGTCAGATACCCGAAGGCTGGGTGCTTATTATGGCAGGAAATCCACCCGAATACAATAAAAGTGTTAAAGCGTTTGACGCTGTAACACGAGATCGTCTCAGGATTATAAATGTTGTTCCGGATGCAGATGCATGGCTTAAATACGCAGAAAACAAAAAGCTTAACTGCAGTGTAGTTTCATTTATAAATTCAGACAAATCCAAAATATATATATTCGACAGCACAAAGATGCAGATTGTAACACCAAGAGGCTGGGAAGAGCTTTCAATAAATCTTGATGCATATGAAAAACACGGCTTTGCTGTTGATGGTGAACTTATTTCAGAGTTTATTTCTGTACCGTCAGTGGCTTCTGAGTTTTTTGACTATTATAAAATGGTAAAGGAAAATATCTGTGAAACAGACATTGAACAAATTATCAACGGAAATGTAGACAGCAAGCTTGCTAAAAAGATATCTTCCTGTAAGAATAAAATCAAATATGTGCTGATCACATATTTAAAAAAGAAGCTTCATACGTATTCGGAAAAGAGGGATTATCTGAAAGCGACAGAAGCAATGGACAATATTGTAAGCTTTATAGGTAAAGTCTACGGCAATAACGGAGAAATGGAAATATTTATGAGCAGTATTCTTTCCGACGCAGAAATTGTAAAAATGACAGTTTTAACAGGTAATAAGAGTTTTGGAAAATACCTGAATGAAATAACAACAGCAGAGGAAAATATAAACAATCAGATAAAAAAGTCAAGGCGAAAAGAGGCGAAATAAAATGCTGTTTACAGATAATGAAATATCTCTTGCGGAAAAGATAATTCTTTATTTCAGGCGTGAGATTGCAAAAAAATTCACATATCTGAACAAGGCGATATTCTATCATTCGGTTAAAGCAACAGATAAAATAAAGCTTATGGGGGCTGATTACTCTACTCTTTTTTATAATCCGAAGGATATTATTGAAATGTATAAAAAAAATCCGCTGAATATTGAAAAAGCCATAATGCATTGTATTCTTCACTGTATTCTGCTTCATCCTTCGTTCAGCAATTGTAATGACAATTTATTTTCCGTTGCTTCTGACAGTATTGTGAATGCGATGCTTGAAAATGAATACAACAGTCATCAGGACGATTTCAGAACACTGATTAAGGAAAACAATGCAGGTACAACTGCAAAATTATACAATGCTGTTTTATCAAACCGACGCCTTAATATGCAGTTGTCAGCACTTTGTTCCGGATGTAAAACTGATGACCATAGTGTATGGCACACTTCATCAGAACAGATAAATGCAAATATCAAGGAACAGTCAGGAAGCAGTATAGATAACAAGAAAAGTACAAATGCTCAAGTGAAAATAAAAGGCACCCTCGGAAATAATAGCACAACAATGAATCAAAACCAAAATATGTCTGTATCTGTGGGAAACAGCAAAGCTGAGTCGGCATGGAAGGAAATGTTTATAAACGCATCGAGTGAATGTAGTATGATGTACGGAAATCAAAGCGGAAATTTATTCTGCTGTCTTACTCCACCCGACAGATTCAGCAGATTTTCAAGTATAGAATACTTAAAACGCTTTGTGAGAGAGGAAATTGCTGAAGACGATCCCGAAACACTTGATATGATACTTTATACTGCGGGCCTTGAACTATATGAGGATATGCCCATAGTTGAATGGAATGAAATACGGGAAAGAATAAATCCTTCAGATATTATAATAGCAATTGATATGTCGGGGTCATGTGACGGCGATGTTACTGCAAATTTTCTGAGACAGATCTACACACTTTTTAATGAAATGGATATACGTGGCTTTGTAAATATTCACGTACTGTTTTTTGATACAGAAATACTCGGTGAAAAAATAATCAGAACCCGTGAAGACGCAGAAAGGCTTGTGAAAGAATACAAGGCTTGGGGTTTCGGAGGCACCGACTTCAGATGTGTATTTTCTTATGCGGATAATTTCCCTCAGTTATCGGGAGGCAGACAGCTAAAAGGATTGTTTTTCTTTTCTGATGCAATGGGTTCATTTCCTGATAATAAAAAACCATATAAAACAACGTTTTTTGTTCCTGATTCACAATATTCAGAAAATGAATCATACGATTTTGTTCCCGATTGGATCGAGCTTATACATTACAATGATAATTGAAAGAGGTGAAATTTATGTCATATTATATTGCAGAACAAATAGATCTCGGTATAGACAAACTGATAGACGGAACTGCTGATGATTCTATTGTAAAGCTGATGAAAAAGATCTATAAAACAGACGATTCAGATGTTATATTACAGGCTGTATATCTGCTTTATCAGATATGTATTGAAAAGAAGCAATACGATCTTGCAAAAAAGATAAAGTCTGAAATCAGGGCTGTTAAAAGCTGTACATACAATAATGAAATTTCAGAAATATATAACGATGAAAAGAAAGAGCTGTCAGAGCTTGCATACATAAATAAAATACAATATGATTTCTATTTTTATGAGGGAAGATTTAATAATAATAAATATGAGCTTTATTCAGAAGCATACGCTTTTCCACTGTATCATCTTGTAAAAACCGGATGCCTTAAAGCAGTACAGGCTTATCTTGAAAGTGCTTCTCTCTTTGAAAATTCCGCAGAAATAATGAGCTATTATATAAGAATTTCCGCAAAGAAGCATAATGAGAAAATGCTGAAGCTTTTTTCTGAAAGAAATTACAGTCTTAATGCTTATGATTATGCTTATCTTATGCTTTATGATATCAAATATCTGACTGATACGGTTATTCCGTATTTTTACAGCAATTACACAGGTGATGCAGTAAAGCTTTATCATGAGCTGTTCACAGATAATGAAAGATTAGCAGTTTACATTATATTTATAAAAGAGAAATTTTTTTCAGCGGACAAGATGTTGTTTTACCGCAATAATATGCTGGATATTTCAGAAATCGATATAAAAGAAGTGTATCTTATAAGTAATAGCGAAAAAAGCTTTATGATGAATTCAGGTACGAATCAGAATGATTACATAAAAGATATATCTGTTTCCAAAAAGCTGATGTTGAATACTGATTGTTGTGCAGAAACGGTAAAGGTGTATTCTGATAATATGTTTAAAACTGATACGTTTGAGAACTTTCAGCATTTAATTTCCAAACTTTTTTCTCCGGCTGTAAATCTTGAAATTTATCAGAATTGCCCAGAAGAATAATTGCAGATTGAAATATACAACAAGAGGTGAAATATGAATAAAAACAGATCAGGCTATTTCAAAAACCTGCAGTCAGCAGTATCTGCATTTATTGAAAAGAAGTCTTTTGAAGAATGTAAAAAAAGAATGGATTTGCTTTTGAGTGCGGAATTGGAACGGAGTGAAAGAAACGATTGTGTAAATCTGATAAGCTGGGCGTCAAGGACATTTTATGATATAAAAGCATTTTCTATGTTTTGGGAATATCTTGAAAAATCAGCAATACCACTTACAAATCTTGAAAATTCAATACTGTTATACTGGTTGTCAAAATACTATACAGGCGATGAAGAACTAAAAAAAACAGCAACTGAAAATCTTATTGCATTAGATTTCAGTGCTTCTTGTTCAGCGGTGTATCAACTTCTGATATTTTATACAGGCAATAAAGAAATCATAAAAGCGTTCAGAATTAAAAATGCTAAGTACTTTAATAATTCATTGTTCGATGACTTTATGTATACCTTCATTACAGAAAAAAACACATCTATGATCAAGCTTCTTCTGAGTGCAGGTTATGAATTTGATATAGATCTTGTTTTGGAAATTGCAGTTAAAAGACCGAAGCTGTATTCCGATTATCTTGCGGTTGATTTTTTAAAGGAGCTTCCACCTGTTTTTAAAATTCAGAATACTAAGCTTCGTTCTGTCAAGGACCTTATTCCGTTTCTGTTCAAATCAAAAACGTACAATAATTATATTGTATCTGACTCTGAATTTTATTCAATAAGTCGCAGTTTAGTATTTATACACCTTTACAGGTTGCTTGGTAAACATTATTTCAAAAAAATATCCGGATATTTTCCTGTTATGGGATTAACGATTGGTTTTTCTATATATGAGCTTATTAATGCTGATGATGAGTTTATTGACATTTTACTTTCTAAAACATCGGAAACTGTTATATTAGTTGATAATGGTATACTTTTTTTATATAGTATCGCAGAATTAGAAGCATTAAAGAAAAAACTTAAAGGTAAACGTATTGAAGTTACAACCGACTTTTTATCAAGGTATAATGATGCAGACGATATTATAAAAATATTGGATTTGTTTGAAAACAGAGTTATCAGTATTTTTGATGATGATAATAAATATTACCAGAAGATAATCAACTTAGATAATAAAAGGCTGATGGAAAAAGCGGTGGAATGTGGCATAGTTTACTATGAATGTTATGAGAAAGCGATCGAGTATGCGGTTGAGCAGAAAAAATATAATTCGCTTGATGTTCTTAATAAAAAGTATGCAGAGCTCAATTTAAATAATATGGATTTATGGGGGAGGCTTACATATGAAGAATTAGATTGATTGTAAAGAAATGCTTTGATGTTTTTGATGTGGAAAAAGAGGTGTATCTGCCACAGAAAGAGGTTAAGATACTGGCGGAAAAGCTGGGACTGAAATATGTACCTGTATTCTTCGAGGGTAAATTTACAAAATGGGATGACTATATGCATCTTGTCGGCAAAACTGAAATGGGCGGAGAAATTTCCGAAAGAGCATACAGGTATTATGAAGAAGGGAAAATCAGTTCATCTCAGTATGATTATTTAAGCAGTTTGATTGAGGATCTGTATTCTGAATGATTATATAATCTTCCGGACTATAATTTTAAGGCAACACTGTATAAAACCGTAATTCGGGCTTTATAAGGTGTTGCCTTAATCATTTTTATGGTGTTGCGGTGAGCGTTGTAAAATAAGGAAAATGAAAGGGATATTATGCGAATGTTATGCCGGAATAGACCACCCTTTTCATTTTATCGATAGGATCAAACGATTCCCATAAAGCACTCAACAGCAATTGCAACCACAACTACAAGGGCAGAGATGATAAAACCGTGTAGCATTGGTCTGACGCCTGATTTCTTCATATCCTTGAAGCTTGTGTTAAGTCCGATTGCTGCAAGAGCTGCAACCATCAGGAATTTGCTTACATCCTTCATTCCCGAAGATACTGCCACAGGAATAACACCGAAGCTGTTAATGACTGCAAGTGCCAGAAATCCAAGAATGAACCAAGGGATAATCTTTGTAAGGCTGAACTTTGCCTTCATTGCCTCGCCGTTTACACCTGCCTCCTTGCGTTTAAGATGTGCGTTAATAATAGCAAATGTGATAACTGTAGGGATAATGGAGAGCGTTCGTGTGAGCTTCACCATAGTCGCAAAATCGCCTGCTGCCTCGGAAAACGCATAACCGGCCGCAACAACGCTTGATGTATCGTTTACGGCTGTACCAGCCCATAAGCCGTAAGCCATATCCGAAAGTCCCATTG
This sequence comes from Acutalibacteraceae bacterium, assembly GCA_045544175.1. Lineage (GTDB taxonomy): Bacteria > Bacillota > Clostridia > Oscillospirales > Acutalibacteraceae > UBA6857. The sequence continues at coordinate 3,734 of JAZPYL010000043.1, read as the reverse complement.
CCTGTCCCATAATTGGAAACAATACGATCATCGCCATATCGAAAAGAAATGTTGCCGACATCGCATAGGCAATATCGCTGTCATCGGCATCGATTACAGGGGCGATCGACGCAATGGCAGAACCACCGCAGATACCTGTTCCGGCGGAAATGAGGTTAGATAATTTCCAGTTGATTTTAAGCGCCCTGCCAACAAAATGTCCGATACCAAAGCAGGTTAAAAGCGTGAACACCATCACGCACAATGACATTTTACCGACTTCAAGAACGATACGGATATTAAGGCTTGCACCAAGCAGAATGATAGCAAATTTCAGTATCTTCTTTGATGTGAATTTCAGACCGCCCGAAAAGAGCTGATTCGGTTTCCAGAAATGATTGATGATCATACCGATGAAAAGTGCAATAACCGATGCACCTATCAGGTGGATCGGAAGCAGACTTTCTATCAGCTTTGCAATGAATGCGATCACAAGTGCCAGCAGAAAACCTGGCAGTAATTTTACAATGCTTTTGAGCTTTTTCATAATATTTTCTCCTATTTTTATTCTCATGCTTGATTTTACCATATTTTTGTGATAAAATCAAATTATCATTTGCAATCAGGTGATTAGCATAAGTTATCAGGAGGTACTATGATCGACACAAGAATCCAGACCTTTTTAACGCTTTGCAGAGTAATGAATTATCGCAGAACTGCAGAGCTTCTGAACATGACTCAGCCTGCTGTCACACAGCATATTCATTTTCTGGAAGAGCAGTACGGATGCAAGTTGTTTCATTACGATCGCAGAACGCTCACTATGACAAAAGAAGCAGAGCTTTTGCAGAGATACGCTGAAAATGTGCTGTATCAGGAGAAAAAACTGAAAATGGCATTGACACAGAATAAGGGTGTGAATCTTTCTATCGGAGCAACAAAAACGATAGGCGAATATGTCATCGGTAATCATGCCAGTGCATTTCTTTCAGAACCGGACAATCGTATCAGCATAAATGTAGAGAACACAGAAACACTGCTGATGAATCTTTCAGCGGGGAAAATTGATTTTGCATTGATTGAGGGATATTTTGACCGAAGCCGATATGCGTCAAGATTATACAGAAAAGAGCCGTTTGTAGGTCTTTGTGGAAAATCCCATGCCTTTGCCGGACGAACTGTAATGCCTGATGAGCTATGGAAGCAGAATCTTATTCTCCGTGAGGCAGGCAGTGGAACAAGAGACATACTCGGTCAGCTACTCACAGAATGCAATCATTCCTTTGCAGAGTTTGAAAGAATCACAACCATCAGCAATTTCGGACTTATTACAAAGCTGTTGGAGAACAATAACTGCATCACATTCGCCTATCGAGCAGTAGGCAGGAACAACGATGCACTTGCGGAATTTCATGTGCAGGGCTGGGAAACTTCCCGTGAATTCAACTATGTCTATCTTGATACATCTTGCTCAGAATATGCAGTGGATGTATTTGAAAGCTACAGAGAAAAGGAGAAATCATTATGAAAAACAACCGAAACTTACTCCCACTGTTTCTGACATTCCTGAAAATCGGGGCATTCACCTTTGGCGGTGGCTATGCAATGATCCCGCTGATCCAGAAAGAGGTCTGCGAAAAGAAAAAGTGGCTCAGTGATGAGGATATTCTCGATATTATAGCGATTGCCGAATCCACGCCGGGTCCGATAGCCATCAACGTCGCAACCTTCGTAGGATACAGAACGTGTGGATTTCTCGGTGCGACAGTGGCGACCTTTGGTATCGTGTTGCCGTCATTTCTGATCATCACGTTCATTGAAGCAGTATTGAATGAATTTGCAGAACTCAGAGCAGTGCAGTACGCATTTTTCGGTATCCGTGCGGGGGTGCTTGCATTGATCGTCAAAGCATTGTGGTCGATGTATCAGCAATGCCCGAAAAACGCATTTTCTCTGTGCGTGGCAGTGGTGGCATTTATCCTTGCGACATTTTCCGGCATCAACGCTATTTTTATCATCATCGGCTGTGCCACCGCAGGACTGATCCATTCCCTTGTGATCAGCAAAAAGGCAAAGGAGGGTCAGAAATGATTTATCCCGAACTTTTCCTCACCTTCTTCCTAATTGGACTGTTCACTTTTGGTGGCGGATATGCTATGTTGCCTCTGATTCAGGAACAGGTGCTTGCTAAGGAATGGATTACAGATGCACAGGTCGTTGACTTCATTGCCGTCAGCGAAAGTACACCAGGTCCCTTTGCTGTGAACATTTCCACATATGTCGGTACTCAGACAGGAGGAATTCTCGGTGGAATCTGTGCCACCCTCGGTGTAGTCTTGCCGTCATTCATTGTGATCCTGATCGTTGCAAAATGCTTTGACCGATTCCGCAACAGCAAGGCGGTCAGTGGCTGTATGAGCGGTCTGAAACCGGCTGTGATCGGGATGATCGGGTCTGCAGTAGTGTCCGTCGGCGTGACCGTTTTCTTTCCAGCTGGTTTTAACTCAGCAGTCTTCAGCAATTTGTCGTTCTACCTGTCACTGATTATGTTTGTCAGTGCTGTGATTCTTGCTTTTCGCAAGGCACATCCGGTGCTGATCATTGCGTTGTCTGCCACACTGGGCATTGTTGCCGGATATGCAGGATTGCTTCCGTGAGGAATTGACTTTTGATGTAAAATATGGTATAATTTAACAGGAAATATAGCAATCCGGGAAAGGAAATGATACTATGAGAATTGCAGTGACTTATGAAAACGGACAGATCTTCCAGCATTTTGGGCACACAGCAGAATTCAAGCTGTATGATATTGTAGATGGGAAGATTGAAGGTGAACAGGTCGTTTCTACAAACGGAAGCGGTCACGGTGCACTTGCTGGTTTCCTTGCCACAAACGGCGTGGAGGTGCTGATCTGTGGCGGTATCGGCGGTGGTGCACAGAATGCACTGGCACAGGCAGGCATTAAGCTGTTCGGCGGTGTTATTGGCAGTGCAGATGCTGCTGTGAATGAATTTCTGAATGGCACACTCGGCTTCAATCCCGATGTGAAGTGCAGTCATCATGGTCATGAGCATGGTGAAGGTCACACTTGTGGCAATCATAGCTGTGGCAGTCACAATTGTCATTGATTGACTCATGCAGTTGAAACTGACAATACCATCACTTTGAATGTTCCCGGAAATCATCCCTACAAGGAAAATATGAAATTCTCAGCTTTACCCGTAACACTTGATTCGTGCGGAAAGTGTGGATTCTGTGTTTCGGTATGTCCGACCGATGCCATTTCGATCACACAAGATGGTGTTGTGACGGAAACTGAAAAGTGTATGATGTGCATGGCCTGTGTTGCGAAATGTCCTGCGAAAGCCCGTATTCTTCTTTCGGTTCAGGAGGAGATGAATCAGAAATAGGGCGTGTTCAGAGATGTTCGCGGTGAGAATGATTTTTTGAATAATTGATAGATGGCAAACGCCCCTCATCATCGATGGTCGATGGTGAGGGGCGTTTCTGTTATACAGCATATTCAATTTCATAGTTCTCGCCAGGCTCTGCACAGCTCCATTCGTAGCCTTCCTATTCACAGTTTTCAGACAGCATTTCTACCCACTCAACCTACTAAATATCATTTTCCTATATTCGTATGCGTATGGGTGTAAATGTTGTCACGCTCTGAAAGTGTTGAAATTTCAGAAATACGTAGAACCGGGCTTTTATGCCTTATCCCTTGACATCAATACCACGCATTCAACGTGTC
>JAZPYL010000042.1:0-19409 GCA_045544175.1 Acutalibacteraceae bacterium | reverse complement strand
CCTGTGCCTGCGAAGCAGAGCACAGGTCAAATGTGTGGCTGTGCCACACATTTGGAAAATGCTCCGACTGCGTCGGGCATTTTCGCGGCTCGCCGCCGCCCCCTCCGCCCACATAAACCCTATACGCCCCACTTTCCCTCTATGCCCTTCCCTCCATATCTTACTTGCCTTTTTGCCGCGACCTTACCGGCACGAAAAAAGCTACCCGCCAGATGCATCTACATCAGAAAGGTAGCCTTTATTCTTTCTAAGCTGAAAATTTATTTCACAAAAAGATTCAATTTATCAATCTCTCTGCTTGTATCCCATAAAAACTCTCTGCATTTTTCATCTCTTGCAAGAAGTCTTCCGACTCTTCGGACGCGTCTTAAAAAAATTCTGCTGAAACGTATTTTATCCTCATTTGCAATCATCGGGCAGATATTTATTCCTCTCGTATCCGTGACAGCTTCAATTTTTCCGTCCTCGTTTATATAGGGGAAGAAGGGAAAAATCATACAGGAGAGAGGTCTTTCATTTCTGCTGCAGGAGCCGTTACATACAGAGAGCCGTACGCCGCCTTTTTCGGTGACTTCAAGGCTTGTTTCTTCCCCGGGAAAAAGGAGCATCCCCGTAGTGTTATCACCTTTACAGCAGCTTTTGTCGCAGAGCAGACCGCAGTCGGCAGAAAGCGGAGTATAATCTTCGATTATATTTTTCGCTCTGAGAATAATATTCTTTTTCATTGTCTTTCTCCTTTTTGTTTTGTAAATATTATAACTGATTTTGTGCTTTTTGTACAGACAAAAAATGTCGGGATTGTTAAGTTTCTTCTTGAAATAATATTATATATATGATATATTAATAGGAGGTAGTTTTATTTTGGGAGATGTTAAAATGAAAATAGGATACGATAACGAAAAATATATAAAATCTCAATCGGAGCATATCAGACAGAGACTTTCTCAGTTTGGCGGAAAGCTCTACCTTGAATTCGGTGGAAAGCTTTATGATGACCACCACGCCGCAAGAGTTCTTCCCGGCTTTGAGCCCGACAGCAAGCTTCAGATGCTTTTACAGCTTAAGGACGAGGCTGAGATTGTTATTGCCGTAAGCGCAAAAGCTATTGAAGCAAAAAAGCTTCGCCGTGATCTTAATATCTCCTACGATAAAGAAGTTTTAAGACTTATTGATCTTTTCAGAAGCGTAGGGTTTTATGTCGGCAGTGTTGTTCTTACTCAGTATGACGGTCAGAAATCTGCCGATAACTTTAAAACAAGGCTTCGTGATTTGGGTATCAGAGTTTTTACTCACTATAAAATTGAGGGCTATCCTTCTAACATTCCCCTTATCGTTTCCGAGGAAGGCTACGGTAAAAATGATTATGTGGAAACTGAGAGAAAAATTGTTGTTGTCACTGCACCGGGTCCCGGAAGCGGAAAAATGGCTGTCTGCCTTTCACAGCTTTACCACGATCACTTAAGGGGTATTGAATCGGGCTATGCTAAGTTTGAAACCTTCCCTGTATGGAACCTTTCACTTAATCACCCTGTCAATCTTGCTTATGAGGCTGCAACGGCTGACCTTGACGACCTTAATATGATTGACCCCTTCCATCTTGAAGCCTACGGCATCCCCAGTGTAAACTACAACCGTGACGTTGAAATTTTCCCTGTTCTTGAAGCTATATTTACTAAGATTTACGGCTCCTGTCCCTATAAGTCACCCACAGATATGGGCGTAAATATGGTAGGACACTGTATTACCGATGAAAAGGTTGTTATCAGTGCCGCAAAGCAGGAGATTATAAGAAGATATTACGCTGCTCTTTATGATGCAAGACACGGTGCCGATACTGTCAGAGAAAGAGAAAAGATGTCTATTCTTATGAATAAGGCGGGAATCAGTCTTGAAGACAGAGTCGTAGCCGTAAAGGCAAATGAGGTTGCTGAGGAAACTCAGGCTCCTGCCGCAGCAATTGAGCTTGATGACGGAACCATTATTACAGGCAAGACAAAGGAGCTTTTAGGTGCTGCTTCTGCTGCGCTCCTTAATGCACTTAAATATCTTGCAGGTCTTGATGATGAGCTTCTGCTTCTTCCCGCAAGTCTTATTGAGCCCGTTCAGGATCTTAAGGTAAGCTATCTCGGAAGCAAAAACCCGAGACTTCACGCTGATGAGGTTCTTGTTGCTCTTTCGGTAAGTGCCGCAACGGACGAAAATGCAAGAAAGGCACTTGAATGTATTCCGAAGCTCAAAAACTGTCAGGCACATATTTCCGTTATTCCCTCAAGCATTGACACTATGATTTATAAAAAGCTGGGCATTCATCTTACTGTTGAGCCCGAATATGAAAACGATTGCTTATATCACAGATGATATAAAAACAAAAAAGGAGAAATTGCAATTATGAGAGATTGGAGCAGATTATTGCATTCCGTAACGAAGCTCGGCTATGAGGAGCTTGTAGAAGAAGGCAGAGAAACTGTCGCAAGGGTGCTTGACACTATAGGTAAGTATTCTGACCCCGACGGTGCAACTATTACCCTTGTAGGCCTTGCCGCATATACGGCTACGGTCGACGATGAGCTTTCCGATATTGAGGTGAAGCTTATCGGTGATGTTCTCGGAATAAGCAAGAGAGATTTTGAGGGCTTTATTGAGCAGGTTAAAAAGGATGACAGAATTATAAAGGACTTAACGGATATTGTTGAGTGTATGAATGAGGAAGAGCTTAATGATTTTGCATCAATTCTTTGCGGTATCTTTGCCGTTGACGGAAAGATAAGCGATGAGGAAATGGCATTTATGAAAAAGCTCTGTCATTAATTCAGTTTTGTTATATATTTTTTATTATAAAGAAAGGATGAAATTATGACTTATCAGGAGAAATACGAACAGTGGTTAACCTTTGACGAGGAGACCAGAGAAGAGCTTCTTAAGGTTACTGACGAAAAAGAAAAGGAAGACAGATTCTATAAGGATTTAGCTTTCGGTACAGGCGGTTTAAGAGGTATTATGGGTATAGGCTCAAACCGTATGAACAAGTACACTGTAGGTAAGGCTACATTCGGTCTTGCAAATTACCTTAAAGATAAGTATGAGGGTGAAATCAAGGTTGCTATCGGCTATGATATAAGAAACAACTCAGCTTATTTTGCAAAGGTTGCAGCGGGTATTTTCGCTTCCTGCGGCTTCAGAGTTTATCTTTACGATAAAGCATTACCTGTTCCTGTTCTTTCTTTTACAACAGCACATCTCGGCTGTAATGCAGGTGTTATGATTACTGCATCCCACAACCCTAAGGAATATAACGGCTATAAGGTTTACGATTCAAAGGGCTGTCAGCTCTGCACCGATGATGCAAAGGCTGCTATCGGCTTTATCAATGATATTACAGATTATACATCAATTCCTTTCCTTGAAGAAAGCGAAAATATCACTCTTATAGGTGACGATGTTTTCTCTGAATTCTGTAAGCAGGTTAAAAAGCAGAGCCTTTACGAAGAAAAGTCAGACATTAAAATTGTCTATACACCTCTTCACGGCACAGGCAATATCCCTGTAAGAAAGATGCTCGAAAATATGAATGTTACCGTTGTCAAGGAGCAGGAAATGCCCGACGGTAATTTCTCAACGGTAAGAAGTCCGAATCCCGAAGAAAAGGATGCTCTTACAATTGCAATTGAAAAGGCAAAGGAAATCGGTGCTGACCTTGTTCTCGGTACTGACCCCGACTGCGACAGAGTGGGTATTGCCGTAAGAAACAGTGAGGGCGAATATGTTCTCTTTACGGGTAATCAGACGGGTGCTCTTCTTGTAAAGTTTGTTCTTGAAATGAAGAAGGCTTCTCTCAGCAGCAAATCAACTCTTATCAAAACAATCGTTACCTCAGAGCTCGGTGCAAATATCGGCAGAAGCTACGGCCTTAATATCGAGGAAACTCTTACGGGCTTCAAGTACATCGGTGACAAGATGTGCAAGTATGAAGAGACCGGCGAAAGAGAATTCGTTATCGGCTACGAAGAAAGCTACGGCTACCTTGTAGGTATGCACGCAAGAGATAAGGATGCTGTTGTATCTTCAATGCTTATCTGTCAGATGGCTGCTTACTATTATAACAAGGGCAAGACTCTCGTTGATGCTCTTAATGATATCTACGATGAATACGGCTATTACCTTGATTACCTTGATTCCTTTACTCTTAAGGGCAAGGACGGTGCAGAAAAGATTGAACAGCTTATGGTCTATTTCCGTGATAAAGGCAAAGATGTTTATGAGGGCATTGATGAAGTTCTTGACTTCAGTAAGGGTATCGCAGATCTTCCCAAAGAAAATGTTCTCAAGTACACCTGGACTGACGGCTCATGGCTTGCAGTAAGACCTTCAGGCACAGAGCCTAAAATCAAGATTTACTATTCGGTAAGAGAGCAGTCTAAGGAAAAGGCAACGGAAAGACTTGCAGGTCTCAGAGAATATATAGCATCAGTTATTAACGGATAAATAAAGAAAGGAAACGGTACAGATAATCTGACAATAGATTTTCTGTGCCGTGTTTTATAATATGACAGTTCAGAATTATGTTGAAAAGGTTCTTCAGCCAAAGCTTCAGGGTGACGGCGGCTGGATAGAATATGTATCCTTTGAGGACGGTGTGCTCACTGCAGTTTTCAGAGGCGAGTGTTCAAAATGTCTTATTCTTCACCGCTGTACAGCGTGGATTGAAGAGCAGATAAAAACAGACCTGAAGAAAAATGTGAAGGTCAATGCCATACGCAAAAAGCCTTACTTTCAGGATACATAAGGAGGTCGTTTATTTATGGCACATATTAAGGTTGTAAGACGCTCAATGCGTCCTGAGGAATGGACGGACCTTCGCTTCGGTTGGCTTAAAAGACATATTTATAAAAGCAAGTGGGAGATTACAAATCTCGAAATAAGAGATGCAAGACAGAAAAACGAAATGGAGTTCGAGTATTACTCTGAGGACTACAGACCTCTTAAAAAGGGTGATATGTACTTCACTCCCGACGGCACCGCATTTATCAGAGCTGATGTAAATCTTCCCGAAGAATTAAAGGGACAGGAATTGTGGTTCTCACTTAAAACCGCTGCTGAAATCTGCGTCAAGGTCAACGGCAAATACGTAGGCGGTGTCGACCCCAACAGAGAGAGAATGCTCCTTTCACCTTACATAAACGAAAATGAAACCCTTCATTTTGATATGATGGGCTACAACCGTTCAAAGCCCGACGATGAAAGAAACCCCGAGTCTCTTTCCGTAAGAGGCTGCCGTCAGATTTTTGAGGGTGCTTATATCACTACCGTCAACCACGATGTGCAGGATTTAGTGTGGGATTTCGAGCTTCTTCTTGATATTGCAAAAAGTGAGCTTTTCAACGAGGATTACAGAGCTTTTCTTAACAAAGAGCTTAACAATGCGATGAATCTTATTGATTTTGACAGTGAAGAGCTTGCGGGGGTCAAAGAGGCAAAGAAATATGTTGACGAGGTTATCTACGCCAACGATAACTACAAGGGCAGCGGCGATGTGGCTCTTATTGCTCACTCGCATCTTGATGTAGCATATTACTGGAGAAGAATCCACGCTGTGCAGAAAAATCTGCGTACAGTTCTTATTCAGCTTCGTCTTATGGATAAATATCCCGACTTCAGATATACTCACACCCAGCCTTATGTTTATGAAACTCTTGAGAAATATTATCCCGAGGTTTTTGAAGAGCTTAAGGAAAAGGTTGCAAGGGGTCAGTTCGAGCCTGTTGGTGCAATGTATGTTGAGCCTGACTGTAATGTTCCTTCGGCGGAATCCCTTATCCGTCAGTGTCTCTACGGCCAGCAGACCTACAAGAGAATGTTCGGCAAAACCGTAAACAATGCGTGGCTTCCCGATGTGTTCGGTAACAGCTGGATATTACCGCAGATTCTTAAGAAAAGCGGCGTTGACTATTTCGTTTCCAATAAAATGTCAACATGGAACGATATAAACCGTTTTCCCCATAACAACTTTATCTGGAAGGGCATTGACGGCAGTGAGGTTTATGCCTGCGTACCGCCGACACATTTCATAACATGGAATATGCCTTCACAGATTCAGGAAAACTGGGAAGCATACATCGATAAAGACAGCGGCGGACAGACAATGAATATGTTCGGCTATGGTGACGGCGGCTCAGGCTGTACAGAAGAAATGATTGAGCTTATGCACCGTTTCGATAAGCTTTCGGTTATGCCCAAGTGCGAACACATGGGCGGTGCCGAATTCCTCGAAAAGAATCTTAAGGGGAACAAAGACCTTGCCACATGGGACGGTGAGCTGTACCTTGAAATGCACAGAGGCACGTTCACAACAAAGAGTGACCTTAAGAGAGCCAACCGCAGACTTGAGTTCAAGCTCCGTAATGCTGAAATCCTTTCCCTTATGCGAGGGGAGGACAACACTGAAAAAATCACGGAGCTTTACAAAAAGCTACTCATAAATCAGTTCCACGATATTCTTCCCGGCTCACATATCAACCCCGTTTTCACCGATGCTATGAAGGATTATGAGGAAATCGAAAAAGAGCTTGACGAAATTATCGGCACCGGCCCGAAATATTTCAACACTCTGAATTTCAAGCGTGATGCCCTTACATTTACAGAGAATAAAAAGGGCACCTCTGTCCGTTACGGCAAAAAGGGCAACTGGCTTATTCCCAACATTGAGGGAATGTCATCGGGTACTCTGCGCAGTGTAAAATACGATAAAGAGTGGATAACTGTCGGCGATACGGTTGAAACACCCTACTATTCAGTAAAGTTCAATCCCGACGGTTCAATTGAAAGCCTTTACGATAAAGAGCTTTCACGTCAGTGGGCAGACGGTGACTTCAATAAGCTGAAGATTTACACCGACAACCCCGGCAACTATGATGCATGGGATATTCTTCCTAACTATAAGGACAAGCAGATTGAGATTAAAGTGGAATCTCCTCTCACTCTCGTTTCAAGGGATGGCGAATGTGCTGAGTTTGAAACGGTTCTTAAAACAGAGAAATCAACCTGGAAAATGCTTATAAGACTCTTCAGAAGAAGCAGAGGCATTGAGGTTGAAAATATCGTTGACTGGAACGAAAAGCACAAGCTTGCAAAGGCAGAGTTCAGCTGTAATGTTCTTACAAGAAAGGCTCTCTGCGACACATCGGCAGGCTTTACAGAAAGAGAAACCCACCAAAACACAACCTGGCAGCAAGCTCGCTTTGAGTGCTGTCATCATAAGTGGTGCGACCTTTCAGAGACGGGCGGCGGTATCGCAATTATCAATGACGGTAAGTACGGTGCAGGCTTCGAGAAAAACGTAATGAGCTTATCTCTTCTCCGAGCCACAATCCGTCCCGATGTTGTGTCTGATATGGGCAAACATAATTTCTGCTATATGATTGTTCCTCATAAGGACGACGTTGTGACGGCGGGTATTAACAGACTTGCTTTCCAGTACAATGTTCCTCTTGTCAAGGCTGACGCAGAGTGGACTCTGCCTACATTTGAGCCACTCTATCTTCAGAGTGCAAAAAAGAGCGAGGACGGCACAATGACTGTTATAAGGCTTTCAGAGCAGGACGGCAGAAGAGGCACAGTCTGTCCCGGCAGAAAGGTTAAGCTTCTTAATATGCTTGAAGAGGTCGAGGGGGAAACCGATATTATTGAATATAAGCCCTTTGAGATAATTACCATAGGACTTTGAGTCAATGCGCAATTCACAATTCGCAATGCGCAATCGCGGGGTAATGGGGCGGTAGAGGATAAGTTCAGCCCGCCCCGTAGGGTTGGAGTAAAATAAATATAAGGTCGCAGGTAATGGGCACGCCCCATAAGGATGTTTTTTGAGAGATACGGTGTAACCCCGTTTGGGGTTGCACCGTTTTCTTGTTTGTCATGCTACGATGCGGTATTCTTGAGGATTCTTTCTTGCTTCTTCTATCATAGCAATTACTTCTTCCTCTGTCGGAATACAAATCATTCCGACACCTGTAAAATAAATATCCACCTTCACAAAACAGTGACCGCTTGATTTGTCGTTGTTATGAACCTCAATACGTTCAATAAGTGAATTGACAAGTGTCGGTGTTAGCTCCTGTATATCCGTCATTTCTCTGAAGGTACGAAGAAGCAACCTTAAATCAACAGATTTCTGTTCAGCAGATTTCAATGTTTCCTGATCTTCCGAAACAGTTACGGCAAGTTCTTTTTGTTCTCGTTCATATTTAGCCATCAGCTTTCGGTATCTGTCATCGTCCATTCTGCCAAGAGCATTATCTTCATAAACCTTTTCAATAAGGCGGTCTAACTCTTTCATGCGGATTTCACCGTCAGCAACTGTCTTTTTCAGCTTCTCGTATTCTGCTTTTCTCATAGCGTCATTCTGCTTTGCAATCATATACAAAAAGACCTTTTCATTGTAACGAATAAATTCCGCTAAATTTCGTATGGCTTCAAGCACAATCTTCTCAAGCACAATATTACGGATATAATGAATTTTGCAAGTACCGCTTCTGCCGTCCTTGTAGTTTGCACATCTGAAAAACTCCTGATTCTTGTTCAAACTTTTAGCCGCACAGAAGTGTAATTTTGAACCGCAATCATAACAATAAACCAAGCCGGAAAACAAGCTTGTTCTTCCTGTGGCAGTAGGTCTTCGTCTGTTTTCTCGGAGCTCCTGAACTCTTAACCATTTTTCTTCACTGATAATCGGCTCTTGCATATTAGGGATTATCTGATACTCTTCTTTCGGATTATGAATTACCTTATGAACCTTGTAACTGACAGTTGTACTTTTAAAGTTTACAGCACAACCTGTGTACTGCCTGTTCTCAAGAATGTGAACAATTGTCTTTTGGTCCCACCTATAAGGATTCTGCGGTACAGGGTTTGAATGTTTTCTGCCGACAGATTCAAAGTAGGCCGAAGGTACCAAGATTTGTTCTGCTTCTAATATGCGAGCGATTTGCAGAGGACCTCGCCCTGCAATACATAAATCATATATTTTTCGCACAACCTCCGCTGCAGGTTCATCAATAAGCCATTTCTCTTTATCGGTTGCATCTTTTACATAACCAAAAGGCACGGTAGAAGATACTCGTTTACCGTTGTTAGCCTTTGACTGCCATACAGCACGGATTTTCTTTGAGGTTTGCGCGGCATACCATTCATTAAAGATGTTATAGAACGGCAACATCTCCATACCGTCACCTGTAGAGCTGTTTACATTTTCCTGAATTGAAATAAATGTTACACCAAGTGACGGATATACAATTTGCGTTAATCTGCCTGCTTCAACCTGCTCACGACCAAATCGTGACAGGTCTTTTACTATGATTCTGCAAATCTTACCTTCTTCAACCATTTGTTGCATACGGTTAAAGCCGCTTCTGTCAAAGCTTGTACCCGAAATACCGTCATCAATGAAAAACATCGTATTTTTGTATCCGTGTTTTTTACAATAATCAAGCAAAATCTGTTTCTGATTGGATATACTGTTTGACTCATCTTCTCTGCCGTTCTTCTTTTTTGACTTATCGTCCTTTATATCTTCAACTGAAAGACGGCAGTAAAGAGCCGTAATTAATTCATCATTTATTGTTTGTCCTGAAATATTTGTTGCAGTTGTCATTAAATATTCTCCTTTCCGACAACCGGACATCGCAAGGATATTCACATTTTACAATGTCCGATTGTCTTTTTTCAAATGTGTGATATTATAATAATTTTTCAGCTAAAATCAATTCTTTGAACTGCTCAAAAATACACTGCCTGCCTTTAGGATTAAAATGAGTAGAAACCTCATAGGTTGTACCGCCTATTTTCATTTGAAAGGTTTCTTCACCGAAACGACGTATTTTGCTACGGTCAATAACAGCTTCATCACTACGGGAAGCCATAACATCAGAAAGACTTGTAAGTTCATTTTCATCAATAGGCTCAGGTGGTACTACAAATATGCTTTTGTTATCGGGAAATATCTCTTTCAATCATCTCACCTCGCATCCCTGTTTCTCTGTCGCTGCAGGTGTTTGTGATAATATTCCAAAGCCTTTATGATATGCTCCTCTTTCTGCTGTTTGGTATAATTTTTACCGAAGAACTTATTGATACGCTCTTCAGGTATTTTTATAGCCTCTGCCTGATTAGGCTTAGGTGCAGTCATAATAGATAACACCGTATCAGCATTAAGCTGATTCTGTTCCGAGAGCTTTCGCAATTTCTGTGCCTGTGCAAGTGAGGGTGTAACCTCATCACTTTCATAGGTTTCAAAAATCATTATCTGTTCTTCGGGAGTAAGATATGAGATTTCAACTGCAGGTCGCATTGCAATTCTGCCTTCATCCACAAGATTAAGAAGCGATTTTTCAAGGTTAGTCAGACGGATATACCTTTTGATTTGGGTTGCACTGTCTTCGCTATCCTGTGAGATTTTTTCTGCAGAGCTCAACTTTGGACCCATTGGGTCCGAAATTAAATCCGTACGTTTGCCTTGCCTTTTAATAGCATCCATTTTCATTTTGTATGCAAAGGCTTTTTCCGAGGGCAGAATATGCTCACGGTGTAGATTACTGTCAACGAGAATAATATCTGCTTCTTCCTTACTGATAGACAGAACTACCACCGGCACCTCTGCCATTTCAAGCCTCGTTGCTGCAAGGTATCTTCTGTGTCCCGATATGATTTCGTACACATCAGCTTTATCGTCCTTTCTTACCATAAGGGGCTGAATAATACCGTTATCACGGATACTATCCTCCAACGGCTTCATATCCTCTTCACGACACTTGTACGGATTCTTGAAATTCGGAACAATTTTTCCTACCGACATACTTACGATTTCGGTTGTCTGAGGCTTTACCGCCTCTGTTTCTTCTGTTTTCTCAAACAGGGTGTTGATAAAATTATCTTCAATATTCATTTAATTACCTCTCTTTTTTTATTTCTATATTTTTGTTGGGTTTCTCTTTTCGGACAGTTTTCAGCACATCCGATATAAATGCTTTTACTTTTTCAGGCATCAGTCTCAACGCCTCAAGATACGGAGCACAGACTTGTTCAAGATCATGAAGCCTTGCACTCAGTCTGTTTATACTGCTTTGCAACTCCCAATTTCTTTTTCGGAGTCTTTCGTTTTCTCCCTCAAGGTCATAAATCTTGCTCCTTGCTGCAACGGATTGCTTTGCCATATTACTCAGGTCATTGAAATCTTCACTTGAGATTGTCACTTTGCCCGTAAGAGTTTTCTTGCCCATACTGGCAATCTCGTTGAATGTTTTATGCACGGTCTGAATTTCATCGTATCTGATTTCTTCCGTCTGCAACCGTTCTTTGATTTCTTCAAGACGTTTCTTATCCTGCTGAATCTCATATTGCAGACAAGACAGATGCTCAGCTGTACTGCCTTTTTCACCACGGATGAAATCATTGAAACCGGCTCTTTGCATATGATTGAAGAAATCATCCTGTAGGATACTGTATGAGGGAATCAGTACAGGTTTACCTTTTTCGTTGAATAAGACATTACCGTTTTCATCAACAGCCTGTGGTGACTTCCATTTCTTTGAATGACTTATCTGATTGACTGTTTCTTTGACTGTACCTACGAGTGATTTATCCTTGCACCGCTTTGTCCACAGTATTTGCTTTTCAACAACAGGCAGAGCTACGAGATGCATATGATAGTGATACACAGGTTTCCCGTGCTGTTCTGTGAGAGCTACATTCTGTTCATCTGCGTGCATTACGGCAGAGATGATATTCTGCTCACCGTACAAGGCAACTGCAAATCTGTAGGCTTCTGCATAAAACTCTTTTGCATATTCATAACCGCCGTGTGTTTCAAAGTAGTCTGTGTTGACATCGAATATGACTTCATCAAAGACCTTTGCATCAGCTTTCAGACCTCGCATACAGACTCTCTTTTCGGCAATGAGCTTATTCAGTTGTTCATTGTAGGTCAGTTCACCGCAGCTCTTGAAATGCACATTCATATCACACCGAGCCGTATCAACATTCATATTGGCATAGCTTTCATTCTTTCTCTCGTTGTGCCTTTCACATTTACCGATAGTGCTTTGTGTATGAGTGACAACTCTTGCTACACTGTAGTTTTTCTTTGACATAGGTTTTACCTCCTTTCTGCATTACTGCTTTATTTGTTCCGCACTTTTTCCAAAGTACGTAACCCACTATGACACTTTCAGCCCGAACGGCTGTAAAGATGTCAGTGGGCTCTGCGAGGCTCATTAACTAAAGTTTCTCGCTTATCAAGGGAGCGACAAACTTTAGTTGCGGTATATACCGCAGACGAGCTTCGCTATGTAAGGGTGGCTGTAGTATCCTTTATACCGAGTTCTTTTTGTGGGGGCAGTTATTATATAAAGAAATTGCCTCTACAAGTAATGGGAATAAGCCACATAAAATTGTTCCTGATTTTTAGAAATACTTTTTAGAAAACAAAAAAGCCGTCACATAGACAGCACAAATAGCGGGAAGACATTTCATCCTCTCGCACAGTTTGCACTGAAACTATGTAACGGCTTAAACTTTAAGCGCTGATTGTCCGTATGTTACTAACCGAGTATCGGACCATACTTCCTTCGGTCAGATAATATGTGTGGCATAAAGCCAATAAGTAAAAAAATATGTGTTTCAGTTGATATTAAGTTTTATGGTAAATACATTATTTACCAATTTATAATTATACAGAACATTTGTTCCTTTGTCAATGATTTTCTACAAACTTCTTGCTGTTTGACCTGAAATAGTTCCTACCCCGGAATCACACCGCAGCGTTGCCTCGCTCATATCATCGCAAAGTCGTATCACTTTCAGACAGTCATTAAATTTTCAAGGTGCATAAAAGCAAAAAAGTCCTCACCTCCGATGAACAGAGGAAAGGACTTTAAGCGTCAGTATTGCATAAGAGAAACAAAAAAACACCGAATGAAATAAGTGCAGATTACCTCTGTTCTTATCTTCATACGGTGCTTGGGTAGTCAATAAAAATTGCTCCGCTTACGCGCTACAAAGTTAATATTTAATTTGTGACATCATTATATAGAACAAATGCATGTTTGTCAATAGAATTTCACATATTATAATTCGTGTTTATGAGTTTTATTTTCTTTGTTTCTTTTAAGCTCGGCATAATTTGTTGGAACGCAAACTTTTGCAAATTCATACCCTAATGCTGTTAAATTAATAGAACCATATCTATATTTTAAAGGATTATCTAAATTTCTTCCTATTGCTAAATCGCCTCTTAATTTAGCAAATTTACGTTCCATATCATTAAATGTAAATCCTTGGAAGTTTGTATCCTTATTAAAAACATAATCAAATTCTATTAATCCACTTCTTAACAATGACGAAAGAATAACATTTGTTTCATGAAAGCCAAAATCTTCTACCAAAAAACAATAGTGATTGCTGTTATTTGGAATACTCATTACGCTTTCATCTACAGAAATTATAGGTATTATATGACTATCACGAAGGAAAGACAACGAATGTATAGCTAATGCATCGTTAGGCGAAAGATTTTTTATTATTTCAACAAAAGCCGGATGAACAAAATTTGCTTTACGCGAATCTAAAGAAGAAGCAATCAGATTTGCAAACATTTTTCTAAATTCTTCAGTATCAATTCTATACTTAGCTGCTTCAAGAGCAGGACCAACTATACTTTCTAAAGGCTCTGTCCTTTTGTCATCCGGTATGGAATTAACTTTTTCCTCTAACTCTTTTTTAAATAATTCAAAATTCAAAGAACGTTTATACTCTAATTTTTCTTTACTATAAGTTATCCCGCCAAATATGATTTCTAACAAGTCAGAAATTTTCTCACCTAATGTTGTAGCCGGTTTATCTAAAACTTTATTAACTGTTTCCGGTAATTCAATTTTTATTTCAGTCTTATTTTCCATTCTATTGCCTCCATAAAATAATTTTGTTTAAATAAAAATTTTCTGTAGTTTTTACATACCATTTAAGTTTTATTTTACACATAATTAAACTTTAAAAATAAAAAGAACTTAAAGACATCCGCCTAAAGTAAGAATAACAATTGAATGTTTGTAACCTTTGTTCTTATTGCTGCATTCCATAACGATAAAATAGTCACTATCATTTTCAGATTTAACAACAATCCCTTGTGAATATGCTGATTTCCAGAGTGGTTTAACACCATAATAACCACCAACAACTTCGTTTGTTGGATTTGGGGTTTCTACATTAAAACCGTTTTCAAATAACCAGGCATGATAATTCTTAAGTGCTGGAGGAGCCCCCATTACCTGAAATGCCATCATTGTTGCTATTTGAGACTCCATTTCTTCTTCAATATTTATCACATATTTCTCAGTTGGGTCAAGTATGTATTCATCACTCAAAGCATATTTATCTGATTTTTTATTAAGATTGATTTTTTTCATGTTTCAAATTCTCCTTTAGGTCTTGTGCCAACATATGGTTGATTTTGTGATACAAACTCATCTACACTTAAGAAGGCTTCACCCAATTTATTTAAGCCAAGCTTCATCATGTACTCCGCAACTTCTCCTGAATGGTTAATGCTTCGCATTGGATCTAATTTACTTCGAAATTCTTCAAACGAATCACCAACAACTAACCATTCATCATCTTCACTATCATAATAACAGTGAAGCTCACGCCAAAGTGACTCATCATTTTCTTCAAAAAAATCTTCATCAGCTGAAAAACTTGCCCAAGGGAATAATCGAGGAAAAACCATAGTATAAGGAGTAAATGGGAACCAATATGGATAAGAATACTTTTGAATGCTTTTTCCGTCATCAACAATTAATTCAGTTTCTCCTCTACCACTGCTTTTGTTTACCCATTCTGTGGAATGCAATTTAATTTCGCCACCATCTTTAATGATTTCCATAAACTTTTTTTGAGACAACAAAAAGTTATAATTAGTGATATGTTGTGGCAAGTTAGTATAAGATAACAGTTCTTTATTGGACAAATCATTTAAGAAAACTTGTGACAAAGGTATTTTAACAAAAAAACCCTTACCAGTTCCACTGTTGGTTCTTTCGATAGTTTCAGTCGTTAATTTTTGCCAAATACACATATCATCATCAGGATTATACAACACTACAATACAGGGCAAAGAATTCATAGTCCAATAATTGTATTGTCTTTCGTTGATATCTCGAAAAATAACGCAATCATCTTTTTTCTCTCGGAACCAACTTGCTCCTGATTTTATTTGCAAAGCAAGAAGCTGCTTTGATTCTCCAGTCGGTTCTGTTAACTCCATATGGGCATCAATACCAACATCGTCAATTGGTTGTTCACGAAACATCCAATTATTACACTCAGCAATTTTCGCACAATGATACACACCTATTCGTTCAATTGGACTTGCCATAAATAACTCCTTAAAAACTATTATTGATTTTCTTCCATTCTTCTGAATGATGTATGATTCATAAATGATATAGGGCCATTTTCTTGCTCTGTTCTAATTACTAAATAATGTTTCCCATCTCGTTCTATAAACACAGAATCTTTTTCACTTTCTTCTAATTCAAAAGATAAAGCCTCTTCAACAAATATTTTATCTGCATGGTGTTTACTAACATCAAACCGCTCATCTTTTATACATTCAAAGCAATATAACCAATCAATATACAAATCATTAAAATCGTTATATTGAAAGGTCAAACTTTCGACTATGTTTCCATTTTGAGTATTATACACAAGGTTTTTATTAAAGAAAATCTGTAGTTGAAACAATTTGTGTTCATGAGAATAATAAACATCTGAAATTAGTGCCGGAATGTCTGTGATTTCTCCCGCATCTAATGCAGCATTCATCTTGTCAATAGTAAATGCTTTCGCTGTGTTCATATCTGATGATAGCACATGAAGATTTTCATAGGTGCAATTTAAACCATTATTATCTAGGTGTTCAATAATATTTGATTTTTCCAGCATTTCTTCAAGTTTTTCTTTTCCATAGAGAAACTGTAACACAAATTTGTGTAAAGAAATGTGTAACACAGAACAATTTAAATACGGATGTTCACCTGATGAATACGTCCAAGTATATTTTTGCACTTCATCCAACAAGCCCGGATAATTGCTAATATAGGCAACATTACCTTGCCATTGTTCTCTATGAAGCCTTATTCGGTCACCTTCAAATTCTATCGTCATTTCTAATGGCATATTATATTTCCTTTCTATACATTTACTAAGCCCTTAAAATTTTCATTGATTGCTGAACATTTTAACACTACATAGTAGATAAACCTCCCTACCAATCAGGCAGGGAGGTTAAAAGTCATATTACCTGCCAAAAACAACATCGCTTTGACAGCGTTGTATTAAATTATACTTCTGTTTGACAAATTAATCAATAGCGCATACTAAAACGCCATTAAATTATACAAAAATGCAGAAACAATTGAAGAATAAGGAGATTTTTAAGGGTTACTAAAAAGAATAATCCCCATTGAAACATCATAATCTTTGCTTTCTCAATGGGGGAGAATTGTATTCAATTTATATTTTTTTAGCAATATATAAGCAAGCTGGACCAGGGATATCAGTGATGCATTGTATATTTTTGAAACCTACATTTCTCAAAATTATTTCTATTTCATCATAAGAATACGCTTTTCCATTTACGGAACCTACAAGCATTTCCACAGCAAACATCACAGAAAATGTTGGCGAAGTCTTATTCGAATCAAGAAAAAAGCTAGTTAAATAAAGTGTCCCTTCGTCTTTCAAAATACTGTAAATTGATTTTATTAAAGAATATGTCTCATCTGAGTTTTCTTGATGAATTACTGCAAAAAGTAATGCATCATCAAATTTCTCCATTGGTAAATCATATTTATAATTTCCTGGTATAACAGTAATTCTTGATTCCAAATTTTCAGATATGATATTTTCATTAATTATTTCAGCAGCCATAGGTAGATCTAATGCTGTTCCAATTGATGTTTGATATTTCTTTGCTATTTCTATAGAGTAAGTACCATATCCAGCACCGATATCAATATATTTATGATTTTCAAAATTATAATTTGATACTAAATATTTTGCTTGAGGTAACGCATTTGTATTCATGGCCTCTAAAAAAGCTCTTGTTTCATCTAAATTATTTCCAGTGATGCTTTTAAAATTGGACAAAGATGAAAACTTTTCTTTTACAGAGCTTTCCAAATTTCTCCATTTGTCAGACATATAAAGAGCATGGTCTACATATCCCAATTGGCATTTTGGAGAAGATGGATCTAATACATCTTTATACAATGTCAAAGCATATTCACCATTAGTTTTGTCCAACAACTCCATGTTGACTAGTGCATTTAAAATCGGTTCAATTTTTATTGCTTCAAGTTTCAGATTTTCGGCTAATTCATTTAATGTCATGCTTTTTATAGACAAAGCATGAAAAAAACCAAGTCTTGTTGCGGTAGTTAGAATATAAGTGCTTTTGTACCCATTTACTAACCCTTTAATTTTTGATACATGTTCATTTGATTGCATAACACTACCTCCATTATAAATTATGTGAATCGAAATCTGGTCTAAAAATTTTTATTCCTTGTTTTGAAATTGTATATTCATACCAATGGTGATCACCGCATCCTATATTTCCTCTTTCGTCAATACGGAGTTTTCTAGTTGTTTCTCCTGTTTTTTGGTCAATTTCACATTTAAGATTAATTGTTCCGTCTTCTGCTCGAATTAAGTGTTTTATAAGTTCATCATCATAGTCAGCATCTACAATGTGTATACCAACATTATGTAGTATATCTCCGGCCATTGCTTTAAATCTAGTAAAGTATTGTTTATATGTCTGTTTATCATCGTTCTGTTGCTCTTTTGATATTTCATATCGTATATTAACATTATCAATAATATTTACACAACCGCCCCCCAATTCTTTTAGTGCAGCAATTTGTTTTTCAAAATATGACACAGAATCATATGGATTATCCAAATGAATAATGGCTGGTGCCCAACTTTCTCCTACAGAATATGCGGTATCTTCAGCACTTAAGTTGTTTAAAGCTGAATAACTATCAAATATTTTAAAACTTCCGTCAGCGATATATTTAGTAATATTACATCCCATATCTTCAAATCTTTTTAATATCTTTATAGGAGCTTCACTATAGGTTATATATAACCCACGTCCACCAGTTTCAAGAATATGCTTTTGTATTTGTACCCCAATAGATGTTTTTCCTGAACCTGATGGACCTGTTATATTGAATGAACCACCTAATGATAGTCCACCGCCTAATAGGTAATCAAGAGCTTTAATTCCAGTAGAAATTCTATCGTTTTCCTTGGCTTGTCCTGAAATAATTATACCTATGTCACTTGAAATATTATTTAAACCTCTTGTAGATTTGATAACTGTATAATTATCAAAATTGTTTGCAAGTTCCTTCAGATAATTGATATCACTATTACGCAAAACATCTTCAGTGATTTTATTTAGAATGAAAATTATTTTTATCGTTTTATATTTTTGGACTGTTTTGATGTAATTTACATATTCATCATCTAAAGAATTGTGACTGATAACTATTATGGCAACAGAAGTATTACCAAACCTATCATCAATGTCGGTTGTGCTTTCACTGTCACCAAACATTAGGGGAATAGATGTTGACCAAAGCTGAAAATCTTTTTTTAATAAACTTTTCGCTAGTTTATATTCAAAACTATTGTTGTCGAGATTACATTCTTTTGAACAAAGATAATAAATTAACATATTTCAACCTCTTTCATTGTATAAAATCGGCTATTTCTAAACGCCTATATATATGTTCTAACGGGGTATATGTTTTTATTGAATCATATTCTTTAAAGTCAGCACTATATAAAATTAGAGATAATGACATATCGTTGTTTATTGGAGTTGTTTCGCCATTTGAAAAAGATATTTTATTGTTATAGCAAATTTCAACACATCTATTTGCTTTATATATTGCTTCACCGTTAGAGACAGTTGAAAAATCTATATTCTTAATACTGTTAGCACTTATAATATCTTTTATAAAAGCATCATATGCATCTTGTGTTATATTTAGGAAAGGAATTGGTTTATCCATTAGTAATTCTTTCAACTGTGTCAAGTCACTTAAAAATGTTGCATTATAGAAGGCAATAGGTTTTTTATATTTTAAAATCAAAAAATAGAATAACAATATTTCAGCGTTAGGTGTACTCTCATAGAGATCAAACACAGAATCATGTAATACAAAATATGTACATAAAACTGTTCTTAACTCTCTTAATGAAAGGTTATATTCTTCTGCAATTAAAACTATTTTATCTTTTATACTTTGCTTAATTGAAATAAGGTTAAATTCTTTAATAAAACC
>JAZPYL010000041.1:0-38524 GCA_045544175.1 Acutalibacteraceae bacterium | reverse complement strand
ATATAAAACGCGTAGGGGAGACCCTGCGTGGTCTCCCGAAATACATCCGTGTGAAAAATGTTTGGGGACGCCACACAGGGCGTCCCCTACGCAATATGCGGATTATCTGAAATATTCTACGGCTGATTTGAACATCTTGATGTCATAGTCACCTGAAACGTTCTTATAAAGTCCGTAGCCGATTCTTTCGCTGTGTCCCATTTTACCGAATACTCGTCCGTCGGGAGAGGTGATACCCTCGATAGCGTACATTGAATCGTTGGGATTAAAGTGAATGTCACTTGTTGCCTTGCCGTCAAAATCAACGTACTGGGTAGCAATCTGTCCGTTCTTTGCAAGACGGAGTATTTCTTCTTCTGAAGCGAGGAAACGGCCCTCACCGTGTGAAATAGGCACGTTATAAACATCGCCTACATTGGTGTTCTTAAGCCAGGGACTCATATTGGAGGCAATTCTTGTTCTTACAATGCGTGACTGGTGTCTTGCGATTGTGTTGAAGGTAAGAGTGGGCATATTTTCGTCAGTATCAATAATCTTGCCGTAGGGCACAAGGCCGAGCTTTATAAGTGCCTGGAAGCCGTTACAGATACCGCACATAAGTCCGTCTCTGTCCTCAAGAAGAGCTGTAACCTGTTCTTTAACTGCGGCATTTCTGAAGAATGCAGTAATGAACTTACCGCTGCCGTCGGGCTCGTCGCCGCCTGAGAAGCCGCCGGGAATGAATACCATCTGTGCATCCTTAAGCTCGTTGGCAAAATTCTCTACGCTTCTTGCAATACCGTCAGCTGAAAGGTTGTTGATAACGATAATCTTGCTTTCTGCACCTGCATCGTCCATAGCCTTAGCTGAGTCGAATTCACAGTTTGTGCCGGGGAATACGGGAATGAGAACCTTGGGCTTAGCTACCTTGATAGCGGGAGCTTTTCTCTCTTTTGCCTCAAATGAGAAGGTTTCTACCTTAGAAGCACTCTGGTCAATATTGCAGGAATAAACGCTTTCAAGCTTGTTTTCGTAAGAATTAAGAAGAGAAGTGAGGCATACCTTTTCGTCACCGTAGGTAAGCTCTTCCTTGTCGGTAACATAACCGATAAGCTGACCTTCCTCTACGTCGGGAGCAACCTCGAGAAGGAATGAGCCGTAGCAGTAAGAGAAGATATCTTCCACTGAAAGAGCCTTGTCAAAGCTGAAGCCGAGGGAGTTACCGAAGGCCATTTTCATAACAGCCTCTGCCATACCGCCGAAGGTGGGAGTGTAGCAGGAAACAGCCTTGCCGCTTCTGAGAAGGTCTTTTACCTTGTCGAAAATTGCAAGAAGAGATTCCGTAACGGGAAGGTGGTCCCTATTGAATTCGGGAGCAAGACGGATAACCTTGTTGCCTGCCTTCTTGAATTCGGGGGAGACAATATTCTGCACCTTGTCGGTAGTTACGGCAAAGGAAACGAGAGTGGGAGGAACATCAAGGTCCTCGAAGGTACCGCTCATTGAGTCCTTACCGCCGATAGCGGCAACCTTAAGGTCCTTCTGAGCCTTGAAGGCACCGAGAAGAGCAGCAAGAGGCTTGCCCCAACGCTTCGGGTCCTTACCGGGTCTTTCGAAGTATTCCTGGAAGGTGAGGTAGGTATCCTCAAAGGAAGCACCCGTAGCAATAAGCTTACAAACAGACTCGATAACAGCCATATATGCACCGTGGAAGGGAGTCTTTTCCGTATAGAAGGGGTTGTAGCCCCATGACATTACCGAGCAGTCGTCGGTGTGGCCCTTTTCGGTGGAAACAAGCTGAACCATAGCCTGAATGGGAGTGAGCTGATTCTTACCGCCGAAGGGCATAAGAACTGTACCTGCGCCGATAGTTGAGTCGAATCTTTCTGAGAGACCTCTCTTGGAGCAGATATTAAGGTCAGTTGCAGTCTTTTCCATATTTTCGGTGAAGCTGCCCTCAATTTTCTTCATAGGACAAGAGGGAGCTGCTGCCTCAATGGAGATATGCTTTTCAGCACCGTTGGAGTTGAGGAACTCACGGCTGATATCAACAATAGCCTTGCCGTTCCAGTACATTGTAAGTCTGGGCTCAGCCTTAACCTTTGCAACTACTGTTGCGTTGAGGTTTTCTTTCTTAGCCAGGGCAAGGAAGGCGTCAATGTTTTCTTTTTCGATAACAACAGCCATTCTTTCCTGACTTTCACTGATTGCAAGCTCTGTGCCGTCAAGACCCTCATATTTCTTGGGAACGGCATTAAGGTCAATTTCAAGACCGTCAGCAAGCTCACCTATAGCAACGGAAACACCGCCTGCGCCGAAGTCATTACATCTTTTAATCATACGGCAGGCTTCTCTGTTTCTGAAAAGTCGCTGAAGCTTTCTTTCCTGGGGAGCGTTACCCTTCTGAACCTCTGCACCGCAGGATTCGAGGGATTCGGTGGTATGTGACTTTGAGGAGCCTGTAGCACCGCCGCAGCCGTCTCTGCCCGTAGCACCGCCAAGGAGAATAACAACATCACCGTCTTCAGGGCATTCTCTTCTTACGTTTTCCTGAGGAGCAGCGGCAACAACTGCACCGATTTCCATTCTCTTTGCAGTGTAGCCGTCGTGATATAATTCGTCAACAATACCCGTTGCAAGACCTATCTGGTTACCGTAGGAGGAATAGCCTGCGGCAGCAGTGGTGACAATCTTTCTCTGAGGAAGCTTGCCGGGAATAGTCTCTGCAACACTCTTGAGGGGGTCAGATGCACCCGTTACACGCATAGCGCCGTAAACATAGCTTCTGCCTGAAAGGGGGTCACGGATTGCACCGCCGATACAGGTAGCTGCACCGCCGAAGGGCTCAATTTCTGTGGGATGGTTGTGAGTCTCGTTCTTGAAGAGAAGAAGCCAGGGCTCTTTCTTACCGTCAATTTCAACCTCGATTTTAACGGTACAGGCGTTGATTTCTTCCGATTCGTCGAGCTTGTCAAGGTAGCCCTTTTCCTTAAGATATTTGCCTGCAAGAGTACCGATATCCATAAGGCATACGGGCTTTGTTCTGCCAAGCTCTTTTCTTGTTTCGATGTAATCGTCATAAGCTCTCTGTAAAAGCTCATCCTCGAACTTTACATCGTCAATAATTGTAAGGAATGTTGTATGACGGCAGTGGTCAGACCAATAGGTGTCAATCATTCTGATTTCAGTGATTGTGGGGTTTCTGCCTTCCTTCCTGAAGTAGTCCTGACAGAAGGCGATGTCATCGTTATCCATAGCAAGAGCATACTTTTTAACGAAATCAGAGAGTCCGTCTTTGTCAAGATCAATAAAGCCGTCAAGAGTTTCAACCTCAGTGGGAATATCGTATTTTGCTTTAAGTGTCTCGTATTCCTCAAGTGAAGCTTCTCTTGCTTCAACGGGGTTGATTACATACTTTTTGATTTCCTTTAATTCTTCGGCTGAAATATCACCGTAAAGCACATAAATTTTAGCTGTCTTTACTGTAGGTCTTTCACCCTGAGAGATAATCTGGATACACTGAGCGGCAGAGTCTGCTCTCTGGTCGAACTGACCGGGGAGATATTCCACTGCGAAAACAGTGCCGTTTTCAGCATTGAGGCTGTCACTTGTAACATCAAGCTGAGGTTCGGAAAAAACAGTCTTGACTGCATAGTCAAAAAGCTCCTTGTCGATATCCTCGGCATCGTAGCGGTTGATAACTCTTAAATCCGTTACAGATGTAATTGAAAGAAGAGAGTTGATATCGCTTAAAAGACCCTTTGCCTCGTTTGCAAGCTCTTTTTTCTTTTCAACATATATACGGTATACCATTTTATTTTGCCTCCTTTGCTTTTTTGCCTATATCATGTCTGAAATACGCATTTTCAAAGTGGATTTTTTCTACTAAAGCATAAGCTCCGTCAATTGCCTTTTCGAGAGTTTCGGCAGTCTCGGTTGCACCTAAAACACGGCCGCCTGCAGTGAGAAGCCTGTCGCCGTCCTTCTTTGCACCTGCGATGTATACTTTATCCTTTACAGCCTCGTCAATGGTGATTTCGAAGCCGCTGTCATATTTCTGAGGATAGCCCTTTGAAGCCATAATGACACAGCAGGCATTTTCGTCCTTGAATTTAACCTCAGTTTCGCTTAAGGTGCCGTCAGTTGTGCTCTTCATAATTTCAAAAAGGTCACTTTCAAGAAGAGGAAGCACAACCTGAGTTTCAGGGTCACCGAAACGGCAGTTATATTCAATAACCTTGGGGCCCTTGGGTGTGAGCATAAGTCCGAAATACAGACAGCCCTTGAAGGTGCGTCCCTCAGCGTTCATTGCGTTTATAGTGGGAAGGAAAATCTTTTCCATACACTCTTCGGCAATTTCTTTTGTGTAATAGGGGTTAGGAGCAACGGTGCCCATACCGCCCGTGTTGAGACCTTCGTCATTGTCAAGGGCTCTCTTGTGGTCCATTGATGAAATCATAGGAACAACGGTTTTACCGTCAGTGAAGGAGAGAACGGAAACCTCAGGGCCTGTCAGGAATTCTTCAATAACAACCTGACTGCCGCTTTCACCGAAGATTTTGTCCTCCATCATTGAACGGACAGCTTCCTTAGCTTCATCTCTTGTCATTGCGATAATAACACCCTTACCAAGTGCAAGACCGTCAGCCTTGATAACTGTGGGAACGGGGGCTGTTTCAAGATAGGTGAGAGCAGAAGAAAGGTCAGTGAACACCTCATATTCAGCCGTAGGAATAGAGTATTTCTTCATAAGGTTCTTTGAGAAAACCTTACTGCCTTCAATAATTGCTGCATTCTTTGCGGGACCGAAGCAGGGGATACCGATTTTATTAAGCTCGTCAACTGCACCTAAAACAAGGGGATCGTCAGGAGCAACAACGGCATAATCTATCTTTTCGTTTTTTGCGAATTCGCAGATTTTTTCTATATCCTTTGCACCGATATTTACGCATGTGGCATCAGAAGCGATACCGCCGTTACCGGGAAGAGCAAAGATTTCCGTTACTTTTTCGCTTTCTTTAAGCTTTTTGATGATGGCGTGTTCTCTGCCGCCACCACCGACAACCATTATTTTCACGGGGATATCCTCCTTATTTATAGATGGGGAATTTCTCGCAAAGAGCCATTACTTCCTTGGTAATAGCATCCTTTGAATTTTCAAAGTCAGTAATAGCAAGCTTTATCCACTTGGCAATAAGAAGCATTTCTTCTTCCTTGAAGCCTCTTGAGGTTACGGCAGCAGTACCTACACGAAGACCGCTTGTAACAAAGGGACTCTTGGGGTCATTGGGGATAGTGTTCTTATTGGTTGTGATATGCACCTCGTCAAGACGGTGCTCGAGCTCTTTACCTGAAATATCAAACTTTCTCAGGTCAATGAGCATAAGGTGGTTATCTGTACCGCCGGAAACGATGTCAATGCCTTCTTTCTTAAGAGCCTCGCAGAGAATACTTGCATTTTTTACAAGCTGTGTCTGATAGGCCTTGAATTCGTCGGTGAGAGCTTCACCGAAGGCAACAGCCTTAGCGGCAATGATGTGCATAAGAGGGCCGCCCTGTGTGCCGGGGAAGATAGCCTTGTCAATCTTCTGAGCAAGGTCAGCCTTACAGAGAATAAGTCCGCCTCTGGGACCTCTTAAGGTCTTGTGCGTTGTTGAGGTTACAACGTGTGCATAGGGAACGGGTGAGGGATGAACACCTGCGGCAACAAGACCTGCAATGTGCGCCATATCAACCATAAGATATGCGCCGACCTCGTCTGCAATTTCTCTGCAGCGCTTGAAGTCGATGATTCTTGAATAAGCACTTGCACCTACAACGATAAGCTTAGGCTGACATTCTTTAGCGAGCTCAAGCATCTTATCGTAGTCAATTGTTTCCGTTACATCGTCAACGCCGTACTGTACAATGTTCCAGTATTTACCTGAAATGTTTACGGGTGAGCCGTGGGAGAGGTGTCCGCCCTGAGAAAGATTCATACCCATAACTGTGTCGCCTACCTCAAGAAGAGCGAAGAAAGCGGCAAGGTTAGCACTTGCGCCTGAATGGGGCTGAACGTTGGCGTGCTCTGCACCGAAGAGCTTCTTAGCTCTTTCTCTTGCAATTTCCTCAACCTCGTCAACGCAGTGGCATCCGCCGTAATATCTCTTGCCGGGGTAGCCTTCTGCGTATTTGTTGGTAAGAACACTGCCTGCTGCAAGAAGAACAGCCTTTGATACAATGTTTTCTGATGCGATAAGCTCAATGAAGGTCTGCTGTCTGTCCATTTCTTTTTCGCAGGCAGCAAAAACCTCACTGTCAAAATTGTTAAGTTCGTCAAAGTATTTAAGCATTGGTGGGATCTCCTGTTTTTCTGTATATTAGTGGTGGAAAAGTCTCATCTTTGTGAAGGACATTACCATATTGTACTTGTTTGCACAGTCGATAACTGCATCGTCTCTTATAGAGCCGCCGGGCTCTGCAATGTAGCTTACGCCGCTGCGGTATGCTCTTTCAATGTTATCTGAGAAGGGGAAGAAGGCGTCTGAGCCGAGAGCAACACCGGAGATTGTAGCAAGGTATGCATCCATTTCTTCTCTTGTGAAGGGCTCGGGTCTTTCGGTAAAGTATTTCTGCCAGTTGCCTTCTGCACATACATCCTCTTCGTTCTTGTTGATGTAGCCGTCGATAACGTTGTCTCTGTCCGCTCTGCCGAGAGTGGGAAGGAAGGGAAGATTAAGAACCTTGTCAGCCTGACGCAGATGCCATGTATCAGCCTTTGTACCTGCAAGGCGTGTGCAGTGAATTCTTGACTGCTGACCTGCACCTACACCGATAGCCTGTCCGTCAACTGCATAGCAAACGGAGTTGGACTGAGTGTACTTAAGAGTGATAAGAGCAATAATAAGGTCAAGCTTTGCATCAGCTGTGAGGTCTTTGTTTTCCGTTACGATATCGGAAAGAAGCTCTTCATTGATAACAAAGTTGTTTCTGCCCTGTTCAAAGGTGATACCGAATACCTGCTTTGTTTCCTGTTCAGCGGGAACAAAATCGGGGTCAATCTTAACAACGTTGTAGTTGCCGTTTCTCTTTGTTTTGAGAATTTCAAGAGCCTTTTCGCTGTAGCCGGGAGCGATAACACCGTCAGAGATTTCTCTCTTTATAAGTCTTGCAGTGGTTTCGTCGCATTCGTCAGAAAGGGCAATCCAGTCACCGAAGGAGCTCATTCTGTCAGTACCTCTTGCTCTTGCATAAGCGCAGGCGAGGGGAGACTCGTCAAGACCTTCGATATCGTCAACAAAGCAGGCCTTCTTGAGCTTTTCGGGAAGAATTTTACCTACGGCGGCAGATGTGGGGCTTACGTGCTTGAAGGAAGCGGCGCAGCACATACCTGTCTGTTCTTTGATTTCCTTTACAAGCTGCCAGGAGTTGAAAGCATCAAGGAAGTTGATGTATCCGGGTCTGCCTGAGAGAATTTCTATGGGAAGGTCACTGCCGTCGTGCATATATATTTTTGATGGCTTCTGATTGGGGTTACAGCCGTATTTAAGTTCAAACTCTTTCATTTTTCTGTCTCCTTATACGCTTCTTACTTATTCTTGTTTACAACTCTTGTTTCGGTTTCACCTGTTTCAATGTCAATGTATCTTACAAAAAGAGAAACCTTGTTGTCTTCGTTGAGATTTGTCCAGATAAGGTCTGTAAGCTCGTCGATATTTACATCGGGAAGCTCAAGAGTTTTAGGCTCGCCTTCAAATGAGGGCAGGGGATTGCCGTCACAGTTGTAGGTGTGAATGAATTTTGCTCTGCCGCAAAGAGGATTTGAGTAAGCATAGGTGAATCTTTCGCAGGAGGAATCGTCACCCTCAGCACTCTTGAGAATTGACATAGCAAAGTTCATACCTTCTTTTTCAAGACGGATGATACCTGAAATACGGGGAGTGAAGTTGGGCTTATCGTCCTCGAATTCTCTTGTACGAAGAGCCTGCTCAAAGGTCATCTGCTTGTCCATAAGGTCATAAATTGTATCAGTCTGGTCACCGTTGGTAACGATTGTCTTGTTACCGAGAACTCTTACGGGATAGTAGATAATAAGGTGAGGGTCAACCATCTTTGCTTCGTCGAAGGCCTTTGTACGCATTGCGTCACCTTCGAGTACAAATACACGGTTACGGCTGTTTTCGCTTCTTCCCATAATGAAATATGCAGTAACAGCCTTTTTTCCGTCAGCACTCTTGCCGATGATAATACCTCTGCCGTGATAAGCAAGGGAATTAAGTTCTTCTTTAATTGTTGAAACTTTCATAGCTTACTCTCCTATATGTACGATGTTATTTTTTACCTGTAATCTGTCCTGACAGAAAAGACTGACAGCTTCGGGAAGAATGTTCCACTCTGCCTCAACCATAACTCTTTTCTGAAGAACCTCGGGAGTGTCTCCCTCTTTTATTCCGACAGCCTTTTGAAGAATAATTTCGCCGCCGTCGGGAATTTCGTTTACAAAATGCACCGTTGCACCCGTAACCTTAACGCCCTTTGCAAGAGCTGCCTCATGAACATGAAGTCCGTAAAAGCCCTTTCCGCAGAAGGAGGGGATAAGTGATGGGTGAACGTTTATTATTCTGTGGGGATATGCTTTTGTGAAATCTTCGGAAAGGATGCTCATAAAGCCTGCAAGAACGATGAGATCAATTTCATTTTCTGTAAGAAGAGAAACGATTTTTTCCTCAAAGGCCTTCTGTGAGCCCAGCTCCTTTTTTATAACGGTTTCGGTTTTAATGCCTGCACTTCTTGCTCTTTCGAGCGCATAAGCTCCTGAAACATTGGAAATTACAAGACTGATATTACCGTTTTTGATTATTCCGTTTTTTTCGGCACCAATGAGAGCCTGAAGATTTGTTCCGCCTCCTGATACGAGGACTGCGATTTTCTTACCCATTACAGAAGCACCTTCTCGTCGCCTTCGATGATTTCACCGATTACATAGGCGTCAATGCCGTTTTCTTTAAGAATGGAAAGAGAAAGGTCTGCTTCGTCCTTGGGAACAACAATGCTCATACCGACACCCATATTATAAGTGTTATACATATCTCTTTCGGGAATGTTACCCCACTTTGCAATTACGTCGAAGATGGGAAGCACCTTCACTGCGGACTTGTCAATTTTTGCACAGAGTCCGTCGGGAATTGAACGGGGAATATTTTCGTAGAAGCCGCCGCCGGTAATGTGGGAGATACCCTTTACCTTAACCTTTTCAATAAGAGCGAGAACAGGCTTTACATAAATTTTTGTGGGAACAAGAAGAGCCTCTGCGATAGTCTTGCCGTCGAGCTCTTCGCGGGGAACATAAAGCTCAGGGTTGTTATTATCAATATCAAAAACCTTACGGCATAAGCTGAAGCCGTTGGAATGTATACCTGTTGAGGGGAGAGCGATAACTACATCGCCTACAGCCATTGTACTGTTATCAATCATTTTAGGCTTGTCAACTACGCCTACTGCAAAGCCGGCAAGGTCATAATCCTCTTCGGGCATAAGTCCCGGATGTTCTGCAGTTTCGCCGCCGATAAGAGCAGCACCTGACTGAACACAGCCTTCAGCAACACCGCTTACGATTTCTGCAATCTTTTCGGGAACGTTTTTACCGCAGGCAATATAGTCAAGGAAATATAAGGGCTTTGCACCGACACAGATAATGTCGTTTACGCACATAGCAACGGCATCAATGCCGATAGTGTCATGCTTATCCATAAGGATAGCAAGCTTTACCTTGGTTCCGCAGCCGTCGGTGCCTGAAACGGAAATGGGGTGCTCCATTCCGGCAACACAGCTCAGGTCAAAGCAGCCGCCGAAGCCGCCTACATCATCAACGGAACCTTCGTTACGTGTTCTTGCCACATGCTTTTTCATAAGCTCCACCGATTTGTAACCGGCGGTAATATCTACGCCTGCAGCTGCATAGCTTGCAGAAAAAGAGTTTTTGTGATCCATAATACAGTCTCCTATATTTTTTTATTCTTTACCGGTCCAGCAGTATGTACATATCTTGTCAGCCGGAAGACCGATAGCTTTGATTATTCCGTCAATGGACTGGAATTCGAGAGATGTAAAGTGCAGATTCTCACAGATAGCTTTTCTTAAATTTTTGCCTCTTTCTGTTGAAGAATCAATGTATTCGTCTATATGCTTCAAGCCGTCTTCACCTTCAAGCTCAGCGATGGTTTTTCGTGCAATCAGTTCCATTTCTGAGGTAGATCTTGAGAAGTTGAGATATTTACAGCTGTACATAATCGGAGGACAGGCTGAACGGATATGGACCTCCTGAGCTCCGTTTTCATAGAGAAATTCAACTGTTTCACGAAGCTGTGTGCCACGGACGATGCTGTCGTCAACAAAAAGAAGCTTCTTGCCGTGAATCAGATCGTGAACGGGAATCTGCTTCATTTTTGCAACACGGTTTCTTTCGTTCTGATTGGCAGGGGTAAAGCTGCGTGCCCAGGTGGGCGTGTACTTTATAAAGGGGCGTGCAAACTGAATTCTGCTTTCGTGAGCATAACCGATAGCGTGAGGAGTACCCGAATCAGGCACACCGCTTACGAAGTCGATATCCTGAGCGATACCGTTTCTGCGGTCCTCTTCAGCAAGAATACTTCCGTTTTTGTATCTCATTACCTCAACATTCACACCTTCATAGCAAGAGGTTGAATAGCCGTAATAAGACCATAGGAATGCGCAGATTTTAGTTTTATTTCCTGCTTGCTTTAAAACCTTGAAGGAATCGGCAGTGAATTCAACAACTTCACCGGGGCCAAGCTCCTTATAGTCATTATAGCCTAATTTTTTATAGGCAAAGTCCTCAAAAGACACACAGTAGCCGTTCTCATTATGTCCGATTAAAACGGGAATTCTGCCGAGTCCGTCACGGGCAGCGATTATTCTTCCGTCATCGGTAAGAATCAGTATTGATGCTGTGCCGTCAATAAGGCTTTGTGCATAGGCAATGCCTTCAGCGAAGCTATCCTTGCGGTTGATCATTGCCGCAACAAGCTCGGTTGAGTTGATGCCTTCATTGGTAACGGCACCGAAATGACCGCCGTTTGAATAAAGAAACTCCTTTACAAGCTGTTCTCTGTTGTTGATAAGACCAACGATACAGATAGCATAAAGTCCGAGCTTTGAACGTATGAGCAAGGGCTGTGCCTCAGAGTCACTGATGCAACCGATTGCCGCTGTGCCCTTCATAGTATTTGAAATATTCTCGAACTTTGTTCTGAAGGGCGAATTTTCAATTTTGTGAATTTTACGTTGCAGACCTTTTTTCTCATCGTAAGCAGACATACCGCCACGACGGGTACCAAGGTGAGAGTGATAGTCAGTGCCGAAGAATACGTCTAAAACTGTATCTTTCTTGCTGACTGCGCCAAAAAAACCACCCATTTATTTTGCTCCTTATGCAAAGAAAAGTTCAGAAAGTGTCATAGGATCGATATACTTGCCGTCCTTATAAACACGCATATTACCTGATGCGATTTCGTCGATAAGCATTACGTTGCCTTCGGAATCGTAACCGAATTCAAATTTGATATCATAAAGAACAAGGCCCTTTTCCTTAAGGTCATCAGCAACAATCTGAGTGATTCTCTGAGTCATTTCCTTAATATCGTCATACTGCTTGTCTGTCATAACGCCGAGGGCTACAAGAGCATCCTTAATTACGAGAGGATCGCCCTTTTCGTCATTCTTGAAGGTCATTTCAACGTATGCGGGAAGGTCTGCGCCCTCTTCAATGTAATCACCGTAACGGCGGATGAAGCTGCCTACTGCTTTGTGGCGGCAGATAACCTCAAGACCGTGGCCGAATACCTTTGCGGGAAGAACTTCCATTGTTGTATCCTCAAGATTTGCGTTTACATAGTGAGTCTTGATGCCTGCTGCATTAACCTTTTCAAAGAAATAAATTGACATACGGAGATTAACATCGCCGACACCGTCAATTGTAAGACCTACTGCATTTTCACCGGGATCAAATACACCGTCTTTGCCTGTGCAGTCGTCCTTGAATTTAAGAAGGCAGTTGCCGTTCTCAAGCTTAAATACGTCCTTTGTTTTACCTGTGTAAATTTTTTCCATGATTATGACCTCCAAAATTTATTTTAATAATTTATTTTTAGTTATTGTACTCAAGTTCTGTTTTTCTGTTCTTTTCAAGAACGGTTTTTGTGTCATTGTCTCTCTTTTCTCTGAGCTTCTTTGCAAGCTCTTCGTCAGTGACAGAGAGAATCTCAATAGACAACAAGGCGGCATTGACTGCACTGTCAATCGCAACTGTAGCTACAGGAATACCGGAGGGCATCTGTACAGTTGAAAGAAGGGCATCAATACCGTCGAGATATTTTGATTTCATGGGGATACCGATAACGGGTAAGGTGGTGTTAGCGGCAATTGCTCCTGCAAGGTGCGCTGCCATACCTGCTGCGGCAATAATTACACCGAAGCCGTTTTCTCTTGCACTTTCGCTGAAGGCTTTTGCTTCCTCGGGGGTGCGGTGAGCCGAATAGATGTGCATTTCAAAGGGGACACCGAATTGCTTCAGAGTGTCGGCTGCTTTGGAAACAACAGGCAAATCGCTGTCACTTCCCATGATGATTGCAACTTTTTTCATCAGATTATACCTCCTGAAAACTTCCTTTATTTTTTATAAAATAAAAAGGGCACACTTATACAGAGGAAAAGTTCTTCTGATAAGGTGCCCAGACGGTCGGCTTAAGCTCTTCTGTTTATGAAAGAGCCTGCAGTTCTTTGATTCATGTGGTGCTCCACTTATCCGTCAGTTTCAAAGAACTTTTAATATAAAAATTATGTAAAAACCACTCTCAAAGTATACCATAATCGGTAGCTTTTTGTCAATTGAAAACGGGGCTTAAAATTCTTTTTGGTAATACGGACAAAATTGCTTTATAGCAGTGGAATTAAGTTGGTAGTTTTGTCATTTCAGCAAGAAAAAAAGCTGCCGCAAGGCGACAGCTCAGAGTAGTTTTTATCTTACGTTTTCTGCAAATGCCTTCTGTACGGCGTAATATGCGTCCTTGGGCTTTCCGTTAAGGTCAACAAGTCCCCAGCCCGTTTCAACGGGGCAAT
Source organism: Acutalibacteraceae bacterium (assembly GCA_045544175.1). Lineage (GTDB taxonomy): Bacteria > Bacillota > Clostridia > Oscillospirales > Acutalibacteraceae > UBA6857. Next base: position 25,429 of record JAZPYL010000041.1, on the reverse strand, counting down.
CCTCCTGACCGCAGACATAACAGGCATCGCTGTCCTGCCAGCAGTAAATAACTGCACCGACAACGTAAGGCTGATTGATAAGCTTGGGAAGAAGGTCTTCGTAGAATTTTGCCTGTCCCTCTCTGGAGTGGTCATAGCCCTTGAGATAGAATCCGTCGGGAAGAGCACAGTAGAAATGGGATTTGTATTCACCCTCAAAGATAAGTGTACCGTACTGCTCGGCAGTGTAATCGGGATAAAGGGTGAGAAGCTCCTCGCTCATATCTTCGGGAAGCTTATGAATGAAGTTATCCATATCGGCAATAGCTTCTTCCTCACTGTTGTATCCGTAATGCTGAAGAATAGCTGTTTTTTCTTCCTCGGTTTTCTGCTTGCCGTTACCGATGTAGCCGAATTCACACATAATAATAGGCTTATTTGTAACCTTTCTTACAAAGCCTAAGATTACAAGATACTGATTGATGTTTTTGGCAATATCCTCAAAGGAGCCAAGATACATATCAAGACCTACATAGTCGCAGTATTTATGATATTTCATCATTTTGAAGGGGAGAGTAACGACTGAAAGACCGCCTAAGTTATAGCCTATGATAATATTTCCTCTTACGGGGTACATTGCCTCTAACTGCATACCGATAAAGTCGGCAGCTTCATCAAGGGTGAGAGGATAAGTGAAGCGTTCAATACCCATTTCATTTGTTACCTGTATTGCACCAACGATATCCTTAAGGTCTTCAATAAAGAAACGGGCGATATCCTGAATGCCTTCCTTTGAGGCAGGATCTCTCGGATCAAGACCGTAGTCAATATAATCATCGGGATAGGGGGTAATACCGAAAATTTTAATTCCGTTGTCGGCATAGCCCTTCATTCTTTCTTTCCAGTTTATATAGCTTTGGCTGAGTCCGCCGTCCTTGTCATAGGGAAAGGGAATATCCTTTCTGTGCCAGTTGATACCCGCATCCTTAATGAGCTCATAGTCAGGCTCTGCGTGACATACACCGGTCATAAAGCCACCGATTTTTTCAGTGACGACGGCACACTCCTCATCATTCTTTGACAAGGGCTCATAAGCAAAAATGAGCGAAAGCGCAGGAGTGAGAACAACGAGTAAAACTGCAAGGGCTTTCTTGAGAAATTCAAAAATTTTTGCATTCATAATGTTTTCTCCTTTTGTAAAATGTTTGTGTTTTTTAACTAATACTATTAAATTACAGAATTATTAATATAATATGTACAAAACAGATAAAATTAAGAATTTTTTCAGGCTGCCTTGAAGAATTTGTCTGTAAGTGGGAGGTTTTCCTTGCAGGTGGGGGGAGGGGGGGGGGGGGGAGCCGCACCTGTGCCTGCGAAGCAGTGCACAGGTCAATTGTGTGCCTTGGCACACAATTGAAAAATGCTCCGACTTCGTCGGGCATTTTTGCGGCTCGCCGCCGCCCCCCTCCGCCCACCTGCAAGGGAAAGCACCACTTTCCCTCCACGCCGGATACAATCGACGGACTTACCCGTTATATCGTCTGTACCTTTGCGGTAACGGGCAAAAAAATAAAAGGCCGCGAAAAATCCGCGACCACCATTCTGCATTTTGCACTCTGCATTCTGCATTAAAAAAGGCCACGAAACTCCGTGACCTTAAATATCAAAGCTTTTGTGGCGGGCTGAGTATAGCTTTTACCACTCCGTCAGCCGCCATCCTTGCCCTTTCAAATTCCTGAAGCTTATTTCTCGTACTTTTCCATAAACTGTTCACCGCAGCCGTACTGCTCGTAAACGTAGTCTATATCCTTGTCGCCTCTGCCTGAAAGGGTAACAAGAATTGAGCCTGACTTGTGGGTCTTGGCGTACTTGATAGCGTAGGCAACGGCATGTGAGGACTCGATAGCAGGGATAATACCCTCATATCTTGAAAGAAGGAAGAATGCCTCCATAGCCTCTTCGTCAGAGATGGTATCATATTTGACTCTGCCCATATCTCTGAGATTTGCGTGCTCGGGACCTACACCGGGGTAGTCAAGACCGCTGGCGATTGAATATACGGGAAGGGGTTCACCTTTTTCGTCCTGAAGCAGATAGCTTTCAAAGCCGTGAAGTCTGCCCTTTGAGCCGAATGCCATTGTTGCCGCGTGGTCGCCGATTGCTGAGCCTCTGCCGAGGGGTTCAACACCGATGATTTCTACGGGGTCGGCAAGGAAGGGTACGAATGTACCTATGGAGTTGGAGCCGCCGCCTACACAGGCGCAGACTGCGTCGGGGAAATTGCCTGTCATTTCAAGGAACTGCTCTCTTGCTTCAATACCGATAACAGCCTGAAAATCTCTTACCATTTTGGGGAAGGGATGGGGGCCGAGAGCTGAACCGATACAGTAAATAGCGTGGTCATATTCCTTAAGATAAGCATCAAATGCTGCGTCAACGGCTTCCTTGAGGGTTTTAAGACCGTGAGTTACGGGAACAACGTTGGCACCGAGCATCTTCATTCTGATAACGTTGGGATGCTGTTTTTCAATATCAACCTCACCCATATAGACATCGCATTCCATACCGAAATAAGCTGCAGCCGTTGCAATGGCAACACCGTGCTGACCTGCACCGGTTTCGGCAATAAGCTTTTTCTTGCCCATATATTTTGCAAGCAGACCTTCGCCCATACAGTGATTGAGCTTATGAGCACCCGTGTGGTTAAGGTCTTCTCTTTTAAGATAAATCTGGCAGTTGCCGAAGAGCTTGGAAAGTCTTTCGCAGTGGTAAACGGGGGTAGGTCTGCCCTGAAATTCCTTTCTTATTCTGCGTAATTCCGAAATGAACTGAGCTGAGTGGCAGATAGCCTCGTAAGCGTCATCAGCCTCCTTGAAGGCAGGCTCAAGCTCAGGAGGAAGGAAAGCACCGCCGTGCTGACCGAAATAGCCGTCCTCATTGGGATAGTGTTTGATATAGTTGTCAAAATCTTTGTAGTTCATAGTAAAAATCTCCTTTAATCAAGTATCAGTTTGGGTGTGATGCATTTATAAGCCACGCCATCGTATTCCCGAATAATACATAATAAGCACTTCCTTTAAAAATAAAAAAGTCTCCGCCCCATAAGGAACAGAAGACTGTTGCCACCTTAACGGTTTTATCACGTACTGACATACGCTCTCATCATAACGGTTAGAGTTTCCGTCGGCGCCTACTTAAGCTTCGGGCCGCCCTCACAAGTCCATTCACATTACCTTTCACTGCTGTCTTCCACCAATAACAGCTCTCTGTAAGCTTCCGATAAGGCTACTACTCTTGTTCATCGGTTTAAATTATGATTTAACTGATAGTACGATAATATATCAAAAAGCAGTGTTTGTCAATGGCTTTTTAGTAAAAAAAGCAAAGATTTTTTTGCGGAAAAAGTAAAGATTATTTGCATGAAATATGTAGATTTACACAGAAAGATTTGATATAATTATTTTGTAAATTTTTTTAAGGAGGAAAATACTATGGGACTTATTAAAGCTGCATTCGGTGCGGCAGGCGGAGTAATGGCTGATCAGTGGAAAGAGTTTTTCATCTGTGAGTCTTTACCCAACGATGTCCTTATGAGAAAAGGACAGAAGAAAACAACAGGTCGCTCATCAAATTATAAGGGCGACGAAAATATCATCACATCAGGCTCAGGCATAGTTGTTGCCGACGGTCAGTGTATGATTATCGTAGAGCAGGGCAAGGTGGTTGAGGTTTGTGCCGAGCCCGGTGAATTCACCTACGATGCTTCAACAGAGCCCAGCATTTTTGCAGGCTCCTTCGGTGAAAGCGTAAAAGCCACCTTCAAGAACATCGGAAAGCGTTTCACCTACGGCGGCGAAGCACCTAAGGACCAGAGAGTCTACTACTTCAACACAAAGGAAATCCTTGACAATAAATTCGGTACACCTAATCCCTTTATGTTTGAGGTAGTTAATCACCGACTTAATATGATGCGCTCCGTTCAGGTAAGATGTAACGGTGTTTATTCATACAAGATTACTGACCCTATTCTTTTCTATACGGAGCTTTGCGGTAATGTAAGCTATGAATTTACAAGAGAAGAAATCGATTCACAGCTCAAGTCAGAATTCATTGATGCTCTTCAGCCGGCCTTTGCAGAGCTTTCAGCACTTGAACTAAGACCTGCACAGATTCCCGCACATACTATAGAATTAAAGGATGCTGTCAATAACGCTCTCAGAAGAGCATGGACTGAAAGAAGAGGTATTTCCGTTCACTCTATTGCTATGAATCCCATTACCCTCACAGAAGAGGATATGAAGAAAATCAATCAGATGGAAGATGCTGCAACAATGGGCTCTAATCCCTTTATGATGGCAGGCAGAGAAGCAGATGCAAGAGCAAGTGCTATGGAGGCTGCAGCAGCAAATCCCAACGGAGCTATGATGGGCTTTATGGGTATGAATGCGGTTATGGGAGCAGGCGGCGGATTTAATCCGATGGATATGTATAATGCAGGCATTCAGCAGCAACAGCAGCAGGCACAACAGCTTGTAAACGCTCAGGCTCAGGCAATGGCAAATGCCCCCGCACCTGCACAGAATGGCTGGAAATGCGCTTGCGGTAATACAGCAACAGGTAAGTGCTGCCCCGAATGCGGCTCACCCAAGCCGGCAGAGCCTGAAGGCTGGACCTGTAGCTGCGGTGCAGTGAATAAGGGTAAATTCTGCCCCGAATGCGGAAGCAGAAAGCCCGAGGGCGCACCCTTATATCAGTGTGACAAATGCGGCTGGAAGCCGGAAGACCCCCACAATCCTCCGAAGTTCTGTCCCGAATGCGGTGATATGTTCGACGAAAACGATAAGAAATAATTATCGCTCGAATAGGGGAGAGGAGGAAGAAAAATGCCATTAGTAACAGAATTTAAATGTCCTAATTGCGGCGGCAGAGTCGAATTCAGCTCAGGGGAGCAGCTTATGAAGTGCCCCTTCTGCGATTCTGAATTTGATATGGAGGCCGCTCAGGAGCTTGAAAAAGAATCCGGAACGGGTGAAGATAATTTCAATTGGGAAAGCACGGCAGGCGGTCAGTGGGAAAAGGGCGAAGAAGAGAATATGAGCGTCTATGTCTGTAACTCCTGCGGCGGCGAGATTATCTGCGACAGTACGACGGGTGCTACAGCTTGTCCTTACTGTGACAGTACGGTTGTTTTCTCAAAGGTTTTTTCCGGCGATCTTAAGCCCGACCTTGTAATACCCTTCAAGCTTGACAAAAAAGCCGCTAAGGAAGCACTGACAAAGCACCTTTCAGATAAAAGACTGTTACCCAAGGTTTTTAAATCAGAAAATCATATTGACGAAATAAAGGGAGTCTATGTTCCCTTCTGGCTTTTTGATGCCGATGCAGACGGTACGGCTCAGTTCAGAGGTGTAAAGACAAGAAGCTGGTCAACGTCAGATTATATTTTTACTGAGCATAGGTATTACCATATTGTCAGAGGCGGCAGTATGAGCTTTGCGGCAGTGCCCGTTGACGGCTCAAGCAAAATGGCTGACGATTTAATGGAGTCCATTGAGCCCTTTGATTTAAGCGAGGCAGTTGATTTTAACAGAGCTTATCTTTCGGGCTACCTTGCCGACAGATATGATGTGGACGATAAGCAAAGCATAGAAAGAGCCAACGAAAGAATAAAAACCAGCCTTACAGACAATCTGCAAAGCACCGTTATCGGCTACAGCTCGGTTATTCCTCAGAATGCCAATGTCAGCCTTTCGGGCGGTTCGGTTAAGTATGCTCTTTATCCTGTTTGGCTTCTCAACACAACCTGGAAGGATAAGAAATATACCTTCGCCATGAACGGTCAGACAGGCAAGTTTGTGGGCAATCTGCCCCTTGATAAAGGAGCTTTGGTTAAAATGATTCTCGGTATCGGCACTGCGGCATCGGCGGTAATATTTGCTGCCATTTCTGCTCTGTCGGCTCTTATGTAAGGAGGGGATAATATGAAAAAGAAAATTATAACCCTTCTTATCTGCCTTGCAGTTATGATGTCCGTAGCTTCATTTGCGTCGGCGCAGAGTATACCCGACACAAGACAGTGCGCACGTATTGTTGATGATGCCGACCTTCTTTCCGAGTCGGAAGAAAACGCGCTTCTCTCAGCTCTCGATGCAGAGAGTGAAGAGAATCAGTTCGACTTTGTTATTCATACTACAGATTCTGTCGGCGGTATGAATATAGAAGACTATGCCGACGATTATTTCGATTATAACGGCTTCGGCTACGGCGAAAACGGTGACGGTGTTGTTCTGGTAATTGCTATGGATATAAGAGAGTACTATATCTCAACATGCGGAAGAGGTATAGAGCTTTTCCCCGACGAAGCAATTGACTATTGTGAGGAAGCCTTTTTATCCTACCTTTCATCAGGCGACTATTACCTTGCCTGCGATGCCTTTATCAATGCGGCAACATATATTGTAGAAAACGGTATTGACTCAGTTTATAATGGCAATGCCCCCGATTTTGATTTTAATTTTGACTACGGCAACGATGATTATTACTACGGCGATGACTATTATTACGATGAATTCACTATAGCAGAAAAGATAGGTGTTTCACTTATAGTCGGATTTATTATAGCTATAATAATCGGCTTAACCCAGGCGGCAAAGCTCAAAAGCGTAAGAAGTCAGAGAAGCGCAGTAAATTATGTGAAGGAGAATTCCTTCAGACTCAGTCAGCAAAGCGACCGATTCCTTTACCGTAACGTTACAAAGGTACGTAAGCCTAAGCAGACAAGCGGCTCAAGGGGCGGAGGAGTCCGTATGGGCTCGTCGGGAAGAAGCCACGGCGGTGGCGGCGGAAGATTCTGATATTTTATATCAGGGCCAAGGGCATCGTCGCCGAAGTGCTTCCAGCGGAAGATGAAGCGAGGCGAGGATGGCGCAGCGGTCAAAATTCGTAGGCGCTCCAAGCCGTAATGAATTTTGGGAACCGCAAGAGGCGAGGCCGCCTGAAAAATATAATTAGGGAAAGTTTTACCCGCACAGCTATGTTAAAAAACAGCACAGGATTTCGTAAAGATTTCCTGTGCTGTAATTATATTCAGATGTGCTCCTTCTGTCACCCCTGTGGGTGCCACCTTCCTCAAAGAGAAGGCTTTTTACGGCTCCATCGATGAGGGAGCTGTCGCGAAGTGACTGAGGGAGTACAGCGGCGAAGAAACCACCGCCCGTAAATTATTTTTCAAATTAACATATAACGCCGTTCCATGTGTTCCACTAAAATGTGAACTGGAAACTGTTGATAATAGAATCGCAGATTTTCACTTCAGCACTTTTTCTTTCACTTTGATATGTAGCAAACACTATTTTAGGGTGTTTAGCAACAATCCATAATTTTATAAACCAATTATCAGATGTTGTGCCTGTTCCATACAAAATCGTTTTGTCTTCACTATTAAAAAGTATTAAAGGAGATTTCAAATTTATATCATTTTGATCGATAAATCTCTTAGCCAATATGCTAACCTGTTCATCTAAAGATTCTTCCGTGTTAAAAATATTGAAAAAAGATGTTGTTATCGCACCATTACCATTGGGATTGTATAAAATTAGGTTATCTGCTTCATTTTCACTACACCAATCGTTAGGCAATTCATAGTTTAAATATTTATTATGATTAATCATAATTTATTCTTCCTGCCTTCCGTTTAATGATTGACAAGAACAAATGCAGGGCACGGTTATCTATCTTGGTTCTTGTCAGGCAGAATTGTAGCTGATACAAAACTGCCTTGTTTCTTAATTTTATTATATCAAGCCGTCGTTATATCTGTCAAGGGATAAAAAATGAAAAGCCGATATCTGTAAAATAAAAATGTCATTCTGAACGCAGTGAAGAATCTTTTTTGTGTTTCTAAGATTCTTCGCATTGCTCAGAATGACAACCATGAGAGTGGTAAAAAGCAAGGACGCCCAATGGGCGCCTCTACCTATTATATATTAAATTTTTAACCTGACGGTGCGGGGAAAACCTTTATGCTACCGCACTGTCGGACGCGATTGCGCATTGCGCATTGTGAATTGCGCATTCAAGTTATCATTCCATCTCAAAGGTGCCGGTATAAAGCTGATAATACTTTCCGCCTTTGTCAATAAGAGACTGGTGGTCGCCCTCTTCAATGATTTCGCCCTTTTCGAGAACGATGATATTCTCTGAGTTGCGTACCGTTGAAAGACGGTGAGCGATAACAAATACTGTTCTGTCTTCCATAATGGAATCCATACCCACCTCAATAAGTCTTTCGGTTCTTGTATCGACGGATGATGTAGCCTCGTCAAGAATAAGAAGGGGAGCGCCTGCGATGGCGGCTCTTGCTATGTTGATAAGCTGAGCCTGACCCATACTGATGTTTACGCCGTCGCCTCGGATTTCCGAGTCATAGCCTTCGGGAAGCTTTTCAATAAAGGAGTGTGCATTGGCAATCTTAGCCGCAGCAACAACCTCTTCATCCGTTGCGTCGAGCTTGCCGTAACGGATATTGTCGGCAATTGTACCTGCAAAGAGCCTTGTATCCTGAAGAACCATAGCCATTGAGCGTCTCAGGTCATCCTTCTTTATATCCTTGATATTGATGCCGTCATAGGTGATTTCACCCTTATCCACCTCATAGAAACGGTTGATAAGATTGGTGATGGTTGTTTTACCTGCACCCGTTGAGCCTACAAAGGCTGTCTTTGTGCCGCTGTCTGCTTTGACGGAGATATTCTTAAGAACCTCTGTGCCTTCAACGTAAGAGAAGGTAATATCCTTAACGTCGATTTCACCCTTGAGAGTAACGTATCTGAAGCCGTCCTCTGTGGGTACCTTCCAGGCGAGAGTGCCTTCCTTTTCTTCTGTCTCTGCCTCTTCACCGAGAGCATTTTTAAGAAGACGGACAAGTGTTACTCTGCCTTCGTCCGTTTCCGTTGGTGTGTCAAGAATTTCAAAAACTCTTTCTGCACCTGCGAGAGCTGAAATGAGAGTGCTGTAGCAGGAGGCAATCTGTGCGATGGGGGTACCGTAGCTCTTGGATTTATCAAGATAGGTGGTAAGCGTACCGATGTTCATAGCACCCTTCATAACAAGCTTTGCACCGAAGAAAACAACGATGGCGTAGTTGATTCTTGTTATAATTGACATCATCGGTGACATAAAACCGCCGATAATATTTGCCTTAACACCGGTTTTGCGGTAGTTTTCATTAAGCTCACGGAAGCCGTCCTTGGTGATATCCTCATGGCAGAAAAGCTTTACATTCTTAATGCCTCGGATATATTCTTCGATATAGCCGTTGACCTCACCGATAGCCTTTTGCTGCTTCTTGAAAAGGGGTGAGCACTTGCTTGTAATAACCATAACCGTAAGGAACATAAGAGCAACGGCAACGGTGATTGTAAGTGTAAGACTCCAGGAAGCCCAGAGCATAAAGCCGATAGTCAGAACAGCCGAAATCGAGGAGGTAATAAGTGTAGGCAGAGTATTGCTTACAAGGTCGCTTACACGTCCGATATCGTTAGTGAAGCGGCTCATAATTTCACCGGTTTTTCTTTTGTCAAAGAATTCGATAGGCAGATTCTGAATATGGTTGAATAAATCACGGCGCATATTTGTAAGGGTTCTTGCAGATATATAGAGCATAATTCTCGTATAGGCAAGGTTGAAGGCTGATGAAAGGAAAAATCCTATTGCCATAAATATGAGCCATTTTGTAATTGTCGCCATAGAAGCAGAGATATCGGTAACCTTGCTTACAACTGCCTCTTCAATTGCTGAAATGACGGGAATCATTCCGAGGGAAGCGGCGAAGCTTGATATGGTGGTAAACACTACCATAAAGGCAACGAGAATAAGGAGCTTTTTAAAGGGAGAAAGATAGCTTATAAGTCGTTTTGTTGCCGCCTTTATATCCTTAGGCTTGTTTTTCTTCTTCTGCTCTTCCTTTTTTTCTCTCTTCTTTCTTTCTTCTTCTGTTTCGTTTTCAGGTATTTTCTTTTCTTTTTTACCGAATACCTTTTTCTTCTTTTCTTTCTTCTCAGCAGGTTCTTTGTTCACTGCTTCTTCAGTAATAACAGCTTCTTCTGCGGAAACTTCCTTGATTTCTTCGTTTTCTTTATTTAAAGGGGTCTTGTTCATTGTGCCAACACTCCTTCCTGCTGTGAAACAAAGATTTCACGGTAAACGGCACTCTTTTCCTTTAATTCATCGTGGGTGCCTATGCTTTCAATTTTACCGTTTTCCACAACTATAATTCTGTCAGCGTCCATAATTGAGGTAATACGCTGAGCGATAATGATTTTAGTGATATTCTTATAGTCCTCACCCTTGAGAGCCTGTCTGATTTTAGCGTCCGTCGCAGTATCAACGGCACTTGTGCAGTCGTCAAGAATAAGGATTTTCGGCTTTTTAAGAAGGGCTCTTGCGATACAGATTCTCTGTCTCTGACCGCCTGAAACGTTGTTACCGCCCTGACCGAGCTCAGTGTCATAGCCCTTTTCGAATTCAGTTATAAAATCGTGAGCCTGAGCATCGGCGGCAGCCTTCATAACCTCTTCGTCAGTGGCGTCGAGTCTGCCCCAACGGATATTTTCCATAATAGTACCTGAGAAGAGAAGATTCTGCTGAAGTACAACGGAAATCTCACCTCTGAGGTTTTTGAAGGAGTAATCCTTAACGTTTCTTCCGCCTACGAGAATTTCACCCTCGGTTACATCGTAAAGACGGGGGATAAGCTGAATAAGAGTTGATTTCGATGAACCTGTTGAGCCGATAATACCTACGGTTTCACCCGGTTCAATACGGAAATTCACATTATCAAGAACATTCTTTGCTGCTGAATCGCCGTATCTGAAGGTTACATTTCTGTATTCAATGCTGCCGTCCTCAACCTTAAGGCTTTCGTCGGCATCCTTGTCGCTTACTGCAGGCTCCTGATTGAAGATTTCGCCGATACGGTTAATGGAGGCCTTGGAAACAAACATACTTACAAATACCATAAGAACGGTCATAAGTGAAGAAAGAACCTGTGTGATATAGGTAATAAAGGTTGACATTTCACCTGTTGTAAGTCCTGATTCGCCTGCCATAATAAGAGAACTGCCTCGCCACATGGTAAATACCATACAGCCGTAAATAACAATCATAATTGCAGGGCTTATGTAAAGAACAAGAGACTGAGCTCTGATGTTCATTTTCATAACCTCTTCATTGATTTCATTGAACTTTTCTTTTTCATGGTCTTCACGTACAAAGGATTTTACAACTCTGATACCGTTGATGTTGCCTCTTAAAACGCCGTTGAACTTGTCCGTTGTCTGAAGCATTTTTTTGAAAAGAGGAACAGCCATATAGCCCATAATTACAAGAATAATAACAATCGCGGGAAGGGCAATATAGAACATTGAAGAAAGCTCTTTGCTTATGGTTATTGCATACTGAAGAGCAGTAATGAGCATAAGGGGGCCCTTGATGAATGTGACGATTGTGTTCTTATAGGTGTTCTGAATCATTGAAACGTCACTTGTCATTCTTGTGATAAGGGTAGAAATCTTGATTTTATCAATGTTTTCAAATGATAAATCCTGAATCTTATTGAAAAGCTCATTTCTCATATTTGCGCCGAAGCCCATACTTGCAATAGAAGAGCAGCGTGCCGCAATATAGCCGATCAGAAGAGTCGCTGCACAGAGAAGAAGCATTTCAATGAGCTTTTCAACAAGCTGACCTGTAACAACCTCCTGCGAGATACCGTCAGCCTTTATGCTCATAAGAATGTCAATAACATTACCCATAGCTTTCGGAATTCTGAGCTCGACAACAACATCCAGATAAATCATAATCGGGCAGAGAATGGTAAGCAGTCTGTAGCCTTTGGTGTAGGCAAATATTCGTTTTACCAAAAGGCATACCTCCTTTGTGTTTTACTTAAGAATTAAGGCTGCTACAACAGTAACAGCCCTTTGTGCCGGTCAGAAAATAATTGCGTTTGCAAGAGCAAAATAAATCACAAGTGAAATTGTATCCACAAGAGTTGTGATAAGGGGACCTGCCATAAGAGCAGGGTCGAGCTTGAGAAGCTTTGCCACAATGGGAAGGGTGCAGCCGATTGTCTTTGAAACCATAACAACAACTGCAACGGCAAGGGAGACAACAAGAATAACGCTGTCTGCCACCTCGTTGCCTGTGGCAAGTCTTATAATAAGCATTCTTCCGTAGTTGGCAATACCTAAGATAATGCCGACCATAAGGGATACACGGACTTCCTTCCAGAGAATCCTGAAATAGTCCTTGATTTTCAGCTCGTCAAGGGCAAGACCACGGATAACAAGGGTAGAAACCTGATTACCTGAGTTACCGCCCGTACCCATAAGCATAGGTATGCAGGCTGTAAGACCGGCAACAACTGCGAGCTTGTTTTCGAAGCCCTCGATAATCTGTCCCGTAATAGTCGAGGCAATCATAAGCACAAGAAGCCAGGGAATACGGTTTTTAGCAAGGGTGAAAACGCCTGTTTTAAGGTATTCATCCTCAGAGGGAGTAAGAAGAGCCATCTTTTCAAAGTCTTCCGTAGCCTCTTCGTCAATGATGTCAACGATGTCGTCGATGGTGATGATACCGACAAGGCGGTTTTCTTTATCAACAACGGGAACGGAAAGAAGGTCATATTTCTTTGCTGCAGCAGCAACCTCTTCCTGATCATCCGTTGTGTGAACGTAAATCAGCTGTTCGTCGTCGGACATAATTTCCGTAAGGAAGGTGTCCTCGTCGCTTAAAATAAGCCGTCTTAAGGGGAGAGTACCCACAAGATGACGTTTATCGTCAATTACATAGCAGGTGTAAATTGTCTCTTTGTCAACACCTGTTCTGCGGATGCTTTTTATCGCCTCCGCTACGGTGAGCCTGTCGTGAAGCTCAACCATTTCGATTGTCATAACACTGCCTGCAGAGCCCTCGGGATATTTCAAAAAACGGTTGATGATATCTCTTGTTTCCTTGTCTGTGTTGGCAAGAACACGTCTTACAATATTAGCAGGAACCTCTTCAAGAAAGTCAACGGCATCGTCCACGTAAAGATCGTCCATAAGACGTTCAATTTCGCTGTCCGTAATGGACTGAACGATAACGGTCTGTTTATCTGTATCAAGGTAAGAGAAAACATCGGCAGAAATATCCTTAGGCAGAATGCGGAAAATCTTAACGGCAATTTTATCGTCATCAAGGTCAGTAATAAACTCCGCAATATCCGGATATGCCATATCCGAAAGCTCCTGCCTGAGCTCCTTGAGCATGTTTTTTGCAAGAAGTCTGTAAAGACCTCCGAATACATTCTCATTCATTTTTTTCACCGACTTTCTGTTTCTTCCGGCGAAATAGAGTCAGTTCTTTTCGCCTCAGCGACGTCCTGTCAGTTCGGCAGGACACTGCTTTGAATTATAGTTACGCCCTTTAGGTTTACTATCGCTGCTATCCATGCAGTTTCCCACCTCCAAAAAATAAATAGATACTCATTCGTAACTTTTATTATACATTATTTTATCCGTCAAAGTCAATAAAATAACGCCTCTTTTTTTGTAACATCATTAACTTAAGAAGAAAACCGAAAAAATGTCATCCTGAGCATAGCGAAGGATCTTTATTCAGCATTATTTTTAAGATTCTTCACTGTGTTCAGAATGACACTTGAAATTTAAGGTAACGGTATTCGAACCGTACAAGGTTTAATGAGGAATATTTCCCTCGTAGCTGCGTTAAAAGGCTCGAAAATACGCAAGTATTCCCTTCACCTTTTGCCTTGCTACAAGAAAAATCTTCACCCATTAAACTCGAAGACCGTAAATGTCCGAGTTTTGGTGCATTTGGGATTTTCTTCGACGAAACAATACTCGCGTATGGCGAGGAGAAAAAATTACAAAGGTGCCGGAAATCGGACATTTTGGCTTGTTCGGTTCGATTACCGTTACCTTAAACAAACGGTGATAATGTGAGAAACAAAAATAATAAGCATCTCGGCATTGAGGTTGACCCCGAATTACACGGTAAGCTTCACTATATTGCAAAGTACGAAGGTCGTTCAGCTAACGGTCAGATACTGTACTTAATACGCCAATGTATCCGTGAATTTGAAGAAAAGTACGGAAAAATTGAACTTGATAACAAAGAATGAAAGCTGTTCAAGTGAAAATATGCGAGACAATATACTATAAAATTGAAGATATTGTTGAATATGTAAAAACAGAAACACCAAAAGAAAAACGCCCGACATCAATCAATGTCGGGCGTTTAAATTATTATTTACATCTGAATTTTGCCTGAAAATTCGTTGAATTCCTGCTCTTGCTTCTTGCCGATGTTATAAATGAACTGCATAGCAAGTAAGGCAATAAGTGAGCCTAAAGCAAGAACGATGAAATAAAGTGTCTTTACCTTAGCACCGAAGTTTGCCTCAGGAACAAAGCCTGTGCCTTCAACAAAGCCGATACCTGCAAGGCCCCAGGCAACAACTGCCTGACCGATGCCCTGAGAAAGCTTACGGAAGAAGGAATAAAGAGCATAAAGTGAGCCTTCCTCACTCTTTCCTGTTTTACGGTAGCTGACCTCAATACAGTCGGCAATAATAGCCCAGACTGAAACCTGGAATACAGTGTTACCGAGATTAAGCCCCATAAGGCAGACAATATAAACTATCATGCCCTTACTGTCAGGAGTAATGGGAGCAAAGATAGAAATAATACCTGAAACCGTACCGATTGTCATTGTAATGACAAGAAGCATCTTTTTACCGAGCTTTGCAGTGAGCTTACCGATAAATGCCATAACAACAATCATAGGTGCATAAGAGCCTATCATTGCAAGGCCGATTTTATCAGTATCCTTGAAATAATACTGAAAAACCATATTGTTAAGTGACATTGTAGAGTTGAAAAGTGCAACGGAAGCAACGGTTGCAATTGTCGCACCTATCATAGCTCTGTTTGTAAAGAAAGACTTTACGGAAGAAAGCATCGCACTTATACCTGTTGTGTTTTCTTCACCGCTACGGGTAACACGCTCTTTGACGAGTCTTGTTGTTCCGTAAAGAACAAAGAAAGCGACGATTGAAAGAACAATCGCTACGGGAAGAAGTGCAGGTCCCTTGAGCACCTGCTCCATTTCACCGGTAACAGAGTTTTCTACATTCTCATATACAAACTTCGGAAGGACTATCATAATAATAACAGCGGGAAGTGCTGCACCGATTGAACGGAAGGTTGAAAGAGATACTCTCTGCTGAGGGTCATCTGTAATAACCGAATGAAGCGAGCCGTAAGGCACATTAACCATAGTGTATGCAATTGACCAGAGACAGTATGCAACAAGGCACCATGCATACTTTGCAGCATAGGGGAAATTCTGTACGGGAGCAAAGATCATTACATTGAAGATAACGAGGGTTACTCCGCCAAGTAAAATCCATGGCATATACTTACTCTTTTTGCCGATTCTCTTTGTGTCAACAAGATTACCGATAACAATATCATTGACAGCATCAAATGCTTTTGAAATAAGAATGATTATTGCGTAATCGCTTGCTTTGATTCCGATATACTGAAGATAGAAAAGCTGCATAAAGCTGGAAACCAGCTGAAATGAAAAGCCGCAGCCCATATCACCCATTGCATAACCTAATTTATCTCTCCAACCGAACGGACGGATTTGTTTTTTATTCT
Organism: Acutalibacteraceae bacterium; assembly: GCA_045544175.1. GTDB lineage: Bacteria > Bacillota > Clostridia > Oscillospirales > Acutalibacteraceae > UBA6857. The sequence continues at coordinate 9,722 of JAZPYL010000041.1, read as the reverse complement.
CCATATTTTTTTCTCCTTCTTTTTTTATCTTTGTACTCTGCCTGATGCGTCGCCGCCTGCAAGCTTTTCAACCTCTGAAACAGTTACTCTGTTGTAGTCGCCTTCAATTGAGTGCTTGAGAGCTGATGCTGCAACTGCAAATTCAACAGCCTGCTGTGTTGTTTTTCCGCTTAAGAGTGAGTAGATAAGGCCGCCGCCGAAGCTGTCACCGCCACCGACTCTGTCAACGATGTGGAGGTGATATTCCTTTGAGAAGCAATATTCCTCACCGTCATAGAGCATAGCTGCCCAATCGTTATCGTTAGCTGAAATTGAGGAACGCAGAGTGATTGCAACCTTTTCAAAATTGAATGTATCCATAAGCTGCTTTGCAACTGACTTGTAGCCTTCCTTATCCAGCTTACCGCCGTAAATATCGGTGTTTTCAGCTTCAATACCGAATACATCCTTCGCATCCTCTTCGTTGGAGATACATACGTCAACATATTCGCAGAGCTTGGTCATAGCTGCTCTTGCCTGCTCTCTTGTCCAGAGCTTACCTCTGTAGTTAAGGTCACAGGAAATCTTTACGCCCTTTGCCTTTGCGGCCTTGCAGGCATCGAGACAAATCTCAACAAGGTTTTCACCGAGAGCCGGAGTAATACCTGTAAAGTGGAACCAGTCTGCACCTTCAAAGATTTTATCCCAGTCAAAATCTTCTCTCTTTGCAAGCTGAATAGCTGAATACGCTCTGTCGTAGATACATACGGAGCCTCTCTGAGAAGCACCCTTTTCAAGATAGTAAATACCTACTCTTTCACCGCCTCTTACGATGTCCTTTGTATCAACACCGAGACCGCGAAGAGAATTGACTGCACCCTGACCGATTGCGTGTGCGGGGAGCTTTGTAACAAATGAAGCATCCATACCGTAGTTAGCAAGTGAAACAGCCACATTAGCCTCACCGCCACCGAAGGTAGCCTGCATTGTATCGTTCTGGAAGAAACGGAGATATCCTTCCGGAGCAAGTCTTAACATTATTTCGCCGAAGGTAACAATTCTTTTAGCCATTTTTATTCACCTCTGATTTTATTTTGTTTCAATACAGATTTCAAAGCCTGCAACAGTGTCCTTAAGACCGAAGCAGGTAATGTTGCCTTTTTTGTCGTACCAGATATCCGGGTCAATTTCTGCACCCATTCTCTTAAGATAAGCAGCAGCACGGTTACCGTTGAGAGTATTGATGATGATACAGCCCTTTGCATCGCCTTCGCCCTTCATAAAGGAAAGTGCGCCTGCAGATACGCCGTTTTCAGTCTCCTTATACTCGAAGCCGAAAAGTGAAGAGATAAGCTTTGCCTCTTCCTTACCGCTGTCACCGTAGAGAACTACGCCGCCGAGAGTGAAGCCGAGCATTGTTTTTACTGCTTCCTTACACTTGAGTGTAATGCCTTCCCAGTTGTCGCCGTTGATATCTGCAGCTGTTGCAAGCCATGTACCGCCACAACAGATAATTCTGTCAAAGGAAAGGTAATCGTTAAGGTTCTTTGCATTTACGCCGCCTGTAGGCATCCATTTTGCTGCCTGATAGGGACCTGCAAGTGCCTTGAGCTTTGCCACACCGCCGTTAGCTTCAGCAGGGAAAAACTTTATGTTGTTAAGGCCCATACTCATAGCCTGCTCCATTTCACCGGGTGTTGCTGCACCGGGCATCATGGGAATACCCTTTGACTGAATGTATTTAATCATTTCAGGGTTGAAGCCGGGAGTAACAACAAACTTTGCACCTGCGGCAATAGCTCTGTCACACTGCTCTTTTGTAAGAACTGTACCTGCACCGACGAGTACATCGGGACATTCAGCTACGATTCTTCTGATTGATTCCTCAGCAGCTGCTGTTCTGAAGGTGATTTCAGCTGCGGGAAGTCCGCCGTCACTAAGAGCCTTGGCAAGAGGTACTGCCTTGTCGGCATCATCAATAGCAACAACGGGAATTATACCGAGTTCATAAATAGTTTTGAACATATCGCTCATTTTAATCAGTCTCCTTACTTAAAATTATACACCTGAATATGATGAAAAGCCGCCGTCAACAGGAAGAACAACACCTGTGATAAAGCCTGCTGCAGCATTGTTTACAAGGAAAAGAAGTGCGCCGTCAAGCTCTTCTGATTCGCCGAAGCGTCCCATAGGAGTAGCAGAAAGAATCTTGTCGGTTCTGGGTGTGGGTGAGCCGTCGGGATTCCAGAGAAGAGCCGCGTTCTGCTTGGTTGAGAAGAAGCCGGGAGCAATTGCGTTTACTCTGATGCCTTCCTTTGAGAAGTGAACTGCAAGCCACTTTGTAAAGTTGGAAACAGCAGCCTTGGCACCTGAATATGCAGGAATCTTTGTAAGAGGAGTGAAGGCATTCATTGAAGAAATGTTGATGATGTTACAGCCCTCTCTGCCTACCATCTGACGAGCAAATGCCTGAGTGGGAATAAGTGTACCGAGGATGTTGAGGTTGAATACGAAGCTTACGCCGTCACCCTCAAGGTCAAAGAAGCTCTTGCATTCTGCTTCAATGTCACCCTCAAAATAATATTCCTTGTCTGTGGTTGCTCTGGGGTTGTTACCGCCTGCACCGTTGAGAAGAATATCGCAGTCACCAAGGTCAGCCTTTACTGCATCGGCTACTGCATAGCAGTTCTCTTTTTCAAGAACATTACACTTGTATGCCTTTGCGATACCGCCCTCAGCTACGATTTCATCTGCAAAAGCCTTTGCTGCTTCTTCGTTGATATCAAGAAGAGCAACCTTTGCACCTGCTCTTGCAAGTGTCTTTGCAAAGCTTGAGCAGAGAACACCGCCTGCGCCTGTTACAACTGCAACCTTGTTTGTAAGGTCAGTGTTAAGAACATTTTTTAACATAACAAATCCTCCTGCTTATTACTTGTTTGCCTTTTCGCAAGCCTCGAAAAGACCGTTGATATATGTTGCGCCCAAGGCTCTGTCATAAAGACCGTAACCGGGTCTTCCTGTTTCGCCCCAGATCATTCTGCCGTGGTCGGGTCTTACATAGCCGTCAAAGCCTGTCTCTACAAGAGCCTTGACAACCTCATACATATCTATACTGCCGCACTTTGAAAGATGTCCGCTTTCCTCAAAGGAGCCGTCATCCATAATAAGCACGTTACGGATATGCATAAATGCAATTCTGTCCATTGCGCTGTATTTTCTTACCATCTTTACAACATCGTTTGTCTTTGCACAGCCGAGACTGCCGGTGCAGAGACACAGTGAGTTAGAGGGTGAATCCACAATCTTTAAGAAACGGTCAAGGTTTTCCTCGTTTGTGATAATTCTCGGAAGGCCGAAGATGGGATATGGAGGATCGTCGGGATGAATAGCCATTCTTACACCGCATTCCTCAGCTACGGGAATAACTTTCTTGAGGAAATAGGTCAGATTGTCCCAAAGACCGTCTTCACCAACCTCTGCATACTTTCTGAAAAGCTCCTTGATTTCGTCCTTTGTGTAGCTTGCGTCCCAGCCGGGAAGGTCAATATCGTCGGTGAGAGGATCAAGACCCTTCATCTGATCCCAATACATTACAAGACTTGTCGAGCCGTCGGGAGCTTCCTTGTCAAGCTGAGTTCTTGTCCAGTCGAAAACGGGCATAAAGTTGTAGGTTACGCACTTGACGCCGTACTTTGCACAGCGGCGGATATTTTCGCAATAAACGTCGATAAGCTCATCTCTGTTTTCTGAGCCCAGCTTGATATCTTCAGAAACAGGAATTGATTCAACAACGTCGAAGATAAGACCGTTGTCTTCACATTCCTTTACCATTTTCTCAAGAGATTCCTCGGGCCATACCTGACCGGGCTTAACATCGTAAACTGCAGATACGATTGAACGCATATTGGGAATCTGACTGATGTACTTTAAGGAAACGGGATCGTCCTGTCCGTACCATCTGAATGACATTTTCATATTATTTCCTCCAAACTGAAAAATCTTTTAGCATTACCGTAAGAAATATCCTGCACTATCTTTCCGAGAGCAGACATATCGTCGGGGTATTCTCCCCTATCTACCCATTCGCCGAAAAGCTGACAGAGTATTCTACGGAAATATTCGTGTCTTGTGTAGCTGAGAAAACTTCTTGAGTCGGTGAGCATACCGATGAAGTTACCTAAAATACTAAGGGATGCCAGAGATTCGAGCTGCTCACGCATACCCTTCTTTGTATCGTTGAACCACCATGCACTGCCGTGCTGCAGAGTACCGGGATAACCTTCCTGCTGGAAAGCACCGATAAGGGTGTCAATAGCTGAGTTATCGCCGCTGTCAAGGCTGTAAAGCACTGTGCGGGGAAGTCCGTCAGCAAGATACATTTTATTTAAAAGCTGAGCGAGCTGTCTTGTGCAGTCGCAGGGTCCGATAATATCGAAGCCTGTATCAGGGCCGAGCTTTTCGAACATCTTTGTGTTGGGATTTCTCAGACAGTTATAATGAAGCTGCATTACCCAGCCGAGCCTCTTATATTCTGCGGCGCAGAAGCAGAGAAGATCTGTCTGCACAGCCTGAAGCTCATTTTCAGATACCTTTTCACCTGAAAGAGCTTTTCTGAAAGCGGCGTTCTCTTCTTCCTCACTCATTTCAAAGAAGGGAATATAGTTAAGGCCGTGGTCGCTTGCCTTACAGCCTCTTTCGTTGAAGTAGGCTATTCTCTTACCCAGCGCCTTCTTAAGTGAAGCAATACTGTCAATTTCCGTTTCGGACACCTCTGAAAGCGCCTTGATATAATCGGCAAAGCCGTCATTGTTTAAGTTGAGAGCCTTATCAGGTCGGAATGATGGAGCAACAACAGCCTTAAGCTTGCCCTCATTTCTGATAAGCTCGTGATATTCAAGTGTATCGACAGGGTCATCCGTTGTGCCGATAAAGGCAACACCGCTTTTTTCGATAATGCCTCTTGCACCCATATCCTCTCTTGCAAGAACCTTTTCGGCTAAGTCCCAGACCTCTTGAGCTGTCTCACCGTTTAAAACGCCCTCATAGCCGAAATATCTTTTCAGCTCAAGGTGACACCAGTGATACATAGGATTGCCGATAACCTTGGGAAGCGCTTCAGCGAATTTCTGAAATTTTTCACGGGGAGACTTATCACCTGTGATATAGTCTTCGCTCACACCATCGGAGCGCATTATTCTCCATTTGTAATGGTCACCGCCCAGCCATACCTCTGTAATATTGCTGAAATGCTTGTCCTCATAAATCTCCTTGGGGCTTACATGGCAGTGATAGTCGATAATGGGCATTTTTTCTGCATAAGAGTGGTAAAGCTCTTTGGCAGCATCAGTTGTAAGAAGAAAATCTTCCGTCATAAATCTGCTCATATACACACACCTTTCCATATTTTCTCCACCTTATTATATCAGATTTATTTAACAATAAAAATAGTGAAAATTGCTTGACTCATTGTTAATATTGCTGTATGATTGTTTTAAACAGAAATAAGAGGGTGATACAATGCAGATTTTTGACCCGAGACAAAGTATGATGGAAACGGAGTTCGAAATTTTTCACTATAAGGATGCTAAATTCGAAGGTGTTCCTGTCCATCAGCACGACTTTTACGAGGTATATTTTTTCATCAGCGGCAATGTTGAATATAACGTTGAAGGCAAGAGCTATCATCTCAAGCAGGGTGATATTCTTCTTATCAATCCCCTTGAGCTTCATCAGCCGAGAATCAGACCTGACCAGAGCATCTACGAAAGAATTGTTCTGTGGATTGATAAAAGCTATCTTTCCCTTCTCTGCTCCAACGAAAGCAGTCTTACAAGGTGCTTTGACAACACCAACCCGAATCATTCCAACCTGCTGTCTCTTACAAAAAGTCAGCAGAATTTTCTTCACGAAAAGCTTATTGACCTTTTGAGAGAGTCCGAGGAAAAAGGCTACGGCAGTGATATTGCAAAAAAAGCAATATTGACAATGTTTCTTGTAGAGCTTAACAGAATAAGTATGTCAGCAGAAATAAGCAAGGAAGAGGAAAAGTCCGACTCCCCTCTTGTGTCGGGTGTTCTGGACTATATCAACAGCCACTACTGCGAAAAGCTTTCCCTTTCATCAATTGCCGATGAATTTTTTGTCAGCAAGTATTATCTCTCTCATATTTTCAACAGCGTTGTAGGCACAAGCCTTCACCGTTATATTACCCTGAAAAGACTCATTCACGCAAAACAAATGCTTTCAAGCGGTATAAGACCAACCGCTGCAGCAGCTCATTGCGGCTTTACGGATTACGCAGGCTTTTACCGGGCTTTTGTTGCCGAATTCGGTGTGACACCTAAGGAATATCTGAAAAACAATTCTGTGGGATAAAATATTTACCGGGAAAAGACACAATATCCTGTGCCTTAGTATAAATAAATATAGCTTTAATATAAAATTAGTATATAGCATAATTACCAAAATTCTTATATACTATTGAAAAAGAAGAAAATTTTTGGTATTGTTAGAATGGTAATTTTTATAGCATAATTATGCCATAATGCAAACAGAAAGGCGGAAAATAAAATGGAAGAAAGAAATTATGCAGAAATCCTCTCTAAGCTTACTCTTGAAGAAAAAGCATCACTCTGCTCAGGTCTTACCTACTGGCTCACAAAGCCCGTTCACCGTTTAGGTATCCCTTCCGTATGGATGAGCGACGGTCCTCACGGTATGAGAAAGGAAAAGCAGAGCGCAGGTACAAATATTATGCAGGAATCTGAGGTTTCAACCTGCTTCCCCACTGCCGTAACAACAGCAAGCAGCTGGGATCCTGAGCTTCTTGAAAAGGTGGGCGAAACAATTGCCGACGAAGCAAGAGCACTTAAGGTTACAACGGTTCTCGGCCCCGGTATCAACATCAAGAGAAGTCCTCTCTGCGGAAGAAACTTCGAATATATGTCTGAAGACCCCTTCCTTACAAGCCGTCTCGGCGCAGCCTTTGTTCACGGTGTGCAGAAGGAAGGCGTAGGCGTAAGCCTCAAGCATTTCTGCGCAAATAATCAGGAATTCAACAGAATGTGTATCGATACAATCGTTGACGAAAGAGCATTCAGAGAAATCTATCTTTCAGCCTTCGAGCACATCGTTAAAACCGAACAGCCCAAGACTATTATGTCCTCATACAACAAGGTTGAAGGCGAATATGTAGGCGAAAACAAGAGACTCGTTGATGACATTCTCCGTAAAGAATGGGGCTTTGAAGGTATCGTTATCTCCGACTGGGGTGCAGTAAATGACAGAGTTCAGGGTATCAAGGCAGGTATGGACCTTGAAATGCCCGGCAACGGCGGTATGAATGATGTTCACATCGTTGAAGCTGTCAAGAACGGCCACCTTGACGAGGCAGACCTTGACAAATGCGTTCTTCGTATGATCAAGTTTGCATTCGAATGTAAGGATAACGAAACCAAGGGCTATCACATCGACTTCAAGGCTCACCACGAGGTTGCAAGAAAGGCTGCCGAAGAGTCTGCTGTTCTTCTCAAAAATACAGGCAACCTTCTTCCTCTTGAAAGAACCGAAACTGTTGCAGTTATCGGTGCACTTGCCAAGAAGCTTCGCTATCAGGGCGCAGGCTCAAGCCACATCAATCCCCCCAAGACAGTTTCCTTCGTAGATGCTATGAAGAAGGCCGGTCAGTCCTTCGCTTATGCTGATGGCTATAAGCTCAAGGGCAACGGCTACAGCAAGAAGCTTATCGAAGAAGCCTGTAAGGTTGCAAAGGGAAAGAAGGCTGTTCTCGTATTCGTAGGTCTTACGGACGAATTTGAAAGTGAAGGCTTCGACAGAAAGCATATCAATATGCCCGAAAGCCACGGCATCCTTATTGAAGAGCTTTCAAAGGTAAACGAAAATATTGCAGTTGTTCTCTCCTGCGGCTCACCCGTCAAGATGGACGGCTGGGAGCACAGAGCTAAGTCAATCCTCAATCTCTACCTCGGCGGTCAGGCAGGCGGTGAGGCAGCTTATAACCTTATTTACGGTAAGGTCAATCCCTCAGGTAAGCTTGCGGAAACCTTCCCCTTCAACAACGAAGACAATGTTGTTCACAAGTATTTCCCCATGGGCCCGAGAAATGTTCAGTACAGAGAGAGCATTTATGTAGGCTACCGTTACTTTGATAAGGCTAAGAAGCCCGTTCAGTACCCCTTCGGTCACGGTCTTTCTTATACTAAGTTCGAGTACAGCGGCGTAAGAATGAGCAAAAAGAAAATCAAGGCAGGCACCAAGGTTTCCGTTTCATTCAAAATCAAGAATATTGGTGACAGAGCAGGTGCTGAGGTTGCTCAGGTTTATGTATGTCCTCCCGAAAGCAACATTTATAAGGCTGACAGAGAGCTCAAGGGCTTCAAGAAGGTATTCCTTGAAAGAGGCGAAGAAAAGAAGGTTACAATTGAGCTTGACGAAAGAGCCTTCGCCTTCTATAACGTAAACATCAATGACTGGCACACTGAAAGCGGTGAATATAAGATTATCGTTGCCGCTTCTTCAAGAGACAGCCGACTTTATACATCCGTTGAAATCGAAACCGACAAGCCCGACGCAGAGGTCCCCGATTACAGAAAATCTGCTCCCATTTACTACAATGTTGACGCAATGGCAAACATTCCCCACAGACAGTTTGAGGCTGTTCTCGGCAAGGAGCTTCCCTATAACGGCGAATACAAGAAGGGCGAGCTTGACATCAACTGCTCACTGGCTCAGGTAAAATGTTCACCCTTCGGCAAGGTGCTTTACGGCGTACTTACCAACGGTGCAAAGGTTGTTGCTCTTACAGCTGAAAACCCTGCAATGATTACCGAATCAATCAAGACAATGCCTCTTCGTTCCTTCAGCGGCTTTACAGGCGGTCTTGTTCCTCAGGAATCAGTTGACGGTATTCTCGACCTTTGTAACGGTCAGAAGGGCGGCTTCAAGAGAATTATCAACGGCTTCAAAAAAATATGAGGTATCAGACAATGAAAAAACTTTTATGCGTATTATTAAGCCTTACTATGCTTTTCCTTTTCGTTTCCTGCGGCGGAGATAATAAGGAAGATACCGACAAGCCTTCTCAGTCCCCAGGTCTTCTCTCCTCTTTCACTGCGGAAACTCTTGACGGCAAAGAGGTTAACGAGAGTATTTTTGAAGGCAAAATTACAATGGTCAATATATGGGCAACCTTCTGCGGCCCCTGTATCAGAGAAATGCCCGACCTTCAGAAGCTTTCCGAAGACTATGCCGATAAGGGCTTTCAGATTGTAGGCATCTGCTGTGATATTTATAAAGCAGGCGATGTTTTTGATGAAGGCAGCATAAATGAGGCAAAGAAAATTGTAGAAGAAACAGGCGTAAAATACCTTAACCTTTTACCCTCCGATGACCTTAAGAAAGCTAAAATCGATTCAGTTACCTCCGTTCCCGAAACCTTCTTCGTTGACGAAAAGGGTAACGTACTCGGCGAATCCTTTATCGGCTCAAGAAGCTATGATGACTGGGCAAAGATAATTGATTCCGTTCTCGAAAGCTACAAATAATAAAAGACGGTCTGTGTTTTATGCACAGACCGTTTTATATAGGTTAAATTAAAAGAGCTGTCACCGTAATGACAGCTCTCAGACTGTCGATAAAGTCGCAAGAACATAAAGTCGGAGGCCAAGCGGTCTTAGGAAGACAATACAGCTTTGCAACTCCTTGGCTCACAGAACGACATGGCT
>JAZPYL010000040.1:0-31132 GCA_045544175.1 Acutalibacteraceae bacterium | reverse complement strand
GTAAATTTTTTGCAGTAGAGATTTTTGGCAAATCAAGGCACAAAACGCAGCAAATCCTTGCCGGATTTGCGAGTATTTTAACAAAGAGTTGACGAAAATCTACCTGCAAAAAACGGGTTAGGATTATATTCGTCACCCTAAGGAGGGGTAATATGGCACCGAAAAAGAAAAGCGGTTTAGGTAAAGGTCTCGATGCACTTTTCCTTGACAATTCCGTTGAAACTCAGTCAGGCTCTACGGTAACTCTCGGCATAAACGAAATCGAGCCTAACAGAGAGCAGCCGAGAAAATATTTTGACGAAGAAGCCTTAAGTGAGCTTTCCGAAAGTATAGCTCTTCACGGAGTTATACAGCCTCTTCTCGTAAGACCTATCTCTGACGGCGGATATCAGCTTATTGCCGGTGAAAGACGCTGGAGAGCTTCGAGAATGGCAGGGCTTACTCAGGTTCCCGTTGTTATTAAGGAAATGACTGACAGTGAGGCAATGGAGCTTGCACTTATAGAAAATCTGCAGAGAGAGGACCTTAATCCCGTAGAAGAAGCTGAAGGCTACAAGCTTCTTATGGATACCTATTCTCTCACTCAGGAGCAGGCAGCTGAAAGGGTTGGCAAGTCAAGACCTGCCGTTGCAAATGCTTTAAGACTGTTGGTTCTTCCTCAAAAGGTCATTGAGCTTTTAAAGGAAAACAAGCTTTCTTCAGGCCATGCAAGAGCTCTTATTCCTCTCAAGGATGAAAAATTAATCCTTGAGATTTGTAAAGAGATAACAGAAAGAGAGTTATCTGTCCGTGAAACAGAAAGAATAGTAAAAAGTCTTCTTACACCGAAAAAGGATAAGGCTGAAAAGAAGCTTAAGAAGAGAGATCCCTATTATGACGAATGCGAGCTTTCAATTCGTGAGGTTCTCGGCAGAAAGGCATCAATCAACGTTAAAAAGGGAAATAAGGGAACAATCGAAATTGAATTTTTCAGTAAAGATGACCTTAATAAAATACTTAAAAGTCTTGCAGGCGAATAATTTTCTATTAACGAAATAAAGGAGAGTAACAATGTTAGATATTAAGCTTATAAGAGAAAATCCTCAGAAGGTAAAGGATGCAATGAAAACAAGAAACAAGGATATGGACGCAATTGTTGACGAAATCCTTGATATTGACAAGAAGGTAAGAGAAATCACACAGAAGGCTGATGCACTTAAGGCTGAGCAGAACGCAGCAAGCAAGCAGATTCCCGCAATCAAAAAGGAAGGCGGAGATATCAGCGAAATTATGGCGAGAATGAACGCTATCAAGGAAGAGGTAAAGGTCCTTGATGCTGAAAGAAATGAGCTTGCAGCAAAGCAGAAGACTATGATGTACGAATTCCCCAACGTACCCAGCGATCAGACACCTATCGGTAAGGATGACAGCGAAAATGTTGAAATCCGCCGCTGGGGTGAGCCGAGAAAGTTCGACTTTGAAGCTAAGGCACACTGGGATATCGGTGCTGATTTAGGCATTCTCGACCCCGAAACTGCCGCAAAGGTAACAGGTGCAAGATTCCATTTCTATAAAGGTCTCGGAGCAAGACTTGAAAGATCAATTATCAGCTTCTTCCTTAACACACATACAGATAACGGTTATACAGAGGTATTTCCTCCCTTTATGGTCAACCGTGCTTCAATGACAGGCACAGGTCAGCTTCCCAAGTTTGAAGAGGACGCATTCAAGGTAACTAACGATTATTTCCTTATTCCTACTGCAGAGGTTCCCGTAACCAATATGCACAGAGATGAAATTCTCGACGGCAGCAAGCTTCCCATTTCCTACTGTGCTTATTCTGCATGCTTCAGAGCAGAGGCAGGCTCAGCAGGCCGTGACACAAGAGGTCTTATCAGACAGCATCAGTTCAACAAGGTTGAGCTTGTTAAGTTCACAAAGCCCGAAGAAAGCTATCAGGAGCTTGAAAAGCTTACAAACGATGCAGAAAGAGTTCTTCAGCTTCTCGGCCTTCCCTACAGAGTTGTTGCTCTTTCATCAGGTGATATCGGCTTCTCATCAGCCAAGACATATGACCTTGAGGTATGGATGCCCTCTTACAACAGATATGTTGAAATCAGCTCCTGCTCAAACTTTGAGGACTTCCAGGCAAGAAGAGCCTCCATCAGATATAAGGACGGCCCCAAGGATAAGGCTCAGCTTGTGCACACTCTCAACGGCTCAGGTGTTGCAATCGGCAGAACAACAGCAGCTATTCTTGAAAATTATCAGAACGCTGACGGCTCTGTTACAATTCCCGAAGCACTTGTTCCTTATATGGGTACAGATATTATTAAATAAAAAAGATAAATCTCCTGCTGAAAACGGCGGGAGATTTTTGTGCTCTTTAATAATTGACACAGTGTCACAAATGTGATATATTATTATCAGCAATAAGAATTAGTACAATGTGTAACAAAAGAAAGGACGATGAAAATGGCAAAGGAATACAGCTGTGTCAGAAGAACAAAAAAAGCCTTTGAAGCAAGTCTTGCAGAGCTTTCAAAGGAATATCCTCTTAACAGAGTAACCGTAAAGCTTCTTTGCGAAAAGGCAGAGCTGAGCCGTAATGCCTTCTATTTTCATTACAGCGACATCAATGACCTTGTAAGAGATATAGAGGATAATATAATTGAAGAAATAACCAAGGATCTTGAGGATTTCAGAAAGCTGGGCTTCCCCGATAACATTCTTGCTACCATCAAAGCTCTTATTGACCTTTTTGATGTGCAGAGAGAAAATGTGCTGATGCTTTTCGACAAGTCCTATTCTCTTACCTTCAGAAGAAGACTTATCAGAATGTTCAGTGATTTCAACTACAGCTATTTTAAGGAATATAATCCCAATGCAAGTAAAAGCAGCTATGAGCTTTTCTATGCCTTCCTTTCAAGCGGATTTTACGAGTGTCTGAGACTGTGGCTGCAGAATCCCGATACAATAAGTAAGGAAGACGTTACACGAATAACATATAAAATGATTAAAAGACTTCTTATGCCTGATGACCCGGATATTGCCAGAATTATCAGTACAACAAGAAAATAAAATTAAGAGCTGTTACAAAAAAAGTAACAGCTCTTTTTTATAATAATAATTCCAAAAGCTTATCGGGGGACTCTGCAATAAAATCAGAGCCGTTTTCTATGAGAACTTCCTTATCCCTGAAGCCCCAGGTGACGCCGATGCACTTTAATTCTGCATTGTGGGCAGTCTGCACATCTACATCGCTGTCACCCACATAAATTGTGTTTTCACGGTCACTGCCGCAGATTTCCATAGCCTTTATTACATTGACGGGTGCAGGCTTTCTTTCGTTCTCCGTAGTGACGCCCAAAGCGACATCAATAAGAGAGGGAAAGTAATCCTCGCAAAGACCGACAACGGCTGTATGAAGCTTATTTGAAACAACAGCCGTTTTTATTCCCTTATCTCTGAGCTTTCTGAGAACATCCGAAACTCCGTCATAGGGGGCAGTGTTATCTGCCATGTGCAGAAGGTAGTGCTTTCTGAAAACATCAAGACATTCCGTCTGGGTCTTTTCATCGGTTTCGTCGGGAGTTGACCTTTCCATAAGCTTTACAACTCCGTTACCGATAAAGGAGCGAATCTCATCAGTTGTTCTTTCGGGAAAACCGAACTCTCTTAGAGCAAAGTTTACGGAATTTCTCAGGTCAATAAGGGTGTTGAGCAGAGTTCCGTCAAGGTCAAATATAACTGTCTTATACATTTTATCTTACGGGCTTTGTGTGCCAGATATCACGGGCATAGTCGTTGATAGCTCTGTCAGCGGCAAATCTGCCTGCACCGGCAATGTTCATAAGAGACATACTGTTCCAGCGGTCTCTGTCCTTCCATACCTCGTCAATTGCCTTCTGCTTAGCTCTGTAGTCTGCAAAGTCAGCAAGAACCATATAGGGATCGTGGTGAATGATAGTGTTGCCGATTTCGGGGAACTGCTTGCCGTTTATGCCCTTCTGGATAAAGTCAATGACTCTCTTGAGCTCAGCGTTATTGTTATAGTAGTTCATTGGCTGATAGCCTGTTCTCTGAAGCTCGTTAACATCGGGTGTTGTCATACCGAAGAGGAACATATTCTTGCTGCCTACTGCTTCGTGAATTTCAACGTTTGCACCGTCAAGTGTACCGAGAGTGAGAGCACCGTTGATCATAAGCTTCATATTACCTGTACCGCTGGCCTCTGTACCTGCAAGAGAAATCTGCTCACTGATGTCAGCAGCGGGCATAAGTCTTTCAGCCATTGTTACGTTGTAGTCCTCAAGATATACAACCTTAAGTCTGCCTCTCATATCGGGGTCGTTGTTGATAAGGTCGGCAAGTGCACAGATAAGAGAGATAATCTTCTTAGCAACAAAGTAACCGGATGCAGCCTTTGCACCGAAGATGTATGTGTGAGGAACAAAATCGCCGTCAGGATTGTCCTTGATTTCAAGATATCTTGCGATAATCTGAAGGGCGTTAAGGTGCTGACGCTTGTATTCGTGAAGTCTCTTGACCTGAACGTCAAAGATTGAATTGGGATCAAGGTCAATGCCGGTATTCTTCTTCACAAGAGCTGCGAAGGCCTTCTTGTTATCGAGCTTGATTTTGCCGATCTTATCAAGAACCTTCTTGTCATTTACAAATTCCTTAAGCTTTTCGAGCTCGTCTGCATTATATACAAAGCCGTCACCGATAAGCTCAGTGATATATGAGGTAAGACCGGGGTTTGCCTGACAGAGCCATCTGCGGTGAGCAATACCGTTGGTTACGTTCTTGAACTTGTCGGGAGTGAGCTTATAGTATTCGTTGAATACTGTGTCCTTAAGAATCTGACTGTGAAGAGCAGATACGCCGTTTACGCTGTGGCAGGTAGCAACACAGAGGTTAGCCATCTTTACAACGCCGTTTGAAATGACAGCCATTTCTTCGACCTTGCCTGCATCGTGAGTCATTTCCCAGATGTGTGCACGGTATCTGTTGTCGATTTCCTTGATAATCTGATAAATTCTGGGAAGAAGAGATCTTACAAGGTCCTCATGCCAGCATTCGAGAGCTTCCTTCATAACCGTGTGGTTAGTGTAAGCAGCTGCCTTAGTTACAATATTCCATGCATCGTCCCAGCCGTAGCCGCACTCGTCGAGAAGAATTCTCATAAGCTCGGGGATAGAAAGGGTGGGATGTGTATCGTTGATATGGATAGCATTCTTTTCAGCAAAGTTTTCCATTGTGCCGTAGTGGCGCAAATGTCTGCTTACTATATCCTGAACGGAAGCAGAAACGAGGAAATATTGCTGCTTAAGACGAAGACTCTTACCTTCAGCGTGGCCGTCGGAGGGATAGAGGATTTTGCTGATAACCTCAGCCATTGCCTGCTGCTCCATAGCCTTCATATACTGACCCTGGTCGAAGAGTCTCATATCAAGAGAGGGAGCCTTGCTCTTCCAGAGACGGAGAATGGAAATACCCTTGCCGTCCTTACCGCTTACGAACATATCGTAGGGAACAGCGATAATGTCGCTTGTGTTTCTGTATTCCACGCTGTGATACCGGTTATCCCAGTTATCAATAACCTCACCGCCGAAACGGACGGTAACTGTATCTTTTTCTTTGGGTCTGAGCCATACCTCACCGCCGGGAAGCCAGAAATCGGGAAGCTCAGTCTGCCAGCCGTCAACAAGCTTCTGCTTGAAGATACCGCATTCATAAAGAATACTGTAGCCCATACCGTAGTAGCCCTGGGTTGCAAGGCCGTCAAGGTAGCAGGCAGCAAGTCTGCCGAGACCGCCGTTACCAAGACCTGCATCGGGCTCGCAGTCGAAAAGCTTTTCAAGCTTTATGCCCATATCCTTAAGAGCAGCTTCAAAAACCTTTGTAAGATTAAGGTTATAAAGATTGTTCTTGAGAGAACGGCCCATAAGGAATTCCATACTCAGATAATAAATTTTTTTAGAATTTTTGTTGCCCTTGTCAGCTCTGAAATCACGGACGCCTTCGTGCATAAGGTCTCTGACAATAAGTGAAACAGCCTTGTAGTACTGCTCATCCGTAGCTTCATCAACAGACACACCGAAATAGTGTGAAAGCTTGCCGGAGATTAACTCCTTTGCTTGCTTCTTTGTAAGTGAATAATTCATACAAATCCTCCAATCAGATATATAAAAAATGGATTATTTTAATACTATTATAGTTATTTTATACTAAAAATGACTAAATTTCAATAGTAATAGAAAATTTATGGCACTGTGTAATAAATATACTATATAAATACGTCGAATTTGTCGAAAAAGGTCAAAAAGCGGAGCTGAATTTTCTGAAAAGCACACCTTTTTGCAATATGGTGAAAAACCTTAATTTATTTTTGGCTTTACATAACGTGCGGTTTGTGATATTATGTTTACGAATATAGATTTAAGTTTAAAATAAGGTAATCTTCATACACTTAAGATACAAAATATAACTAACGGAAACAACATGAGGGATGTTTATGAATAAAAATAAATATGTTAAAGAAAAGCTTATTCTTTATGCCTTTAAGGTAGCCATTACTATTATCTTCTGCGGAAGCATGTATTTTATATGGATTAATAACTATAACCCGTACATTCCAACTCCTTTCTACCGTCTGGGTAATTATCTGCTCGCTGTGCTTTTCGCAGCGGTATATATTTTCTTTGTAAAAACCTACGGCGGATTTATGGTTGGAACGGCACCGGTCTGGGACCTTATTTTCTCTCAGGCTATAGCAGTAGCTTTTTTGCAGGGTGTATGCTACGTGGTTTTCTCCCTTCTGAGCTATAAGCTTGTATCACCCCTTCCTTTCTTATTCCTTTTTGT
Source organism: Acutalibacteraceae bacterium (assembly GCA_045544175.1). Lineage (GTDB taxonomy): Bacteria > Bacillota > Clostridia > Oscillospirales > Acutalibacteraceae > UBA6857. The sequence continues at coordinate 24,283 of JAZPYL010000040.1, read as the reverse complement.
CGCTTTTGCAATATTTGCGGCTCTGTGGTGTTATTTTGCTGATTTCATATACTTTAAGCTTCACGCACCGAGAACAACGGTTGTTGTTTACGGAAATGTTGATTCTTATCTTTCTTTAAAGGGAATAAAAAGTATGGACAAGAGATTCAAGGTTGTTCATACCTATAACTGCGATGAGACTTCACTTTCCGACCTTTTTGAAAAGATAAAAAATATAAATGCAGTATTTCTCTGCGGCGTTCCCTCCGATTACAGAAATGAGGTTGTAAAATATTGCATAGCTAACGGTAAGGTAGCTTATGTGAAGCCGAAAATATCCGACACTATAATAAGAGGCGGAAGAACCATTCAGCTGATGAATGTACCTGTTTACCGCTGCAAAAGAGCCGACGACTCAAATCTCGTCTTCCGTGTTGTAAAAAGAGGAGTAGACATTGTTCTTTCTCTTATTGCGATTATTATTTCCTCACCCTTTATGGCGGCAACGGCTATTGCAATCAAGTCTTACGACGGGGGAGATATTCTGTATAAGCAGACACGTCTTACCATTAACGGCAAAAAGTTTGAAATTTATAAATTCAGAAGCATGATTCAGAATGCCGAAAAGGACGGCGTTGCAAGACTTGCAGGTGAAGATGACGACAGAATCACACCCGTAGGCAAGATAATCAGAAAGCTCCGTCTTGACGAGCTTCCTCAGCTTTTCAATATTCTCAAGGGCGATATGTCCTTTGTAGGTCCAAGACCTGAAAGGCCCGAAATTGCCGCCGAGTATGAAAAGGATATGCCTGAATTTGCTCTCAGATTACAGGTTAAAGCCGGTCTTACGGGCTATGCACAGGTTTACGGTAAGTACAACACTCCGCCCTATGACAAGGTGCAGATGGACCTTATGTATGTTGCCAATCAGTCCTTCTTGGAGGATTTCAAGCTTATGCTTATGACCTTTAAGATTCTGTTCATTCCCTCAAGCACAGAGGGAGTTGATGCCACACAGAAAACAGCCAAGAGGGAAGGCGGTTCACAAAAAATCGAGGATTAATCTGATTTTAAGAGGGGGAACGGTTAATCTGTTCCCCATGATTTATTTAAGAAAGGTAATTGCTATGAACGGTTTTTACAGTGCAAATATAACTCCCGATTATTTTATAAAAAAAGAGACTGAAAGAAAGGCTCTTAAAAGACTCGGCATCTTTTGCGGTACGGGTGTATGCCTTTATGTGCTTATTCAGAATGCCATATCTCTTTTTCTTCAGCTGGCAGGCCTCTGGGATAACTATACTGACAACACTTTCTTTCAGATAGGTACAGATATTATTTTATCCTTTGCCGGTGTTCTTCTGCCGTTTATTCTTTTGTCCTTTGCCATGAAAAAATATTCGTCGGTAAAGGAGCCGCTTATGTTTGAAAGACGGGTAAGTAGGGGTTCTATGGTTCTGGCTGTTGTGTCAGGTGTCGGTCTTTGTATGGCGGCTAATATTATTTCAACAATCTTTATTGCCATAGCTTCACTTTTCGGCTTTCAGCTGACCTCACCCGAAATTCCCTTACCTACAGATGCGGCGGGAATGCTTCTTACCTTTGTAAGAACGGTTGTTGTTGCAGCGATGGCTGAGGAGCTGGCATTGAGAGGTTACGTCCTCGGACATATCAGAGAAAAGTACGGAGATGCCTTTGCTGTCGGTGTTACTGCAGTTATTTTTGCAATTATGCACGGTAATCTCGTACAGTCTCCCTTTGCACTTCTTGCAGGTGCGGTAATCGGATACTTTACCGTTAAAACGGGAAGCTTGTGGGTTGGTATATTCATTCATATGTTCAATAACTTTATTTCAATCTGCTCAGCCTATATTATTGAACTGCAGGGACAGGAGACGGGCGCATTGCTTTATACCCTTGCCGTTTACGGAATAAGCCTTATAGGTGTTGTCTGTACTCTTATTTTTGTTATCAATAACAAAGATAAAAAGCTTCATAAGAATCAGAGTGTACTCAGCCTTTCAGAAAAGATAACAGCATTTTTCTTTAACATACCTATGATTATCGCGCTGATTGTAATGTTATATGTAACATCAACCTTTGTTGAATTCGGATGGTAAAAATGAAAGACAGAGATTATATGAAAGTGGCTCTTTCCCTTGCGGCAGAAGCAGGGGAAAAGGGCGATGTTCCCGTAGGTGCGGTTATTGTCCGTAACGGAGAAATAATCGGAAAAGGCTGCAACAGAAGAGAGCAGGAAAAAAATGCACTTCTTCATGCGGAAATCTGCGCCATTGAAGAGGCATGTAAAAATCTTTCCTCATGGAGACTTGAAAACACTACTATGTATGTTACTCTTGAGCCTTGTCCCATGTGCGCCGGTGCTATTATAAATGCACGTATCGGCAGAGTGATTTTCGGAGCTTACGATGATAAGGCAGGTTGCTTCGGCTCCGTCGATAATTTCAGCGAAAAGGGCTTCAATCATAAGGTACATACACTCGGCGGCTTTATGGAAGAGGAGTGCAGGAAAATACTTACAGATTTTTTCTCGGATAAACGAAAAAAATGAAGAGAAAATATTTTTGAAAAAAATCGAAAAAAGTATTGACAAAAGAAAAGTCTTATGATATATTATTCAAGCGTTGTGAGTACGCATTGATGTGGCGGTATAGCTCAGTTGGCTAGAGCATTCGGTTCATACCCGGAGTGTCGTAGGTTCAAATCCCACTGCCGCTACCAATTTTCTAAAATAAAGAGTCAGGATAACGTGTCCTCCTCTTTTACATATAAGGCCCGGTGGTCAAGCGGTTAAGACACCGCCCTTTCACGGCGGTAACACGAGTTCGATTCTCGTCCGGGTCACCACTTCCGAACAGAAATGTTCGGATTTTTTTTGCCTTTTTCTTCTTTTTATAAATTCTTACCTTTTGTACATACTATTTGTGCAGAGGTTTTTCTGTATTAATTTTAAGGAGAAAATGATATGGCAAAAGAGAAAATGAATAAGAATCAGAATAAGCAGAAGCAGAAGTATCAGCTCAAGGGTCAGGTTTTACCTACACCTGATAAGTCGGCAGATCCTCCTCAGCCTCAGGGCAAAATCTGGCAGGATATGAAATAAATCTTCAGGAACTTCGGCAGCAGGAAATGCCGGAGTTTTTTTTACATAAAAATTTAATTGACTTGAAAGGTTACCTGTGGTAGAATAGGGACATCAGAAAGTGAAGCTTACTCAATTTATATATACAATCGGATAAAAACTTTGAAAAAGGGGCACCATACTCCTTTTTCTTCTGTTTTGCCCTGCGGAGGACATATGGATAAAATTAATATTATTGCAGATAAAATCAAAGAAGCTTTTGAAAAAATATACGGGCTTTCTTTTCTTAATAAAACACCGAGCAAAAGATTTCTGATAATTGCCTTTTCGGTGCTGATAGCTTTAATCGGTTCCTTATCCGTTGTTACGGTTATAAGTGAAAAGGACGAGGAAACAACTGCGACAGCGGATGCTTCAGCTTCAGAAAACTCTTATGCTGCTGTTTCCGAAGCTCCTGCTGAAGAGCTTTTAGGTAATTTTCTTCTTGTGCTTACTGAGGACGGAAACGAAAATATAGAGCTTATTGCACTTGCAAGACTTGATTCCTTAAACAAAAAAGTCAGCATTTCTTTTCTTAAGGATACTGCAAAAAGCAATGTCAACGGACTTGACGGCACTATGCAGCAGCATCTCGAAAACGGAGGCATAACAGAGCTTGTCTGGGCGGTAGGAGAGTATGCAGGCATAAGTATTGAAAGATATGTTATCGGTGATGAAGAGAATTTTATCGGTCTTATGAAGAGCTTAGGTGACATACCTCTTAATATTGAGAAAAAAATAAGTCATTCTCATCTTGGTATACCGTTTATTATTGAAGAGGGAACCCAGAGCCTTTCTGCAGATATAATGCTCAAGTATTTCGTTTACCTTTGCGAGAATTATGAAACTGTTCCCGATAAGCTTATTGAAGCTATGATAACCTACGGAAAGAAAATGTTTGACAGTGCAGATGACAGTGTCCTTGACAGAAGCTTCAGTTCTATGATAAAGCATTTCAGCACGGATATTTCCGTAGTTGATTTTACCAATTATAAAAAGGCTGTACAGAGCCTTGCTTCATCGGAAAGCTTTGTTGAGATTTCAATTGAAACTGACCCTGCTAATCTTAAATAACTCTTGACAAGAGAGTTTTCGGGTGTTATAATCCACTTGACATATGAATATTACTGGGGGTGCTGATTTTGAATCGGCTGAGATTATACCCATAACCTGATGCGGATAATACCGACGTAGGTAAGTAAGAGATAATGAATTTCAGCACCATCACAGTTTTTGTGGTGGTGTTTTTTGTATCTTGCCGGCAGATACAATACCCCTTATAAAATCAGACCGGAATATTCCTATGTGAAATTTAAATTTAAGGAAAAAGGAGTTATTTTTATGACAGCAAGTGCGGCAATTCAGATTTTACCCAAGGCAGAAAACGATGAGGAGCTTATCAGAATAGTAGACAAGGTGATAGAATATATTGCTTCAAAGGGTTTAAATTATTATGTAGGCCCCTTTGAAACAACAATTGAGGGTGAGAGCTACGACGAAATAATGGAAATTATTTCTCAGTGCAGTAAAATTGCAATTGACGCAGGTGCACCCGAGGTGTCTGCATACATTAAAACCGTATATAAACCGAAGGGCGGTGTTCTGACCATTGACAAAAAGGTTTCAAAATATCACGAATAAGGCAGCGCCCGTAATATCCGTTGTTTTTATAGGATTAGTCTGGCTCTTCGTAAGCGAGGGGGGAATAATTCCCGCCTATATGCTTCCGTCTCCCGTAGAGGTGGTGAAGGCTTTTTTCAGTGAGTTCACTATTCTTGTGTCTCACGCAAGGGTTACTCTTCAGGAGGCTGTATACGGACTTATTATAGGTACGGGCTTAGGCTTTTTCTTTGCGGTGCTTATGGACAGATTCGACTTTTTATATAAGGCTATGTATCCTGTCCTTGTCGTAACCCAGACTATACCTACAATCGCAATTGCTCCCGTGCTTGTTTTATGGATGGGCTTTTCAATGGCACCGAAAATTACTCTTGTGGTGATTACTACATTCTTTCCCATAACCGTATCCCTTCTCGACGGCTTTAAAAGCGTATCGGCTGAGGAGATTAATCTGCTTCGCAGTATGGGTGCGGGAAGGCTTAAGATTTTCAGACACATCAAGCTTCCGTCAGCTCTCGAGCAGTTTTTTTCAGGCCTTAAGGTCTCTGCCTCCTATGCAGTGGTAGGTGCCGTTATTTCCGAATGGCTCGGCGGCTTTGAGGGTCTCGGTGTTTATATGACAAGAGTAAAGAAAGCCTATGCCTTTGATAAAATGTTTGCCGTAATTATTCTTGTGTCTGCGGTTTCTCTTATGCTTATGGCTGTTGTGGCTCTTTTCAAGTGGCTGAGTATGCCTCATAAGAGAAGCAGAAACAAATAAAAAAACTCCTTTACAGAGAAAGGATAATTTGAATGAAAAAAATAACAGCTTTAGTTTTAGCTTTAACTATGGTGTTCTGCCTTGCTGCCTGCGGCGGCAATACGGAGCCCGACCTTTACGAGGTAGTGCTCTGCCTTGACTGGACACCCAATACCAACCATACAGGCTTTTATGTAGCCGATAAGCTTGGCTACTACGAGGAAGAGGGTATAAAAATTACAATTGTTCAGCCGCCCGAAGACGGTGCAGAGCTTATGACAGCATCGGGTCAGGCACAGTTCGGTATTTCTTTTCAGGATACCCTTGCCGCTAACTTTGCTCTTGAAGAGCCGCTTAATATAACATCTGTTGCGGCAATTCTTCAGCACAATACCTCGGGTATTATCTCCCGCAAGGGTGAGGGAATGGACACACCGAAGGGCCTTGAGGGAAAAAGATATTCTACCTGGAATTCACCTATTGAGCTTAAAATGGTAGAACATATAATGGAAAAAAGCGGTGCAGATTACAGTAAGCTTGAGATAATTCCCAATATTGTTACTAATGAAGCCGAAGCGCTCAGAAACAAAGACACCGATGCTATCTGGATTTACTATGCCTGGGCGGGCGTTGCCTGCGAACTGGCAGAGCTGGAATTCGATTATTTTGACTTCATTGATATTGACGGGGTGTTCGACTACTACACACCGGTTATAGTCGCTAACAATGATTTCCTTTCTGCTTCTCCGGAAATTGCAAAGGCATTCCTCAGAGCAACGGCAAAGGGCTATGAGTATGCTATAGAAAACCCCGAAGCAGCTGCATCAATTCTTGTAAATGGTGACACAACGGGCTCGCTTGCCGATTCCCTTGACCTTGTAACCGAAAGTCAGAAATGGATTTCATCACAGTATATTGCCGACAGTGAAAAGTGGGGATATATTGACAGCGAGAGATGGAATAACTTCTATTCCTGGCTTTATGAAAACGGACTTGTAGAAAAGGATATTACCGATTGCGGTTTTTCAAATGATTATCTGGAGTGATTAAAATGAGCTGTCTGAGGGCAGAAAATATAACTGTCAGATTTGACGGTTCAGATGTTATAAGGGATATCTCCTTAGAGCTTAACGAGGGAGAGGTGGTCTCACTTTTAGGTGTCAGCGGCGGCGGAAAGACGACTCTTTTCAATGTGCTTTCGGGTATCAACAAGCCCGATGAGGGCAAGGTGTACCTTGACGGTGAGGATATAACGGGCAAGGCAGGAAAAATCAGCTATATGCTGCAGAGAGATTTACTTTTACCTCATTACACCGTTCTTGACAATGCGTGTCTGCCCCTTGTGATTAAGGGTATGAAAAAGAAGGCTGCAAGAGAAAAAGCAAAAGCTTATCTCTCTTCCTTCGGCCTTGAGGGAACTGAGAAAAAATATCCTCATCAGCTTTCGGGAGGTATGAGACAGAGAGTGGCTTTTCTGAGAACCTATCTTTCTTCCGACAGAGTAGCTCTTCTTGACGAGCCCTTCAGTGCTCTTGACAGTATAACCAAAAGCTCAATTCACCTATGGTACCTTTCCATAATGAAGGACATTAAGCTGTCTACTCTTTTCGTAACTCATGATATTGATGAGGCTGTTCTTCTTTCGGACAGGATATATATTCTTTCGGGAAGACCGGGACAGATAACCGATGAAATAAAGATTGACCTTCAGGGAGATAAGAGCAAGAGAAATCCTCTCAGTAAAGAGTTTATAGCTTATAAAGAGGAAATCTGCCGCAAAATAGGTATGATAACAGTATAAAAGAATGGGCTATCTTTCCGATAGCTCATTTTATTTTTAAAAAATTTCATTATCTTATTGAAATAGTAACAAATTCATAGTAATATAAAAGATAAGAAGAAAACCATTTGAAAGGATTGAAAAGAATGAATAAAGTAAAAATGGCTTATTACAGAGCCTACCAGCTTACATTCAAAACAGTTGAGCGCACATTTAACTGGGATGAACCCGAATTCCTCAAGGGCCCCGGTGCTATCCGCCGTCTTCCCGAGTTCATCAAGAGCAAGGGGCTTAAGAAGGTTCTTATAGTTACCGACAAGGGACTTATGGGTATCGGCCTTCTCAATTCTCTTTTTGAAGAGATGGAAAAAGCAGGCGTTGAATATGTGCTTTACGACGGCACTCAGCCTAACCCCACAATTCCCAACATCGAAGAAGCAAGACAGCTCTATCTTGACAATAACTGTGAAGGTGTTGTTGCTTTCGGCGGAGGTTCACCTATGGACTGTGCGAAGGCTGCAGCGGCAAGAATCTCTAACCCCTTTATTTCAGTAAGAAATATGCGTGGCGTTTTAAGAGTTATCCGCAGACTTCCGCCCTTGTTTGCTGTTCCCACAACAGCAGGTACAGGCTCAGAAACTACTCTTGCAGCAGTTGTTACTGACCCGGAAACACACGAGAAGAATGCTATCAACGATCCCTTCCTCCGTCCTAAGTTTGCAGTTATGGACCCTGAGCTTACAGTAGGTCTTCCCCCTCACATTACCTCAACAACAGGTATGGACGCTCTCACTCATGCAGTTGAAGCTTACATCGGTAAGAGTAATGTTAAGTCAACAGAGGCTTATGCTGAAAAGGCAACAAAGATGATTTTTGAAAACATCGAAAAGGTATATAAGGACGGCAAGGATATCGAAGCAAGAGATGCAATGCTCTGGGCTTCATTCTATGCAGGTCAGGCATTCACAAGAGCTTATGTAGGTTATGTACACGCAATCGCCCATAACCTCGGCGGTATGTACAATGTACCTCACGGCCTTGCAAATGCAATTATTCTTCCTTATGTACTTGAATATTATGGTGAATCTGCACACGCACGTCTTGCAAAGCTTGCTACAATCGCAGGTGTCAAGACTGATGGCACAGACAAGGAAAAGGCAGAGGCATTTATTGAAGCTATCAAGACACTCAACAAGAATATGAACATTCCTGACGGCTTTGATATGATTCAGGAAAAGGATATTCCCACTATCGTCAAGAGAGCTCTTAAGGAAGGCAATCCTCTCTATCCCGTACCCAAGGTTATGGAATATGCTGATTGTGAAGCAGTTATCAGAAGAATGATGAAATAAACACACTCAGACTGCGGATAAGAGCGCAAGAACGTCTATGCGAAAATAATATATTCAACAGATGTTAATGAGATAAGTTTATACAGCAAAACGGTCGGAACATCAAATCCCGACCGTTTTCGCATTGTCTTGACCTTTTTTACCCTCTCGGAGCACCTGTTTACGTCTTCGGGGTAAAGAAAAGAGCAGCTTACACTTTTCTCCACAGCCTGAGAGCCTTTCTTGCAAAGAGCAAAAAAGGAAACCCTATTTATCTCTTGCAAAACAAAGCACAATAGTATATAATTTTTCTAACTAATACTAAGGGAGTTTATTTATGTCAGATACTATTGCTGCCGTATCAACGCCTCTTGCGGCAGGCGGAATCGGCGTTATAAGAATCAGCGGTGACAATGCCGCCCATATTGCCGATAAAGTTTTCAAGGCTACATCGGGTAAGGCTCTCTCTGACCTTAAGGGCTACAGAGCAGCTCACGGAAAAGTATATATGAACGGTCAGGTTATTGACGAGGCCGTTGCTCTTGTCTACAGAGCGCCTAAAAGCTATACGGGTGAGGATACGATTGAGTTTTCCTGCCACGGCGGCGTATATGTGACAAAGCAGGTTCTCCGCGCCGTTCTTGAAGCAGGGGCAAGACCTGCAGAAGCAGGGGAATTCACAAAAAGAGCATTCCTCAACGGCAAAATGGACCTTTCCGAAGCTGAGGCCGTAATGGGACTTATCGGTGCTCAGGGTGAGAGCGGAATGAGAGCAGCGCTGACTGCTCTTGACGGAGCTCTTTCAAAAAAAATCAGTGAGCTTTGTGCCGTACTTGTTTCCTCGGCAGCAAATATGGCGGCATGGGTAGATTATCCCGATGACGAAATACCTGAGCTTGATTTTGATGTTCTTCACGAAAATCTTGTCAGTGTAAAAAAACAGTTGACTGTGCTTTTGGATAAATTTGATGCAGGTAAAGCTATTACCACGGGTGTTGAGACTGCAATTGTCGGTAAGCCCAATGTGGGCAAGTCTGCTCTTATGAATATGCTTTCGGGCTTCAGCCGTTCAATTGTTACGGATATTGCAGGTACAACAAGAGATGTAGTTGAAGAAACCGTCAGAGTAGGCAGTGTAATTCTGCGTCTTGCAGATACGGCAGGCATCAGAGAAAGTGATGATGTCGTCGAAAGCATAGGTGTTGATCTTGCAAAGACAAAAATAGAAAGAGCAACTCTCATTCTTGCAGTTTTTGACGGCTCGGCAGCTCTCGACAACAGCGATAAGGAAATTCTGGAGCTTTGCAAAGGCAGAGATGTTATAGGTATTGTTAATAAGACAGACCTACCGTCTCAGGCAGATGTGGAATATATTAAATCTGTTCTTAAGGATACGGTATTTATCAGCGCTGCAACCCACGAGGGCGAAGAGGAGCTGACAAAAGTAATCGAAAAGGTTCTCGGTACAGATAAGGTTGACACATCTCAGGCAATGCTTGCAACGGAGAGACAGAGGAAAAATGCTCTTGAAGCTGTGTCTGCTATTGACGAAGCTATAGAAGCTATAGAAATGGGAATTACAATGGACGCAATTAATGTCTGCATAGATAACGCAATAGATGCTCTGCTTTCCCTTACAGGTGAAAAGGCAAAGGAAAGCGTTGTCAACGAAGTTTTTGCACAGTTCTGTGTAGGTAAGTAAGAGGTGAGAAGATGAACAGAACAGTTCTTGTAACAGGTGCGGCAGGCGGTATCGGTGAAGCGATATGCCGTGCTTTTGCGAAAGAGGGGCTCAACATAGCCGTTCACTATTCTTCTTCCGAAGATAAGGCAAAGTCTCTTTGTAGTGAGCTTGAAAAGGAATACGGCATTAAGGCTGTACCTTTCAGGGCAGACTTTACAAAGGCTGAAGAGGTAAAGGCTTTAGCAGAAAACGCGGCAAAGACTTTCGGTACAGTTGATGTGCTTGTCAATAATGCGGGAATTGCCCATCAGAATCTTTTTCAGCTTGTCGATGATAAAAAGGTAAAAGAAATTTTTGATATAAATCTTATGAGTGCTCTTTCTCTTACAAAAGAAATTCTTCCCCTTATGATAAGCAGTAAGTGGGGAAGAATTATCAACATTTCATCTATGTGGGGGATTGCAGGTGCTTCCTGCGAGGTTCATTACAGTGCGGCAAAGTCTGCGCTTATCGGTTTTACCAAGGCTCTCTCTAAAGAGGTCGGACCGTCGGGTATTACAGTAAACTGTGTAGCTCCCGGATTTATCGATACAAAGATGAACGGCAACCTTGATGAAGATGCTGTAAGAGAGATTGTTGATGCAACACCTGTCGGAAGAGCAGGCAGAGGAGAAGATGTTGCAGGCCTTGTAAGATTTCTGGCTTCTGATGAGGGCGAGTTTATTACGGGTCAGATTATATCCGTTGATGGTGGGTATGTATAATAAGGGCCAAGTGCCGAGGGCCCAAGGCCAAGGACGCCCGACAGAAAGGTATCAGTAGGGGAGACCCTGTGTGGTATCACTTTTCTGCTAATGCTTTGATTTTTTTAGTAGTATAGTGTATCATTGATTAAGAAAGTTGGTGATTTTTTGAAAGATATCGTTTCGGATTTTGTAGGTATCATCGAAAATGAAACTCAAGCGTTTGCAGAGAGAAATGCTGTAGAATTTAAGAGTTTTGTATTTAATGAAGAAACTAATGAGGAAAGCAGTACAATTAATTTCAAGGGCTTTGATGTGCATATCTATGTGGGCGATAATTTGACTTTCGGCTACCCTCTTTTTGAAGATACGCAGGATTTGTTAGGTTACAGTATTCTGACAAGGTTTAAGTTTGCTTTTTCATCTTATTATTTTTCACCCTATGATATACATAATGTTATAGGATCTAAAGACTTTGAAACTTTGGATTTTCATAATCTTCAGGATGATGAAGATGTTTTAAAGGCTATTGGTACCCTGTTTGATTTTATTGAAAAAAATCTTGTTTCAATAACAGATATTTCTGCAAATCTTTTTTTACAGAAACAGCTTAAGGATAACTATGAGCATGATATGTCCGTGGTTTCTAAAAAAATCACAGCCGATAAGTTGAAAGAGAATTTCAGAAAATATTCTGAAAAACACGAGAACAACCTTTATTTTCTCGGGTATGACAATTTGACATATACCTTCGCAAATTCCGACAAATACAGCGAGCTTGACAAGTATTTTAAAAGAAAAAGTAAAAAAGGAAAGCTTACTGTTTTTGAACAAAGGCTTTATGCATATCTTGAAAACAACGGATATGAGCCGGTTTCGGATAAAACAAAAAACAGAACAGATAAGCAATTAAAAAAAACAAAGAGGAATCTTTGGATTGAAATTCCGTCATATATAATCGGCGGTATTCTTGCTATAATAACGCTTGTTGCTGTTGAAAGCTTTGTTTCTGTATCGTTGCCAAACGGACTTTACCGTTTGCTTGGAATCGGCGAAAGTTCAGAATACAGCTTCTTTGCACTTATTTTCAGCTATAGATATATCGTAGTACATATTTTTGAATTTTTATTTACTAAAAAAATATATGCTTCAGAAAGAGACAAAAAGGACGAAAAGAAAGCAACGGTTGTTTTGATGGTGGTGTGTTTTATAGTAGTAGGTTTTTCTATAGGATACAATTATTTCTTCAAGGTTTGTTCGGTTGCTCTCAATGACACGGGTATTTATGTGGGAACTCAAGCAAAGCATGACATTCTTCCTTTTGAAAATGACAGAGTTAAATTTTATCTGATTGAAGGCTATACCGATTCGGAAAGCAACATTTACTTTGACAGTTATGAAGATAAGGAACTTTATATTGTTGTTGATCAAGATTATGAAAACTATATTTTAAGTTACGATGAAACATCAGAAGAGCTCTTGCAGACAGTAAATCTTTTAAAAGAAAAAGGCGTTAAAATAACAAGTGTAAAAGATTATGAAACTTTTTCAGATACTTATATCTACCCTGAAGATTAAATAGTAAAGTCTCTGATGAAGATTCTGTGAAAAATTGTTTTAACAGCATAGAGAACAGGAATATAACAGTTAACAGAAAACCCTCCCAATCGGGAGGGTTAAGTTTTATCTGAAACAATTATCAACCGAACATTGCAAGAAGGAAGCCGGCAGCAACTGCTGAACCGATAACACCTGCAACATTAGGGCCCATTGCGTGCATAAGAAGAAAGTTTGTAGGGTTATACTTTCTGCCTTCATTCTGTGCAACACGGGCAGCCATAGGAACTGCGGAAACACCGGCTGAACCGATAAGAGGATTAACCTTGCCGCCTGTAATAAGATAAAGAAGCTTGCCGAGAAGAAGGCCGCCGACGGTTGAGAAGCAGAAGGCAACAAGACCGAGAAGAACTATCTTGAGAGTTTCTGCCTTAAGGAAGGTCTGTCCGTTTGTTGTTGCACCGACAGTAAGACCGAGCATAATGGTAACAATATTCATAAGTGCATTCTGGGCTGTGTCGGAAAGTCTGTCAACAACACCGCATTCTTTGAAGAGGTTACCGAGCATAAGGAAACCGAGAAGGGGAGCAACAGAGGGAAGAATGAAAGCGCAGATAACGAGAACAACAACGGGGAAAACGATTTTCTCCACCTTTGAAACATTACGCATCTGTTTCATTTCGACCTTGCGTTCCTTTTCTGTTGTAAGAGCCTTCATAATGGGGGGCTGAATGAAGGGGATAAGTGCCATATAGGAGTATGCTGCAACAGCGATGGGGCCTAAAAGGTGAGAGGCAAGCTTACCTGTAAGGAAAATTGCCGTAGGACCGTCTGCACCGCCGATGATAGCGATTGATGCTGCCTCATTGGGCTCGAAGCCGAGAAGAATTGCAATAACGAATGCAACATAAATACCCATTTGAGCCGCTGCACCGAGAAGAAGAGATATGGGGTTTGAAAGAAGGGGTCCGAAGTCGGTCATACAGCCGATACCAAGGAAAATAATGCAGGGGAACAGACCGGATTTTACACCTGCGTATATGAGTCTCAGAACACCTGTATCGTACCAGTGGGCACCTTCAACTATATTTGATGTGTCCATCATACCTGTCGGGTCATCCATAAGACCTGCACCGGGAAGGTTTGCAAGAAGAATACCGAAGGCAATAGGAACAAGAAGAAGAGGCTCACATTTCTTTGCAATTGCAAAGTAGAGAAGCACGAAGGAAACGAGAATCATAACAAGATTCTGCCAGAGGAAAACTCCGTCAGCGAAAAGAGCGTTGAAGCCTGAAGCTTCATACAAGCCCATAAGAACATCTTTAATCATATTATTTCTCTCCTTTCTTTTCGTCTTCCATAAGTCTGATAGACTCGAATTTGAGTCTGTTCAGAGGGATTCCGCTTTCTTTGGCAACAATAGCCATAACAACAGCGGCGGTTTTTTCGTCTGTGTCAATAAGCTCAACAGAATTATCAGCTGCGGCAGCAGGTGCTGCAGGGACAGGAGCTTTTTCCTGTGTTTCTGCAGGAGTTTTTTTCGTAAGTGCTGCTTCAATTGTTCTGATTACTTTTGAAACCAGAACAATAAGGCAAGCAATAATTGCGAGAATTGATATAACTGTAACAAGGCCGATAACCGATACGGCCAAAGCTTCGCCAAGGGGCATTTTAAGAGATAAGGTAAGCATATATGTCCTCCTTAGTTTAGTATAAAAACGGACGGGACTATAGGAAGCATAGCCCCGTCAACCGTAATTATTTTTCTTTCTTTCCGGGAAGGTTATTCAGGGCATTAACAAAAACAACGATTACTGATGTTACAACGAAGATGCCCAGCATACCTTTGCCCATATAGGGCAGAGAAGCGAGAAAGGCTTGAAAATCAATAGCAAAATTCATAATTCTTTACCTCCTCAGTTGCTGAAAAATGTAAGGATAAGACCGCCGGCGATAACCGAAGCAATCTGACCGGAAACGTTAACACCGATTGAGTGCATAAGAAGGAAGTTCTGATTGTCTTCCTCAAGGCCCATCTTATGAACAACACGTGCTGACATGGGGAATGCAGAGATACCGGCAGCACCGATCATGGGGTTGATCTTCTTCTTTGAGAAGAGGTTCATAAATTTTGCAAGCATAACACCTGCGAAGGTATCGAAGATGAAAGCGAAAAGTCCGAGACCGATAATGAGAAGTGTATCGAACTTGAGGAAATCCTCTGCACGCATCTGTGAAGCAATTGTGATACCGAGGAAAATGGTGATGAGGTTTGCAAGAACCTTCTGTGCAGTTTCAGAAAGGGAGTTAAGTACACCGCATTCACGGATAAGGTTACCGAACATAAGGAAGCCGATAAGAGCGACTGCATCGGGGGCAACAAGGCCGACGATAACGGTAACAACAATGGGGAAAAGAATCTTCGTAAGCTTTGAAGGAGTTTTACCTACTGTGTTATCCATACGGATAAGGCGTTCCTTCTTTGTGGTGCAGAGCTTGATAATGGGAGGCTGGATAAGGGGAACGAGAGCCATATAGGAATAAGCCGCAACCATAATTGCACCGATGTACTTTGAACCCAGCTCCATTGAAACGGCAATAGCTGTGGGGCCGTCAGCGGCACCGATAATACCGATTGAAGCAGCATCATTGATATCGAAGCCGAAAAGTGAAGCAAGGCAGAGGGTAAAGAAGATACCGAACTGAGCAGCTGCACCGAAAAGCATCAGCTTCGGGTTGGTTAAAAGAGGTGTGAAGTCAATCATCGCGCCGATACCGATGAAAAGAATAAGGGGCATAAGCTCACCGAAATCGTTGGAGATACCGAACTTGAAAAGAACATCAATAACGTGCTGTGCACCTGAATTGGGAAGGTTGATAAGAATTGCACCGAAGCCCATGGGAAGAAGAAGAGAGGGCTCCATTTCCTTTTTGATTGCAAGATAAATGAGAAGTGCACCTATAATCCACATTGCAACCTGCTTGAATTCAAGAGTCGCAAAATTTGAAAGCAAGTCAGCCATTTAAGTACACCTCCGGCTCAGATAACGATAAGAACATCGTCTGTATTAACTGTTGAGCCCTTGGTTACAAGAATCTGCTTAACGGTACCGTTACAGGGAGCAACGATATCGTTTTCCATCTTCATAGCTTCAAGAACCATAAGAACATCACCTGCGTTTACGGACTGACCTACAGTTACATTAACGTTAAGAATTGAACCGGGCATGGGAGAGGGAATTGTTGTGCCTTCGGCAGAAACTGCCTGAGCTGCAGGAGCGGGAGCAGCTGCAGGAGCAGGAGCAGCAACAGGAGCAGCTACGGGAGCAGCAACTGCATCTGCAACGCTGAGAACAACAGCTTCAGTTTCATTAACCTCTACTTCGTAATTTTTTCCGTTTAAATTAACAACATATTTCATTATTATTTATCCTCCAAGAGTTTGATTGACTTAAAAGCAAGTCTGTTAAGGGGAATGCCGCTTTTATCTGAAACGATTGCCATAATAACGGCGGCTGTTTTTTCGTCAGTGTTTACAAGCTCAAGGCTGCCCTGAGTCATACCTGCCGGCATAGGAACAGCTGCAGGCTTTGCAGCAGGGGCATCAATAACGGCAACAGCCTCGGCAGGAAGAGCTTTTCTGCGCATTGCCTTTGCGATATACACATAAAGTATAAAAGCAACTGCAACAATTGAAACCAAAATTGCAGGAAGAGGAAGATCACCTGAGGTAAAAACAGCTGTGGGGCCGTCTGCACCGCCGATTATACCGATTGAGAGCATACCGAATAAGAAATCCATTTTCTTACCTCCTTATACTTCTCTGATAGTATATCTGAAGGTGTTTCTTACTTTCTCGTCTCTCTTGTCAAAGAAAGCTTCTGCCTGTGTGGGGAAAGCAATATATGAAAGGACATCCTCGTCACTCTTTGCCTTGTCTCCGATTTCTGCCTTTGCTTTTTCGAAATAGGGCTCAAGAGTATCTGCAAAACGGCAGGTAACGGGAGTTTCTCCGCCGAGAATTTTTTCAGCGAGTTCTTTGTTGACCTCACCGGGAGCCTTACCGTAGGAGCCGAGGAAATAGTTCTTGATTTCCTTTGAAACATTCTTGTATCTTTCACCTGCGAGAACGTTCTGTGTTGCCTGAACACCGACCATCTGACTCATGGGAGTAACAAGGGGAGGATAACCTAAGTCCTCACGTACTCTGGGAACCTCAAGAAGAACCTCTTCAAACTTGTCCATTTTGCCGGCAGCAGTAAGCTGAGCAACAAGGTTTGAAAGCATACCGCCGGGAACCTGATAAACAAGAGCATCGGTATCGGTTGCAAGAACAACGGGATTGAGAAGACCGCTTTCAAGAGCTTTTGCTCTTACGGGCTTGAAGAAATCGTTGATTGTCTTGAGTGAATCCATATTTACATCTATATCATAGCCCTGCTGCTTAAGAGCATAGACAAGAGTTTCCGTAGGAGGCTGAGATGTACCGCCTGAGAAGCAGGAGATAGCTGTATCAATAACATCTGCGCCGGCTTCAACCGCCTTCTGAAGAGTGAGGGCTCCGAGGCCTGTTGTTGAGTGAGTGTGAACAACAACGGGAAGATTAACATTTGCCTTGAGGGCTTTTACGAGATCGTAAGCTTCCTGGGGACCCATAATACCCGCCATATCCTTGATACAGATTGATTTTACACCCATCTTTTCCATATCCTTGGCAAGCTGAACATAGTTTTCAAGATTGTGGATAGGTGAAAGAGTGTAGCAGATTGTTCCTGAGGGATGTGCACCGCATTTAAGAGTTTCGTCAACGGCAACCTCAATATTGCGAAGGTCGTTGAGAGCGTCGAAGATACGGATAATATCGATACCGTTTTCAACTGACTTTCTGATGAAAGCTCTTACAACGTCATCGGGATAATGCTTATAGCCGAGAAGGTTCTGTCCGCGAAGAAGCATCTGAAGCTTTGTGTTGGGACAAGCCTTACGAATTTTTCTGAGTCTCTCCCAAGGATCTTCATTAAGATAACGAAGACAAGAGTCAAAGGTTGCGCCGCCCCAGCACTCAAGAGAATAGTAGCCTGCCTTGTCGAGCTCAGCTAAAATAGGCTCGAATTCGTCAAAGCTCATTCTTGTCGCAATCAGAGACTGGTTGGCGTCACGAAGAATAGTTTCAGTAAATTGTACTTTCAAAATACCACCCCTGTTATTAGATTTTACAGCAGAGCTGCAATATTGTTTTACAAAAATATTTGATATGAAAATCAAAATTTCGCTATTTTATATGATACAAAAAAATTTGTTTTTTTTCAAGGCTTTTTTCACCTTTTATAAATCTTTAGTAGTTTGCTCATTTTTTGCCATTTTTATGAACATTTTTTATGTAAAATACAAACAGTTTCATAAAAGCTTCAGTTTTTATGTCTTTTTAAATTGTAATAAATCTGTTATAATTACTTTCGTAAGTTTTAATTGTGATATTATAGAATACAGACGTACCAATGAAAAGGAGTGGAAAAGATGTACAAGGTTCTGGTTTGTGATGACGACGAAGCAATAGTACGTTCCATAGAAATCTATCTTAAGGCTGAGGGCTACGAGACCGTTTCTGCATATAACGGAAAGCAGGCACTTGAGACTCTTGAGAAAGAGGAGGTTCAGTGTGTTATTATGGATATAATGATGCCCGTTATGGACGGAATCAGCGCCACCTTAAAAATCAGGGAGAAAAGCAACATACCTATTATATTCCTTTCCGCCAAAAGCGAGGACACAGACAAAATTGCAGGTCTGGGCTTCGGCGGTGACGATTATGTGACAAAGCCCTTCAACCCTCTCGAATTGTGTGCGAGAGTCAAGTCGCAGATAAGAAGGTATGTTTCCTTAGGTGGAGCGGTTCAGAAGGATAGCGTGATTACTACGGGCGGACTCTCCCTTGACCTTGAGGCAAAGAAGGTAACCGTTGACGGTGAAGAGGTCAGACTTACGGCAACGGAATACAAAATAATCGAATACCTTATGATCAATATGGATAAAACCCTTTCGTCAAATCAGATTTATGAAAATGTATGGAATGAAAACGCCTTTTCAACGGAAAAAACTGTGACGGTACATATAAGAAGAATAAGAGAAAAAATTGAAATCGACACAAAGAATCCGAAATATATTAAGGTGGTGTGGGGAATTGGATACAGAATTGAAAAAATTTAACCGACTCATATTAACAAAAATTGTTGCAGCTTTACTTTGTATTATCTGCACGGTAACAATGTCGCTGCAGGTGTGTTCATCTCTTGAAATTGCCGAAGAGGCAGGCCTCTCTATGAATAACTGCAGTGATGCCATAAAAAACAGAATCTTCGGTCTGGAGGATAATATATGGTTTTACGACTCTTTCATTTCAGAGTACACAACACTGGGAAATCTTCTCAGTAACAGTATCAGAAACTACGGCGACGGCAGTGAAAAGGTCTATAAGGCGATAAAGAAGGCCGAAGACGATGAAAACAGAGAGACAATTGAAAAGATAAAAGATAAACTTATAACAGCTTCTGCGAGTCAGTCTTCATATTTTCTTGCCGCAGTAATTTCGGGGGATATAGAGATTGTAAACAGATTCACTTTTGCTCCCGAAACCAGTGACAATGTAATAGAAAAGGGCTTCTGGGGACTTGAGGATTATTTAGAGTATGAATCCATATTGAAGGATACCTTTTATTATGATGAAGGCGTAGTGCCCGATGATATTAAAAAGGCGTTCAAAGAAACCAAATACGATGCTGTGTTTTTTAACAACTCAAACATTGTCATTAAGGATTTCAGTACCGCAGACGAAGAAATCCGTGCTGAATATGCACCCGGTTATTATGCCTTTAAGGTAAATGACGAAGTCCTGAAGGCAAATATTCTCAATCAGAGAGAATTTGAGGATTATTATCCCGATTACAAGTCTTTCTATGCCGCATATATGAATATTCAGAATCAGATACAGACTCAGTACGGCTCGGCAAGATATTTTATAAGGGACAACAACGGAAGGGTCTACACGAATATTGATTCTCTGGGCTCAAAGTCCGATGATGAGGAAATTAAAAAGGTATTTTCCGGATACGGAACCTATACCTATACCGCTGACGGCAATACATATCTTAATGACGGAAGACTTTATACGGACACCTTCTATGACTTTTACATAAACCGTTATGACATCGACTCCTATGAGGAGCAGATTTACGAAACAACAACTCTTCCCCCGTCAACAACGGCAGTCACTACAATGGTGGATAACGGAGAGGTTACATCTGTTTCCGTTGTGTACGGCGATATATCAGCACCCGTTGCAGCAACCACATCAGTTCACAGTATGCCTTCCTACAGTAAAACAACTTCTGCCCGTTACTATGAATGCTATGTGGGAATTGACCAGAACAGTGACAGTGAAACCTGTAATTTTATAGGTATCGGCGGCAGAGTTACAATGGCCGAAAGAATAATCAAGAACTGCTTTGCCGTTTGCGGCACTATGGCTGTGCTCTTCCTTATTTGCTTCATCTACCTTATTTCAAAAGCAGGCAGAATTCAGGACAGCAAGGAAATATATCTTATGAAGGGTGATAAGCTCTTCACCGAAATAAGAATTCTTCTTGACGGCGGAATAATTGCAGGGGCAGCTTTCCTTATGTATATGGTGCTTGCTCTTCTCTTCGATTCCTCGCAAGTCTATATTATGTACGGTCTTATAGGTATTCTTACGGCAATAATTACCTGTGCATTCCTTGACCTCACTCTGTTTATTACAAGACACATCAAAAACAGAAGCTTCTGGGGAAATATAAGTGTTATCTGGCTTATTAAAAAAGTATTTTTCGGCGGGAAAAAGGGATGCTCATTCGTCAAGAGAAAATCCGCAGGCATAAAAGATAAGTTCCTTTATACAAAAGAGCTTGAAAAGACGGTTATAATAAGAACCCTTATTGCAATCGGCATTAATATTATTGTTGCAGGCTTCGGTCTTTTGCTTGTTATGGATTATGAGCCCGTCGGTCTTGTGTTTATAGGAGTGCTCTTCCTCTTCGACCTCTACGTTCTCTACAGAGGTATCAGATTTACGGGCGGAGTCAATAAGCTCTTCGGTCTTGTAAAGGAAATGCGTGACGGCAAGCTTGATATAGACATAAACAAAAATGCACTGCCCGATTATCTTATGCTTCCTGCAGAGAATCTCCAGTGTCTGAGCGAAGGTCTTAAGGACGCCGTTGGCGAGGCAATCAAGCAGGAAAGAACAAAAACCGAGCTTATCACCAATGTGTCCCACGATCTGAAGACACCGCTGACAAGCATTATCAACTATGTTGACCTTTTGAAGAAATGCGATATCAAAGACGAGACGGCAGTTTCTTATCTGAATGTTTTAAGCGACAAGAGTGACAGGCTTAAGATTCTTATTGAAGACCTTGTTGAAGCGTCAAAGGCTTCAGCCGGTTCTATTCCTGTAAACTTTATCTCCGTCAGCCTTAAGGAGCTTATAAATCAGATTGTCGGTGAGTTCGAGGAAAGCTTTGAAGAGAGAATGCTTCAGCTTATACTTGATATGCCTGAAAAGGATATTACCGTAAGGGCTGACAGCAAGCTCATTTACAGAGTTTTTGAAAACCTCTTCGGCAATATCAAAAAGTATGCACTCGAAAATACGAGAGTATATATAACCCTTTCCGAAAAAGGAAGCAGGGGAGCGATAAACCTCAAGAACATTTCCGCGGCACCTCTTAACATTTCTTCCGATGAATTAAAGGAAAGATTCGTAAGAGGCGAGCAGTCAAGAACTACTGAGGGCAACGGCCTCGGACTTTCAATAGCCGAAAACTTCTGCATTCTTCAGAACGGCAGTCTTGAAATTGAAATCAACGGCGACCTTTTCAGTGTTACGGTTGAGATGGAAAAAGCATAAATATAAAGAGGGCACACAGAGTGCTCTCTTTTTCTTACAGTGTCATTCTGAACAGGGTGAAGAATCTTAAAGATCCTTCGTTGTACTCAGGATGACATTTTATTTTCGAAATTTTGGAAATTTTTTCGTTAAAATATTTATTTAAAAGGTAATTTGTGGTAATATACTATTATATATAAAGGAGGTCTGACACTATGAAAGATAAAATAGATGCAACTGCACTCTTTAAAATCAGCTACGGCCTTTATGTTGTAACCACAAAAGAGGGTGAAAAAGAAAACGGCTGTATAGTCAATACCGTAGTTCAGCTTACAAGCAATCCTATGAGGGTTGCCGTAACCGTCAACAAGGAAAACTATACCCACGGAATGATTGAAAGAACGGGTAAGCTCAATGTCAACTGTCTTTCTGTCGATGCACCCTTCGGTATCTTTGAGTGGTTCGGCTTTGCAAGCGGCAGAGATAAGGATAAAATGGACGGCATGAGTGTTACAAAGAGTGAAAACGGACTTTCATATCTCAATTTCTTTGTTAATGCTTTCCTTTCTCTTGAGGTTGAAAGCACTGTGGATTTTGAAACACACACAATGTTTATCTGCCGTGTGACAGAAGCAAAGGTTCTCAATGATAAAGAAAGTATGACCTATGCTTATTATCATGCCAACGTTAAGCCCAAGCCTCAGCCTCAGAAGAAAAAAGGCTATGTCTGCAAAATCTGCGGATATGTTTATGAGGGCGACGTATTGCCTGATGATTTTGTGTGTCCTCTTTGTAAGCACGGAGCGGAGGATTTTGAACCTATCGGTTAACAATGCAGAATGCAGAGTGCAGAATGCAGAACGACGGGGAAACAGGCTTCAAGAAAAAAGATTGTTCCCGCCAGATAAAATTTAACAAAACAATTTCAACAGAAAAACCGAGTTCGGCAATGAACTCGGTTTTTGTTATAATAAATCTGATGTCTGTTTAATGATAACCTGCAAGATTCTTCACTCTGTTCAGAATGACAAATTATTTGTCGACAACTTTACACTGACCTTAAGGGGCGGGCGGAAGCTTTATTTTTCCACCCATTCCCTCGCCGTTCTGCATTCTGCATTCTGCACTCTGCATTCGTAAATGTGCAAAGCACATTTACATAAACATTCCCACAACAGATGAAATGACGTTTTCAGCTAAAAGGGCAAGGAGAGCATAAAGGGGAGCAGCTCCGCCTTTTCTCAGAAGCAATGCCATTGAATTTTTTCTGTCGGGCAGACTTTCGATTTCCTTGATAGAAGAAACGCAATAATTTTTGTAAAGGGGATTTGCAATAAAGCCTGCAATAAGATTGAAAATGAAGTTTACTGCCATAAATATAAGTGCAGGTGTGTAAGCCTGTTGAAGCTGTGACAGTACAAGATTCACTTCAGCCTCGGTAGTTGCAGAGGCCAGCTGATTCATCAGAGGCTCTAAGTTTTCAATAAATTCAAGCAGATAGGGAGTGCTGATTATACTTGTGCAGAAAGCAATTGTCATAAAGACAATGCCCGGCTTTATAAGCTTTCTGTAGAAGAACCAGTAAGGAGAGAAGAAAAATGCCGCCCAGTTGAAAGAAAGCTTTCTGCCTATATCCATTCTTTTGAATTTTTCGATATATTTCATAGCGCTTGTGCCGATAAAAGCGCCGAGAAGATTTGTATGCACACCGCAGGTTTTGTCGTCTCTCGGAAAGGGACCGCCGAAGGCGAATTCCTCTCCGTCGGGAGAAAATCCCGAAGCGGAGGTTATTGTGTCAACAAGCCTTTGTTCAAGCTCATCTCTTTCGATGGGGGCCTTGATTTCATCGGTGTTGTTTTCTTCAAAGCCCTCGCCTTCACCGATAGCAAAGGGTGCTTTGTATTCGGGAATATCTGTATTGTCTGTTTTTTCTGAAACAGCAGTTTTTTCCTCATTTTCAAGCTTATTGTTGGCATCGACAACATTGAAGCCGAAAAGAGTGAATTTCATTGAGCACTGTTTGCAGCTTTCACTGCCCTCGGGATTGCCGTAGCCGCAGTTGGGGCAAGGGATAGTCTTTACGGGCTCTTCCTTTTTAGCTGTTACGGGATTGACACCGTCCAATGCTTCCCAGGTGAAGCCGTCGCCGTGCTTGTCTGCATTTACGCAGGTATGGTTTTTATTGTAGCATTCTCTGTGCTGCGGTGTAGCGCATTCGGGGCAGACAACGATATCGTCGTCCTCTTCAATAATTCTGCCGCAGCCGTCACATATCTGACCTTTGTATATCATAAGAATCTCCTTTTTTGTGTTTTGATGGGATTTATTGTACAATATTATTGTTAGTATGTCAAATAAAACAAAGATTGAAAAATATTTTATTATAGTATTGCTCTTTCAAAATAATTATGTATAATATAAAAGGATAAATTTGTTTATATTAATGGTAATATAGCTATGATACTTAAGATTTAGTTTAACGATTTGAGGTAACGGTAGTCGAACCGTACAAGGTTTAATGGGGCATATTTTCCCTGTAGTATCGTTAAAAGGCTCGGAAATACACAAGTATTCCCTTCACCTTTTGCCTTGCTACAAGAAAAATCTTCACCCATTAAACACGAAGACCGTAAATGTACGAGTTTTGGTGCATTTGGGATTTTCTACGACGAAACAATACTCGCGTATTGCGAGGAGAAAAAATTACAAAGGTGCCGGAAATCGGACATTTTGGCTTGTTCGTTTCGATTACCGTTACCTTAAAGTAAAAAAAGAAGGTATATTT
>JAZPYL010000039.1:0-24577 GCA_045544175.1 Acutalibacteraceae bacterium | reverse complement strand
TGTCTTTCTTGCGATAGTACCGTCTATCATATCACTAAAACCACAGATGATATATATAATATAAAACTCTACTGAAAACGCAGGAAAGAACAACAACAAAACACTACCCAAAGCACGACAACCTGTGACTATATTTGCAATATGTTTTATCATCTTTTCTCCTAAGGATCTAGTTTTTTCAACTGTTAAACAAATTGGAATTTACTGTACGCTTTTGATTTATACTGAATTTCTACAAACAACTTTTACTAGAGACTTTTTGGTTTTATACAAATACCAGGAATAGAAAACTGCTGGGATTATAATAATAATCCAGCCTATATATAACTGCTCATTTGATAAATCACTTGGTAAAAAGGTGTTAGTCATATTTATAAGGCTATGACATATCACACAAGGTACGATATTGTTTGTTTTGTAAAAAAACATTGAGAACATTAAACCCAAAGCAGTTGCATAAACAACCTGTGCCAATGTCGCTATTGTATCCGCACCATAAAGCAAGTTAAAGATATGTATTATTCCGAAAACTGTGCTTGAAATTATAATTGCAGCTGTTGCGCTTTTATTTATTATCGCTTTCATCAGAAAACTGCGGAATAATATTTCCTCGGCAAAGCCTACTCCCAACGCTTCCAAGGAGATATAAACAATTTGTTCCCATGAATTATTAATATGTATACCATATCTCAAATTACCTAATGCAATGATAATCATAGGTAAACAAAAAAGCAGATTTTTATATTCAAGTTCTTTCAGATTATTGATACCGTAATATGACAGGAGCTTTTTCTTTTTCAGATAAAGAATTATTCCTATCAAAAAAACTATTTCCGTTAATGCATTGATACTGTTAGGTGTGTTTATTGCGTAAGATAACTTATTTGCCAGGTTAACCAATGCAAAATATACAGATACAGATATCACGCAAAAAGCGACTTCTCTTTTATAATTATTATTTTGCATATTATTTCACCTATAAATTCTTTTTTTTGAACAGGTCACAGCACAACAAATCAATTAAAACTCCTCTGCAATTTTCACACCTTCGGAAATTGCTTTACTGATTCTTTCTTCAATTTCCGCCTCGGAAAGGTAATCCATATTCTGTGCCGAAACCACCTCTAAGGGCCCTATGCCCCAAAGCCAGGACAAAGCCTTAAGATATGAAGAGCCCTGCTCTAACACATCACCGGTGTTGATATCCATACCTCTTGTGGTGATGTAAAGCATTTTTTCAGCCTTGCAATTACCGTAGCAGGTTTTATCGTCCGACTTGAAGGTTACATCAAAAATGGAGCAAAGCTCAAGAAAATTCTTGAGTGCTGCAGGAATTGACATATCCCAGAAGGGTGCCGCAACAACAATTCTGTCGGCATCACGCACACTTTCTGCCCAAGACATAACCTGAGGGTCAATATCACCGTTTGTTCGCTTTGTTACAAGCTCCTTTTTCACGATGCTTAAATCAAGGTCATTTATAACAAGGGTCTGAACCTCGTATTTCTGCTTCAATGCTTCAATTATAGGGGTTGCAATTCGTTTGGTTCTTGACTGCTCATCTCTTATGCAGGCATCAATGTATAATAACTTTTTCATTTTTAATTACTCCTTCATGTTATATAAATTGGAATTTTTACTGAACTTCCTTATCAAGTGGATAACTTATTTTATCCCCCCAACTTAATACAATTTCAAAATAATCATCTACTTCTAACAATCCATACGCCCATAAAAAAGCTCTGTCTTTTTCACTAAGTTCATCGAGCTTTTTCCAACATACACTTTTAATGGATTGCTCTTCTCCCGCTGAAACCTCTGGATCTATTCCCACAATTGCTTGTTGCTCATTCGGTACATCGACTAAAAATACATATTCAACACTTCCGTCTTTACAATGCAAGATGTTTAAAGGTCTTTTAATCACTCCATTTAAGCCGCATTCTTCTTTCAATTCTCTGATGGCAGCTTCTTCAGCAGTTTCACCGTCCTCAATTCCACCACCTGGAAGCTCCCATCTGTTGTAACGAAGTGTTTTTATCATCAGAATCTTTTCATTTCTCACGACCAACGCCATACTCCTATTACGCATTGATATTCCTCCAGAAATTTTTATTTATCTAACTGATTATAGCACATCCCAAACAAAAATACCACAAAAAAAAAATACCGCCAAGGAATATCCTGATTCCTCAGCGGTGTTTACGTTTATCTGACTATGGAAGAATGGCTGTAGATATAAAACTCTTCCCGGCTTGGCATCCACTTCTTATCCTTTGGCTCGAAGGTCTTGTCAAAAGCCTCAACTGCGGCAATGTCCTCACAGCAGTCGGCGGCGGTACTCGGAATATACATCCACTTTCTGCCGTCAAGTGCATCGGGAATAAGCTCGCAGACAAGAAGTGCCGTAGGGAAGTTGCCGTCAACAATAAAGCTGACATTCTTCTTTTTACAGCTGACAAAACCACGGCTGACATAATTTCCGGGGTTGCCGAAAATGATGTTCACATCGTAGCCCATCTTTCTTGCCGCCTCAAAGGAATGCTCAATAAGAAGCTTACCGAGCTTCTGCCTCTGATATTCGGGAGCAACGCAGAGAGGACCAAAGGATAAGATTTCCTTACGCTCACCTTTTTCATCCTCAAGCCACGCCTTGGTGTACATAATGTTGCCGATAATCTTGCCGTCCTTTTCAAGCACAAATGCAAGCTCAGGGATAAAATCGGGGTGATTTCTCATCTGATTGACAAAATAATGCTCGTCAGCACCCGGCTTATACACATTCCAGAATGCCTCACGGGTAAGCTCCTCTACAGCTCTGTAGTCTTTTTCTGTTTCTAAACGTATCGTCATGTTGTTCATTTTTTAAATCCTTTCATAAGTTGACGAGATTTACGAGCGGATTGCGAGAATGTATTTGCAAACCTCCCGTTTACAGTACACTCTCCGTTGTTCTGATTGTCTTTCTCAAAAAGCAATCTCCTTTTAAAATAATATTTATAATCAAGCCCGAAGGCAGGATTATCTTAATTGGAATTACTGCTGACAGAATAGTACAGCACAACAAGTCCTGCACTAAGCAAAGCTCCGCCTACAATATCCGTAAACCAATGCACGCCCGAAACGAGTCTGCCGATTACCATAAAAATAATAAAAACGGTAATTATAACACTAATGCTCCTTCTGAGCACATTGTTTCTGATACGCTCATTAAACTGCATTATTGCCGTGGGCATAACGCACATCACAAGTATTGTTGTTGACGACGGGTAAGAGGCTTCAAGAATTCCGTTAATCAGCACAGGTCTGTAATTCAGGGCAAGTATTTCAAAGAGGACATATACCGCCATTACAACTATATAGAAGCCTCCGAGAACAAGAATACTGTAATCAACCTTTAAAATGTGCTTTCGCTTGATCCATTGAACAAGTCCGAGAGTGCCAAAGCCCATTACAAAACCGAGTGGCACCAAGCCGAGCCAATCCGTGATATTGTAAAGGGACATATTTGCACCCGTAAGCCCGTGAACAAATCGGTTAACTGTGGCGAAGCCCACAACCGAGCCTTCGGGACCTATCGGCTGAACGTCAATAAACTTAACTGCCACCGTCCACAGCACAAATGCCACAAGCAAAACTGCGCCGACAATAAGACCTTTTCTGTTTTTCTTTTTCATTTTTATTACCTGCCTTTTTTTGTATTCGGCTTTCGCCTGAGTACAGTTTAAGGCAAGGCTTAAATAAGGGCAAGAAACGGTGTGTCACAATAATGACACTTTCCGTATCATCACCTTTTAATAAGCATTATCGCCCTGATTATCAGGAAAATAAAGATATATGTTGCCGCATAGGGTTGTTGACTTACAATAAAGAGAAGTGAGCCGACGATGTTCAGCACAAGTGATATTGTACTCTTGTTTTTTAACCAAAAGCTATTGTTACTGCTTTGCAAAACGAGAGTCAGAATTCCAAAAACTGTAATGCCAATTACAAGAGCAAAATATGCCGCTTTAAGATAAACTGAAATTCCGTCAAGAGATAAAAGTGAAACCGCTTCTATTGCCGTGCTTACCTTTTGTCCGAAAAAGGGAAGAAAGAAGAAGCTTATAATACTGCAATCAAGCAGACCGAAGACAATATCACGGGTATGATTTTCTTTTTGTTTGCTATCCTGTTCTGCCACGGTAAGAAGCTCGTCACCCGACAGCAGTTCATCAACCGTTACTCCGAAAAATCTTGCCACAGCTTTCAGAGAGTCTATATTAGGGTAACCTCTGCCCGATTCCCACTTTGAAACAGCGGTACGGGACACAAAAAGAGCCTCGGCAAGCTCCTCTTGGGTAAGACCCTTTTTCTTTCTCAATTCTTGTAGTTTCTCGTTAAATTCCATAATAAGTACCTTTTAATAGAGATTTACTGAACAGATTATACCACAACACACAGAAACATTTCAACCGAGGCAGAAAAATACCCCTGACTTTTGGACTAAGTCAGGGGTTAAGCTTTATATGTAGGCAAATTGGAATTTGATATATTACATCCGTTTTTGAAAAACAAACATTCCATCTCCACCATCCCCAATGAATTCTTCCGTATCATTAGGGTCTGGATTATGTTCGTTCAGAAATTCTACGATATGAAAACCGCATTTGTTGACATAGAAATGGATGTTTCGCTTTTCGAAATATGGTGTACAGGTCTCCCATACCTTTGTTTCGGGGTGAAGTTTTTCAACTGCATTCCAAATAGCGTAACCAATTCCTTTTGTCTGAATTCCATATTTCACATATAGCAAGTCAAGGTGGTTGTGCTGTGTTTCATTATCTATCACAACAACGGCACCGCCTACCATTTCACCATTCACAATCGCTTTATATGCAACACATCCATCAGCATTCAAAGAACGGTCAATGTCTTGCTCCGGTAATATTGTACCCTCGGTTTCTCCATACACATCCTCAAAGCCTTTTTGAAATGCTTCTTGAATATCGTGCTTAAATTGTGGTATATCCATCCGCCCCATTGGCAAAAGTTCAAAACTCATAATTATCCTCACAAATTCTTATTCGAACTCATTATAACATATATCAACGCAAAATGCCACCCTTACGGATGGCACAAATTTATTCATTCACAATAGCAATTTTAATAACCCCATCCAGCTTATTCTCAAAAATATCATAAGCCTTTTCGATGTCCTTGAGAGCGAATCTGTGGGTTATGAGAGGTGTGGTGTCAATCTTGCCCTCAGCGATAAGAGAAAGCACCTCGTCGCAGTCACAGCCGTCAACACCGCCCGTTTTAAAGATAAGATTCTTGCCGTACATATCGGGAAGAGGTAAGGTCTGCGCCTTATCGTAAAGAGCAACCACCGTAACAACAGCGTTAGGTCTTGCACTCTCCCAGGCAAGACGGAAGGTATCCTCTGCACCTGCAACCTCAAGTACAACATCAGCACCGCCGTGGTCAGAGTTTTCGAGTGCGAACTCCTTACAGCTTTCAGGCTCGCAGACAAGAACTTCGGGATAGTGAGTCTTTACAAAATCAATGCGGTTCTTATCCTTTTCGCAAACGATAATACACTTGGGATTTTTAAGCCTTGTACAAAGCAGAGTACAGATACCCGTAGGCCCTGCACCGATAATAAGCACAGTATCATCCTCTGTGATTTCGGAAATGCGTGTTGCCCAGAATCCTGTAGCGAGAACATCACCCACAAAGAGAGCCTGCTCATCGCTTACACTGTCGGGGATTTTGTTAAGTCCCATATCAGCATAAGGCACTCGCACAAATTCGGTCTGTCCGCCGTCGATACGGCAACCTAAAGCCCAACCGCCGTTCTTGTCAGTGCAGTTGTTCACAAAGCCCTTCTTGCAGAAAAAGCACTCTCCGCAGAAGGTTTCAACATTGACGGTAACTCTGTCACCGGGCTTGAATTTAGTCACTCCGCTGCCGACACTTTCAACAATGCCGACCATCTCATGACCGACAGTAATCCCCGGAACAGCACGAGGCACAGAGCCGTGCTTGATATGTAAGTCACTACTGCAGATACTGCTCATAGTTACTCTGACAATGGCGTCACGGGAGGAGAGAAGTTCGGGTTTTGGTTTGGTGGTGAGGATAAATTTATTGTGTGATTTGTAGGTGTAAGCTATCATATTAAACCTCGTTGGGAGAATTAGTTTTTATTCAAGACACAACAGCAACGCCTTCAAAAAGTCTTCATCATTCTGTGCAGTTCTCTTCTTCGGGCCCTTTGTCCTGTTGCCTGCCATTCTCTCCTTTTTGCCTATAAAACGAGTGAAAAGGAGATTTTCTATATTGCTATCGGTGTAAATAAGTCCGTTCTGATTAAGTGCCTTAGCGCCCTTACCAAGCACAAGTGCAGCAAGGCCGTAATCCTGTGTGACAATCACATCGCCCTTTTCGGTAAGGTTTGCAATACGGCAATCGGCAGAATCTGCACCCTTGTCAACGACAATAGTTGTTGCTCCGTCTCTTTCAATGGAGTGGGTGTTATCACAAACGATAATACACTCTATGCCTCGCTCTTTGGCGGTCTTGACGGTAATATCTACAACAGGACAAGCGTCGGCATCAATTATTATTTTCATAACTTCACCTTAAATTAAAACTCCATTACAATGGTCAACCTCATGCTGAATTATCTGCGCAGGAAAGCCTGTGAAAGTTTTAATGCGAGTCTGCATTTCAGCTGTCTGCCATTTGACTTTTATAGTCTTATAACGCTTACACTTGCGAGGACCACCGAGCAGAGAAAGACAACCTTCTTCTGTTTCGTACGGCTCTGATTTTTTGATAATCTCAAGATTGAACATAACCATATATGTACCTTCGTTATCAAAGGCGATTATGCGTTTGCGCACACCAATCATATTCGCTGCCATACCGACACAACCGTCTTTATGGGCGGTGAGTGTGTCGAGCAAGTCCTCAGCTACTTGTATATCTTCTTTTGTTGCGACTTACGATTTCAGACTAAGGAAAATCGGATCGTGGGTGAGAGAGGTAACCATTTAATATCTCCTGACAAATTATTGTGTTTTAATATCATTATTAACTTATATTTCCATTTGTTCAATAATATGAGATCCCACAAGCCTATTCCATGTAGTACAACGTTCTTGTAAAATATACGATATAATTTTTGGAAAATCTCGCATTGCATCCTTTTTATATTCTTCAACTGCCAAATCCCATGTAGGCTTAGTGT
Organism: Acutalibacteraceae bacterium; assembly: GCA_045544175.1. Classification (GTDB taxonomy): domain Bacteria; phylum Bacillota; class Clostridia; order Oscillospirales; family Acutalibacteraceae; genus UBA6857. Next base: position 17,340 of record JAZPYL010000039.1, on the reverse strand, counting down.
TACCATTCATATAAAATGATCTAAATTGATCTGATACAAACTTGAAATAATCCAATTCATACGTGCCAAATCTACTTATAAGTGGGTTTTCTTCCGTTTCGCTACTATAAATTTTATTTAAGCGCGTAACAAAATCCACATTACCATAGGTGTCTTTATGATAAATGAAATTGTACGCTCGCTTTTTCAGACCATGCATGCTTAGATTTATTTCAAAAACGCTGCCATCAAACAGCTTGATGGTCTTCCCATTTTGAATCAAAAAATGGTCTTTTACGTATTGATTTCTATTAACTTGATAATTACCTAAGAATTCTTGGTTGCTTATTTTGATTTCCCATTGTTTTGTATCTTTGTTGAATTTGAATACATTATAAAACATTTGAATATTAAAAGACAGATATTCAGCTTTTTCTTGATCACGCTTTAAAGTCAATGCCTTCTCACTTGACACTGTAAGGAGTTGTTTCTCTAATATAAACAATTCTTTATAAGCCGAAGCAATATCCTTTGAAGACATAAAAGCTTTGCTAATTATGGATTTTTCTTTTTTTAAACCACTTATGTTGCTAATTATGTAGAAAGAAAACAATTGAATAATATCACATAGACGGATGTTTTCATTATTGTTTTTTCTGATCCACCATATTTTGGATAAAACAATAAACACTAATTTCATATCCGCTTTACACATATTAGTCAAAAGCATATGAAACACAGGACGAGAAGTCGAATCTGCGTCACTCATATATTCGCAATAAAAAGGAGTATTATGTTCATGCTCTAATAGTTTTTTTAAAGTGAGTAGAAATTCAGAAGCTCTTTCAAAGGCCATTTGTAATTCGCTATCTGTAAACAACTGACATATATGTCTCTTGTCATTAGTTCCATATCGTAATTCATTATCGAATTTATCAAACTCATATTCATTCTCTTGATCAGTAAAAAGGGATATCTGAAGCATAAAATTCATCCAAACATCTAATGTTATCTTATTACTGTTTTTCAAAATCTCTTGCAAACCAAAATAGTTCTTTTTCAGTTTTATCCACGTATTTAATGCTAAATCACCTGATTCACTGGTAATTGACTGAAAATAATATGCCTTAAGTATATCTTCATTATCTAATCTCAGCCCTTTTTCATTTATATCCAAGAAAACTTTTTCACTTTCCCCAATACTATTGCCTTCAAATACTACAACAGAAATTCGTGTCTTAAAAATGTTCTCTATAATTTCCTTTACACGAACTAGCTTTTCCGGTCTAGTTTGTTTGGCTTCAAGTTCTTTTATCAAAATGGTATTTAATTCGGAACAAGCCCCTATGTATCTTTCTTGTTGATTATAGAAATCTTCACCAACTTCAGCAAATACTTCATCTTTAAATTCTTTTGTATTTGCATTAACATCATTATATATTTGAGAAATAAATGTCTGAAACTCCTCAAAGCAATTGGCGTCAAAAGTCAATCTTGGTAACGCTGGATGATTTATATCATCCGGGCATTCAAAGTTATTTTCAGCTTTATGTAACTCGAATTTTCTCATATTAATAGTATCATTATACACATAAAACTGACGAAACAATACAGTTAAAAGAATGATTATTGATGTGATGCGTTGCTGACCATCAACAATGTTATATACTTTTGTTCCATTTTTGTGTGACACCGCAATTTGACCTAAATAGCAATTCCCACGGTTAATATCATTGTAAAGCTCTTCTAATTGCTTTTGCTCCCAGCGAAATTCACGCTGATAATCAGGAATTTTGATAACTCGATTTGCTTCAAAACTCCACTGATTTTCATTTGCATGTGAAAAGCTTGATACAATCTTGCATTCCTTATATGTAGATAAAAACTCTATAATTGTTGTATATGCTCCTTTGACTTCCATGGTATTTCACACCCACCTGTTTCATTGTCCATAATAATCCAAGTCTATTTTGTAAACTGCAAACTCTTGTACTTTGCTAATACCAACCTCATGTTTTATAAGTAGATCTGCCAAATAATTTCCGTCGATTAATTTAATGCTCTTTTGTTGCTGCTTTTCTGCATAAGCTTTCGCTTCCTTGGTAAATATAGAACTTGTTATAAACACACCTTTTTGAATGTTTTCCATTGCGCCTACAAAAGATTGCAGTTCTTTGCGCCCAACTTTGTTAGTTTTACCGTAGCGTTTAGCTTGAATATATATTAAATCCAAACCGAGTTTATCTTCACTTATTATTCCATCAACACCACCATCATGAGAACGCCCTGTTACAGTACCTGCTGTCTTGCCGTAACCATATCCCATTTTAAGCAACAAATCCATTACTAAGTATTCAAAAAATGAAGGAGTGTTGTTAAGAATTTGCTCTATTAGCTGTTCTTTTATTAAAGCAATATGTTCATTATATGCTCCCACTACTTTTTCTTCGGGCAAACTCTCGGTAGTAGATATGTGATTTGTTTGTGCCTCAGTTGATTTTTTTGGTTTTTCTCCAAGCAACGCAAAGCACGGCTTTTTGCCTTTATATGATACAATTTCAAACACTTTTATAGGAAAGGCCGTAGGAAAATCCAAACCCAAGCATCTGCGTCTAATTTGGCTGTTAACAACAGTTACCGGTTGTTGGGCACCAAACTTATACAAACCTCTTTTTATTATTTCGTCATATATCTCTTGAGATGTTAAAGGTTTATTTTCATCCGATAAAACACACTTAATAGCTTCTAAAATAGTCATCTTCATACCTCCGGCGCAGAATACATCTGCATTGCCACATTAAATGCTTCAAGAAAATCCTCTCGAGAAGAAGGTTTTTCCGTCAATGGATATTCTCGTATTAATTGATAACCTCTCAATGCATAAGCATTTAACGTTCTTATCCCTTCATCGGAAAGCATAGTTTCATTGTCGCTCAAGTATTCAAGCATCATAGATTCAAGCATCGCGCTTTGCATATCAACTCCTCGACGTTTTGCTTCAGAAGCTACTAATAAGCCCGCAATTTGTGCTCTACAATCGACATATGGTTTAGGGTAGTTTTCTGTTAAATCATTAAGGTCTGATGAATCTTCGTTGAGTTGAGTTGCTGTCATTCCTATCATTGCACAACAATAATATACATCAAATTGGAATTTGAATTTCGTTTTATTGTCTGCTCCATGTGAACCCGAGGGGCTAATAATATTAGAAAAAAATGCCTGTGCATTTTTTGACATTTTAAAATGCATTATTCCTCATCTCCTTTGTGTTCACGCTGATAAGAATCAAAAAATTCGATTCCTTTATGTACTTCAACTGCACCGCTATGTGGTGTAGCAATTACTGTGAGATACTGCGTATCAGGTTTGTTATAAAATCTATCAGCAAAGTGCTCAACTTCCGCAGATTGAACAAAAGCAATCATTTGGGTGAAAACTTTTGGTATTATATCCGCAACAGCCTGTCTTTTATCAAAATCCATTTTGCCGGTTGGCGAGTCAATTACAAACGGAAATTCGAGTTCTGCATCTTCAAATAAAGTTCCAATGAAAGAGTATGCAACGCCTAAGGTTTGTCCTTCACTTGCACCTTCTCTTCCTTTCAACTTTATGTAACGATCTATACTTTCGATTTCAATGAAATCATCTGTAATAACCTTTTGAATTTTTTCGTTTGTTTTTTGAATTATCTCTTTTTTGAGTGTTTTTGTAGCCTGTTCTTTAATTTCTAAAACAAGACTTTCAACAACTTTTTTCCTATAAAGTGCGGCATTGGTTCTAGTTGCTGCTGAAATTTTTTGCTCATAATCTTTATATTTGAGTGTTGCTTTATATAAATTGTTGTCTGTTGTTAGTTCTTCATTGTTTTCGTCTTTTGATTCAATTATCTCAAGTTGATACTTTGAGACAGCTATAAAATCTTCTAATTCATCGATTCGCTTTTTAATTTTTATGGCTTCTTCGCCACCAGCTTTTAATAGCTTTTCTTCGTTTGATTTAAAACGAGTGTCAAGTAAATTAGCATTAATACGTAATTTAGTCAACTTTTCAAAAGCTTCTTGCAATCTATCATCATAAGAACAAGACATTAAATTGCTTTTTATGTTGTTAAGTACGGACTGTTGGTCACTGCCTAAAAACTTTTCGGCATTATCGAGAATTGTTTTTTTCTCTTTATCACCAATGCATCTTCCGCAAACACAATTCTTTGAATTTGCAAGCTCAACAAAGAAATCTTTTGAAATTGTTTTAGGAAGTTTTAATTTTGTCATGCTGTTTCCTAAAGCAAACATACGATTACAAAATTCTTCGCTAAACAAATATGGTGATTTTGAGAGTCCAAGTATTTCCGCTATTTGCGCATCTATAGCATCCCTGTTATGTTGTTTTTCTGCAGCTATTACTTGTTTTTCTTTATTCAAAGCTTCATAGTTTTTATCAAGCGCATCTCTTTGTACTCTTTTATCTTTACATTCATCCTCGTACTTTTTGATATCCTTGCGAAGTTGGACTGCGCGTTTTTCTAATTTGGATATAGTTGATCTCACATCTTCTTGACGAGTGCGCAAATTGCTCAGAGAACCCTTACTACCTATACTACCTTCAGCGTCTTGAATTTCAGAAAGGATTCTTTCGTTTGCAGCAATTATTTTGTCAAGCTCATCTAATCGATATAGATATTTTATAGTTTCTTCTGCTTCATCAGATGAACTATCCATTGTTTTTTCTGCTTGTTCACCGTCAAATATAAAACGTCGAACGAACTTGGGTGTAAAAATGTCGCGAAGAGAATCTGGTAAATGTCGACCTTCTTCTACACCATTTTGTTGAGTAGTAGTTGTTTGTATTGAAGCTTTTCCGGTTTTGTAATTTAAGGTTAAACAATATGTGTATTGCTTGCCATCAAAAGTAACGACAACACGAAATGTTCCAATGTCTGAGATTGATGTTGTTGGCGCAAAAGTCTTGACTCTTTCAGAGGGCCAATTAGCTGCCGTTCCATCAAACAATCCTTTTAGGAGATCCATTGTAGTTGTTTTTCCAGTACCATTTGCCATCATTAAAAAGGTGTTTTTTATTACTTTTCCATCTTCATCAACAAAAGACAACTTCAGTTTTGATATTTTTCTGATACTCTCGTATTCAATACTATGAATGGACATTTTCATTAGTTGTCAACCTCCGTTTTTTCAGGTAACAAAGAGAGGTTCCACTTAAGCTCGATCTCTTTGGCGGTGCCATCAAATCTGTTTTTTATATATTGCTTGAATGAATTTTTAAAATCTGAAGGATAATTAGAATTATCAATTACTCTATCTATAGTTGATTCAATAGTTTTATTCCTCATCTTCTTTTCTCCTTACTTTTGAAAGTTCCGTCAACCATTCTTTTCTTTCTTGATCAGCATTATTATCGTTTTCTGAACCGTCATCAAGTATAAAGTCTATAACTTTGGCTTTTTTACTCGGATTGTTTTTATCAATACGTAATGCTCGTCCGATTCTCTGTGTTGTAACGAGTTTTGAACGGTCTGATGCAAACAGGAAAATATTAGTAACACTACTTATATCGATACCTTCGGATATCTTTTTACATGTCAGTAAACAGTCAATATTTCCATTAGCAAAATCATCGAGCTTTGACTTGTCGTCGTCGGCATAATATGTGTGATATTTATCAGTATATTTTATAAGAATATCTTGAAGAAGTTCTCCATAAGACCTTTCTTGAACGAAAATAATACACTTTTTGAGTAATATTGTATTCAGTTTAATAAAAGTCTCAAATTCTTCAATTTTATTAAATGCCATTTTATTTATTCTTGAAAGCTGTGTAAACATATCATTTTCATCCACCGATTCACCAGCTTCTTTTTTTGCATTAAAGGCAGCGATTATTTTCTTTTTCTTTGATTTTTCTTCATCAGACAATACATAAGGTAAAGGTATATAATCGAACTCGCAAAGGATACCTTTTTCTATTGCATCTTTAAGGGAAAAAGTAAAAATTATATCGCCAATTTCATCTCTAAGAAACTGATTGCCGGCATCATCATATTCTCGTTCAGGTGTCGCACTTAAACCAAGGCGATATTTATACGGAGAAAGACAACCTTTCAAGTTTTCGACAAAAGAATCGGAACCTGCGCCATGCACCTCATCAAATATGAATAATGTATCATTCTTATAGTCTCCCGGAGCTTTGTTAAACAAAGTTAATAGTTTTGATAAATTATCAGCGTCACGAGATATCAACAGAATAGAATTATCGGGATGAATGATAAAGTTGTTCATCATTTTTTGAGATTCGTAATGGTAATAAATTTGCTTATTCTTATAATTTTCTCGCATCTGTTTTGCCCATTGATCAAGCAAATCATTACCAAACATAGTAATAACAACACGGCGAATTTTACCTTCTTCAAAAAGTCTGTTAATAATCTTCATAGCAGTAATCGTTTTTCCGGTACCTGTAGCCATAGCCAAAATGCCATGTTCTTTTTCCATAAAACAATCTACTGCTTTGTCCTGATGTTCCCATTTGTTTTTTGCTTTTTTTACTGGCTGATATGGTCTGTCAGATGTGCGAAGAGCAAAAATCTCATCTTTGATCGCTTGCGGGATTGTGTATATCGTGAGGTTGGAATCTTTACAGTTCCACAAGCGATTAAATCTTTCAGCATCGGCATCAACATATTCTTTAGTTCCTGCCCATGTTTTGAAAACTTTTATACTTTCATAGTTTTGAAACCCATGTATGCTATCATTGATAGACCCTGAAAACGAAATTGCTTCGCTACCATTATAAAAAATACCAAATTTATCGTGAAAATCACCATTAGCAAGTTTTTTACGTGGAATCGCAAATTTCATTTCAATTATCCCGTCATACAACATCCAAGAAAATGCATTCAGAATGTCTGCTTCCATTTCAGCTTTCAATGTTTCCACATTTTTTGAAAGAGCTTCTTCAAATTTTTTATAAGCAGTATCATCATCTTCGTTGGAAGCAATAATAGCATCTGAATCTGTATTTGAAAGAATTGGACTAGTAATAAGACGCATAACTCCACCGCGAGAAGCAAAGTCACTTAAACCGGCTATGTTGTGCATAAGCCAGCCTGTTGTGAAATATCCCACGCCTCGGTCAAAATGTGTTGCCCACTGCAAGCATGGTTGATACAATTCTGTTGCTAAATCATCGTCAGAGGTGTTTAAACACGGTTTTACTTTAGGAAAGTCCATAAATTCCTCCCAATCAAATATTCATATCCAAATTACATAAATGATTATAAAAATCTTTGCTATATCGTTTTTCTTCTTCTAAAAGTTTTGCACCTCTATCTAAGTGTGCTTTTACAATTTCCGGAAAATACTCATCATCTGACATCGCTCTTCCTTCAGTATTGATTATTAAAGATTTGAACATAATATCGTGCTCTTGAAAAATTGTTTGACGACTTAATTCCAATCCCTCGTTATCCGTATTCAAATCATCAGATATTATTTTTCCTTTTTTTATTGACAAAGCAATTGCTAATTTTGAAAGTATATAAGGTTGCAGACCTAAAGATTTACCTAAAGAAACAAAAATGTCTTGAGTTCTTTTGGATGTATGCAATTTATTTGTCATAGTTAACCTCCAAAATACGTATTTGACAGAATCTCAGTGTTTCCGGAAACCGTGTGTTTTAACACAAATGTATCTGATACAATATCATCAATCATATCACGATACTCTCCGACAATTTCTTCGTCTGTTGACAAAATAATAACTTGTCCTTTTAATTCTTTGAAAAATTCTTCCAGTATTTTACTTCTGTGTTCCTTATCGATTCGAGCAAACGGTGTATCTACGATATAAGGAACATTTATTGTGTTAAGCTGAGATAGAGCCTGATAAAGTGCCATAATAAACACTTGCTTTTCACCTGCAGAAAGCTGCTGTTTTACTTCAACAGGTAAAACAATATCACTGCCAGATTTGCTCAAATTCGCTACATAAATTTCATAGGCATGTAAACCTATCTGTGCTATTAGATACTCAACGCCATTGACTTCTACAGTTTTTCTCAATTCAATCTTATTAAATGTCTTGTTTCGATAGGGTAAAACATTAAGATTATTGTCGATATATATTCCATCAATCAAATCAGATTTGTTAATTAAAACAGAGAAATACTTTTTAAAACCTTCTTCCACTTTTTTGATGCTTTTCTTGTATAAAACTGCTTGTAATTCATCAAAAGCCAACAATGCTCTCGCAGAGATATCGTTAACAGAACGTTTTCTTAAAACCGCTTCATATGCATCTTTAGCTTTTGCTAAATTTGCAGATGATACAGCTTTATCAGCACGGTATTGCTGTAATTCAGCATCAATTCGTACTAATTTTTCAAGATTTTGTGATTTTGATTCATTCAAATCACTTTTCAATTTAAGATACTCTTCGTAATTATCAACACTGCTTCTTTCTATTTTATTTCGTATTCTTCTTACATGATTTTTAGATGCCTCAATATCGTTTGTAGCTTTTTTTATTCTCGAAGTATCAAATGCCATTAAACTGTTGATTTGAGAAATTAAGTTCCAACCATCCAATTCAGATAAATTTAAAATTGGATTAATATTTTTTGCACTTGAATTAGCATAATCTACAATCTCAAAAATTAGCTTTTTAGATATATCATCTGCAAACTCTATACCACAGTTTCCAAGCACATCACTGATCAATTCTTTTACTTCAGGTGTATCAATAGCACTTTTTACATTTGTACCAACTTGAGCCTTGCGTTCCCTTTCAATTTGCTCTTTTAACTCAGATAAATTCTTACGCAAAATCACAAAGGGAAGCACATTATTAGCGATATCTTTCAACCATTTTCTTTGAGTTTCTCGATAACTCTCTTCTTTGGCTATTTGTTCTTGCATGGAGCGCCATTCTTTTTTTGATATACCACCCGTTTTAGAATAAGCCTTTTCCAACGCAAAAAGCCTATCTTCTATAGATAAAATTTCATTTGAAATTTCTCGGTATTCCTCTTCAGCATCCGCAATACGACTATCGTTGATATTATCAACATCTAAACAGTACTCATAGTGCTGCAATATTGTTTCAGATCCATTTGCTTTTGTACGCGATACTCTACGAAAATTATCGCGTATTATTTCCATAGTGTCCAAATTGCATAATTTAAGAAAAGCTTCCTTAAAATCAGAATTCTTATTGCTATTAAAAATAAAATCGCTTATTTTTTCTCCATCGAAAAAGTAGAACTTGAAAAGATTGGGAGGTAAAATTTGAAGAAGATAGCTTTCAAAATCGCCACGTTCTGTATTAGATAACTGAACACCATCCTTATACAAATAAAAGCTTTCAACAATACGTTTGCCACTGGTTTTCCATTTTCTGTCAAAAGTATAAAGATAATCGTTCTTACCATCATCAAAAAGCATCTCAATAATAACTTCTGCTTCGCCGCTCTTTTTAAGCTTTTCGCCAGTGTTGATTAACTTTTCTACCTCTGCATAATATTTGGAATTATTAGATTCAAAACCGAACGCAACACAACCATAAAGACAGATTTTTATGGCGTTGAACAATGTAGTTTTTCCGGCGCCGTTCTTACCGCCGATTAAGACCATTCTTTTCACATCTGATTTAATATCAAAATTGAAACTGTTATTGTTGATGTATGGACCGATGTTTTTAATCGCTATTTTCTGAATTTTCATTGTTCAACCCCCCTTCAATGATATCGTAATGAAGCCATTCCTGATTAATAATCCTATCAAACGCTTTTTGCATTTTGTTATTGTGAGTCATGTGTTTATTGGTGTCAACCGAAACTATAAGCTTTGTAAAAAGTTCAACAGGTATGCCATATTTATCAGCAATTTCTTCAATAGCCTCAATTGCTTCGTTATCGAAACGAGATATTTTATAATCGTCCCAAGGCAATTTTTTCCCTTTTATATTTCGGTAGATATCGACTAAACATCTACAGGTCAAGTCGCCTTCTTCATCCCACATCTTGTCGATAGCCTTTAATTCTGGGATTGATATTAATTCTAAGCCCGTCTTTTCTTCTAGTTTCAGAATATCCTCGAGTATTTTCTGACGTGCTTCGAGTGTAAATGGCCCCATACCAAAAGTACCATCAGCTTTTTTATACACGGCTCCATTTCTTCTTTTTGTATCTCTATAAATAGGGTTAGAACGCATTGATAACAGTTCATTACGATAGTCTCGTAAATCCTTAAGCATTTTGGCATCTTCAGGAGACGAATGGTCAATAAAATTCTGCAAAGATTTATCCTCTTTTACCATTGTACAGCACCAACAACCAAAACGAGAATTTCCGGTTACCGGGATTTTATCTCTATCAATTTCGCCAAGAACACTTTGTTCTTCGCCTAAATTTTCCCCTTGGTACAATTTAAAAAGATATTTCATATCGGTTCCCCAAGGACTTTTGCAATCATCTTTCAATAAGAATTCCCACACCAATTCATTTGGAACTTCAGTAATAGGGTTATAAACATAGGCGTTGGGAATATCATTGTGCATATTTAAAAGCTTACCCTCAATTTCACGAGCAGTAATCGTTTTCAATCGAGTTAAACTCTCTCCCTTTCTAACACCAAGTAAGATTATTATTTCTCCGCTTTCTTTAATTCTTTCATCAACGAACTTATTCATGGGATCAATTTTCAATCTTTCAGTACACCATCTGAATCCTGGAGGTTCCGGAGTAGGATAACCTAAACCTATTACACGACTCCAAAAAGTTTGCTCAGGTTCAGGATAAATAATTTCGGCTTTGATATTCAATTCAGCAGCTTTTGCGGCAAGGTTAATACTACTTGATGATAAATGCATATAATTCTTAACAATAGGATTTTCTACCATTGTATCGGAAGTTATTACATAAATTGTTTTATTTAATTCATCGCCAAGAGCTTTCAATCGTTGAGCAGCTTCATATACAAGACTAACGAGCAAAGTCGAGTCTTTACCGCCACTATATCCAATAAGCCACGGGCGAGAATCATGTTTATAAACAACCATTATTTCTTTAATTATATCTTCAAACACTTGAAATTTTCCGGTATAAGCCATTGTAATTTATCCTCTCGTAGTTTTTTCAAACTTAGTAGTAACATAGATATTATATTGTTGATTTGCTCTAATTGAATCACATTGTTACAAAAAACTATATGAAACAAAAAAATTGCACTACAACACCCAATTATACATTATGAATTATACTACAAAAAGCACTTCTATGCAAGGATATTCTACAGTTTGTTTGTGATTAAAAGTCAATAAAAGCTCTTTATAGTAATATAGTGTCGAAAAATGTAAAAAGTAACACAAAAACCTCAAAAAACTATAAAACCGTTCAACATCTAATCGGACTTTGAACGGTTTTGTATATCATTAATTGCTAAATTACTTGGGCAATCTCCCCATATGCACCCCACCGTTATCATTCAACCATTTATGCCACTTCTTATATTTAGGGAACACCTTTTCAATCTCAGCATAAAACTGTGGCGAGTGATTCATATGTTTCCTATGGCAAAGCTCGTGTACAACAACACTGTCGATAACCTCAATCGGAAACAGTGCTAACAGGCAGTTAAAGTTAAGATTACCCTTTGACGAGCAACTGCCCCAACGGGTACGCTGACAGCGGATAGTAATTCTGTTATAGGTAACGCCGATTTTAGGAGCATAATATCTCACGCGTTCAGGGATGATTACCTTTGCTTTTTCGGCAAGGGCGTTTATTTCTTCCTGTGTGAAGGGTTGCACATAGCTGATTGCTTTTTCGCGTTCTTCCATTTTAGCGAGATTCTTTTCAATCCAAGGCTTTTTGGATTCAATGAAACTATAAATCTCTTTATCCTTCATTCGCAGAGGTGCACGAGCAATGATTTCTCCTGTCTTGAGTTGAATAGAGAGTGTCTTGCGATCACTGCGTATTATATTAACTTTTACATCTTTGTTAATGTTAAAACTCATATCGTACACCTTCTGTCATTACTCGATTTATTTACCTATCAGACAAAGCGCCCAACCTATGACTGCCAATACAATCAATGCAGTAGCACAGCCTGAACCTCCACTGCCTCCGCTGTTATTTGAGCTGTTATTTCTCTCTCCGCCTGAACCACCGCCGGAAGAGGTCATTTTAAAAGCATAAAAATCATTAAGGTCAGGCATAAAACACATCCACCCTCAAGCATTTAGTTTCGCTCATATTATACTCTTTTCCTCGCTGCAATTGCAATATCGAACCGCCCGTCCACCACGTCAAGTCCTAATATATGTACTCAAAACCGTATTTTTTCTTCTATCATTGACAACGGCACACCTCAACCATATAATTAAATCATAAATTCAACCGATTTGAGGTGAAACATATGCCCCTTCAGATAATTCGTCAAGACATAACAAAAATGAAGGTTGATGCTATCGTCAACACAACCAATAAAAAAATGATAGGCTACAGCGGTGTTGATCTCGCAGTTCACACTGCCGCAGGTCCTGAACTTGATGAGTTCTGTGCGACACTTACACCTCTCGGTCTCGGCACAGCAAAGATAACCCCTGCCTTTAATCTGCCTTGTAAGTATATTATTCATACCTCAGGTCCCGTATGGGAAGGGGGAAATAGCGGAGAAACCGAGCTTCTTATTTCCTGTTATAACGAGTGCCTGAAGCTTGCAAAAGAAAACAAATGTGAAACTGTTGCCTTTCCTCTCATCTCGTCGGGGACTTACGGATACCCAAAAGATAAGGTGCTGAAAATTGCAATTAACACCATAAGTACATTTCTCTTCGATAATGAAATGACGGTTTATCTCCTTGTCTATGACAAGAAATCCTATGAGCTTTCAGAAAAGCTTTTTTCAGGCATAGAGAGCTATATTGACGATAACTATGCCGAGCGTTATTCGGGTGGTTTCTTTAACACTTCATTTTCCCGTGAAAAGAGATTTGACACCGAGATTCAGTATAGTCGTGCTATGTCAGATGAATGTATGTCTGCCCCTTGCATTGAGGAAAATTATGCACCTGCGCCTTGCACCGTCGGCAATGCACCTAAGCAGAGCCTTGAAGATTTTATAAAGCTCGATGAAAGCTTTGCTCTTAAGCTCATTAAGCTTATTGATGCTAAAGGCATCAGCGATGTTGAGTGCTACAAAAAAGCCAATGTCAGCAAGCAGACCTGGCACAAGCTAATGACAGACAAGCACTATAAACCCAATAAGAAAACAGCAATTTCATTTGCAGTTGCTCTTGAACTCAGTCTCGAAGAAACGCAGAAGCTTCTCTCATCCGTTGGATTTATTTTGTCAGACAGCAGTCTTTTCGATGTAATTATCAAGTACTGTCTTGAGAATGAAATCTACGATGTTTTTGAGATTGACTCGGCACTTTTCAAGTATGACCAGGAGACGCTGTTCTCTACGATTTAAAAGTCAATTGCCGATTGACCAAACCAAAAACTAAATCCGCTATACTATGGTTGTAAGGTTACACAAGACCTTGCAACCATACTTTTTTTGGAGGTAAATACTATGACAGGTGCAATTATCGGAGATATTGTCGGTTCAAGATTTGAATTTCACAACCATAAAAGCAAAGAGTTCACCCTCTTTACTCCCCGTTGTTTTTTCACAGATGACACGGTTATGACTCTTGCGGTGGCAAAAGCTCTGAACGAATACCAAACCGTAACCGACTACGAGAATTTTAAACTGACTCTCATAAAATCTATGCACGAAATCGGAAATCACTATCCCGACTGCGGTTACGGCGAAAGATTTTACGGCTGGATAAGAAACAGAAGAACAACTCCCTACAACAGCTACGGCAACGGCTCGGCTATGAGAGTTTCGCCTGTAGGTTGGTACGCTAAATCGCTTGATGAAGCTGAAAGATTAGCCAAAGCAACTGCGGTTGTAACACACAATCACCCCGAAGGAATAAAGGGTGCTGTAAGCGTGGCAGGTGCAATTTATCTTGCCCGTACGGGTAGCACGATGAATGAGCTCAGGAAATATGTCAGCAGGTTTTATAAAATTGATTTCACTCTTAATCGAATCAGACCGACCTATGGCTTTCACGAAACCTGTCAGGATTCTGTTCCTGAGGCATTTGAAGCATTCTTTGAATCGGTGAGCTTTGAAGATGCAATAAGAAATGCAATCTCTATCGGTGGCGACAGCGATACCATTGCCGCAATAACAGGTTCGGTGGCAGAAGCCTTTTACGGCATCGATGACAAATTAAAGGAAACTGCAGTGTCCTATCTTGATAAAAGACTAAAGAAAATATACAACGATTTCAATAACAAAACGGAGGTAAAGTAAAATGAAAAACAACAGAAACAACATCACGGAATTAGTATTCATCCTTGACAGAAGCGGCTCAATGGCAGGTCTTGAGAGCGATACAATCGGCGGCTTCAACGCTATGATTGAAAAGCAGAAGAAAGAAGACGGCGAGTGCTATATTTCAACTGTACTTTTTGACAATGTAAGCGAGGTGCTTCACGACAGAGTTAAGCTTTCTGACATTAAGCCTATGACTGACAAGGAGTACACAGTCAGAGGTTGCACGGCACTCATCGATGCTCTTGGCGGAGCGATTCATCACATCGGCAACATCCATAAGTACGCCCGCCCTGAGGATGTACCCGAGCACACAATGTTCATCATCACCACCGACGGTATGGAGAACGCAAGTCAGCGTTACTCAAGTGAGCAGGTCAAAAGAATGATTGAGCGACAGAAAGAGAAATACGGCTGGGAGTTTCTTTTCATCGGTGCGAATATTGATGCAGTTGAAACAGCAAGACGCTACGGCATTAACGAAGAAAGAGCCGTTAACTACAACGCCGATGCAAAGGGTACGGGAATACTGTACGAGTCCGTTGCCTGTGCGGTCAGCAATGTTAGAAAGTGTGCATCACTTGATAACAGCTGGAGAGATAATCTTGATGTGGATTATAAGAAGAGAGGAAAGAAATAAAAAAATTTAATGAACATCTCATCCTTCACAAGACACTTACCCTGCGGTAGGTGTCTTGTTTTTTATTTCAAGGAAGGATGTAATAATTCAATAATACTCAGAAAAAATTTCAAACACGTCAGTGTTATGCGGCAGGTTGCGAAGCAAAAAATCAAATTTTGGTTATATGAATACTGCGTCACATTTTTCTCACTCAAAAAATTTTTTCAACTTTTTTCAAAATCTTGGAACATTTTACCCCTGCTTATGTCGTGGTATATATGGAGAGAAAAATATTTTTTCAAAAGCTCAAACTAAATATTATTGACTGTGAAAAAATTTTTTAAACCATTCGACAAATTTCCCGTTGTCAAATTTTTCAAAATAATATATCATACCACCGTCACGATGTTTTTGTTGAGCTTGGCGAAACTACTACTTTAATTATGCTTTGCTCAAACAGCCACACACATCGATTTATATTTAGCTTTATTTAAAAGCTGTTACATAGTGACCCAACAGAATATGAGCGAGGTGAGATTTTCTTCCCACGCTTATTTCTGTTGCCTGTGTAACGGCTTTTTTGTTTTGCAAATTTTCTTGCGGCGGGTTGTAAATGTTTTGAAAACTCTTTGCAGTTTAGGTGTGCATTTACCTTTTCTCAGTGGGAATAAGTGAGAATTGTTTTTCGAGTCACTTGTAAACAGTTTGAATATTTTCGGGTTCGATGGTTCTCTTTTGCTCAAAAAATGTCCGTAAGAAAGTAGAGGGGTATTTAAATTTTTAAAGTTCATACTTGCCAACGACTGAAAATTTGTCCGTAAATAAGTAGAGAGCTTTTTAAAATTGCTACCTCAAAACGGAATCAACTGTTTTGTGTCCTTGTCTTAACGAGCATTGGATTTCGGGCCCGGAAATCCCAAAACGGACAAAAAGCCGTTTTGCAAAACAGAATGAATGGAGATGAAAAGAAGAAAAAAGAATCAGGTTAACAGCAGACACATGAACAATTAACTTTAAATATTCTGTTAACTTTCGGGAATTAGGGTTTCCACTTGCCCTTTCCCTGTCCGTATAAGTGGAAACTAATTTTTATAAATTTCAAGGAGGTGAAAATCCAATGACAAAGAAAAATCACGACGTGATTGTCAAAACCTATCTCAACAAGACTGAGTATGAAAAGCTCTGCAGCTTAAGCAGAGCAACGGGAGTTTCAAAATCAAAGGTCATCCGACTTCTGATTACAATGTGCAGGCTCAAGGAAGCTCCGCCTGCTGATTACCCGAAGCTTATCCGTGAGCTTCGTGCCGTGGGTAACAACCTTCATCAGCTTTTGGTTGTTGCCCGTGCGAGAGGCTGGAACAATCAGAAAGAAATTTCTTCTGTTCTGTCTTCCGTGCTTGAAACGGAAAACAAAATAGTCAGTGAGTTTACTTCTGAGAAGGATGAGGTGCCGTGGCAGTAACAAAGATATGGCCGATAAAGGGAAGGCTTCGAAATGTAATTGATTACACTGTGAACCCTGAGAAAACTTTTAATCCCGATTACACCTTTGAAGAGCTGCAGGCACTCAAGGATGTAATCGACTACGCAATGGAAAGCGACAAAACCGAAAAGCAGTTTTATGTTACGGGAGTAAACTGCACCGCAGAATTTGCAAGAGAGCAAATGGTAAACACCAAAAGACTTTTCAAAAAAGAGGATGGCATCCTTGCCTTTCACGGTTATCAATCCTTTAAGCCCGGTGAGGTTACACCTGAGCTTGCTCACGAGATAGGAATAAAGCTCGCAGAAAAATTATGGGGCGACCGCTTTGAGGTTGTGGTATCAACCCACCTTGACAGGCATCACCTTCACTCACACTTTGTACTTAACTCGGTTTCCTTTGTTGACGGAAAAAAGTTTAACGCCTGCAGGGCAAGCTACAGAGAAATGCGAAGAGCATCCGACGAGCTTTGCAGAGAGTACGGTCTGTCCGTCATTGAAAATCCCCGCAAGGCTCCCTCACGAATGCAGTACCTTGCAGAGAAAAACGGAGAGATGACCAAGTACACAAATGTAAAGCGTGACATTC
The DNA here is from genome assembly GCA_045544175.1 of Acutalibacteraceae bacterium. GTDB lineage: Bacteria > Bacillota > Clostridia > Oscillospirales > Acutalibacteraceae > UBA6857. The sequence continues at coordinate 260 of JAZPYL010000039.1, read as the reverse complement.
AGGAGTGTATGGCAATGTCTTACTCTCCCGAAAAATTTGAGCAGCTTATGGAGAAGCGAAGGTACAATATGTTTTTTATCGGTGATGAGCTTGCAGTAGACCATCCCTTCATTAAGTCTCCCATAAGACTGTGCGACCTTGGTGAAGGCTACAGCACCGATGAGATTCTTGAATTCATTTACAACAATAAGCACTACCTGAAAAGAATTAATGTGCCCGAACAGACAAGAGTAAAGGATATTTTCTTCGACGGTGATGTT